>NZ_JBNPTX010000011.1:0-273649 GCF_051167875.1 Bradyrhizobium sp. HKCCYLRH3097
TGCTTGACGAATCGAGCCGATTTTGAAGTGTCAACCATCTCCCCGAACACCCGTCAGCTATGTCCCCGGGCTGAACAGAAGCGAAGCAATCCAGAGTCGCGCGCTGAGCCCTGGATTGCTTCGGCGCAAGGGCGCCTCGCAATGACGTGGAGAGACATAAGATCACCTTCTCGCGGCGCATCGGCGCCCGAGCTTTGCTGTTCGTTTGCCCCCTTGAATACAGAGGGCGCAGGGAAGACCGGGAGCTCGCCGCCCCCATGGCCCCCGTGCGAAAGAAATGCACGGGGCAGGAACCACAGGTTCGGCTGGGACATCCCGGCCTTCCCTGCGCGATGGCTTTACGGCTTACTCCGTGCTCTCCCCAGGGACCGGCTGTCTTGCCCCTGTCATCAGCGCCATCGTCGGCGCGAACTTGATCTCAGCACCGGGAGATCAGGACCACACGGCTTGATCGTGCGCATCAAACCGTTCGTCGGCACGATCGCTCGCGCTGCGGTTCGATACGCCCATCGCATCCCGCACCCCACGTTCGTGACGACCGCGATACGCCCCTCAGATCGAGGCGGGACGAGCGGAGTGAACATCAAATTCTGAAAAATGGAAACAAGAATATTTTTGCCGATGGGACTGGACACGAGTGATCCAGCTGAACTGGCTGACGAAATCAGTCCATCGGCGCACATAGAATTGACAGCTCGACAGGCCATGAGAGGAGAGCGCGCGCCGCGAATCCAACAAAACTGAGCGGCCGATTTGCCCGACGGGCGGGCGGGGATTTTCGCCGTCGCTGCGTCGCAACGACCGCAACAAACTCGGCCCCTGATCTCGCCATATCCTGCGATCGGGCAATGAAGACGTGATCCCGATAGGGGGAGACCAGATCGCGATCGAGCTGAACGTGATCAAGAACTCGGCATCGATAACGTCTCCAGCTCCTCGATGCCGATGGGAGGCTTGCTTCGCCACGCCATGATGAAAGCGCGCTTGGCCAAGCTGTCCTGAACACGAGCGATCTGCATCCGCTCTCTGGCAATCCGCGCCCGCAGCAGGGGATCGCGAGTTCCGGAGGCGGCGAGGCATTTGTTGATCACCCAACCGAACGGCTCGATGCCGGCGCGCCGCAGGTCCTCCTGGAGAGCGGCGGCCTCCGAAACGGGCGTCGTTTCCGGCAGGGTCACCAGGATGATCTGCGTGTAGGTGGAATCCTGCAACCGCATCAGCGGCGTGATCACCCGGCCGGCACCGCCCGGCTCCAATTGGCTCGTCAACTGGCGATGATAGGCCCCGGTCGCATCGAGTAGGAGCAGGGTATGACCGGTCGGCGCCGTATCGAGCACCACAAAGGCGCTCCGAGCCTCCGCAACCACGTGCGAGAAGGCATGGAAAACGGCGACTTCCTCCGTGCAGGGCGAAGCCAGGTCCTCAAGCAGGAGCGCCTTGCCCTGCTCATCCAGGTCGCGGCCGCGGCTCGCTAGTATTTTCGCGACATAGCGCTCCGTCTCGCGCCGAGGATCGATCCGGTCCACCGTCAGCCCTGGGCTCGCGGCGTCAACGACATCCGTGACGTGGGCCGCTGGATCGGTCGTGCTGAGGTGGACGGCATGCCCGCGCCTCGCGAGGCCGACAGCGATGGCAGCCGCAATCGTCGTCTTCCCGACGCCGCCCTTACCCATGACCATGATGAGGCCGCGATTGCGGTGAGCGATGTCATCGACCAGACGGTCGAGTCCCTGCACGTCAACCGGCACTCCAACTTGTTCGCCAGTCGACGTCTCAAGCCGTGGACCGGACGACGACAACACTGCCCTGAGCGCCGCGAGACCCACAATGTCGAACCCAACCAGTGGGATTTCGTCCCGCGGCAGCTTACGCAGCGAGTCCGGCATCGAGGCGAGAGCCTCATCCTGATCCCGCTCGAGTGAACTTGCGACCGCGTCAGTAGGGTCAGTGGCGTGAAAGCGTCCGTTCACGGCGAGCGTCTGATTGGTGAGATTGAGCCCATCAAGTTCGCTCGACGTTCGCGCCGCCTCCCGGATTGCGCTCCGGTCGGCGCGGGTCACCAGGACCACGGTCGTCCGCCTCGGATCGCTCAGCGCCTGAAGCGCTTGTCGAAAACGATCCTCCTGCATCTTCAAACCGGAATGCGGGCCGAGGCAGGAGGCGCCGCGGCTGTTGTCCTTCAGAAAACCGGTCCAAGCCTTCGGCAGGCTCAGGAGCCGCAGGGTGTGGCCGGTCGGGGCCGTATCGAAGATGATATGGTCGTAACCCGCTCTGTCTCCGTCGAGCAATCCGACGAACTCGTCGAATGCGGCAATCTCGGTGGTGCATGCGCCGGAAAGCTGCTCGCGTATGGTCGATCTCTCCTGATCGGTCACCGTGGGCTCGAGCTGTTCAAGCACGCGAGCTCGGTAGCTCTCGGCTGCGGTCTCAGGGTCGATATTCATCGCGAAGAGCCCTGCCGCGTTCGGCACCGGCACTGGACTGTCAGTTAGTTCAACTTCCAACATCTCGTCGAGGTTCGACGCAGGATCGGTGCTGACCAGAAGGACACGCAACCCACGGTCCGCGAGACTGATGGCGGTCGCACAAGCGAGCGACGTCTTGCCCACACCGCCCTTGCCAGTGAAAAAGAGAAATGGCGTCGGAGCGTTCAGCGCACGCAATCGAAGCATTCAAATCCCTTCCAAGTGATTGTGTGCGACATTGCCGACCCGGGAGCCAATACGATTTTTGTCGCCGACGTTCGTTCGATCCTGTGCATAACCCTGGAATGCCCGACTGACTTTGACGTCCTTTCGGGTGACCAGTCATCCTCCCCGCCTGGATCGGCTGCTGCAGACCAATCGACTGGTAGAGCCTCGGCCGGATTCCTTAATTGCGATAAGTCAACAATCGTGCCGCGGAGCGCAACAGTCGTCGGCATTGCGGCAGCTGCTGTCTGCGATTCCACGACGTGGAAGACCGGCGGCCCGGCCCCGGATGCAGCCCCAAGCCTTCCAGCGTAAGCCACGAGAAGCGAAATTGCCGTGGCTGGCGAGCAGGTCGAATGTTCACGTCTCGGCTCCAAGTTTGTCACGCAGGTCCGTCGCTCACGTTGCGTTCAGAACGGCGCGCCCATGATCTGCACGCGCCGGCGGGATCGCCGGTGGCGCGTTCAGCAGGAAGGGACTCCAAAGCAGCCCCCTCTCGTTGACTTCCGATGGAACCCGACGCCTTCAGAAATGTTGCTCCGCAGTTCCATGCAGCAAAGCGAGAATAAGTTGAATCGCCGTCAGTTCATTCAATCTGCGGCTGCGATCCCGGTCGCCGCATCCTTGACGCGGAGCGCATCAGCCGCGCCGCCTGCGGCGCAGCCGTTCAATGCGGCCTATGTGCGCGACCTCGCGCGCAATCTCGCCGCCAAGCCCTACGCTGCGCCGGATGACAAGCTGCCGGACGCGCTGGCGAAGCTGAACTACGACGCCTACCGCTCGATTCGGTTCTTGCCGGACCATGCGCTGTGGCGCAGTGAGAACCTGCCGTTCCAGGCGCAGTTCTTCCATCGCGGCTCGATCTACAAGGACCGGGTCGAGATCTATGAGGTTGCGGACGGCAAAGCCAGCCCCGTGGCCTATCGACCCGAGGACTTTGCATTCGGTCAGCAAGTCCCGGCCTTCCCGGCGGCCGATCTCGGCTTTGCCGGCTTCCGCGTCCACGCGCCGATGAACCGGCCGGACTACTACGACGAGGTCTGTGTGTTCCTCGGCGCGAGCTATTTTCGCGCCGTCGCCAAGGGTGAGATTTACGGACTGTCGGCGCGCGGGCTCTCGATCGACACCGGCGAGGCCAAGGGCGAGGAGTTTCCGGTGTTCAAGGCGTTCTGGCTGGAGAAGCCGACGCAAGGCGCCACCGCAATGGTGGTGCATGCGCTGCTCGACAGCAAGAGCGCGACGGGCTCCTACCGGTTCACGATCCGCCCTGGCGAGACCACCGTATTCGACGTCGAGGCATCGCTGTATCCGCGCGTCGAGATCGCTCACGCCGGACTGGCGCCGATGACCAGCATGTTCTTCTTCGGACCCAACGACCGCAACGACGTCGACGATTTCCGCCCCGCCGTGCACGATTCCGACGGGCTTGCGATGTTCAACGGCAAGGGCGAGCAGTTGTGGCGCCCCCTCAGCAATCCGCGCGACCTGCAGGTCAGCGTATTCAACGACCTCAATCCGCGCGGCTTCGGCCTGATGCAGCGGGAACGGACATACACCGCCTATCAGGATCTCGAATCGCATTTCGAACGGCGGCCGAGCCTGTGGATCGAGCCGATCGGCGACTGGGGTGACGGCGCGGTGGTGCTGTTCGAGATCCCCACCAACCAGGAAATCCACGACAACATCGCCGCCTTCTGGCGGCCGAAGACGCCGCTCGCGGCCAAGGGCGAGCACAACATGACCTATCGCCTGCACTGGGGGCCCGATGTGCCGAAGCCGAATACGCTGGCGCGCTTCACGCGCACTGGCGTGGCCACCCGCGGCGAAGGCCGGCTGTTCGTTCTCGAGCTCCAAGGCGACGCCTTGAAGAGCCTCGATCCGAACATCGTCAAGGGCGTGGTCAGCGCGGCGAAATCCGAGGTGACGAACATCGTCGCGCAGCCGAACCCGGAGACGCAAGGTTGGCGGCTCAGCTTCCAATGCGCGGTCGGCGATGCGCCGGTCGAGCTCAGGGCCGAACTGGTTGCCAACGACAAGCCCGTATCCGAAACCTGGGTCTATCGATGGACGCCATGACCGCAGCGCAGCCGCGTCCGACCTATGAGGCTAGCGACGCGAGCTTTCTCCCGGCCGAGGCGCCGCTCGCGATGGTGCCGTCGCCACTCAATCATGCCGCGCCCGGCCGACGTGCCATCACGAGCGGCGGCCGCATCGCATTCCGGCGCGCTCTCATCTTCGCCGGCACCGCGGCGCTGACGCTGGCGGGCTGCTACAAGATGTACGAGGTCGTCGAGGTCGGTGGCGTGACCGTGCTGGAAGGCATGGTACTCGTGCTGTTCTCGATCCTGCTCGCGTGGATCGCCTTTGCCTTCGTTTGCGCGCTGGCCGGCTTCTGCGCCCTGCTGGGGCGGCGGCGCGATACGATCGCGATCGACATCGACGGTCCCCTGCCCTCTTTGTCCGGCCGCACAGCCATGCTGCTGCCGACCTACAATGAGGATCCGGACGCGGTGATGGTGCGGCTGCGCGCCATGATCGAATCGGTCGCCGGGACGGGACAGGCCGAGCGCTTCGACTGGTTTCTGCTCAGCGACACCACCGATCCCGACATCTGGATCGGCGAAGAGGCTGCGTTCGTCGATCTGCGCCAATCCTGCGGCACAGATCGGGTGTTCTACCGCCACCGGGCCGACAATGTCGCCCGCAAGTCCGGCAACATCGCCGACTGGGTGCAGCGCTTCGGCGCGGCCTACGACTATATGATCATTCTTGATGCCGACAGCCTGATGAGCGGCGCGACCGTGGTCCGGCTGGCCCATGCCATGGAGAACGCGCCGCAGGCGGCGCTGATCCAGACCCTGCCCGTGATCGTCAACGGCACCAGCCTGTTCGCGCGGCTGCAGCAGTTCGCGAGCCGGCTGTACGGCCCGATGATCGCGGCCGGCAATGCGTGGTGGTATGGCGCGGAAGGCAATTACTGGGGCCACAATGCGATCATCCGGGTCGCGGCCTTCGCGCAAGACGCGGCGCTGCCCGAGCTCCCCGGGCGCAAGCCGTTCGGCGGACATATCCTGAGCCACGATTTCATCGAAGCCGCCCTGATGCGCCGCGCCGGCTGGGGAATCTACATGACGGTCGATCTCGACGGCAGCTTCGAGGAGGTGCCGCCGTCGCTGATCGATCACGCCGCGCGCGACCGGCGCTGGTGCCAGGGCAATCTGCAGCATCTCGCCGTGCTGCCGGCGCGCGGCCTGCACTGGGTGTCGCGGCTGCATCTGCTGATCGGCATCGGCGCCTATGTCACCGCGCCGTTGTGGTTTGCCTTTCTCGTGCTCGGCATCCTCATCTCGCTGCAGGCCAACTTCGTCAGGCCCGAATATTTCCCCAAGGGCTTTGCGCTGTTTCCGACCTGGCCGGCTCAGGACCCGGTGCTCGCCGCCCAGGTCTTCGCGGCGACGCTCGGCCTGCTCATGGTGCCGAAGCTGCTCGCCTGCCTCTTCACGTTGTTCACGCCGACGCGACGCCGAGGCTTTGGCGGCGGGTTGCGCCTCTGCGTCGCCGTGCTGGCGGAAACGCTGCTCGCGGCCCTGATCGCGCCTTCGATGATGATCTTCCAGTCGATCGCCGTGATCGAAATCCTGATGGGGCGCGACGCCGGCTGGCAGGTGCAGCGCCGCAGCGACGGCGGGGTGAGCCCGCAGGAGATCCTTCGCAAATTCGCGCTGCCGACGGTATGCGGCCTGGTCATGGCGGCGAGCGCCTATGCCGTCTCCGTCCCCCTGCTGGCCTGGATGTCGCCGGTCATCGCCGGCCTCGTGCTGTCGATTCCGATCGGTCTGCTCACGGGCGGCCGCAGCACCGGCGCCCGCCTGTTCACGACGCCCGAGGATCGCGCTCCGCCGCCGGTGCTGTTCCGCGCCAAGCAGCTTGCGGAGAATCTGCGGCCGGATCGCCGGGCGGCGCTGGTCGAACTGCGCCAGAACGCCGGTCTCTGCCGCCAGCACGTTGCGTCCCTGCCGCCGCCTCGGCGTCGCGAGCCGGGCGACATCGACGTCGACCTCGCCACCGCCAAAGCGCGGATCGCGGGGGCCGGCTCGTTCACGCAGGCGATCCGCTTCCTGTCGCGCCGTGAGATCCTGGCCGTGCTCAGGGATGGCGCGACGCTGGAGCAGCTCGTCGCACTTCCCGCATGAGCGCCTGGACGACCTGCCCTATTTGGTCAGATGCGCCGATGCGATCGCCTGCTGGAACAGCGCGGTAAGCGCTGCGCCGATGCTGCCGCTCGAATCGACCTCGTAGTAGTAGCCCGGGCTGGCGCACGATTTCATGATGCCGCTGATCGAATCCCGCCATGGCGCGATATAGGTCGTGTACCAGCTGTTGTTGGTGATCGCGAGATAGGTGGTGTAGAGCACGGCGATCTTGATGCCACGAGCCTTCAACGCATCGCAGGTCGTCGTGTTCAGCGGTTCCTGGCAGCGGCCGCCCGAGAGAACTGTCTTGCTGCAGGTGGTCGGATAGGAATAGTCGGCGACGCCATCGGAGACGAAGAACAGCCATTTCTGCGGGCTGGTCGACGAGCCATCGCCCTGGGTCGGGATGACGCCGTTCATCGCGGACATCGCACCGTCGAAATCGCTGCACATGTCGTTGTTGTAGCCGCTGTAGGGGATCGTCATCAGGTCGAGCGAACCGACCGACGATTTCACCGAGGACATGCTCGAGGACAGGCTGGCGATGGTCGTCAGGCCGAGCGAGCCGCAGTCGCTGCCCAGGCTGTACACCGCCATGCGGTACTGGTTGCTGACGACCTGGCTGGCGGTCGCCGTGTCCGTGAGCGACTGCGTCGCGCTCCGGACGACGTCGATGCGCATCGTCACGCCCTTCTTCTTGGCGATGGAATAATAACTGTTGGTCTGCAGCGTCTTCTTCGAGCTGGACGTATAGGTGTCGTGGCAGGCGAAGGCGCACTTGTCGGACGTCGCATTCTGCAGCGTCGTCATGTCGGCCGTGGTCGCGCCGAGACCCTGCGACGGCGAGTTGTCGAGCAGAACGTAAAAGTCCATGTAGGTCGGGAACGAGGCCGAAGCCGACGACGAGGCCGAGACCGTCATGGTCGGGTAGCCGAACATGTGCATGAAGGCCGTCTTGACCACCACGGTGGCGCTGCCGGTCACGGTCCGCGCGGTGACGCTATCGCTGATATCGATGTTCAGCGAGTCCGCCGCCAGATTGTGCGCCGACATCTGGCCGTTGAACATGTTGGTCGCCGCCGTCTTGGCGTCCGACGCGGCGCCGCGCATGGCGGTGTAGCCGGTCGCGGCCAGCATCGCGGCGTCCATCGAAGCCGACAGCTTCGCCTTGGCGCGCACGGCCATCGAATAGTCGATCGCCGAGCCGACGAAGGCGAGGATCGGGAGCAAAGCAAGCGCGAAGATGATCGCGATGTTGCCGCTCTGGTCGCGACGGAACCGCGACAATAGCCTGAGGTATCTATTTCCGGCCAGCACGGCCACACTCCAACGAACACGGTGATGTTGCCGGGAATGTTGCGGATCAAGCGTTGCATTGGAATTGATGGAATTGCCGAGAATTGGTTACGTTGCGTTTCCGATTGTCGTAAGCGGCCTTTCTGCGGTGCCGTTGCACCACTCGGAGCGACATGACCGCCATGCGGACGCTTTTTTTTGCGGGCCCCGGCATCGAATGCCGGACGGATCTCATCGGCCCGCCGCCCCTGATCGGCGCGGCACCCCTCCTCTGGTACCCCGATTGCAAAGCGGCGGCACCGATTGCATAGTCCGCGCGGTTTGCAGCGCCGGGGCGCGCTGATTCTCTGGGGGAGTTGGGGACGACGATGGCGGATGCCGATCTTGATGCCGTGATCCGGCAACTGGCCAAGCAGCAGAACAAGGCCATTCTGGCAGCGGCGAAGAAGCGCAAGGACCGCTTCAACGGCATGGCCGTCAAGGCCAAGGACAAGGACGCCAAGGAGCGCTTCAAGCTGCTCGCCCGCGAGGCGGTCGAGCAGGCCAATGCCGCCGCCCGACGGCTCCTGATCTCCGCCGACAACGTCGCCGACAGCTACGCTCGCGCGATGCGCCAGGCCGCCGCCGCGGAGCTGCCCAGGAAGCCGGAGACCAAGCAGCCGGAGAAGAAGGCCGACGGTGCGGCGGCCAAGCCGCAAGGCGGCAAACAGGCTGGCAAGGCTGCCAGGAGGGATCCTGCGAGGCCCGCGCCGAAGAAGGCCGCCCGGAAGGCCTGAGCCGGCCATCGAGCGCGGGACGCCGCGCCACTCCGGAAAATTCCGCGCTCGATAGCAACCATCGCCGCGCCCTTCGACTTGCCTCCGCAACATTCTGTCCGGAGGACCGTATGAAGGCGCTGGTTTGGCATGGCAAAGAGGACATTCGCTGCGACACCGTCAGCGATCCCGAGATCGAGCATGACAGGGATGCCATCATCAAGGTGACGAGCTGCGCGATCTGCGGCTCCGACCTGCATCTGTTCCACAACTACATCCCGGCGATGATGCCCGGCGATATCATGGGCCACGAGACCATGGGCGAGGTCGTCGAGGTCGGTTCCGGCGTCAACGGCAAGCTCAAGAAGGGCGACCGCATCGTCGTTCCCTTCACCATCATCTGCGGCGAATGCGAGCAGTGCCGGCGCGGCAATTTCTCGGTTTGTGAGACCACCAACCGCAACAAGCATCTTGCCGAGAAGGTGTTCGGACACACCACTGCGGGCCTGTTCGGCTACACGCATCTCACCGGCGGCTATCCGGGAGGCCAGGCCGAATACCTGCGCGTGCCGTTCGCCGACGCCACGCACATCAAGGTTCCCGACGGCATGACGGACGAGCAGGCGCTGTTTCTCAGCGACATCTTCCCGACCGGATGGCAGGCGGCCGCGCAATGCGACATCGAGCCGGACGATACGGTCGCTGTGTGGGGCTGCGGCCCGGTGGGACAGATGGCGATCCGCAGCGCCATCCTGCTCGGCGCCTCCCAGGTGATTGCGATCGACCGCATTCCGGAGCGGCTGGCGATGGCCGAGGCCGGCGGCGCCATCCCCCTCAATTTCGACAAGGAGAGCGTGGTCGGGCGGCTGAACGAGCTGACCGACAACAAGGGCCCGGAGAAGTGCATCGATTGCGTCGGCTTCGAGAGCCACGTCACCCTTGCGCAGCCCGACAGCGTGATCGATCGCGCCAAGCAGATGTTCATGCTCGAGAACGACCGGCCGCACGTGCTGCGCGAGATCATCTATGTCTGCCGTCCCGGCGGCATCGTCTCGATCCCCGGCGTCTACAGCGGGCTGTCCGACATGGTGCCAATGGGCGCGCTGATGAACAAGGGCCTGACGATCCGCACTGGCCAGACCCACGTCAACCGCTGGACGGACGACCTCGTGCAGCGCATCGAGGATGGCCAGATCGACCCGTCCTTCGTCATCACCCACACCGTGCCGCTCGCGCAGGGACCTGAGATGTACCGCGCCTTCCGCGACAAGCAGGACAGCTGCGTCAAGGTCGTGCTGAAGCCATAAGGGATCGCATCGCATGTTTCATTTCTCGAATCTCGTGAGATCCAAGGGCGACCCCAAGATCATCTCGACCGGCCCCAGCTCGCTGACGCCGGCCGATCGTCTGGCCCGCGGGCTCGGCTGGTTCAGCATCGTGCTCGGCACGCTGGAGCTGCTGGCGCCGCACCGCGTCACGCATGCGCTCGGCATGGAGGGCCGCGAGGGACTGGTGCGGGCCTATGGCGTGCGCGAGCTGTTCGCCGGCGTGCTCACGCTGTCGGTGGAGAAGCGGGCCGGCCTGCTGAGCCGCGTCGCCGGCGACGGGCTGGACATGCTGACGCTGGCCGGTGAGCTCAGGCCGAGCAATCCGCGCGCGGGCAGCGTGCTGGCGGCGCTGGTCATGGTCGGAGGCATCACGGCGCTGGACTACATGTGCGCCCAGGACGTCAAGAGGCAGCACGATCCGCGACGCGGCCGCAAGCGCCTCTATAGCGACCGCAGCGGCTTTCCCAGGGGAATCGCGGCCGTGAAGGGCGCGGCGCTGCCGCGGCCGTCGCGCAGCGCCGCCGCGACCTAGCCGGCCTGTGACAAGCGTCCTGAAGCTACGGCTTCAGGACGACAGAGAACAGGCGAAAGCCCGCGACCTTCGGAAACGCCTCCGCGGCCTCCGGCGAGACCAGGGCCACCACGGCCGCGCTCACCTCGCCATTGTTCAACCGGGTGATCGCGGTGGCCTGCCCTTCCAGCAGCAGCACCTCCGTCGCACCGGCCGCATTCATGGCCGCGGTGATCTTCGCGTTGGACTTGGCGTAGCGCTCGTCGATCGCGATCACCTTGCCGCTGAGATCGCCCAATCCGCGCACGGTGGGACGCGCCAGCAGCACCGCGACGAGATGACTGTCGGCGGGCCCCTCTGGGACACGCAGCGCGGTCATCCGCTCGGCCAGCTCGGCCGCCACCGTCACCGCAGCCACCATGACGTCGCTCTGGACCTTGGCCGGATTCGGCATATCCGTCGTGACGGAGGGGGTCTTGATCACCGGCGCGGGCGCGCCGTCAGCCGGCGCGACCGGATCGGGCCGCGGCGTGCGCGCCGGTGCCGCGAGCGGCTTTTCGATCGGTTTGTCAATCGCCTTTTCAATCGGCTTTTCAATCGTCTTGGCGGTGACGATTGGCGACTTGACCCGGCGCTTTGCGGCGCGGGCGTGCTTGTGCTGCAGAGCCGCGCGGCGCGCGACCGCGGCTGCAGGCTTGTGGATCGTGTCGGCAGGCTCCAATGATTGCGGCGACTGGTCGGCGACGGGACCGTCCACGCAGGGCCTTCCGCTCAGATCGACGCAAGGCGAGGCCACCTGCGGCGTCACCTGGTGGCTGCAGCCGGCCAGGGCCAAGGTTGAAACGACGGCCAACGCGCCGAGACAAAGCGCTCTCACTTTTCCGCTCCTGACGACTCTCCCGCGCACGAGACGCGCCTCTGCTCCGGCCTGCTATTTCAACGGCCATCCGTTAAACTCAGGCTTAAGCGCCGGTCCCGGCACGCGGACTCAGTGAGGCGTGGTTAATGTCGCGCGCACAAGGCGGCGACATTGGCCGGCCTCGACCGCGAGAACCCGGCATTCCCTCAGCGGATATCAAATAGGCCTCACGCCGCCGCGGGGGGCGTGCACGAATTCCGTTGATCGGATCACCGCGCGCCGCCATGTTGCGGCAGGTTCGTCGCGACGCCCCGCGTTCCCTGCGCCTGCCGCGGCGGAACGAAGCGCCGCCGCAGATGTTTCTCGAACTTGCGAAGGATGCTCCATGGCCAAGACAGACCCCGCAGCCGGCAGGCCGATCGCCAATGCCGCGCTCGCCAACATTCCGCGGCTGATCACGGCCTATTACGCGCTGAAGCCCGACCCGCACGAGCCGACCCAGCGCGTCGCGTTCGGCACGTCGGGCCATCGCGGCTCATCGTTGAAGACCGGCTTCAACGAGAACCACATTCTCGCCACCAGCCAGGCGCTCTGCGACTACCGCCGCCAGCAGGGCCTCGACGGCCCCCTCTTCGTCGGCATCGACACCCACGCTCTGGCCGAGCCGGCGCTTGCCAGCGCGCTCGAAGTGTTCGGCGCCAATGGCGTCGAGGTGATGGTCGACAAGGACGGCGGCTACACGCCGACGCCGGTGATCTCGCACGCCATCATCTCCTACAACAAGGGCCGCACGGCGCATCTCGCCGACGGCGTCGTCATCACGCCGTCGCACAATCCGCCGGAGGATGGCGGCTACAAATACAACCCGCCGCATGGCGGCCCCGCCGACACGGACGCGACGGCCGAGATCGAGCGGCAGGCCAATGTGTATCTGGCCAACGACCTCGATGGCGTATCGCGCATCAGCTACAGCCAGGCCAAGCAGCGCGGCTCGTTGCACGCTTACGACTACATCACGCCCTACGTCGCCGATCTCGCCAACACCGTCGATCTCGACGCCGTCAAGGCGGCCGGGATCAAGATCGGCATCGATCCGCTCGGTGGCGCGGCGATCGCCTACTGGGCGCCGATCATCGAGCGCTACGGTCTCAACGCTGAAATCGTCAACGACGTCGTCGATCCCACCTTCCGCTTCATGACCGCGGACTGGGACGGCAAGATCCGCATGGACTGCTCCTCGCCCTACGCGATGGCGAGCCTGATAGGCATGCGCGAGCGCTTCGACGTCGCGTTTGCCAACGACACCGACGCCGACCGCCATGGCATCGTCACCCGCTCGGGCGGGCTGATGAATCCCAACCACTATCTAGCGACGGCGATCTCCTACCTGTTCGCTCACCGGCCCGGTTGGCGAAGCGATGCCGCGATCGGCAAGACCATCGTGTCGAGCTCGATGATCGACCGCGTCGCACGCAAGCTCGGCCGCAAGCTCGTCGAAACCCCCGTCGGCTTCAAATGGTTCGTCGAGGGCCTCGGCTCCGGCAGTTTCGGCTTCGCCGGCGAGGAGAGCGCAGGCGCCTCGTTCCTGAAGCGCGACGGCACGGTGTGGACCACCGACAAGGACGGCCTGATCCTCGGGCTGCTCGCGGCCGAGATCATGGCCAGGCGCGCCCGCGACCCGAGCGAGCTCTACAAGGAGCTGACGGCCGAGCTCGGCGCGCCGGTCTATGAGCGCATCGACGTGCCGGCGAGCCCGCCGGCAAAGGCGGCGCTGAAGGCGCTGACGCCGGAAATGCTGAACCTGAAGGAGCTCGCCGGCGATCCCGTTCGCATGGTGCATACGAAGGCTCCGGGCAACGGCCAGTCGTTCGGCGGCATCAAGGTCGAGACCGACTACGGCTGGTTCGCGGCGCGACCCTCCGGCACCGAGGACGTCAACAAGCTCTATGCCGAGAGTTTTCGCGACGCCGAGCATCTCAAGCGGATCCAGAGCGAGGCCCAGGCGGCGCTGGCGAAGGTGGGATGAAAGGGCGAGTAGCGAATAGGGCGTAGCGAATAGGGTTCTCGCCGTTTCCCATTCGCCATTCGCTATTCGCCCCTGCCCCCTTCCCTCCCGCCCCCCGCATCGGATATCGATGGCTGGACAACGACCTGACAGCCATCGGTGAGACCGGATGCGAAGCTCTTCGACTGCCTTGCGCGTCACCTTCAGCGCGCTCGCAACCTCGTTCATGCTGGTTGTCAGCGCCGCGGCGCAAATGGCGCCGGAGGCGGCCGCACCACGTCCGAAGCCGGCGCCATCGATGCGCGCCGCGGCCTGCCATAACGGCCAGAGCTTCGACCGGTTTCTCGCCGAGCTGAAGCAACGCGCCATTGCCGAAGGCGTGTCGCAGCGCGCGATCGCGGCCGCCTCGCCGTACCTCACCTACAACCAGGGCATCGTCAATCGCGACCGCGGCCAGCGCGTGTTCGGTCAACTGTTCACCGAGTTCGCCGGCCGGATGGCCGCGCCCTACCGGATGCAGAACGGCCAGCAGCACATCCGGATGCATGCGGCAGCGTTCGCGCGCGCTGAGAAGGAGTATGGCGTGCCCCCGGCGGTCATCGCCGCGTTCTGGGGCCTGGAGAGCGATTTCGGCGCCAACATGGGCAATCTGCCGGTGCTGCCGTCGCTGGTGTCGCTGGCCTATGATTGCCGCCGCAGCGAGCGCTTCCAGAATGAGACCATCGCCGCGCTGAAGGTCATCGACCGCGGCGATCTCGCGCCGGAGGAGATGATCGGCTCCTGGGCCGGCGAGCTCGGTCAGACGCAGTTCCTGCCGACCCACTACGTCACCTATGCCGTCGACTATGACGGCGATGGCCGCCGCGACCTCCTGCGCAGCGCGCCCGACGTGATCGGCTCGACCGCGAACTACATCGCGACCGGACTGAAATGGCGCCGCGGCGAGCCGTGGCTGGAGGAGATCCGCGTGCCCCAGGCGTTTCCGTGGGAGCAGGCCGATCTCACCGTCAAGGCGCCGCGCAGCAAATGGGCCGGCCTCGGCGTGACCTATGCCGACGGCCGGCCGCTGCCGAACGATGCGCTCGAAGCCTCGGTGCTGCTGCCGATGGGCCGCAACGGCCCGGCGTTCCTGGCCTATGCCAATTTCGCCGCCTACACCGAGTGGAACAATTCGCTGATCTATTCGACCACCGCGGCCTATCTCGCCACCCGCATCGCCGGCGCGGCGCCGATGCGCAAAGCCAGCGGCCCGGTCGCGCAACTGCCGTTCAACGAGATCAAGGAGCTGCAGCAACTCCTGGTAAAGGCCGGCTTCGACGTCGGCAAGGTCGATGGCGTGCTGGGGCAGCAGAGCCGCATCGCGGTCAAAACGATGCAGGTGCGGCTCGGGCTGCCGGCCGATTCCTGGCCAACGGCGGAACTGCTCGTACGCATGCGCGGCACGCCGCGGGCGCAGGCGGCGCCGGCTTCAGCGACAGCGACACGGTAGGTGAGCCGACATCATCGCGCGGCGCTCCTCGTCTCTCAATTGCAGATGACTTATTGTCCGACTTCATGCGACCGTGTCGTCCGCTCTTCGCTATTCCAATTTATCACCTCGGAATTGGACGGCCAGATGATCGCTCAGGACAAAAGCGCGAGCAGACGGGCAATTGAAGCCCGATTTGGCTTGTAGCGCCGATCTTCATCCTGACCCTGTTCGGCCACCCAGGCTCGTCGTTCTCCACGACCTCGATCCGGCATTTCGGCCACGGCTTGGGGAAATCCTCCAGGGGACGCGTCCACAATCGCCGTGACCTCAGCGTGAACGACTGGAATGCACGGCGACCGCAAAAACCAGAAAGATGCAGTTGCATTCTCTTGGACGCCGCCCCATCTCCGAGGGCGCGCGCTTTCGTCGCGACGTCTCCTGCCAAAAGAGAGCATCATGTCCTTTTACGATTCGACCGTGCCGGCCTACCTCCAGATCCTCGGCAGCCTGTCCGGCCTGCTCAGCAAGGCCGAGGCCCATTGCGAAGCCAAAAAGATCGCCCCCGAGGTGCTGCTCGGCGCACGGCTGTATCCGGACATGCTGCCGCTCTCCAAGCAGATCCAGCTCGCCTGCGACTTCGCCGCCAAGGGCTGCGCGCGGCTTTCCCATAGCGAGGTCCCGAGCACGCCCGACACCGAGACGACGTTCGCCGAGCTTCGCCAGCGGCTTGCCAGAACCATCGATTACCTGAAGACGTTCCAGCCGGCGCAGTTCGAAGGGGCCGATAGCCGCGACGTCACCTTTCCAAGCGGGCCCAACACCACGCTGACCCTGAAGGGGCAGGACTTCGTCAACCGCGTCTCGTTTCCGAACTTCTATTTCCACGCCGCGATCGCCCACGGCATCCTCCGCCACAACGGCGTCGAAATCGGCAAGCGGGACTTCCTGGGCGTCGCCTGATCCCTTTCGTCTATTGCAACAGGCTATCCAACGGATGGCCTGTTGCGGCCGCTCCATCGCGCGGCACGTCTGCGCCGGACGGATACCTCGCGGCATTGCGCTGTTCGCGGCAATGCACAACTCACCATGACCCCCCTCCCCTCTCCTGGAAAGATCCCGATGAGTGCATCCAAACTGTTCGCGCCATATCAGCTCGGTCCGGTCACCCTCGCCAATCGCGTCGTGATGGCGCCGTTGACCCGCAACCGCGCGGTGGACGGCCTCGCGCCGGGTCCGCTGACGGCCGAATATTACAGCCAGCGCGCCTCCGCCGGCCTCCTGATCTCCGAGGCCAGCCAGGTCTCGCAGCAGGGCCAGGGCTACCAGGACACGCCTGGCATCTATTCCAAGGAGCAGATCGCCGGCTGGCGCAAGGTGACCGACGCGGTGCATGCCAAGGGCGGGCGCATCTTCATCCAGCTCTGGCATGTCGGCCGTATCTCCCATGTCTCGCTGCAGCCGAATGGCGGTGCGCCGGTCGCGCCCTCGGCGATCGCGGCCAAGACCAAGACCTTCGTCGGCGGCGCGTTCACCGACGTCTCGACGCCACGTGCGCTCGAGCTCGCGGAAATTCCCGGCATCGTCGCGGCGTTCAAGCAGGCCGCGCTGAATGCGATCGAGGCCGGCTTCGACGGCGTCGAGATCCATGGCGCCAACGGCTATCTGCTCGACCAGTTCGCCAAGGACGGCGCCAACAAGCGCACCGACGCCTATGGCGGGTCGATCGAGAACCGCGCAAAGCTGATGCTCGAGGTTGCCAAGGCCGTGTCGGAGGCGATCGGCGCCGACAGGACCGGCATTCGGTTATCTCCGGTGACGCCGGCCAACGACATCTCGGATTCCAATCCGCAGGCGCTGTTCGACTACATCGTCGACCGGCTCGCGGCGCTGAATCTGGTCTACATCCACGTGATCGAGGGGGCGACCGGCGGCCCGCGCGACGTTGCGCCGTTCGACTACGCGTCGCTGCGCAAGCGCTTCAAGGGCACCTACATCGCCAACAACGGCTATGACCTCGCGCTCGCGAACAAACAGCTCGATGCCAACGCGGCCGACCTGATCGCCTTCGGCCGGCCGTTCATCGCCAACCCGGATCTGGTCGAGCGGCTCAAGGTCAGCGCGCCGCTCAACGAGCTCGACCGCGCCACCCTCTATGGCGGCGGCGAGAAGGGCTACACCGACTATCCGACGCTGAAGGCGGCGCAAGCGGCGGAGTAGTCGCCATCATCACGTAGGGTTGGCAAAGCAGCCGCTCGCAGGGCGGCCGCGTGCCCACCATGCCTCCGCGAGAGCGGAGGGAGCGGTGGGCACGGCGCACGAGAGGCCGCGCCTGTCGCAACATCTCGCTTCGCGCCTTTGCCCACCCTGCGCTTCTGCGATCCGGCACATCCCCACCTACATCATGCTGCCGGGCAGGAAGCACCGCACATCGATGCGCAGGCCCGTATTCAGCTCGCGATAATACACGGGCCATACCATCGTCCGGCCGGCGCGATTGGGCTCGGTCACCACGGCCTCTTCCGGAACGACCCACCATTGGCCTTCAATGCGAACACGGTAGCGGCCATCCTTCGTGTCCCAATCCGTGTCCGAGAGCGCGGTGCCATCCGCATCCGAGCAGCACGGCCCCTTGCCCGAACGCAAACTCTCGAACCAGCCCTTGAGCGGAGAATTGGCGTAACGCCCATCGAGATCGCGCGCCGCCGCATCGCCAAGCAGCAGAGAATGCGTCCCCAGACTGCCAGCGAGAAGCACGACAGAGATTGTCGCTCGTATCCAAGGAGGCACGTGGGGCCGGTGAACGGCATCCATCGATGACGTGATGATCGATACAAGGCTTGAAGATCTACGGCTCATGTGCGCCACCTCGCTGCTCGATACGATGCGCAATAGCTGGTCGGGTTCTGTGGCGGAAGTTCGTAGTTGGCGGAAACCGGTAGCAACTAATCGCGATGCTTCGCAAATTCCACAGGCGCGCAGCGATCTCGTTCACGAGGTCAGCGGGATAATTGCCCAAAATCCATCGTGAGCAGACTCATCGACGATTCATACCGGCTGCGTAGGGTGGGCAAAGCAGCCGCCCGCAGGGCGGTCACGTGCCCGCCGTGCATCCGCGCAAGCGGAAGGAATGGTGGGCACGGCGCGCGGTGGAGTTGAGCTCGCGGCATGCAGTATCGCACGCGCGCCTTTGCCCACCCTACGGCAGCGGAGGCACGTCACGCTTTTAGTCAAGCAAGAAAAAGGCCGGGATTTCTCCCGGCCTTCCTGCCACGGTGGGGGCTGCCGTGGCGCGGCGCGGATGCGCCTATGGTCGTCAGGATGCGAAGCTCAGAACTTCGCCCGGATGCCGGCATAGGCCGCGAGCGGCATCCCCGGAACCATGCTGCGCGGATCGTTAAGCGCGAACGCGGTTCCGCCACCGGCGGTGTTGAAGCCGGCGGGGTCGAACACGGTACCTGCCGAGTAATAGCGCTGATTGAACAGGTTCTGGATCAGGCCGAACACCTCGACGTTCTTGGTCACCTGATAAGATGTGTTGACGTTCACGACCCAGTAGGCCGGGACCTTCGGGTAGACGTTGGTCTCGTCGTGCAGCAGGTACTGGCTGCCGACATAGTTGACGCTCGCCCCGACCTTCCAGGCGTCGGTCACGGCATATTCTGCGCCGAGCTTCAGGCGGTGCGCCGGAATGCCGGGAATGTGGTTGCCGGAGACGACGCCGACCGGCACCCGCAGGAACGGATCGTTGACGTCGAAGGCGCTGCGGAAGGTGGCGTCGATGAAGGTGTAGTTGGCGTAGGCGGTCCACCGGTTCCAGGCCAGGTCGACCTTGGCCTCGACACCCTGGCGCAGCGTGGTGCCGGCGTTCTTGAAATAGCCGCGCACCGGGTTGGCCGGGTCGACGACTTGGATGATGTCGTCGGAATTCTCGGTACGAAACAGGCTGAGGCCCCAGCGCAGCCGCCAGCCATCATCGACCGCCACCGATTTGATCGGGGCCTTGCGGTAGGCCGGCAGGTCGGCGGCGTAGGCCGAGCGGCCGCCGGAAATCTCGCCGCGCAGGCCGCCTTCGACGGTGCGGGACACCACCTGCTTGAGCGGCGGATCGGCGATCAGGAAGTTGTCGATCAGGCAGGGATTGGCCGGATCGGAGCAGCCGAGCTCGAGCGGCGTCGGCGCGCGGTTGGCTTCTGAATAGCCCGCGTAGGCGGTCATGTCAGGCGTGATCTTGTAGGTCAGGCCGACCACCGGGTTGAAGCGCTGGAAATTGTTGTTGCTGTTCAGCAGCGGCGCGAAGCCGGTCTGGTCGCGCAGGTTGATCTGCGCCCAGTTGAAACGGCCGCCGGCCGTCAGCGCCAGCTGCGAGGTGATGTCGAAGGTGTTGGTCGCGTAGATGCCGAGATAGGTGTTCTTGGCATTCAGGTTGACGGGAGCAAGGCCCGCGTTGGGCTGGTCGATGTAGACGCCGAGGCCGGTGACGAACAGGTTGTTGTCGATGGTGCCGAGCTCGGATGTGGCCTGGAAGTTGGTATTGCCGTGATCGACGCTGGCGCCGACGACGAAATGGTTGTCATGGCCGAAGAGCTGCGTCGTTGAGGTCGCCTGCAGCGAGCCGCCATAGCTGTCGGTCTTGACGGTATTGCGGTCGATCTGACCGAGCGCCGCATCGCCCGCCAGCGTATTGGCGGTCGGACCGTTGCGGTTCATCTGGAACTCGGTGCCGGCGGCATCGCTGAGACAGAATTCTCCGGGGAACGCGCCCGCGGGGTCGCAGGCCGCAACCTCGGTGCTATTGCCATCGACGCGCGCGGATTTGTAGTTGCGGTAATAGCCGTTGGCCTGGATCGACAGCGTGTCGGTCGGCGTCCACTTTGCGCTGGCCTGCACCATCTGCATCTGCAGATGCAGCGACTGCGGCCAGGTATAGACGCTGGACCAGCGCTGGTTCAGCATCTCGATCGGTGTCGCGGCGACCGAGCCGAGCTTGTTGTCGGCACCGGTGAAGGAGAGATGGAATTCGGTGTTGTCGCCGCGCGCGCCGAAATCGGCATACATGCGCCGGATCTGCGAGGCCGACGAGTAGTCGCGCCAGCCGCGGTCATAGGCGCCTTCCGCCGCGATATAGGCCGAGTAGGTGCCGTTGTTCCAGCCGTATTGAGCGCCCGACTGGATCCGGCCGAACGAGCCGCCGAACAACTGCGCTTCCCCGCCCTGGTAGTTGAAGCCGTTCTTCATCTCGATCGACAGCGCACCGCCGGTGGCGTTGAGGCCGAACAGCGGATTGTTCGGCATCAGGGTCATGCGTGCGATCGCCATTTCCGGGATCAGGTCCCAGTTCACGACGTCGCCGAAGGCCTCATTGATGCGGGTGCCGTTCTGGTAGACGGCGATGCCCTGCGGCGTCCCGAGCACGGGCGAGGCAGTCTGACCGCGATAATTCAAGTCGCGCTGGAACGCGTTCCCGGTCTGGTCGCTGAGGGAGACCCCGGGCACCGATTGCAGGATGCTGTCGAGCAGCGTCGGCGCGCGGCTGTGGTCGAGCTCCCGCGCCCCGATGGTTTCGACATTGGAAGGAATCTTGTCCTTCGCGATCTCGCTGCCCTGAACGGGCGAGACGCCGACCACCTCGATGGTCTGCAGGGTTTGCTGCGCGAACGCAGCCGCGGGCAGCAACGCACAGGTCGCGAGAAGCGCGCTCTTCAGCGCCGACAGTCTGGTCAAGACGTCCCCCAGTTTCTTGTCGACCGGATCCGGCAACAGCCCACGCCCCTGAGCCTTTACCCGCACCAGAACTGGCCGATTTACCCGTTTACGAACGTTAACATTCGTAAACAGCCCTCCAGTTCGTCGCAACGGGCAATATTCTTCGGCCCCTAGGGACAATCTTCCCGGATCCGGAAAGTGGCGATCGATTCGCCGAGCTATCTCCCAGCCTCGGCCGCACTGTTGCACCCGATCCTGGTTTGCAAGGGAACTCACATGGTAGAGGAAGCATCGGCGCCGTCGGCGCCATAAGGGCAAGACCTTCATCGGATGTATCGCGTTCTGCTCGTCGATGACCACCCGGTCGTGATCACGGCCTGCCGCTGGCTGCTGAACGAAGCCGGGATCCGCGCGCTGTCCGAGGCACACGATGCCAACAGCGGGTACCAAGCCTATGTCCGTGACCGGCCGGATGTCGCGATCGTCGATCTGCGCCTGCCCGGGCAGGAGCTCGGCGGCATCAATCTGATCGAACGCATGCGGTCGCACGATCCCCGCGCCCGGATCCTGGTCTTCAGCATGCATGCCGATCCGCGCATCGTCCGCTCGGCGATCGACGCCGGCGCCAGCGGCTATCTGCTGAAGGACGCGCCGCCGCACGAGCTGCCCAAGGCGTTGGAGCAGGTTCGAGCCGGCGGCACCTATCTCGATCCGCAGCTCGCCACCCGCATCGCCCTGCTCCGCGCCAACCCGGACGGCATGGCGGCCCCTGCGCTGACCCCGCGCGAGCGCCAGGCCCTTGCGCTGCTGGCCCAGGCGAAATCCTATCAGGCGATCGCCGACCATCTCGGCATCAGCTACAAGACCGTCATCAACCTGACCTACCGGCTGCGTCAGAAGCTCGGGGCCCGCAGCCTCCCCGACCTGGTTCGTCTCGCAGTGGAAATGTCCCGCCCAAGCATGTGAGGGCCAATCGCCTTCCTGCCGGCGCGCCACGAGCATCCGCCTGAAAGACGAGGGCCTGCGACGGTCTCCCGTCACAGGCCCTCGGGCTCATGTCTATGTCGCGTCGGTCCAGTGCGGACCGATGTCTCACTTCAGCAGCTTGGCCACCGACTTCAGCTCTTTCGAGTCGAGCGTGCCGTCACCGTCCGGATCAGCCGCCTTGAAGCGGCCTTCCACCAGCGCGAGATACTCGTCCTTGGTCAGCGTGCCGTCCTTGTCGGGATCAGCGGCCTTGAGATCCTTGGCCGAAACGCGGCCGCGCAGCTCCTTGGCGTCGAGCGTGCCGTCGTGATCGCGATCGAGACGATCGAACAGCGCGCCGGCGGCGGTGCGGACCTCGTTCATGTCGGCGGTGCCGTCCTTGTCGGGGTCGATCGAGGTCAGCAGCTTGGAACGGGCCGGTGCACTGACAGCGATCGTCGACGTGCCGACGATCGCGGCGATGCCGACGGCAGCGGCGGTCATCATCAGTTTCCAATTCATCGAATTGATCCTTTGTCTCCGCCGTCCGAGGGGCGGCGATGAAGGGCACGAAAACAACGTATGCGAGCGTCGGCGGTTTCACCGGCAACGCGCCGCATATCGCTTTGACCTATGGGAGGCCTTGTCATTTCGCAAGTGCAAGAACGCGACGCCCGGGAAATTCGCGCAAGTGCGTCGGGACTAGAACCTCGGTCCGTGCAGAAAATATCTCCCCGGACGGTCACGACGCGGACCGCTATCGTGGTCGAAGACACCTCCTCCTGCCTCGGCGCGGGCATTGGCGACGTGGCGTCCGCGCTTGGCGACATGCCTTGCGGTTCTGGCACCGCTCCCCGATGACGCCTGTCGGACTTGCCCAACCTGATCTCTCTTGCCGGCCTGGGTTTGATTCCACCAGGCTTCCAGCTGGTCCCGCAGCGGCTCCTCCGCGAAGGCGCGTGCATCCGGCAGCAGCGTGGACAGAAGCAGTGTGAGCACCAGTCCGAGCCGCATCGGCCGAGCGGACAAGCGGCGACGATGACCGGGTGTGTGAAGCACGGGCGTGTCCATTCTCTGGCTGATCCGGTGATCAGCAATGCATGCTGCAACGCATGTTTTCCTCGCTCTATGACCTCAATGTGTTTGCAGCACGCCACATTCATCACCGTGTTGAGATTCACTCGCGAAATGGCCGCCATATTGTCCCGGTCAAAATGTCCCGTTCGACTTGCCAAAACATCCCTATTCCTCATCGAAACAGCAAGGGCCGGAGCAATTGCGGCATTCGACGACTGATCGTTTCCCGATCGCGTCATCTTTCAGCCGACAGGCCCGCATGTTTTCGCCCAGCCGACTCGTTAGCTCATTAGTTGAAGGGAGCGCGGGGACATGCAGCCGAACGGCATCGCCAGGAGTACAAAAAGACGATCGCGATTGTACATGGCTGCCGGTGCTCTCGTGCTCGCGCCGTTCGGTGCAGCGGCCGAGGAGATCCAGGGCAATGACCCCGCCTCGCCCGGACATTTCCAGGTCGAACAGCGCTTCGGCTATCTGACAACCTTCAATCCGCAACAGAACGGCGGACGCCGCGTGCCGCAGCGTGCGGTCACCGGCGAGACCGAGATCGGCTACTCGCCAACCGAATGGTATGAGATCGCGTTGACCTCACCTTACGCCTTTGCCCGCACCAATGTGCCGATGGCGCTGGGCAACGTGATGGACAATGGCGTGCCCGGCTATTCATTCCAGTCCGGCGGCGTCACCATTCGCCAGACCTTCATCCAGGGCGACCGGCTCGAGCGCACCGTCTTCCTCGGCCTGGTGTCACGCACCATCCTGGCGCCGCAGGGCGGCCTGACGCCGGACCTGTGGGTCGCCAACAAGGCCGGCGCCGGCCAGCCCGGCGCGCCGCGCTTCGTGCAGGAGGCCACGCCGCGGGTGGCGCAGATGTTCACGCCGATCATCGGCGTCAACCTGCCCAACGACTATCAGCTCATCTTCAACGCCAACATGACCTTCGGCATCGACGGCGCCGGCTCGGCCTTCGAGCCCTCGGTGCGCTTCGTCAAGCGCCTCAGCGATCGCTGGACCGTCGGTATCGAGCATTTCTCCAATCTCGGACCGTTCGGCTACATCCTGCCCTGGAATCAGCAGATGCAGACGCTCTACGCGGTCGCCGACACCCGCTTCAAGGGCTTCGAATTCAGCTTCGGCGTCGGCTACGGCCTGACCAACGCCTCGCGCGGCCTTGCCGTCAAGACCAGCATCGGCAAGGATTTCTGACCCCGCGCGCCCTCATCCCATGACCAATCATAAGAAAAGGACACTCGTCATGCGTCGCCTCGTCACCGCCTGCGCGCTTCTCATGCTGGCCGGCTCCGCCGCGTCCGCCGAGGACGGCCCGCGCTTCCTCAACCGCACCGGCCAGACCATCGTGAAAATGTACCTGGCGGCCGCCGGCACCAAAACCTGGGGCGCCGACCAGTGCAAGAACGACGACGAGGGCGAGGTCGACCACAATGAGCGCATGACGCTGGTCGGCGTGAAGTCCGGCCGCTACGACATCAAGCTGTCCGAAAAGGGCGGCCGCACCTGCGTCGCCAAGAACATCGAACTCAAGGAAGGCGCGCAGTTCGTCGTGCGCGATACGGATCTGACCGAGTGCAGCAAATAAGCGGCACGCGGCGGCACCGATATCGCCCTGGATGGCGCCGCGCTCAGCGCGGTCTCAGATGGAGGGGGACCGTGCGCGAGACCTGCGCCTGAGCCATCGCCGGCGGAAAGCGCGGGAACGGCGCGGCGCGTTCGATGATGCCCATCGCCGCGCGGTCCAGCGCCGGCGAGCCCGAGCTTCCAGCGAGCCGCCGCGACAGCAGCCGGCCGTTACGATCGATCACGACGTTCAGCATGACGGTGCCGCTCGCGCCATTGCCGTCGGAGGGATAGGCCGCGGCGCGGCGGATCTGCGCCACCACCTCGGCGTTCCAACTGGCCTGGCCCTCGCGCGCCCCGACGCTGTCCTCGCCGGGATTGGGCGCCGACGCGACACGTGAAGGCCGGGCCGCCGGCGCCGCAGCCGGCTTCGGCGGTGCGGGCTTCCTCTCGGCCCTCTCCTTCGTTTCCTTCTTCTCCACCGGCTTGCGCTCGACACGCTCGGGCACGGGAACGGGCTTCGGCTCCGGCGGTTTCGCCTCGATCGGTTTCGGTGGTGGCGGCGGCGGCAAGACGACATCGTCTGCACGCGGCGGCTCGGGCGCGAGGGCGACCTGTGGCGCGGGCTCCGGCGAGGGAACGACATCCGGCACCGGCTCCGGCTCGGAGGGAGCCGGGACAGGCTCAGCGACGGCCTCGCGCGCGACCGGGTCGTCCTTCACCGGCTCATCCTTTGGCGGCTCCACCGGCGGCGGCTCGGACGCCGGCGCATCCTGCGCCGTCGGCGCCGGCTGGCTCACCACCGCCGGGGTGAACACGACGTCGAAGGCCGGCGCCTGGGCACGCCCCTGCGGCGCGGGACGCAGCAGCAGATAGCCGACGGCGAGCCCGACATGCAGCCCGCCCACCACCAGCGCGGCGATGGTCCACAGCGTCCGCTCCCGGCGCTGCTCGTGTTCGAACGGATCGAGCGTCAGAACGCTCACTGCGCGCCCCGGTCTTCCAGGGCAACGAGCGCGACCTTGGTGTAGCCGGCGCGGCGCAACGTGTTCATCAGCGCCATCACCTCGCCATAGGGCAGCGTCTGATCGGCGCGCAGCAGCACGCGCTGCTCGTGATCGGACTTGGTGGCGGCATCGAGCGAGGCGGCGATGTCGGCCTGCGCCACGCTCTGGTCGCCAACGGCGAGCGAGCGGTCGGCCTTGAAGGTGACGAAGACCGGCGTCTCCGCGCGCGGCTGCGGCTCGGCCGAGATCGCCGGCAGGTTGACCGGGACGTCGACCGTGGCGAGCGGCGCGGCAACCATGAAGATGATCAGGAGCACCAGCATGACGTCGATGAACGGCGTCACGTTGATGTCGTGCGTCTCCTCGAACTCGTCGGGGCGCCGGGCAAGCTTGACGGCCATGGCTCACTCCGCCGGATTGGCGATCGACAGCAGCGGCGCGTCGACCGCGCGGATGGCGCTGCGCCGCGCCTCCGTGGGCCCGGCGTGCTGACGATCGAGATCACGGCTGAGCAGCCGCATCACCGCGACCGACGCATCGGCGATGACGGCGCGATAGCCGCCGGTGGCGCGCGCGAACAGGTTGTAGATCACGACCGCGGGAATCGCGGCTGCGAGGCCGAACGCGGTGGCGAGCAGCGCCTCGGCAATGCCCGGCGCGACCACCGCGAGGTTGGTGGTGTGGGCATGCGAGATGCCGATGAAGCTGTTCATGATGCCCCAGACCGTGCCGAACAGGCCGACGAACGGCCCGACGGCGCCGACGGTGGCGAGAATGCCGATGCCGCGGCCGATCCGCGCCACCGCCGCGGCCTCGATCCGCTCGAACTGCCAGGAGACGCGCTCCTTGATGCCATCGGCGGGGAGGCCACGCGACTTGTCAATTTCGTCATCGGCGACGGCCAGCAGCCGTCCGACCACACCGTCGTCGGCGGAAATGCGTCCCGTCGCATCCGACAGCGCGCGCGCGGCCAGCGCGATGCCGAGCGCGCTGCGCGAGGTGCGCAGTGCCGCGCGGAGCTGGATCGTCTTCACCACCAGAACGGTCCAGGTTGCGACCGAAGCCAGCGCCAGCCCGATCATCACCGACTTCACGACGATGTCGGCCTGCATGAACATGGTCCAGGGCGACAACGCCTCCGGCAGCGTGCTCGCGATATTGGCGATGTGCGCCTGATCCATGGCCGTACTCCCTCGGTGGCCCCGTGGTTGGTGATCACGATCCCGGCGTGGATCGCATGGGGCCATGCCGGATCGTGTCGAGGCCTTGTTGTTTCGTGTCGTTGGGGCAAAGTCACGGCGAAGATCGCGACAATCCCGATCGTCAAAGAGTGCCGCCTGTCCCCACCGGCTTCAAGGCACTTGCTGCGTGGAAGTTGTCCCATGCGGACCGGGAATAATTCCCGAATGGAACGGGAAGCCCCTCACCTCTGGGCCAAAAGAAAAGGCCGGGATTGCTCCCGGCCTTCGTGATGGGATCGCCCGGTCGAGCCGGGCGATGACTTCAGAGCGTTGGCTCACTTCGCCTCGGCGCGCTTCGGCGGGGTGGCCGGCCACGACTTGATCAGGGTGTCGTAGTCGATCGTCTCGCCCTTCGGCTTCTCGTTCGCGAGCTTGCGCTGCGGAGCGATGTTGCCGTCCTTGGCCGACTTGTTGAACCAGAACTCGGCCGATTCCTTCTTGTTCAGTTTCGGACCGCACTCGCCCTGGACCTTGGACTTCTCCAGACGCTCGAGGACGGAGTCCTGAGCGGCCGCGAGCGCGTCCATCGCCTGCTGCGGGGTCTTCGCACCGGACGACGCATCGCCGATGTTCTGCCACCACAACTGCGCCAGCTTCGGATAGTCGGGCACGTTGTTGCCGGTCGGGGTCCACTGCACGCGCGCGGGCGAGCGGTAGAACTCGATCAGGCCGCCGAGCTTCGGCGCACGCTCGGTGAACGACTTGTCCCAGATGTCGGATTCACGGATGAAGGTGAGGCCGACATGGCTCTTCTTCAGCGACACCGTCTTGGAGACGATGAACTGCAGGTACAGCCAGGCGGCCTTGCGGCGATCCGGCGGGGTCGACTTCAAGAGCGTCGCAGAACCGGCATCCTGGTAGCCGAGCTTCATGCCCTCCTTCCAGTACGCGCCATGCGGCGACGGGGCCATGCGCCACTTCGGCGTGCCGTCCGCATTCACGACCGGCAGGCCGGGCTTCACCATGTCGGCGGTGAAGGCGGTGTACCAGAAGATCTGCTGAGCGACGTTGCCCTGCGCCGGGACCGGACCGGCCTCGGAGAAGGTCATGCCCTGCGCCTGCGGCGGCGCATACTTCTTCATCCAGTCGAGATACTTCGCGATCGAGTAGACGGCCGCCGGGCCGTTGGTGTCACCGCCGCGCTCGATCGACGAGCCGACCGGACGGCAGCCTTCCATGCGGATGCCCCATTCGTCGACCGGCAGGCCGTTCGGGATGCCCTTGTCGCCGTTGCCGGCCATCGACAGCCAGGCGTCGGTGAAGCGCCAGCCGAGCGAGGGATCCTTCTTGCCATAGTCCATGTGGCCATAGACCTTGACGCCGTTGATCTCCTTGATGTCGTTGGTGAAGAACTCGGCGATGTCCTCATAGGCCGACCAGTTCACGGGCACGCCGAGGTCGTAGCCATACTTGGCCTTGAACTTGGCCTTGTAGTCCGGATTGGTGAACCAGTCGTAGCGGAACCAATACAGGTTCGCGAACTGCTGGTCGGGCAGCTGATAGAGCTTGCCGTCCGGCGCGGTCGTGAACGACTTGCCGATGAAGTCGTTGACGTCGAGCATCGGATCGGTGACGTCCTTGCCTTCGCCCTTCATGTAGTCCGACAGCGCGATCGTCTGGCCGTAACGGAAGTGGGTGCCGATCAGGTCGGAGTCGTTGATCCAGCCGTCATAGACGTTCTTGCCGGACTGCATCTGGGTCTGCAGCTTCTCGACGACGTCACCTTCCTGGATGATGTCGTGCTTGAGCTTGATGCCGGTGATTTCGCTGAACGCCTTGGCGAGAGTCTTCGACTCGTATTCGTGAGTCGTGATGGTCTCGGAGACGACGTTGATCTCCATGCCCTTGAAGGGCTCGGCGGCCTTCGCGAACCACTCGAGCTCCTTCTTCTGCTCTTCCTTCGACAGCGTCGAAGGCTGGAATTCGCTGTCGATCCACTTCTGGATCGTGGCGTCGTCCGCACGTGCCGGCACGGACAGCGTCATAGTGGCGGCGAACAGCGCAGCAGCGCTGGTCATCGCGAGATAGCTCGCCTTGGTCAGGTGATGCTTCCTAGGTTTCAAGTGTCGCATGCTTTCCTCCTTGAGCGACAGACGTATCCAGGTCCGGGTTGCCCCCGGATCTGCCCCTTTTCACCTGCGTCAGACGGTGCGGAAGATCGCAACGGCTGATGCAAGCGAAATTGCGGTCGCGAGCCACAGGCTCGAAACCTCAAACCCTTCCTCGCCGATCGGCAAGGTCGCAATCGTGTCGGTGCCGACCAGACCGATCCATACGAGATGAATGACGGCGGCCGAGATCAGCGAGATGAACAGCCGGTCGCCGCGCGTGGTCGGGATGCGCAGCACGCCGACCCGCTCGGCCTCCGGATAGCGCGCGGCGAGCACGATCATGACGCCGAGCGTGCATGCGAGCGCAGCAAAGAAGATCGCGGTCGGCAAGGTCCATGCCATCCATGCGATGCTGTTCATGGCTATCGGCTCCAGGCGGTAATGGGCCCCCTCCCCCGCTTGCGGGGGAGGGTTGGGGTGGGGGCGCCGCGCGTCGGAGCGCCCGAGAGGAGAGATGCCCCCACCCGTATCGCATCTGACGATGCGATACGGCCTCCCCCGCAAGCGGGGGAGGCGGAACGGAGGCCGTGGCAACAAGCGTGCGTCATCACACCCGTCCCAGCGCGAAGCCGCGCGCGATGTAGTTGCGGACGAACCAGATGACGAGCGCGCCGGGGATGATCGTGAGCACGCCGGCAGCCGCGAGCAGGCCCCAATCCATTCCGGACGCCGAGACCGTGCGCGTCATCACCGCCGAGATCGGCTTGGCGTCGACGGAGGTCAGCGTGCGCGCGAGCAGCAGTTCGACCCAGGAGAACATGAAGCAGAAGAAGGCGGCGACGCCGATGCCGCTAGCGATCAGCGGCACCAGGATCTTCACGAAGAAGCGCGGAAACGAGTAGCCGTCGAGGAACGCCGTCTCGTCGATCTCGCGCGGCACCGACGACACGAAGCCTTCGAGGATCCAGACCGCGAGCGGGATATTGAAGATGCAATGCGCCAGCGCCACCGCCCAGGGCGTATCGAACAGGCCGATCGCCGAATACAGATTGAAGAACGGCAGCGCGTAGACCGCAGCCGGCGCCATGCGGTTCGACAGCAGCCAGAAGAACAGGTGCTTGTCGCCAAGGAAGCGGTACCGCGAGAATGCATAGGCCGCCGGCAGCGCCACGAGAATCGAGATCACCGTGTTGATGATCACGTATTTCAGCGAGTTGATGTAGCCGGAATACCAGCTCTCGTCGGTGAAGATGCGCATGTAGTTGGCCAGCGTCGGCTGATGCGGCCACAAGTTCATCGTGGTGACGATCTCGTTGTTGGTCTTGAAGCTCATGTTGACGAGCCAGTAGATCGGCAACAGCAGGAAGACCAGGAATAACGAGATGATGATCCGACGGCCCGGAATGGTGTTCATCACGCGCCCCCTTTCACCGGCCGCCGCTCGGCGCCGGCATTGGTCATGATGGTGTAGAACACCCAGCAGACGATCAGGATGATCAGATTGTAGACCAGCGACAGGGCAGCCGCCTTGCCGAGATCGAACTGGCCGAGCGCGATCTTGACGAGCTCGATCGAGATGAAGGTCGTCGAATTGCCCGGCCCGCCGCCTGTGACGACGAACGGCTCGGTGTAGATCATGAAGCTGTCCATGAAGCGCAGCAGCACGGCGATCAGCAGCACGCGATGCATCTTGGGCAGCTGGATCGCGGTGAACACCGCCCAGCGCGAGGCGCCGTCGATCTGCGCAGCCTGGTAATAGGCGTCGGGGATCGACTTCAGGCCGGCATAGCACAGCAGCGCTACCAGGCTGGTCCAGTGCCAGACGTCCATCAAGATGACCGTGAACCAGGCGTCGGCGTCGTTGGAGACGTAATTGTAGTCCAGGCCGATGGCGTTGAGCGTGTAGCCGAGCAGGCCGATGTCGGAGCGGCCGAAGATCTGCCAGATCGTGCCGACCACGTTCCACGGAATCAGAAGCGGCAGCGCCAGCACGACGAGGCAGAACGCCACGGTCCATCCGCCCCGCGGCATCGACAGCGCCACGACGATTCCGAGCGGAACCTCGATGGCCAGGATCGCGAGCGAGAAGATCAGGTTACGCCCGAGCGAGGCGAGGAAGCGGCCGCCGAGATCGGTCGAGGGATCGAGCAGCTCCTTGAACCAGCCGACGCCATTCCAGAAGAACTGGTTGTTGCCGAACGTGTCCTGCATCGAATAGTTCACCACCGTCATCAGCGGCAGGACAGCGGAGAACGCCACCAGCAGGAACACCGGCAGCACCAGGAACCAGGCCTTGTTGTTGATGGTCTTGTCCATCACTCAGGCTCCCTCGACGAGACGGCTGTCGGCATAGACGTGGACATAGGCTGGATCGAACTTCAGCCCGATCGCCGAGCCCTGCGGCGAGAAGCCGGCCGGCAGGCGCGCGGCGAACTTGACGTCGCCGACGCGAACGCGGGCGAAACGGATGCGGCCGAGATCGTCGACGCGTTCGATATTGGCGTCGAGCAGGCCCGGTCCGGGTTGAGCGACATCGACGAATTCCGGGCGGACGCCGATCTCGATCTTGGCGCCGGCCGGCAGCGCGTCGTAGCTGCGCGACAGCGTCAGGGTGTGGCCATCGATGCGGGCCTCGCGTCCCTTCACCTCGGCGGAGAGGATGTTCATGCCGGGCGAGCCGATGAAGTAGCCGACGAAGGTATGCGCCGGCTTGTCGAACAATTCCGCGGGCGTGCCGCTCTGCACCACGCGGCCGTCATGCATGACGACGACGGTGTCGGCGAAGGTCAGCGCCTCGGTCTGGTCGTGGGTGACGTAGATCATCGTCAGGTCGAGCTCGCGATGCAGCGCCTTCAGCTTGGAGCGCAGCTGCCATTTCAGCTCGGGATCGATCACGGTCAGCGGCTCGTCGAACAACACGGCGGCGACGTCGGAGCGCACCAGGCCGCGGCCGAGCGAGATCTTCTGCTTGGCGTCGGCGGTGAGCCGCGTCGCCTTGCGATGGAGGTCCGGCGTCAGGTCCAAGAGCCGCGCGATCTCGGCGACGCGCTTGTCGATCTCCGCTTTCGGCACGCCGCGGTTCTTGAGCGGAAAGGCGAGGTTCTCGCCGACCGTCATCGTGTCGTAGATCACCGGAAACTGGAACACCTGCGCGATGTTGCGCTCGCGGGTCGAGGCTTTGGTGATGTCGGTGCCGTCGAACAGGATCTTGCCGTGCGAAGGCGTCAGAATGCCGGAGATCAAGTTGAGCAGCGTGGTCTTGCCGCAGCCGGACGGGCCGAGCAGCGCATAGGCGCCGCCCTGGCGCCAGGTCATCGTCACCGGCTTCAGCGCGTAGCTCTCGATATCGCCGCTGTTGCCGTTGTAGCCGTGGGCGAGATCGACGAGGTCAATGCGGGCCATGCGGCATCTCCCTCAGATCGCCGGCGCGGCGACCAGGCGGTCGCCAGCGTCGAACACGAACACATTGGACGGATCGAGCACCGCGTCGAGGATCTCGCCGGGCTCGTATTCATGGACGCCGTGCAGCACGGAGACCCAGTTCATGCCGTCGCGCGTCAGATGCACGAAGCTCTCCGATCCCGTGATCTCGGTGACCGAGACGATCGCAGGAAAGGCATGGCGGCCGTGGCTGCCATCGCCTTTGCCAAGCCCGAGCTGATGCGGGCGGAAGCCCACGCGATAGGCGCCATCGGGCAGATCAGCATAGAGGCCTACCGCCGGCGCCTTGACCCCGCCGGCGTACTCCACGCTCTCGCCGCGCTTCTGGATCTCGACCGTATTCATCGGCGGGTCCGAGAACACCTGGCCGACACGCAAGGTGTCGGGTCGGCGATACACGGCCGCAGTATCGCCGGCCTGCAGCGCCTGCCCTTCCCACATGCAGATGGTGCGGCCGCCGAGCAGCAGCGCCTCCGACGGCTCGGTGGTGGCGTAGACGAAGATTGCGCCGGATGCCTCGAAGATGCGCGGCAGCTCGGTGCGCAGCTCCTCGCGCAGCTTGTAGTCGAGATTGGCGAGCGGCTCGTCCAGCAGCACGAGGTCCGCACCCTTCACCAGGGCGCGCGCGATCGCGGTGCGCTGCTGCTGGCCGCCGGAGAGCTGCAGCGGCGTACGCTTCAGATAGGGCTCGAGCCGGAGCAGCCGGGCTGCTTCCGCCACGCGCTTCTCGATCTCCTGGCGCGACTTGCCTTGCACGCGCAACGGCGAAGCGATGTTCTCATAGACCGAGAGCGAGGGATAGTTGATGAACTGCTGATAGACCATCGCGACCGAGCGCTGCCGCACGTCGGCGCCGGTGACGTCCTTGCCGTCGACCAGCACCCGCCCCGTGGTCGGCCGGTCGAGGCCGGCGAGCAGCCGCATGATCGAGGTCTTGCCGGACAGCGTCGGCCCGAGCAGCACGCTCAGCGTACCGCGCTGCAACGTCAGCGAGACGTCGCGAATGGTGGTCACGCCGTCGACAATTCGGGAGACGTGATCGAGCGTCACGCTCATGCGCGCCCTCCCGCCTCACGCGCCGGCACGGCGGAGCGCTCGCGATTGGCTGTGATCCACGCATCGAGCGCGGCGATCTCAGCCGCCGACATCCGCAACCCCAGCTTCGATCGCCGCCACACGATGTCCTCGGCCGTCAACGCCCACTCGTTCGTCATCAGGTACCTGACTTCACGCTCCGTCAAGGTGCCACCGAAATCCTGGCCGAGATCGGCCAAAGATGTCGCACCGGCGAGCATGGCCGCAGCCCGCGTGCCATAGGCATGGGCGATCCGCTTCGCATGTGCATCCGACAGGAACGGATAGGTCTTGCGGAGATCCGCAATCAACGGCCCGACGGCCGAAACCTTCATGTCGCCGCCGGGCAGCGACGCCTTGCCGGTCCATCCCTCCTCCGCCTTGCCCCCTTTCACATAGGGCGCGAGACGCTCCAGCGCCTCTTCCGACAGGCGCCGGTAGGTGGTGATCTTGCCGCCATAGATCGACAGCAGCGGCAAGCCGCCGGGCGTATCGAGCTCGAACACGTAGTCGCGGGTCGCCGCCTTGGCCTCGGAGGCGCCGTCGTCATAGAGCGGCCGCACGCCGGAATAGCTCCACACAACGTCGGCCGGCGTCACCGGCTTGGCGAGATATTCCCCGAGCGCGGCGCAGAGATAGGCGATCTCCTCGTCGGTCGCCTTCACCTTGGCCGGATCACCCTGATAGTCGCGATCGGTGGTGCCGATCAGCGTGAAATCCTGCTGATAGGGAATGGCGAAGATGATACGGCCGTCGGCGTTCTGGAAGATGTAGGCGCGATCGTGATCGTAGAGCTTGCGCACCACGATGTGCGAGCCCTGCACCAGCCGCACCTTGGCCTTGGCATTGACGCCGGCGCCGGTCGCCAGCACCTGCTCGACCCAGGGACCGGCGGCATTGACCAGCGCGCGCGCCTTGATGGTCTCGCGCTCGCCGGTCTGCGTGTTATCGGTCGTGACCAGCCAATGGCCGCCATCCTGACGGATCTCGGTCGCGCGCGCGCGGGTGCGGATGACGGCGCCGCGATCGGCAGCATCCCGCGCGGTCAGCACGACCAGACGCGCATCGTCGACGAAGCAGTCGGAATATTCGAAGCCCTTGCTGTAGCGCCCGGGGATCAAGGGGCGGCCGACCTCGTCGCTGCGCAGGTTCACCGACCGCGTCGGCGGCAGCAGCTTGCGGCCGCCGAGATGGTCATAGAGGAACAGGCCGAGGCGCAGCAGCCAGGCCGGGCGCAGCCCCGAATGATGCGGCAGCACGAAGCGCAGCGGACGGATGATGTGGGGCGCGATCTGCCACAGGACTTCGCGCTCGATCAGCGCCTCGCGGACCAGCCGGAACTCGTAATATTCGAGATAGCGCAGGCCGCCATGCACGAGCTTGGTCGACCAGGACGAGGTTCCGCTCGCCAGATCATTCATTTCACAAAGGAAAACGGAATTTCCGCGTCCGGCCGCATCGCGCGCGATGCCGCAACCGTTCACGCCGCCTCCGATAATGGCGAGGTCGTAGATCCGCTCCAACAGACGCATCCCCCGGCAATCGCCTTGACTGCGGCGATTTCACTTTCGGTTTCGAGTTAAACACAAACGAAAGTGAAAGCAAATCGAAATTCGCATGTTGGGCCGCGGTTGGGCAAAACCTGCCCAAACCGGGATCAAGGAGCCTGCGAGAGTGGCGGAAAGTCAGGCGCGGCGGAGCACGGCGGACCCCGCCGTTTCGGTTGCCTCTGCGGCGTCGTCGACCTCGTCGGCGGACATCGCCGAGACCACCTCGATGCCGCGGCTATGGCAGAGGCTGGCCAGTCCGTCCGGCAGCGGCCGGTCGGTGACGAAGGTCTGGATCTGGCTGAGATGGGCGATGCGCACCGGCGCGCTGCGGTGGAGCTTGGTGGAATCGGCCACCAGCATCACGCTGCGGGCATTGGCGATGATCGCCTGCGCCACCTGGACCTCGCGATAGTCGAAGTCGAGCAGCGCGCCTTCCTCGTCGATCGCGGATGCGCCGATGATCGCATAGTCGACCTTGAACTGGCCGATCAGCTGCGTCGCGGTCGATCCGATCACGCCGCCGTCTGAGCGCCGCACCGTGCCGCCGGCCACGATCACCTCGATGCGCGGATGCGGATAGAGCAGCATCGCGACGTTGAGATTGTTGGTGATGACGAGCAGGTCCTGGTGCGACGACAGCGCGCTCGCCACCTCCTCCGTCGTGGTGCCGATATTGATGAACAGCGAGGAGCCGTTCGGAATCCGCGCGGCTGCGACCGCACCGATCGCCTTCTTCTCCTCGGCAGCGACGAAGCGCCGCGCCTCGTAGGCGAGATTCTCGACCCCGGAGGCGATGATGGCCCCGCCATGGATGCGCGTCAGCGCGCGCTGCTCGCACAGATCGTTGAGGTCCTTGCGGATGGTCTGGGCCGAGACTTCGAAGCGGCGCGCGAGATCCTCCACCATGACGCGGCCGGAGGCGCGCGCGATGTTGAGGATGTCGGTCTGGCGTTGAGAGAGGACGGCCATGGCAAGCTTTCAGGGACAAGCTGCACCATGGTGATGCTGATCGAGTCAAGCGTCAATCGGCAAGCATTGGGCGCATCGCAGCAATCGCCTGAAACGTCGCGCGCGGTCTGGTCCGGCTGACGTCCGCCGCGTGCGCCCGTCTGCTCAGGCGGCTGCGCTCAGCTCGCCGGTCACGAGCCGAATCGCGGCGCGTTCGGCTTCGCGGGCATTGCGAAACACCTGGCCCTCGAGGGCATTGAAGCGATGGGACGCCGCGAAGAAGCGGAAGCCGCCGCGATCGCGGACGACGATCCCCGCCGCCTGGGAGCTGACCTCGATGATGTAGGTGTCGGACATTGCGCAATCCCGTCGTTCATTCCGGGGCGTATAACCGAGCTCCATGACGAATGTTCCGTGCAGGGAGCCACCGGCCATTCCGATGTGAATGCCAACAGGAAATTGTGTGGATGTTATGTTGGCTGCGCTGCACGCACTCACGCCGTGACCCCTTGCCGAATCAGTGCGGATCATCCGGCACGAGCGTCACCTTGCGCAGCGACGCATCGGCTCCGCCGAGACGGTGTTGATGCTGACCAAGCAACTGATAGATCGTGCGCAGATCCCTCAACACCTCGACGTGATGTTCACGAAACGCGCTGAGCTGATTCTCGTAGACGCAAATCCTGCGCTCGGCGTGGAGAAGCCGCTGCTGCAGCTTCTTCAGGACCTGCAAGGTCAGTTTCTCGTCAACGTCCGACATGGACTTCCTCCCACCCTGTTCGCGCAACACGCCCCCGCCGTTTCCTCTGTGCCGGCAATTTTTTCCGGCTGGCATTTTTTGCCTTGTGGATCGAAAACGAACTGCCGTCAGCGCTGCTCGTCCGAATGTGTCACTCGAAGCACGCAATACGGCAGAGACGCGGCAACGCGCAGCCAAGCAACCAGAACTTGCAATTATCGTAAAGACGCTCGCCCTGTGGACAAGGCGCATCTCGCGCGAGAGTGATCGCGGCAGACGCCGAGCGCGCATGCTCGGCCTTCGCGTCTCCGTCCCGCCCGGCCCAAACAAACGCGTATCGCCGGATCGCGGTTCCTTATGCCGAGCGAGCGACATATGCGGCGGATTAACAGAGGTTACTTGCGCCGACAGACCGCGAATGTGATCAGGCTGTGACGGAGCCGTCGCGCCGGATCGGCTGCGGCCGGCCATCGTCGTCGATCGACACGTAGGTGAAGTTGCCGTCGGTGACGAGGATCGGCTGCTCCTCCTTCCGGCGCAGCACCCAGGCTTCGAGACGCACCGTCATCGAGGTGCGGCCGACGCGGACGAGATGCGCATAGACCGAAACGAGATCGCCGACATACACCGCCTTGCGGAAGTTCATCGCCTCGATCGCGACCGTCACCGTGCGCGACTTCGCGACCTTGGCGGCGTACACGCCGCCGCCGACGTCCATCTGGCTGAGCAGCCAGCCGCCGAAGATGTCGCCATTGGCATTGGTGTCGGCCGGCATCGCCAGGGTGCGGATGCAGAGATCGCCGCGGGGCTCGGTCGGCGCGGACAGCGCGGCATGGACGGTCGCTTCGGTCACGTCGGGTGGTCTCCAATTGCAGCAGCGTTCAAGAGGCGCAAGTCCGTCAGTCCGGCCTCGCCATTTCGAACATCGCCTCCTGCATGATCTCGAAATAGTCGCCGCGACGCCCGGCACGGACGATCGGATGCGCCAGCGCCGTCTGGTAGACGCCATCCTTGATCAGCGTCTTGTCGATATGCACGCCGACCACCTCGCCGAGCGTCAGCCAGGCCTGCGCCTTGGCACCGTCGGCGCCCTGCAGCTGGATGATCTGCGTCACCTTGCACTCGAACGCGACAGGGCTTTCGCCGACGCGCGGCACGTTGACGAACTTGCAAGCTACCGGCGTCACGCCCGCAAGCTTGAACTCGTCGACCTCGCGCGCGACATGCGCGGCGGTCGCATTCATCTGCGTCGCCAGGCCGCGCGTCACCAGGTTCCAGACGAACTCGCCGGTGTCCTGGATGTTGGCGACCGAGTCCTTCCACTGCGTCGAGGAGAAGCCGATGATCGGCGGCGTGTAGTTGAAGGCGTTGAAAAAGCTGTACGGCGCAAGGTTGACGTGACCGTCCGGATCACGCGACGAGATCCAGCCGATCGGACGCGGCGCGACGATGGCGTTGAAGGGATCGTGGCGCAGGCCGTGGCCGTTCTTCGGTTCGTAGAAATGCAGATCCCGTTCGGTCACGCCGTCGTCCCTTCCGTCATTGCGGGGAGCGCAAGCGACGAAGCTTCGCTCGAATGACGGCGAACTTAGCTTGCAGCGCGCCTGGAACCAAGGCCTGACAGCACGAAATCGATCATCTCGTCGATCGTCGGGCCCGGCTTGGTCGCGCATTGCGCGATCATCTGCGGATGGAAGAAGCGCATCATCGCGGTCGTCGCACATTTTGCCGCCAGCGGCAGATCGGTGACCGCGAATTCGCCGGACGCCGCGCCCTGCCCGATCACCCGGCCGATGATTTCGGTGATCAGCAGCATGTGCGCCTCGCAGACGTCCCAGCTCTCCTCCATCGCCACCGCGACCATCTCGTGCAGCTTGCTGTCGCCGACATAGCGCTCGGTGTTCATGCGATGGATCGTGCCGAGCAGCTCGCGCAGCCGCGGCGCCGCCGGGCCGGGCCGCTCCGCGATCATGATGGCGGCCGCCTCGACCTGGGCCATCAGCGTGTGGGCGACCCCCCGGTGGATCGCCTTCTTGGAGTCGAAGAACCGGTAGACATTCGCCGGGCTCATACGGAGCTCCTTGGCGATGTCGGCGACGGTCGTCTTCTGGTAGCCGATCTGTCGAAACAGGCGCTCAGCAACGACGAGAATGCGCTCGTGCGTATCGGATTCGATATGGTCGGAAACCAGGGTCATCATGCCTGCGATCTTGTTGGTCCTTCATTCGGCGGCCTCGGCCAGAGGAAGCGCGGGCCTCGGCACGTCAGTGTGCTGCGCTGCGGAATGATCCGCGTCTTTCGCTCCGCGCTCGTCGAGACTCTTGCGGAACCATAGGGCATACAATCCAGGCAAGTACAGCAGCGTCAGGAAGGTTGCAACGAACAACCCGCCCATGATGGTGATCGCCATCGGGCCCCAGAACGCCGAGCGCGACAGCGGGATCATGGCGAGGATCGCGGCGAGCGCGGTCAGCACCACAGGGCGGGCACGGCGCACCGTGGCCTCGATGATCGCCTCCTTACGGGTCAGGCCATGGGCAACGTCGGTCTCGATCTGATCGACCAGGATCACCGCGTTGCGCATGATCATGCCGGCGAGCGCGATCAGGCCGAGCAGCGCCACGAAGCCGAACGGCGCGTTGGCGACATTGAGCCCGAGCGAGGCGCCGACGATGCCGAGCGGCGCGGTCAGGAACACCAGGATCAGCCGTGAGAAGCTCTGCAGCTGGATCATCAGCAGGGTCAGCATCACGATGACCATCAGCGGAAACAGCACGAAGATCGAGGCATTGCCCTTGGCGGATTCCTCGAACGCACCGCCGGCCTCGATCCGGTAGGCGGGCGCGAGGTGGTTGCGGATATCCTGCAGCTTCGGCGAGATCTGGTTGGTGACATCCGGCGCCTGGACGCCATCCGCCACGTCGGCGCGCACCGTGATCGCCATGTCGCGGTTGCGACGCCACAGGATCGGCTCCTCGTGGGAATACTCGATCTTGGCGATCTGCTGCAGCGGCACGGCCACGCCGTTCTTCGAGGTGATGGTGAGGTCGCCGACATGGGCGAGATCCAGCCGTTCGGACGGCGCCGCACGGGCGACGACGCCGACCTTCTCGATGCCGTCACGGATGGTCGTGACCTGCACGCCGGAGATCAGCATCGCCAGCGACTGCGACACGTCCTGCGGGGTCAGGCCGAGCGCGCGGGCACGATCCTGGTCGACGACCAGCTTGAGGTAGGGCGACTGCTCGTTCCAGTCGAGCTGCGGATCCCTGACATTCGGGTTCTGGCGCATGACGTCGCGCACCTGATGGGCGATCTCGCGTACCTTCGCCGCATCCGGGCCAATGACGCGGAACTGGACCGGGAAGCCGACCGGCGGACCGAAATTGAAGCGATCGACGCGGACGCGCGCTTCGTTCAGCTCGCCATTCGCAGCCGCGGTCTCGATCTTGGCCTTGATGCGCTCGCGCGCGGCGACGTCCTTGGCGACGATCACGATCTCGGCGAAGGCCTCGTTCGGAAGTTGCGGGTTGAGGCCGAGCCAGAACCGCGGCGAGCCCTGCCCGACATAGGCGGTGTAGGTCTCGATGTCCTTGTCGTCCTTGAGCAGCTTCTCTGCTGATTTGGCAGCCTTCTCGGTGACACCGAATGCGGTGCCCTCCGGCAGCCGCAACTGCAGGAACAGCTCGGGGCGTTCCGACAGCGGGAAGAACTGCTGCTGGACGTGGCCGAAGGCCACGATCGATGCCGCGAACACGCCGACCGTCGCAGCGACTGTGGTGATGCGGTGATCGACGCACCAGCGGATCACGCGGCGCAGGCCGCGATACATGCGCGTATCGTAGATCGCGTGCTCATCATGGTCGTGATGAACCTTGATGTCGGGCAGCAGCTTGACGCCGATATAGGGCGTGAAGATCACCGCGACGAACCACGACGCGACCAGCGCGATGGCGACGATCCAGAAGATGCTGCCGGCATATTCGCCGACCGCCGAATTGGCAAAGCCGATCGGCAGGAAGCCGGCGGCCGTGACCAGGGTGCCGGTCAGCATCGGGAACGCGGTGGATTCCCAGGCAAACGACGCGGCGCGCATCCGGTCCCAGCCCTGCTCCATCTTCACCACCATCATCTCGACCGCGATGATGGCATCGTCGACCAGCAGGCCGAGCGCGATGATGAGGGCGCCGAGCGAGATGCGGTGCAGGTTGAGCCCCATGATGTTCATGACGATGAAGACGAGTCCGAGCACCAGCGGCACCGACAGCGCCACCACGATGCCGGTGCGCCATCCCAGCGCCAGGAACGACACGAACAGCACGATCACCAGCGCCTCGACGAACGAGTGCACGAACTCGCTGACGGCGTGCTCGACCACCTTGGGCTGGTCTGCGATCTGCTCGATCTCGATGCCCTGCGGCACCGCCTTCATGAAATCGTCGGCGGCGGCGTGCACCTCCTTGCCGAGCTCCAGGATGTTGGCCTCCTTGGCCGTGACCACGCCGATGCCGAGCGCGGGCTTGCCCTCCTGCCGCACCTTGAAGCTCGGCGGATCGACGTAGCCGTGGGTGACGGTCGCGATGTCGCCGAGCCGGAACACGCGTCCGTTGCTTTCGACCGGCGTCTCCGCCACCGCCTTGGCGCCGTCGAGCGCGCCGGTGACGCGCAGCGGCACGCGCTGCGACGAGGTCTCGACCGTGCCGGCCGGGGTCACATTGTTCTGCTTGGCCAACGAATCGAACAGGGCCTGCGGTGTGATGCCGAGCGTGGCGAGCTTGGCATGGCTGAACTCGACATAGATGCGCTCGTCCTGGGTGCCGTAGAGATTGACCTTGGTGACGCCGGTGACCTTGAGCAGGCGCTGGCGCAGGCCTTCGGCGGTCTTCTTCAATTGCGCATAATCGGCGCCGTCGCCGGTCATCATGAACAAGATGGAATCGACGTCGGAGAACTCGTCATTGACGAACGGCCCGACGATGCCCGACGGCAGCGACGACTGCACGTCGTCGAGCTTCTTGCGGATCAGGTAGAACAGATGCGGCACCTCTGCCGGCGGCGTCGAATCGCGGAAGGTCACCTGCATCGCGGTGAAGGCCGGCTTCGAATAGGTCTGCACCTTCTCGAAGTAAGGCAGCTCCTGCAGCTTCTTCTCGATGGGGTCGGCGACCTGGCTCTGCATCTCGGCCGCCGTCGCGCCCGGCCACATCACCGAGACGTTGACGACCTTGACGGTGAAGAACGGATCTTCGGCACGGCCGAGCTTCTGATAGGAGAAGAAGCCGGCGACGCCGAGCGCGATGATCAGGAACAGCACCAGCGGCGGATGATTGACCGCCCAGGCCGACAGGTTGAACCGCTTCATGGGTGCTCTCCGATGATCCGATATCGCTATTCCAGGCCATTCTCAGTGATCGTCATTGCGAGCGAAGCGACTTGTCCGCCATAGCCCGAAGGGCGACGGTGGAAGCAATCCAGGAATCCTTCCGTGGAAACAGTCTGGATTGCTTCGTCGCTTCGCTCCTCGCAATGACAACCATTACTTTCGTCATTCCGGGGCGATGCGAAGCATCGAACCCGGAATCTCGAGGTTCCGGGTTCGCACTGCGTGCGCCCGGAACGACAGGAGAACTAGAACGTCAGCGCCGACACGACGCGCACCCTCTGGCTGGGATCGATCTTCTGCACGCCGAGCGCCACGACCTTGTCGCCCTCGTCGACGCCTGACGTGACCAGCACATCCTTGCTGTCATAGGCCTTCACCTTCACCGGCTTCAGCGTCACCTCGCCCTTGTCGTTGACGACATAGAGCGACGGATCGCGGCCCTCGCTGAACAGCGCCGACAGCGGCAGCCGCGCGACGCGCGTGGTGGCGGGATCGGCGAGCGTCAAGGTCGCGGTCATACCGAGCGAGACGGCTTCGCCGGCGTCCGGCAGCGAGAACTTGGCGAGATAGGTGCGCGTCGCGGAATCGGCGGTGGGCGCGATCTCGCGCAGCTTCGCCGCATATTTCTTGTCGGCTTCCGACCACAGCGTGACGTAGGCGCTGCCGGTCTTGGCGCGTTCGAGCAGGGTCTCCGGGATCGCGACCACCGCCTCCTTCTCGGCGAAACGCGCGACACGGATCGCCGCCTGGCCGGCGGCAACGACCACGCCTGGCTCGATCATGCTCGCGGTGACGACACCGCGCGCGTCCGCAACCAGCGTCGCGTAGGACAGCGAGTTGCGGGTCAGCTCGACCGAACGTTCGGCACGGTTGAGCCGTGCCCTCGCCTCGTCGGCGGACGCCCTGGCCTGGTCCATCTGAGCATCGGTGGTCCAGCCCTTGGCCCGCAGCTCCTTGGCTCGGGTCTCGGCGGCGGCCGCCTGCGCAAGCACGCCGGTGGCGGCGCGGAATTCGGCTTCGGCCTGCTCGGCCTGGAGCTTCAGGTCGACCTCGTCGAGCGTGGCGAGCGGCTGGCCGACATCGACGGTCTGGCCGACCTCGACCAGGCGCTTGGCGACCTTGCCGGCGACGCGGAAGCCGATATCGGCCTCGATGCGCGGCCTGATGGTGCCGACGAAGCTGCGTTCAGGCGTCTCGGCCTCGTAATGCACGGGGGCGACCAGCACCGGCCGGATCGGCTCGGCTTTCTGGGCGACGGTTTCATTGCACCCGGCCAGGGCGACGGCCATGGTGGCCAGCGCAAGACCAGTCAACAGCTTGGAATAGCTCGCGAAAATCAGGCGGATCAACATGGGGCACCCTCGCTGCAGTTGCGAGGAAGTGTCGAATGTTGAGTGACGATTGTCAATATTCGTCAGTGATCATGACTTCGTGAACATCTGGACATGTTGCCGCAGGTGCTCATTGGCGCGGCAGGCAGGCTCTGAACTGCGTCAATGCCCACCCCCGCCGTCCTTTCGGGGCCGTGCCGGACAACGGTCGAAAGCCGAATGCCGATCACAGCATGCACGTGGGACTCACTCCGCCGGCGCCTGGTCCGCGAATTCGACCCTGCTCTCATGGCCGCCGAAGAACGCGAGCAGCCCGGCGATCAGCGGCAACACCGACAGCGCGAGCAGGCCGTGGGTGGTGGAGCCGGTGGTGTCCTTGATCCAGCCGACCAGATAGGGGCCGCCGAAGCCGGCGAGATTGCCGATCGAGTTGATCAGCGCGATGGCGCCGGCCGCTGCCGTGCCCGACAGCCACGCCGTCGGCAAGGTCCAGAACACGCCGAAGACACAGAACACGCCGATCGCGGCGACCGTCAGCGCGACCATGGTGAGCGTGGGATCGCCGATCACGCTCGAGGCGGCCAGCGCGACAGCGATCAGGATCAGCGGCGCGCCGACATGGATCACGCGCTCGCGCGTCGCATCGGAATGCCGCGCCCACAGGATCATCGCGACGGTGCCGAACGCATAGGGGATCGCGGTGACGAAGCCGGTCTGCACATTGGTCAGTCCGAACGCCTTGACGATCTGCGGCAGCCAGAACTGCATGCCGTAGAGCGCGCCGACGAAGCCGAAATAGATCAGGCTGAGCACGATCACCTTGGGCGACGACAGCGCCTCACCGAGCGTCATGTGTCCGGCGGCCTGCTTCGCCGCCGTTTCGGCCTCGAGCCTTGCCGCGAGCCAGGCCTTCTGCTCCGCCGACAGCCAGGTCGCGTGCTCCGGCCGGTCGGTCAAATAGAACCAGGTGACGACGCCGAGGATGATGGACGGAATTCCCTCGATGATGAACAGCCACTGCCAGCCCTGGAGCCCCATCAGGCCGTGCATGCCGAGCAGCAGGCCGGAGACGGGCGCGCCGATCACGGTCGAAATCGGCACGGCAACCGCGAAGGCGGCGAGGAAGCGCGCGCGATACTGCGCGGGATACCAGTAAGTGAGATAGAGGATGATGCCGGGAAAGAATCCGGCCTCGGCGACGCCGAGCAGGAAGCGCAGCGTGTAGAAGCTCCAGGGGCCGGAGACCACGGCCATCAGCGCCGAGATGATCCCCCAGGTCACCATGATGCGGGCGATCCAGCGGCTGGCGCCGAACTTCTCCAGCGCGAGATTGCTCGGCACCTCGAAGATGAAATAGCCGATGAAGAAGATGCCCGCGCCCCAGGCGAACACCAGCGGCGAGAATTTCAGCTCCGCGTTCATGGTCAGCGCGGCGAAGCCGAGATTGACGCGATCCAGATAGGAGAAGAAATAGGCCAGCACCAGAAAGGGAATCAGCCGCCAGGAGATCGCGCGGATGGTCGCGGCCTCGATGTCGGAGCGGCCAGGTGCGGCCGGAGTGGTGGCGGACGGACTCATCGATCTCCTCCCGGGAGCTTTCTGGACATTGATAGTTGAAGGCGGTGTTGAGCATCAGTCGTGGCAAGTCAATCGGAAAACCTGACATCCCACAGCCCGTCGGCGCATCGCGGGGGCGCGGCGCGCGCATGACGCCCTCGTCGCCCGAGATGCTCACCCGCGCTGACCGGCGCCGGCGCGCAGCACGTGCGCTCGCGACGGCGCTGATCGCGATCGCGCTCGGGGTCGGCCTGCGCTTCCATGGTCTCGGCCTCGGCCTTCCCGCCTTCATCGTCAAGTATGGCGGCTCGGTGCTCTGGGCGACGATGGTCTATCTGCTGCTCGTCGCACTGCTCCCGCTGATGTCGTGGCGGCTGATTGGCGGGCTCGCGATCGCAATCGCCGCCATCGTCGAAGCCTCCAGGCTGATCCACACGCCCTGGCTCGACAGCTTCCGCTTGACCTCGGCCGGCGCGCTGCTGCTCGGACGGATCTTCTCGCTGTGGAACATCGCGGCCTATGTCGTCGGCGTCGTCATCGGCATCTGGATCGACCGATGCGCGACGCGGCCTGCTGCGGCATAGGCCTGTCCACGGCAGGCCGCGATATCAACCGACAGCTCAGATCGGCCCCGCGCCGGCGCGGCCGAAGAAGGCCTTCAGCTCCTCCGCCAGGATGGCAGGCTGTTCTTCCGGAATGTAGTGACCGCACCCGGAGATGATGATGCCCTCGACGTGATCGGCGACCTCCCTGAGCGGCGCGGCCATGTCCACGATCGATCCCTGGTCGGCACCGACGGCCAGCACCGGCGGCTTCAGCTTGCCCCTTTGTTTCAGCTCGCGGTTCTGAAGCGCGGACAGTGCGGCGGCACGATAATAAGCGAGCCCGGCGCGCAAGCCGCCGGCCTTGGTCAGCACGCGGGCGTATTCGTCGAGATCGCTTTCGGAGAACGCCTGGGGATCGGCCCCTTTGCGGCGCAGGAACCACGCGAGATAGTCGCGTTCGCGGCCATGGATCAGCATCTCCGGGAGATCCGCGACGGCGTGGAACGCGAAGTGCCAGGTGCGCCACGCGCGGTCGGGCGCGAACGGCAGCGCCTCGGGCAAGGTGACGCCCGGAATTCCTGCATCGAGCAGGGCCAGACTGCGCACCTCGGCTTCGAACAGGGCCGCATAGGGATAGGCCACCCACGCGCCGATATCATGGGCCACCAGATGATAGCTGGTGACGCCGAGCTGCTGCAGCAGGCGATGCACCGCCGTGGCCAGGGCCTGCGTATCGTAGCCTTCGGCTGGCCGGTCCGAGTCTCCCTGCCCGGGGAGATCCGGCGCGATGACCCGATAGCGCGACCCGAGCAGCGGCATGACCTTGCGCCAGGCAAACCAGCTTTCGGGGAAGCCTGCGAGCAGCACCACCACCTCGCCATCCGGCGGGCCACCGCTGACATAGTGCAGCCTGACACCCTCGACTGTCTCGAAGCGGTGGGTGAATCCCGGCAACGAGGGCTCGGCGCGACAGAACGGCTCAGCCGCGACCAGGCGCGACGGACTTTGGGCAGAGATGGCGTTCGTCAACTCGGGCACGATCATTCTCCTTATTATAGAACAAATGTTTCCTAATTTGACACGATGTCACGCGAACAAGGTCGCGGCTTGATTTGCGACGCTCATCATCTCGCTCTTGGCACGCCCCGTCTTGCCGACCACCCGCAGCCCCTGGATTACACAGAAAAGAGCGCCAGCCACGGCTTCCGCGTCGAGATTCGGCCGGATCGATCCGTCGGATTGTCCGAGCTTGATCAGATCGCACACCAGGCTCTCAACCCGGCGCATCGCCCCGCGGACCTTGGCGGCGGCCTCCGCATCCAAGGTGGCGAGCTCCGCCGCGCTGGTGACGACCATGCAACCGCGCCGGCCCTCGCCGTCACTGGCGGACTCGGCATAGAACTGCAGCAAGGCCCGCAGCTTGTCGCGGCCGCTGTGCTGCGCATCGAGACGTTCGCGCACCTGTCGGTCACGCCGCGCGATGTAGTAATCGAGTGTCGCGAGAAAGATCGCGCGCTTGTCCTGGAACGCCTTGTAGAGACTTCCCGTCGCGAGCTTCATCGCGACGCGTAGCTCGGCCAGCGATGCCGCGTGGTAGCCGCGCTCGCTGAAGACCACCAGCGCCCTGCTCAAGGCGGTATCCATGTCAAACTCGCGCGGCCGGCCAGGCCCACGGCGCTCGACGGCATCCTTCGGAGACTTCATCATGGCCGGATAATAGGAAACGATCATTCCCAATTCAAGCGAAAACGGACCCGTTGCTCCCGGCCTCAATCTCCAAGCTGAAACTTCTGGAACCGGTGCAGCTCATCCTCGATCACCCGCTTCAGCGCCTTGCGCCGCTCGCCACGCGCGGCCTTGCCCTGGCCGACCCAGCTCCATTTCTGCATCAGGAGCTTGCCGTTCTGGCGGTCGGTCTTGAGGTCGAGCGCGGCGACGATCTCGTCGCCGACCAGGACGGGCAGCGCGAAATAGCCGAACAGGCGCTTGTCCTTCGGGACATAGGCCTCGAAGCGATGATCGTAGTCGAAGATCGCCTGCGTCCGCTTGCGCTGGATGATCAGCGGATCGAACGGCGACAGAATGTGCACGCGCGCCGGATCGATCTCGATCGGCGCTGCCAATGCAGCAGGCGTGATCCAGTGCTCCTGCTTGCCGGCGCCCTCCGCCGTCACCGGCAGCAGCTCGCCGCGCCGGACCCTGGCATCGATGACCCGGCGCACCGCGGCCTTGCTTGGCGCATTGAGATGGCAGAGCGAATCGAGGCTGACGACGCCTTGGGCGCGCAGGCCGCGGTCGAGCAGATAGGCTGCGATCTCGCGATCATTGGCGCCCTTCGGCAGCCGTTCCCAGCCGAAATGCCGGGTGGTGAGGTCGTAGGTCTTGAGCATGCCGTCGCGGCCCGACACCGTCAGCACGCCCTCGTAGAAGCCGAGCTGCAGCGCGCGCTTCGACGGCTTGCGGCTGGCCCAGGCGTGGTCCTTCTCGCGCAGAACGTCGTCGTCGATGTCGCGGATCGTCAGCGCGCCGCCTTGGCGGATCAGCCGCATGACCTTGCGCGTATCCTCAGGCTTCACGGTCGTGAGCCAGCGATGGCCCTCGCGGCGGTGGCGGCGCATCGCCGGAACGAAGTAGCGGAGGTCCTGCACCGGAATATAGGACAGCGCGTGGGTCCAATATTCGAAGACGGTCTTGTCGGTGCTCTGCGCCTGCCTGAGATCGGCGCGGCGATAGGCGGGAATGCGGCTGAACAGGATGTGGTGATGGCAGCGCTCGATGACGTTGATGGTGTCGATCTGCACATAGCCGAGATGGGCAATGGCGGCGGCGACCGCCTCGGGGCCCGCGCCGAACGGCGCCTCGGCATCGAGCCGCTGCGCGCGCAGCCAGATGCGGCGCGCCTGCGGCTTGGGGAGCGGGATGGGCGTGGAAACGGCGGGCATGCCGCGCAATGGTGCGAGATTCGCCCCCGCTCCCGCAACGGCAAATCAGGCCGGCGAGATCCCCTAGCGGAACCTCAAGGCTTGGACTTGTCCGGAATGCTGCCGGTGGCGATCTCGGCCTTGCAGCTGGCGCGGCCGGGATCCGGCGCACGGCACTTGTAGATGCGGCCGGTCAGGCGGTCGACCAGCCAGGCCGTATCCTCGGAGGGACTTTCCAGGCCGACATAGCGGTTGCCGACCGCAGTGATCAGCGTCGACAGCAGGATCGATGCCGCAATGATGCCAGCTCCGATCAGCGTCGACATGGAACCCACTGATCCCGTCTGATCCTGACTGCTTGCCCGATGGGACTGATAGTCGCGCCTGTGCGATGGGTTGAACACGGCTTTGCTTTTCTGTTCGCGTTTCTTTGACTACGAATCCACTCGCCGTTCGCGTCCCTCAGGTTTGCGATTTTTTCCCGGCGAGCGCTATCCGGTAGAACCGCATCTGGCCGATTTGTTGTTCGCGGACCGGCCACCTGCCGATCGCTTTGCGGCAGCGCGCGGCGCATCCCGCGGACCACTCGCTTCGCCCCTCAAGGGCCGCCCGGTCCGGCAACGTGACGTCGATCACATTTGATGCTTTGAACCCGTTCTATCGTTCACGCATCCAATGGCCATAGGGCATGACGACCCGAGGATAACGACGATGACCCCATATTTTGGACGCTTTGCAGTTCAGGCGGCGGCGTTCTCCGCCATGCTGGCGGTCGGCGCAGGCACCGCGCTCGCCGGCGAGGCCGTGTCGGCCGACAAGATCCTCAACGCGCTGAAGCCGAAGGCCGTGACGCGCGGCATTTCGGTCGGACCGCAGGCGACCCCGCAGGCCGACGCGGCAGCGCAGGCGAAGCAAGCGGCCTTCATTGACAGCATGCGCAACCGCAAGACCCGCTCGCTGTCGCTCGGCGAGCGCGAGCAGATTGCCGAGATCGCGGCCACCAAGCCCAAGATCGATCTCGAGATCCAGTTCGACTACAACTCGGCCGAGATCAGCAAGGCCTCGATGCCGGCCGTGCAGGAGCTCGGCAAGGCGCTGTCCGATCCGAACCTGAAGGGCTCGACCTTCGTGGTCGCCGGCCATACCGACGGCATCGGCAGCGACGGCTTCAACCAGGATCTCTCCGAGCGCCGTGCCGACACCATCAAGCGCTATCTGGTCGAGAAGTTCGCCCTCCCCGGCCAGGACCTCGTCACGGTCGGCTATGGCAAGACCAAGCTCAAGGACGCGGCCAACCCGGCCGATCCGCTCAACCGGCGGGTCCAGGTCGTCAACATGGACACCAAAACCGCGGCGAAGTGAGCGCTCCGCCGCGCATCGCCCCGCCTGCCCACGGTCCCTGGCGGGCGGGGCGCTTTTTGTCCGGTTTCAGATCCAGCTCTGGAACAGCATCAACCGGGTGAAGGTCTGCATCGTCGTGCCGATGAAGGCGGCGCTGACCGGCAGCATCGCGACGAAGCCCAGGATCGCGACGGCGACATAGCTCAACAGCACCCAGCGCGGCCAGCGGGTCAGCACATGGACGAGCGCGAGGCTCGCCAGCGTCGCCGACGGCAGGTAGTAGTAGATGAAGCTCAGCGCGCGCGGCAGCAGCGCCCAGGGCAGATAGCAGCCGAGATAGAACGCCAGGATCAGGAACGCCGTCGCGCTGCGCGTCGCGATGAAATCCCGGACGCAGATCGCGATCGCCGCAAGCGCCGGCCACAGCACCAGCGGATTGCCGAGCAGCACCACCGCGGCGATGTCGGTGTCGCTCGTCTTGTCGAACAGGAACCAGACCGGACGGACCAGCAACGGCCAGGTCGGCCACGCGCTCATATAGGTGTGGCCGGCGATCGCCGTGGTGACGCTGTCGTCAAAGATGCGCCGCTGCGCCTCGAAGATGCCCACGACGGACAGGCCGTGCAGCGGGACGAAGGTCGCGAGATAGCAGACGGTGGGCATCGCGACGAGGCACAGCACGATCTGCGGCCAGCTCAGTTGCGGCCATTGCTCGGGCCGATACCAGTCGGTCGGCTCGCCATCACCGAACGAGGTCTGCCAATGCTGCAACAGCTTGATGAGACCGACGATGAGAAGCGCCGTCAGCAGCGGAAACAGCCCGCTCCATTTGCAGGCGATCGCAAGGCCGAACAGCGCGCCCGCCAGCGCGAACACGACCTGCGGCCGGCGCTGCCGGAACGAAAACAGAAAGGCCGCGATCCCGAGCAGGCTGAAGGCGAGCGCGCCGATGTCGAGCATCGCGATGCGCGCCTGCACGAACAGCATCTGGTTGAAGGCCGCGAGCAGCGCCGCCGCAATGGCAGGCCATTGCGCCGCGAACAGCGCCAGGCCGCATAGATAGATCGCGGCCACGGCGAGCCCGCCGAGCACGGTACCGGGATAGCGCCATGCGAAGGCGTTATCGCCGAACGTCCTGATCGACAGCGCAATCAGCTCCTTGGCGAGCGGCGGATGCATCGGGTTGAGCTGCGGCGTCGCCGGCGCCAGTCCCAGCATCTGCCGCGCCGCCGGCACGTAATGCACCTCGTCGAAGACGAATTTCGGCGGCGAGGCGAGCCCGATCATCAGCACGACGTGCGCGATCGCGAAGATCAGCAATGCCGTCATCACACAGCGGCGGACCGACAGAGCGCCATCCTGCGCAACCTCGCCGTCCTCTTCGTCGTCATCGCGGCGAGCAGCAGATACCTTCATGGGCCTCCGCGTTGAACTGATCTCACGGTGGCGGCAACTAACCACCGAACGGTCATCGAGGCAAACTTGTGCCTATTTTACAACAACCCCGCGCGCCGTCTTCGGCTAGATTGGGCAAGGAACAATCTTCGGTGTGGATATGAATCAGCGTCGCCGAGCCTGTGTCGCTGCAATCTCGGCCGCCGCCCTGCTGGGCTTGGCGGGCGGGGCAAGCGCCGACGGCCGCATCGGCGAGGCCGTGCTGGTGCAGAAGGACGTGCTGCGCGTGGCAGGCGCGTCGAGCAGTCCGATCAATGTCGGCGACGGCGTCGTGCGCAACGAGACGGTGCGCACCGGCAATGACAGCGCCGCGCGGCTCGTCATGATCGACAGCACCAATCTCTCGCTCGGCGCCAACGCCACCCTGACGCTCGACCGCACCGTCTTCAACGACGAGACCAGCTATCGCGATATCGCGATCCGGCTCGGCACCGGCGCGTTCCGCTTCGTCACCGGCCATTCCGAGAAAACCGCCTACAAGATCAACACGCCGCTCGCGACCATCGGCGTGCGCGGCACCATCCTCGACATCCGCTCGCAGCGCGGCCAGACCATGGTCGTGCTGCAGGAAGGCGCTTCGCGGGTCTGCACCCTCACCTTCCAATGCCTCGAGCTGACGCAGCCGGGCGACACCGCGATCATCACCGCGACCGGCAACGGCCGAAGCGCGATCAAGAAGACCAGCAATCCGTCCTGGAGTTTTGCCGCGACCTGCGCGTCGACATCCGGCCTTTGCACGGTCACCGATCTCGCCAGCAATGCGCCGCCGCAGGACTTCACCGGCATCCTGTGCGGGCGATGACGATGAGAACGCACCGCGGTCAGCTTGCTCTCCTGATGACCGCCATCGCCGGCGGGCTGCTCGCGCTTGCGCTGCAAGCCGCGCCGGCCGCCGCGCAGAGCAGTTGCGGGGTGGACAATTTCGCGGCGGCGCCGTGCCCCAGCCCGTCGCCGTCGCCGACCTCCTCGCCCACCGCGACGCCGACGCCGTCGGCCACGCCGACATCGACCTCAAGTCCGACACCGACGCCCTCTCCCTCGATCTCGCCGACCCCGTCGCCGTCGCCCACCGGCGCGGGAAACAGCGCGAACGCGATCAACGGCCTCGCCGACCAGCGCTTCAACCAGATGATCACCAACCGCGTGCTCGGGCTGGTGCTGCTCGGCGTCAACGAGCAGGTCAACTGCAACGACTGCATTAGCGCATTCGGCTCGGCCGGCTCGTTCTCGGCCGGCATCCATGGCCGCAAGCAGCTCACAAACAATCTGGCGCTGCTCGCGGGCCTCGCCTACACGCACTACGACGAGAACGGCTACCACGTGACGTCGGCGCCGATCGGCGCCTTCGCACTGCGCTACGACTTCGTCGACTGGGGCTCGTCGCGGCCGTTCTTCGACGTCGGCACGATCCTGACGCCCTATGAGCGCGTGCGCTACGGCCGGAGCTATGCAACGAGCCTCGGCAACGTCACGGTGGACGGCACCACCACGGCATCGAACTACGCGGTCTACGGCCGCGCCGGCTGGATCAGCCGGCTCTCGCCGCGCGACGAGCTCGCGGCATCGGTCGAGCTGTGGCAGTTGTGGCAGCACGTCGCCGGCTATCGCGATCCCGCGGTGGCCTTCAACCCGTTCGATGCGACGATCGCCGGCGGCACCGACCGCACCAGCCTGGTCAAGGTCGGCGGCCAGTGGACCCACCTGTTCGGCACGAGCATCGAGGCCAACATCAATGGCGGCTACGTCCAGTCGTTCGCGACCAGCTCCGGCATCGTCGCCACCGTCACCGGCAACGGCACGGTGACGCCGACCATGGGCAACCAGGGCTGGTTCGAATATGGCGGCCGGCTCGGCTTCCGCCTGCCGCAAGGCTGGATCGCCGATCTGTTCGTCAACGGCACGCTCGGCCCGCAGCCGGTCGGCAACACCATCCACGGCGGCATCGGCCTGCGCGTCCATTATTAGCGGCTGGCGCTGGCCCCTGGCGGGTGCACCAGGGCCGGCTGTTCGCCGACATCCTGCGAGTCGGGCGCCGACCGCGCTCAACGCGGTCATGGTCAATCTCACCGTCATCCTGGTGACCGCGCTCTACGCATTGGTGTGCAGCCGCGTTCTCTCGCCCGGATCTGGCGCTCGCCTCGTTAGCGCGACATCCACCGGCGGGCGCAATCCGACCGCTTGCAACTCACAAGCCGTCACCGCCGAATACAGGCAATTCGCGCGGCTGCTACCAATGAGTGGTACGAACGGGCACCTGTCGATGATCCGGCAAACGGGCTGCTAACCTTCCGCTTCCGCTGCTCTGCTGCCGGTTTCCTTTACGGAACCGGATTCAGCATGCGGTAATGTCTGACCGCCACTTCCTTTGCAGCAGGGGCTCGCATCCGCCGGCATCGAGCCGCGGACAGCCATCAGCAGGAAGCGTCGCACATGACCGCATCGATTTCGTCGAAGACTCTTCGCGATCTGGCATGGAGATTTGGCCGCGCGAAGGACGGCCAGATCAGCATGATCTTCGCCATCACCATCATCCCGATCCTGGTGTCGGTCGGCGCCGCGGTCGATTTCGCCAAGTCGAGCGACACCAGGGCGCAGTTGCAGAAGTCGGTCGACGCCGCGGTCCTCGCCGGCGTGACCCAGGCGAGCGCGCAGCAGGTGTCGACCGCGAGCGCGGTGTTCTCGGGCAGCTTCAGAGGCCGGTTCGGCACCGGCACAACGGCGACCTTCACGCCCAACAGCGACGGCTCGCTGTCGGGCACTGCGACGACCTCGGTGAAGACCTCGTTCCTCAACGTGATGGGCACGACATCGCTCGGCGTGACGGCGTCCGCAACGGCCAAGGCCGGCGCGCAGACCACGTCGCCCGTCTGCATCCTGCTGGTCAGCACCATCAACGCGCAATCATTGCTGGTGAATTCCGGGGCCCAGCTCAATGCGCCGAGCTGCGAGATCCACGTGCTGTCGACGCAGAGCCCGGCCGCGATGTTCAACGCCACGCTCAACGTCAAGCGCATCTGCATCAAGGGCACCAACATCACCAAGAACGGCGGCGTCACTCCGCCGGCCGAGACTGGCTGCGCGGCGATCTCCGACCCATTTGCCGGCAAGCTGCCCGCCGTCACGGTGGGCGCGTGCACCACCAACAACAAAGTCTATGATCCCGGCTCGGTCACCCTCAATCCCGGCGTCTATTGCGGCGCGACCAATTTCAACGGCTCCGGCACGCTGACGCTCAATCCGGGCCTCTACATCATCAAGGGCGGCGCGATGACCTTCAACTCGGGGTGGACGGTCACCGGCAGCGGCGTCACCTTCTACCTCGTCGACCAGAACGCGACGCTCACCTTCAACGGCAACGTCAATGCGACGCTGTCGGCGCCGACCAGCGGCACCTACGCCAATATCCTGATGTACGAGCCGAGCGGCCTGTCGACGACGAACCTGCCGATCAACGGCACCAGCAGCTCGTCCTACACCGGCCTGATGTATCTGCCGAGCCGCAACGTCACCATCAACTCGGTCTCGACCATGAGCAGCAACAGCGTCACGATGGTGTTCAACACGCTGATCCTGAACCAGACCAACTGGGCGATCGCGCCCGGCGCACTGTCGATGTCGGCGGCCAGTGGTCCGGCCGGCACGGCGTTCCTGTCGAGGTAGTTGCCATGGCTGAGCCAATTCTCGTGAGTGCTGTTTCAGTAGCTTGTCGCAGGGACTGACGACCCGGCTACACGAAAAGATATCAGCTCCTCTTTTAGGAGATGAAACGGAGCTGCATCCCGCCACCGATACTGCTTCCCTCTCCGCGTTCTTCACGGCAGAGGGAACGCGGTGTCGCTGGCGGCTGCAGCGTCGTTTCAGCACTGCAAGGGCTTCACCAGCTCACCAGAGCCGCTCGCGCCCTGCGTCTCGGCCGCCGCCTCTGCCGACTCCCCAAGCGGCCGCGAGCCCGCCCACTCACGCCTTCGTCGCCACGCTCTCCCCTTGACACCCTCTCCCGTTTCAGATGATGTTACGTTATAACATTGCACAAAGAGGCCGCATGCCCGCCCGCCGGCACCGACCCTTTCCCCTGAAGAGGCTGTTCGATCTCGATGCGCAAACTCCCCGTCACGGTCTTGTCCGGCTTCCTCGGGGCTGGGAAGACCACTTTGGTCAGCCACATCCTGAACAACCGCCAGGCTCGGAAGCTGGCGCCGCGCCAACGAGGCGGCCTGATCAGCATTCATCCGAACGACGGCTCGGGTGCAACGACCAGCGAGACACACGCGCGACAGTCGCCCCTGCTTCGCGTGTGAGAGGGAAGGCGGTATAGCCGCTCCCTGCCCGGCGGAGCCGTCGCGAGACGGCTCCGCCATTTCCTGGATGGCTACGACTTCGATTCGGCGGGATCGCGGTGCACCGGGTCGATCCACAGCACCGTCTCGGGCTTTTCGACCGGCTCGATGTCGATGTTGATCGCGACCGCCTCGCCGTCGCTGCGCACCAGCACGCATTCGAGCACTTCGTCCGGGCTCGCATTGATCTCCTGGTGCGGCACATAGGGCGGCACGAAGATGAAATCGCCGGGACCGGCCTCCGCGGTGAACTGCAGCCGATCGCCCCAGCGCATCCGCGCCTTGCCCTTCACGACGTAGATCACGCTCTCAAGATGACCGTGATGATGCGCCCCGGTCTTGGCGTCAGGCCTGATCGTGACCGTGCCCGCCCACAATTTCTGCGCTCCGACGCGCGCGAAGTTGATCGCCGCCTTGCGGTCCATGCCCGGCGTCGAGGGCACGTTGGAATCGAGCTGATTGCCCGGAATGACGCGGACGCCGTCGTGCTTCCAGCGCTCGTCGCCGTGATCATGGGAATGGCCGTGCGCGTGATCGTGAGAGCCTGACATGATTTCTTCTCGGGATTTCGTCGGTTCGAGGGAACCAGCCGTTCTTAGCCGAAATGCCGCAGCGAAGCTATTCGCAGTTCCGCGCGAACCTTTCTGCATTGCGTGCGTTGGATCGGTGGAGTTCACACGAACAACGGAGACGAAATCATGGGTGCCACCACCGACAAGATCAAGGGCGTCGCCAACGAGACCATCGGCAAGGCCAAGCAGGGCATCGGCGAAGCCACCGGCTCCGAGCGCCTGCAGGGCGAGGGTGCCGTGCAGGAAATCAAGGGCAAGGGCCAGCAGGCGCTGGGTGATGCCAAGCAGGCGGCCAAGGACGCGGTGAACACTGCCGCCGGCGCTGCGAACAAGAACCTCTGAACAGGATCGGCGCGACCACTGAGGTCGCGCGTTGATGCTCAATAGAAACTAAAAGGACCGGCTCTTCGTGGGCCGGTCCTTTCGTTTTATATCGCGTCCGAGAAATAGCTCGTGCTTACCTCCGTCATCGCGAGCGAAGCGACGCGATCCAGAGTCCCGACCGGACACTGGATTGCTTCGCCGCCTGCGGCTCCTCGCAATGACGGCGGTGAAAGCCTTTGCATCAACTCACCTCGTGATGAAAGCGGGCGAAGGCAGCGTCTCTACTTCACGCCGAGCAGTTCGACGTCGAACATCAGCGTCGCGTTCGGCGGAATCACGCCGCCGGCGCCGCGGGCGCCGTAGCCCAGCTCGGGCGGAATGATCAGGGTACGCTTGCCGCCGACCTTCATGGTGGCGACGCCCTCGTCCCAGCCGGCGATCACGCGCTTCATGCCGATCGGGAATTCGAACGGCTCGTTGCGATCCACCGACGAGTCGAATTTCTTGCCCTTCTGGCCGTTCTCATAGAGCCAGCCCGTATAATGCATCACGCAGGTCTGACCGCGCGTCGGCGTGGCGCCGGTGCCTTCCTTGGTGTCGATGATCTGCAGTCCGGAGGGAGTGGTCATGGTCTTTCCTGTGGGTTTGGCGGAACTGGTCTGTGCCGAGACCGCGCGGGAGCCCAGCAAGACACCGGCCGCGGCCGATGCCGCCGCCATCATCGCAACTCTTCTGTTCATCGGACGCCGCATGCTCCAGACCGCCTCTGCTCGTTCACGGGAGCCGCGGTTTAGCTCATGCGGGAGCGGCTGACCAGCCCGGCATCGATTTCCGAAAAAAATAATCATCTTGCCAATAATCGGAAATCATGATTATCTCCGCGCATCCCGCCTCATTGCGGAGGGGCGTTGCGCGCGATCGTCACGACACGCGAGGCGGGGAGCGATGGCCGCGATCAAGCCGCAGCGCATTTTCGGATGCGCGGACGAACGGCAGCTCGCGGACGTGAAGTCGCAGCGTCCTGATACCCCGATGCTGGTATCACGCGCAGTGCGCGCAAGCGCATTGTCGCAATGGTGGCCAACAAGCCCGGCGCACCAGGGAGACTGCGTATAAGCGTGAAGACCGTCGCGCAGGGAATGCCGGTTGAATCGGCTTTGCCTGTGGTACCTGCCGCCTGCATTTTTTTCGCAGGCGGGCCATGGGTGAGGCCTTCACCCGGCATTCCCTGCGCCCTCTGCCTTTCGAGAGGGACGAACTGATCGCAGACCTCGGGCGTCCGTGCCGCGAGAACGAGACCATGTGTCGATCGTTGTTTGAGCCGTGTATCCGCCCCCGTCCACCGCCGTCGTCCCGGACAAGCCGTGACGCGCGCCGGCGTGTCGCGGCGCCGATACGGGACCCATACGCCGCGGCGGACGTGACGTGCGAAGAACTAACGGCTGGCCTGCCTCAAACCACTGCCTGGGGTCATGGGTCCCGGCGCAAGGCCGGGACGACAGTGGTGTGTGGATGCAGCTTGCGTAGCCACCATCGTCATTGCGAGGAGCGAAGCGACGAAGCAATCCAGAGTGACAGCCACGGCTCTGGATCGCGTCGCTGCGCTCGCGATGACGAATGGCGCCGCCTCAATACCCCAGCGCGCAGCCGTCCTTGCGCGGGTCGGAGCCGCCGGTGAGCGTGCCCTTGTCCCAGTCGATCCAGATCGCCTGACCGCCGCCGAGCGGCGACACCACCTTGGTGGTCTTGTGGCCGATCTTCTGCAAGCCCTCGACCACCTCGGCCGGCACGCCGTCCTCGAGCTGATAGACGCCCTCGTAATGCAGACCCCTGGCCATATCGATCGCTTCCTGCACGTCGCAGCCGTAGTCGAGGATGTTGGTCAGAACGTGGGTCTGGCCGACCGGCTGATACTGGCCGCCCATGACGCCGAACGACATCTGGGCGCGGCCCGCCTTGGTGGCGAGCGCCGGAATGATCGTGTGCAGCGGACGCTTGCCGGGGCCGATGCAGTTCGGATGGCCCGGCTGGATGCGGAAGCCGCCGGCGCGGTTCTGCAGCAGCACGCCGGTCTCGTTGGAGACGATCGCCGAGCCGAACGAATGCGCGATCGAGTTGATGAAGGAGCAGACGTTGCGGTCGCGGTCGACGACCGTGATGTAGACGGTCTCCGGATTCATCGGCGGCGCGACGTTCGGCAGGTCGAGCAGCTTGTCGAGGCTGATCTGCGAGATGTACTCGTCGGCGAACTCCTTGGCGAGGATGCTCGCGACCTCGGTCGTCATGTGCGCGGGATCGCCGATGTGCTGCTCGCGCATCATGTAGGCGATACGGGCGGCCTCGGCCTCGAGGTGGAAGCGCTCGACGCTGAGCGGATCGATGCGCGTGAGGTCGAAGCGCGAAAGGATGTTGAGCATCACCAGCATGGTGATGCCCGGACCGTTGGGCGGGCACTGCCAGACGTCGTAATCCTTGTAGGTGGTGCCGATCGGCGAGGTCACCTCGGTCTGGTGGTTGGCGAAATCCTCCAAGGTGTGCAGGCCGCCGATGCCGCGCAGGGTCTGCACCATGTCCTCGGCGACGGCGCCGGTGTAGAAGCCCTTCGCCCCCTCCTTGGCGATGACGCGCAGGGTCTGCGCCAGCTCCGGCTGGCGGATCACGTCACCGACCGCTGCCGCCTTGCCATGCGGCAGAAAGTAGCGCGCGGTGTTGGTGCCGTTCTTGAGCTTCTCGAACTGGTTGTTCCAGTCGAACGCGACACGCGGCGCCACCACATAGCCGTCCTCCGCGGCGCGGATCGCGGGCTGCAGCAGCCGGTCGAGCCCGAGCCGGCCGTGGTCGCGCAGGATGCGGTCCCAGGCATCGATCGCGCCGGGGACGGACACCGCATGGGCCGAGGTCAGGGGGACCGAATGGATCTTGCGCTCGAGGTACCAGTCCACGGTCGCGGCGGCGGGCGCCCGACCCGAGCCGTTATAGGCCATGATCCGGCTTTCGCCCCTGGGCTGTACCAAGGCGAAGCAGTCGCCGCCGATGCCGGTCGATTGCGGCTCGATCACGCCGAGCAGGGCGCAGGCTGCCACCGCGGCGTCGGCCGCGGTGCCCCCGGCCCGCAGCACCTCGATCCCGGCCAGCGCCGCCTGCGGGTGCGATGTCGCGATCATTCCGTTCTGGGCGTGGACCGTCGACCTGCCTGGGAAGTGGAAGCTTCTCATCGTTGCTCGCTGCGTGATCGTGTGGTGGTTGGAATACCAGTGCTGGCCGGCTACATCGCACATTCCTTCCAGGCTCGGCAATGCCCGGGGATACCAGCTTTTCTATGGTCAGCTCTGCTGGTAAACGGCCGCATGCCCCTCGCCGTCGCCGCCTTCTATCAGTTCGTCACCCTGCCGGATTTTCGCGACCTGCGCGCGCCGCTCCTCGCCTTTTGCGCCGAGCGCGGCATCAGGGGCAGCGTCCTGCTGGCCGAGGAGGGCATCAACGGCACCGTGGCCGGGACCGAGCCGGCAATTGCCGCCCTGGTAGGCGCGTTTCGCGACGGAACGCTGTTCGCCGGCCGGCTGGACAATCTGGAGCTGAAATACTCGCGCGCCACGGCCATGCCGTTCCGGCGCCTCAAGGTGCGGCTGAAGCGGGAGATCGTGACGCTCGGCGATCCCGCCGCCGATCCGACCCGGCAGGTCGGGACCTATGTCAATCCCGCCGATTGGAACGCGCTGATCGCCGCGCCGGATACCGTCGTGCTCGACACCCGGAATGCGTTCGAGGTGGCGATGGGGACGTTCGAAGGCGCGGTCGATCCAGGCCTGCAGAGCTTCGGGCAGTTCAAGGATTTTGCAGAACGCGCACTCGATCCTGCCAGGCACAAGCGGATCGCGATGTTCTGCACCGGCGGCATCCGCTGCGAGAAGGCGAGCGCGCTGCTGCTGGCGCGCGGCTTTTCCGAGGTCTACCACCTCAAGGGGGGCATCCTGAAGTATCTCGAGGAGATCCCGGAATCCGAGAGCCGCTGGCGCGGCGGCTGTTTCGTGTTCGACGAACGGGTGGCGCTCGGTCACGGGCTGCGGGAGCACAGCGAGGCCACCATCAAGGCCGTTCCGGAGGGCGCACGCGATGAGCAGTTCTGAGCCATCCAACGCGGAGCTCGGCGAGCGGATCGACACGCTGGAGATGCGCCTCACCTTCCAGGACGACACGATCGAGACGCTGAACCAGACCATCACTGCGCAGTGGCGCGAGATCGACGCGCTGAAGCGGCGGATCGCCCTGCTGGTCGAGCGGCTTGAGGACGCGCAAGGCAACGCCGAGGGGCCGCGCAATGAGCCTCCGCCGCACTACTGAGCGGGCGGCGATCTCAGGCCGGGACGGTCGCCGGCGCCTTGCCGGCGGGCAGATCGATCACCTCGCCGGCCATGATCAGACGGTCGCGGCCGGCGTCCTTGGCGGCATAGAGCGCGCGGTCGGCCGCCTCGATCAGCGAGGCCGGGCCGGCGGAGCGCTCGAAGCCCGGCCGGCACACCGCGCCGCCGATGCTGGCGGTGACGATGCCCACCGGGTTGTGATCGTGGACGATGCGGGCCTCGTGCAGTGCCCGCCTGATCCGCTCGCCGAGCCTGGCGCAGCCCCCGGCATCGGTGTTCGGCAGCAGGACGGCGAACTCCTCGCCGCCGTAGCGGGCCGCCAGATCCGAGCTGCGCTGCGCCTCGTCGGCCAGAATGCCGGCCACGGTGTGCAGGCATTCGTCGCCGGCCGGGTGGCCATAGGCGTCGTTGAAGGCCTTGAAGTGGTCGATGTCGATCATCAGCAGCGCCAGCGAAGTCTTGTCGCGGTAGGCCCTGCCCCACTCCTCCAGCAGCCGCTCGTCGAACCGGCGGCGGTTGGCGAGCCCGGTGAGGCCGTCCTCGATGGCCAGCGTCTCGAGCCGGCCCTGCAGCGTCTTCTGCTGCGTCACGTCGCGGGTGACGGCGACGAAGCCGTCGAGCGCGCCATCCGGCTGACGGGTGGCGCGGATCGTGGTCTCGACCCAGATCTCAGATTTGTCGCGGCGACGCATGCGATAGGTGGCGCGCGCCTCGTCGACGGCGCCCCTCCTGAGCTGATCGAGGATCTCCTGCAGTTGCGGGCGATCGAGCGGATGCACACCGGACAGCGCGCGCTTGCCCAGGAGCTGCGACGGGTGCCAGCCCAGCACGCGCATGGTCGACGGCGAAACGTAGCCGATGCAGTCGTCCAGCTCGATCCGCGTCACGATGTCGCTGGAGCCTTCGGCGAGCAACCTGAAGTTCTCCTCCTTTGCCGCCAGCGCCGCGGCGAGCTGCTGCCGCTGCAGCAACTGCTTCGCGAGGAAGATGCCGATCGCGATGACCAGCGCAACCAGACAGACCAGCACCGTCAGCCGGACCAGCGCGTCACGCGTCCATTCCGCCAGGACCTCCGCCTCGGTGCGCGTCACGAGAATGAGGAACGGATAGCGCTGCGCGTGCTGATAGAACCCGATGCGTTCGGACGGTTCGCCGAGCCGCCGGAAATGCAACGGCCCCGACGCCGGATGATAGGGTATCGCTTCAGGTATGGGGCGCCCAAGCGTCCGCGGGTCCGGTTCCGCATTGTCGGCGAGGACGGCTCCGTCACGGCTCATCAGGCTGATCGTGCCCTGACGACCGACGGCAAACTGACGGTAGAACTGAGCAAAATAGGCAACGTCGATGGTTGCCAGCACGACGCCGCCGAACCGGCCATCCGCGTGATTCCAGCGCCGCGACAGGGTGATGACCCATTGACCGCCGGCCCTGCTCTGCACCGGACGACCGATCAGCAGGGAGCGATCGGCCGAAATCCTGTGGTGTGCGAAGTAGTCGCGATCGGCATTGTTGTAGTTGGTGAGCGTGACGTCCTCGGTGGTGGCAAGCCAGTCGCCGTTTTCGCCATAGGCGAAGATGCCCCGGATGCGGCCGAGATTGGCCTTCCTCGTCTTCAGAATCGTCTGCAGTCGGGCGATCGCACCGGGCTTGCCGTCATCGGTCTCGAGCGCGGCGACGACGCCGCGCAACAGCGAATCCGCAAGCTCGAAGGTATCCTCGACGTGCTGGGTGAGCGAGTGAGCGAGGTTGCCGAGATCGGTTTCGGCATTGCGTACCTCCGCCTGTCGGGAAGTCCATTCGCCCCATACGCTGTAAGCGAGAATCGTGACCGACACGAGCGCAAGCACGCCAGCCGCCCACATTGGCAGGCGGCTTCGATCAACTCTGGTCGCACCAATGTCCATTCCGCGGGACTCTCCGGACGCCGCGAGAGTCCCATGGACATCTTATTTAACTCTGAAATGCGATTGGTCCGAGGGCGTCCGCACCGACCCGTAAGACTACGGCCGCTCCCGTACTACTACGGACAAACAACGGCGGCGCCACGCTCGAGGCGGGCGTTCAGCCTGTTAGTTCAGCGAACGAACACCGATCGCACCTTTTCCCAAAGCGATGGCGAATGGTCCAGGTCAACGTCATCGCCCTTCACGCGGATCGTCGAGGGCTGCTGCAGGCTCACCGGATCCGATGCCGGAAACGTGTCCATCAGTCCCTTGTCGAGCTGCGTTGCAGTCGCACGGTCGAGACGCGCAGCTTCGCGCGGATCAACCGCGTGCTTGTCGTGCGGCGCGGGATTGAATTTCTCAGCCATGATCAATCTCCCTGTGGAACGACAACGCAGGGGCGACGGACGTGTTCCCCTCGATGTGACGTCCCGCAACTGTGGGGACGATCGCATCTCCGGCGACTCCCGAGCCGATATGACCTTGGCCGGAACCGCGTGGGCATGTATCACGGACGGTAAACTGTTCCCGAAGGTTGCGGAGCCCGAGCGTGAGTGAGACTGCCGTGAACAAGCCTTTCATCGACGTGCTGGCCGGTCGGCGCCAGAGCGTGCCTCCGGTCTGGATGATGCGGCAGGCCGGCCGCTATTTGCCGGAGTACCGCGAGGTCCGCGCCAAGGCCGGCGGCTTTCTCGACCTCTGCTTCAATCCTGAGCTCGCAGCCGAAGTCACGCTGCAGCCGATCCGGCGCTTCGGCTTCGATGCGGCAATCATCTTTTCCGACATTCTGGTGATCCCGCATGCGCTCGGCCGCAGCGTCCGCTTCGAGGTCGGCGAGGGCCCGCGGCTCGACCCGCTCGATACGCCGGAGAAGATCGCGACGCTGTCGGCGAAGGCAGATTTGTCGAAGCTGCAAGCGGTGTTCGAGGCGCTGCGCCGGGTGCGGGCCGAGCTGCCACCGAGCACTGCCCTGATCGGCTTTTGCGGCGCCCCGTGGACGGTCGCGACCTACATGGTCGCGGGCCAAGGCACGCCCGACCAAGCACCGGCGCGGCTGCTGGCCTATCGCCATCCCGAGGCGTTCGGCACGATCATCGACGCGCTGGTCGACAGCTCGATCGGCTATCTCTTGAAGCAGCTGGAGGCCGGAGCCGACGCGCTGCAGATCTTCGACACCTGGGCCGGGGTGCTGTCGCCGCGCGAGTTCGCGCGCTGGTCCGTCGCGCCGACGCGACGCATCGTCGAGGGCGTGCGCAAGGCGCGGCCGGATGCGAAGATCATCGGCTTTCCGCGCGGCGCCGGTGCATTGCTGCCGGGCTACGTCGCCGAGACCGGAATCGATGCCGTCAGCATCGACTGGACGGCGGAGCCGGGCCTCGTGCGCGAGCGGGTGCAGAGCAAGGTCGCGGTGCAGGGCAATCTCGATCCGCTGGCGCTGCTCACTGGGGGCGCGGCGCTCGACCAGGCGGTCGATGACGTGCTGGCGAGCTATTCCGGTGGACGGCACATCTTCAACCTCGGCCACGGCATCCTGCCGGAGACGCCGATCGCCCATGTGGAGCAGATGCTGGCGCGGGTGCGCGCCTACAAGGGATGACTTGCTAGCGCGGCCGGCTGCGCTCGATCAGCTCGGCCGCGCCGTTGGCGAGCAGCTCGAGCCCGACCGCCCGGCCGAGCTCGCGCGGGCGATCCGCCGGCGCCGAGCGCTGTGCTTCAATGAAGCGGCCGCCGTCCTCGTCGAGCACCGAGGCGGTCAGCGTCAGCTGTCCGCCGTCGATGGTCGAAAATCCTGCGATCGGCGAGTTGCAGTGGCCGTTGAGCACCCACAGCACCTCGCGCTCGGCGTCGGCGCAGGTCCGCGCCGCTGCATCGTCGATCGTCGCCAGGATGCGCCGCGTCTCCCAATCGGAGGCAGGGCACTCGACGGCGACGATGCCCTGCCCGACCGCCGGCAGCATGTCGGCGACCGGGAAGTCGTACGAGGCGCGATCAGAAAGACCGACCCGCTCCAGCCCGGAGCGCGCCATGATCAGCGCATCGGCCGGTCCCACGGCGCCGCCATCCGGCAGCCGCTGCAGCTCGCCATTGTCGAGCTTGCGGATGCGGGTGTCGGCCGCGCCGCGGAAATGGATCAGCTCGGCGTGCGGAAACAGCCGCCGCGCATAGGCGGCCCGGCGCACGGCATTGGTGCCGATCTTGAAGCCCCGGCCGCCATCGTTGCGGAATTGGTCCAGCGACAGCCCGCGCCGCAGCACCAGCACGTCGCCCGGCGGATCGCGCGACAGCAGCGCGGCAACCACCAGACCGGGCGTCTCCTCATTGCCCGGCATGTCCTTCAGCGAGTGCATCGCTGCATGCAGCCGGCCGTCCAGCATGGCACGGCGGATCTCGGCCACGAACGCGCCACCCTTGCCGCCGTGGGTGAGCAGCTTGCTGGTCTGGTCGGAATCGCCCGTCGTCTCGAACTTGACGATCTCGATGTCGAGCGACGGAATCGCCGCCTGCAGCCGACGGGCGATCTCCTCCGTCTGCGCCAAGGCCATCGTGCTCTTGCGGGTGCCGATCCGGAAACGTGTCACGAACTCATTCCTGCGTCAGCGCGCGTCCTGCAAGATCATGTCGGAGGCCTTCTCCGCGATCATGATGACCGGCGCGTTGGTGTTGCCCGAAACCAGATCCGGCATGATCGAGGCATCGACCACGCGCAGGCCGTCGACGCCGCGCACCCGCAGGCGTTGATCGACCACGGCGGCAGCATCGGTCCCCATCCGGCAGGTCGAGGTCGGATGGTAGATCGTGCTGCCGGTCTGCCGGCAATAGGCCAGGATGTCGTCATCGCTCACGATCTTGGACCCGGGATAGGCTTCATCCGAGACATACGGCTTCAGCGCCGGTGCCGCCAGGATTTTCCGCAGGATCCGGAGGCCCTCGATGTTGGCCCGCCGGTCAATTTCACTGGCGAGATAATTGATGCGGATTTCCGGCGGCACCGTTGGATCCGCGCTCCTGATCCGCAGCGAACCGCGGCTTTCGGGCCTGAGCTGGCAGACCGAGGCGGTGAAGCCGGAGAAGGTGTGCAACTTCTCGCCCATCTTGTCGGTCGAGAACGGGATGAAGTGGATCTGGATGTCCGGGCTCACGAGCCGCGGATCGGTCTTGAAGAACGCGCCGGCCGTACCCGCAGCGATCGTCAGCGGACCGTTGCGGAAGGCCGCATAGCGTACGCCAGCCAGCACCTTGCGCACCGGATTGTTGACGATGTCGTTCAGTGTGATGCGCTGGCTGCAGCGCATCACGATGCGCACCTGCAGATGGTCCTGCAGGTCACTTCCGACACCGGGCGCATCGAGGACCACGTCGAGGCCGTGCTGCTTCAACAGCTCGGCCGGACCGACCCCGGACAGCTGCAGCAGTTGCGGCGAGTTGTAGGCGCCGCTCGACACCAGAATCTCCTTGCGAGCGCGGGCCGTCCGCATTCGGCCGCGCTGGCTGAACGTGACGCCGCGGGCCCGGCGCCCCTCGAACAAAATCCGCTGGGCTAGCGCGTCGGTCTCGACGTGGAGGTTGCTGCGGCCGAGCGCCGGCCGCAGGTAGGAGGCCGCGCTGCTGGCGCGGCGGCCGCGACGGGTCGTCGTCTGGAAGAACCCCGCCCCCTCCTGGCTCGCACCATTGAAGTCACCATTGAAGGGCAACCCGGCCTCGACCGCCGCTTTCACGAAGGCTTCAGACAACGGGTCCTCGTGCCGCCAGTCGGACACCGGCAGCGGGCCGTCGACGCCGTGGTAGACGTCGGCGCCGCGGGACTGATTTTCCGCCCGCTTGAAATAGGGCAGCACGTCGTCATAGCCCCAGCCGACATTGCCGCGCTGGCGCCAGCGGTCGTAATCCTCGTGCTGGCCGCGCACGTAGAGCAGGCCGTTGATCGAGCTGGAGCCACCGAGCACCTTGCCGCGCGGCTGGAACACGGAGCGGCCGTCGAGTCCGGGCTCCGGCTCGGTCTGGTACATCCAGTTGACGGTCTTTTCCTTGAACAGCTTGCCGTAGCCGAGCGGGACGTGGATCCAGATGTTGGTGTCCTTTGGACCCGCCTCGAGCAGCAGCACCGTGTGCTTGCCGTCGCTGCTGAGCCTGTTGGCGAGAACGCAGCCGGCCGAGCCGGCACCGACCACGACGTAGTCGAACTCACTGTCCGCCTCACGCAACACCACGCTGCCTTCCATCGCTTCCCCACCGGCCTTGTTGTTCTTTCATCCTCGATGATACCAAAAAGCAAGGACATGCAAGCGGCAAATCAGCAGGTCTGGTCGGCCATCTCAGTCATTGCGGCCTCAGCAGGCGCGCGGCGTGCCGCGCGATCATCATTTCCTCATTGGTGTGGACCACGCGCACGCGCACCCGCGATCGATCCGAAGATATCAAGGAATGGTTCGCACGATTGCGGTCCTCGTCCAGCACGATCCCGAGCCATTCGAAGCCTTGGCAGACGCGCTGGCGAATGTGCCATGCGTGCTCGCCGATACCGCCGCAGAACACGACCGCGTCGATGCCCGAGAGGACCGCGGTCATGGCGCCGAGCTCGCGCCTGATGCGGTCGACGAAGTAGTCGATCGCCTGCCGCGCCTCCGGCGTGCCGGCGGCCTCCAATTCGCGCATGTCCTGCGACAATCCCGACAATCCCTTCAGGCCCGAATGATTGTAGAGGAGATCGGTGACCGCTTCAGCCGTCATGCGCTTCTCCTGAAGCAGATAGAGAACGACGCCAGGGTCGAGCTGACCGCAGCGCGTGCCCATCGGCAGGCCGTCGAGTGCCGTGAAGCCCATCGACGAACCGATGCTCTGCCCATCCCGGATCGCACACATCGAGGCACCGTTGCCGAGATGCATCACGACCACCCGGCCCTTCTCGTCGAGCGGAGCGATCTCCTTCAATCGCGAAACGACGTATTCATAGGATAGGCCGTGAAAGCCGTAGCGGCGGATGCCTTGGTCGTAGAACTCACGCGGCAAGGCATAGGTATCATTGACCCAGGGGTGCGAACGATGGAACGCCGTGTCGAAACATGCGACCTGCACGGCGCTAGGAAAGGCGCGATGGGCGGCGCGGATACCGGAGAGATTGTGAGGCTGGTGCAACGGCGCCCGCGGAATGAGCTTCTGCAGATCATTCAGAACATCGTCATTGACGACGATCGGCTGCGTGAAAGCGAGCCCGCCATGGACGACGCGATGACCGACGGCGTCGACTTCGGTGCGCCCGATGGCGCGCTGCAGTACCTCGAGCACGACGCCGAGAGCTGCCTCGTGATCGGTGGCGCTCGCTGCATCGAGGCGTTCATCGGCCAGCGGAGCGCCCCTCAGCTTCGCTTCGAGATGCGGCGCGGCACTGCCAAGCCCTTCGATCTGGCCATACACGGTCTCCACAAGGTCGGCATCTTCCTCGAACAAGGCGAACTTGATCGAGGATGAGCCGGAGTTGAGGATCAGGATGTGTTGCATCGGTGATGCCGCCTCGTGACGAAGGATGAACTGATAAACTGCAGAAAATACGAACTATTTCCATGACGATCCGAAGACGAACAAAACGCTAGGTTGTATTCTGGCGCCGAGATGACCGTCTGCCGTCATATCAGGGGTTGAGTCGGACCCGCGGGAGGGCCACTGCGTGAATATGCCTCGACATCTCCTGCCGACCACCGTGGTCGGAAGCTACCCGCAGCCGGATTGGCTGGTTGATCGCGCAATGCTCTCGAAGTCCGTTCCCCGCATTCGCATGCAGGGCATGTGGCGCATTCCCCGGCCGCTGCTCGACGACGCTCAGGACGATGCGACCATCGTCGCGATCCACGACATGGAACAGGCGGGGATCGACATCGTATCGGACGGCGAGATCCGGCGCGAAAGCTACTCCAACCGGTTCGCGACCGCGCTCGACGGCGTCGATGCCGACAATCCCGCCATCATCATCTCGCCGTCCGGGATCAAGACGCCAGTGCCGCGCGTCGCCGGTCCGATCACGCGGACGCACCCGGTCGAGCTGCGCGACATGGAGTTCCTCCGCCATAACACCAAGCGTGCCGCCAAGATCACGCTGCCCGGGCCGTTCACATTGAGCCAGCAGGCCCAGGACGATTTCTACGGCGACGACGAGGCACTCGCCATGGCTTTCGCCGAGGTCGTCAATGCCGAGGCCCGCGACCTGCAACGCGCCGGCGCCGACGTCATCCAGCTCGACGAGCCCTGGGTCCGCAACAATCCGCAGGCGGCGCGGCGCTATGCCGTCAAAGCGATCAACCGGGCTCTGGATCATATTACGGTGCCCACCATCGTTCACGTCTGCTTCGGTTATGCCGCCATCGTGCCGGGCTCCAGCAAACCGAGCGGATATGCGTTCCTGGCCGAGCTTGCCGATTGCCACGCCGCGCAGATCGCTATCGAGGCGGCGCAGCCGCGGCTCGACCTCGGCGTTCTCAGGGATCTCTCGACCAAGACCATCGTGCTAGGCGTCCTCGATCTCGGCAATCCCGAGGTCGAGCCGGTCGCGGTCGTCGCCGAGCGCATCCGCAACGGCCTCAAAGTGGTGGCGCCGGAGCGGCTGGTCGTGGCGCCGGACTGTGGCATGAAATATCTGCCGCGTGCGACCGCTTTCGGGAAATTGAAGGCGATGTGCGCGGCGGCGGCGCGGGTGCGCGAGGAGCTCGCCTGAAAGCCCAATGTGGCAGATGCGGCGCATGTCAGGCGCGACCGCTCCACGATGGCGCCACCCTGCAAACCCATTTCCGGAATAAGGCAGGCGGTGAGCGCCGGGGGTCGGCTGGCCCGATTTCGTCGCGAGGGAGGCTCCGATGGCCGTCTGCATCACGTCGAGGAACGTCGCCGCCGCGATCGGCATGCTTGCTGGCGCAGCGGCGAGCGGGACCGCGATGGCCGACCCGCTCGACGACATCATGGGCGGCCTGATGCGCGACGCGCGCAGCTCGTTTGCGCGGATGGTGCCGATCGGGCTCGTACCGACCATGCCATCGCTCCAGCCGCCTCCCATCCAGCAGCCAACGGCACTGCCACCATCCTCTCGGCCCGCGCTCCCGCCCCAGGCTCAGGCCGTCAAGCCGCAGGCGGTAGCGAAACCATTGCGCCCCCGACCGCCGCTCAGTCCCGCCGCGGCGACGTTGGCGGCTGCCGATGCTGCCGAGACGGTCGCCGACGCCAATCTCGATGCGGCGCTGGCGGCCAACGAGAAGGCCATTTCCGACCGCGACGTGGCGGAGGCGCTGGCGAAGGCCAATCCCACCGCAGCCAACATCGCGGCGGCCAAGGCCGCGGCCGAGGCGGCGTACACCGCCGAAGCGAACCTCACCGACGCGCTGTTGGCCGACAAGGAGACCGATGCACGTCTGAAGGCCGCACGCGCCGCCGTCGCAGCGCAGCAGAGCGGCCGGAAGTCCTCAGGCAAGCCGCCGTCGGCGACGCCGGTCAGCCTCGCCGACAAGTAGCCGGCGGCGCACTCACAGCGCGTCGGCCCGCTCCAGCGTGTCGATCGTGACCACGCCGTGGGCGCGGGAAACGCAGGCGCAGAGCTTGCGGCTGTCGTGCTTCTGCTCGGCGCTGAAGAACACGTCGCGATGATCGATCTCGCCCTCGACTTCGACCACATCGACCGCGCAGACGCCGCACTCGCCGCGCCGGCAATCCGCCATGACCTCGTGACCGGCGGCATTCAGCACGTCGAGCATCGAGCGGTCGCGCGGCACAACGATCTCTTCGCCGCTGTCGCGCAGCCGGACCTTGAACGGCTCGGTCGACAGCCGGCCGCTCGATCCGAACGTTTCATAGCTGAGATCGGCCGGCACGCGGCCGCACGCCGCCCACGCGCTGCGCGCGGCATCCAGCATCCGCATCGGTCCGCAGAACAGCACGGCTGCTCCGGACGGCAGACTCGAAAAAAGATCGGACAGGTCAAGCCGCTGCGACTGGTCCGCGGCATACACCGTGAGACGGTCGCCGAGCAGCGCCGCGAGCTCATCGACATAGGCCGCATCACCGCGCGATCGCACCGCATAGTGCAGCGAGACGTTCGGCGTCTTGCGCAGCAGCGCGTGCGCTGCTCCGACCAGCGGCGTGATGCCGATGCCGCCGGCGACCAGACAATAATGCAGACGCTGCCAATCGACCTGCAGCAGCGAGGTCGGGCTCGCCACATCCAGCCGGGCGCCGGGCTGCAGCGACCACAGATAGCGCGACCCGCCGCGGGAATCCTCGGCGAAGCGCACGGCGATCCGGTAGCCACGCGGGTCCGCCTCGCCGACCAGCGAATAGGAGCGGACATCGGGCTGGCCGGCGGCGAGGACGCCGACCTTGATGTGGCTGCCGACCGGATAGGGCGCGCAGACATAGCCGTCGGGCCGCAGGATGAATTCGCGGATGCCCGGCGCAAGGTCGCGTGTCGAGACCAGGGTCGCAGGCGACCAATTGTCCTGGAAACGCATGATCGCCTCCTCAGCCGTTGATCTGCGTCTTGATCAGCACCGCCGCAGGCACCAGGTCCATCGGACCACGCGCCTTCACGGCGAGCCGCAGGTTGCGGGCCGCCAGCCGGGCATGCTCGCGCATGATGCTCTCGGCTCGGGCGCCCTCGCGGTTCTCGATCGCATCGATGACGATGCGGTGATGCTCCTGCGCGACCACCAGGATGTGACGCGCCTCCGGCAGCGCCGATTGCGCCATCACGAAGCCGCTCGGCGAGGCGAACGGCAGCGCGCTGGCGCGGTCGACCTGGCGGATCACCGGCGGGCTGCGCGACAGTTCGGCCAGCAGGGCATGAAAGCGCGCGTTCAGCGCCACATAGGCCGAGAACGCGTCGAACGAGAGCTCGGCCGGCGCGATCAGCTCGTCGATCTGGGCGAGGCACTCGCGCATCGGCTCGGTGTCGCGCACGGACACGCCGCGCTCGGCGGCGAGCCGCGCCGCCAGTCCTTCCATCGTGCCGCGCACCTCGATGGAGTCGAGCACGTCGCGCTCGGAGAACGATTTCACCATGAAGCCGCCGGACGGAATGGCCTCGAGCAGCCCCTCCTCCTCGAGCCGCACCAACGCCATGCGCACCGGCGTGCGCGAGACGCCGGCGGCCTCCACCGCCTGCAGCTCGGAGATGCGCTCGCCGGGGCGCAAGCCGCCGGTGAGGATCAGGTCGCGCAAGGTGAGCTGCGCACGTACGGTCTGCGAGATCGAACGCTCGCTGTCACGCTCGGCCATTCCATTCTACTCCGCGGCTTCACGCAGCGGCGTTTCGCGCGCGATCATCCGATCGATGATCCGCCGTGCCCACATTGCGCCTGCATCGATGTTGAGGTTGTAGAACACGCGTCCCGGATTCTCGTCCATCGCGCGCTGCTGCGCTTCCAGGATCAGCTCGTCTTCGCGGAAGATGCCCGACACGCCCTCGCGGATCTCCGTCGTCAGCCGCTGCTCGGGGAGCTGGTAGTTGCGGGCGAACGCCCAGAAATAGTGGCAGGTCTTGTCGGTCTCCGGCGTGATGGTGTTGAGCACCATGCCGTTGACGCCCTGCGAGCGGTCGCCCTCCGGCGCGCCCGTGCCGGCCGGTGCGACGCCGACGTCGATCGTCACCGTGCACGGCGCTTCGAAGCGGATGATCTGCCAGCGGTCCACCAGACCGGGCTTGCCGAGCTGCTTCGCCCAGAACGGCGGCGGCTCGATACCGCGCATCCAGCGCGTCACCGTCGCGGTGCGCTCGCCATGGGTGACGTCGAACGGCGCTTCCGCCACCGCGTCGTTGCCGATCGACGAGCCGTGCACGAAGGTCTCGTGCGTGAGGTCCATCAGATTGTCGACCACCAGCCGGTAGTCGCATTTGACGTGGATGGTCTTGCCATCGCCGGCCCAGGCCGGATCGTGATTCCAGTGCATGTCGGGAATGGCAGCCGGATCGGCCAGCGCCGGATCGCCCATCCACAGCCAGATGAACCGATGCCGCTCGACCGCCGGATAGGCCCGTACGCAGGCCGAGGGGTTGATGGTCTCCTGCGACGGCATGAAGGTGCAGCGGCCCTGCGGGCTGAATTTCAAGCCGTGATAGCCGCAAACGACGGTGTCGCCTTCCAGCCGGCCCTTGGACAGCGGCACCAGCCGGTGCCAGCAGGCATCTTCGAGCGCGGCGATGGTGCCGTCGGCCTTGCGGAACATCACGACGTGCTTGCCGCAGATCGTCCGCGGCAGCAGGGCCTGCTTGACCTCGGCGTCCCAGGCCGCGGCGTACCAGGCATTCATCGGAAAAGAAGCGGCCATGGCGTGTCCTCGTGGCGGTATACTTCTAGCTGGTCATTGTATACAGCAAACGAGGGAGGAGGCGCAAGTTCCGCCTTCTCCCGGCGGAAAACTGCCAATCCTGTATACAATAGCCGCACGACGGTTCCGCTCCAAGGAACAAGGCTGACAGACAATCCCTTCTGATTCAAGCACTTGCGCTGATTCCGCTAGGCACTCCGAAAAGACTCACCCGCTCGGTAACGGCCCCAGAGATTCCCCGGATCAGCCCCCTCGGCGAGAGCTGTTCCGTTCGGAGCGCGGCACCGGCGAGGCAGGGGCCGATGATCACAGCCCCTCGCCCCGCAGCCACGCGGCGCCGCGCGCATAGAGCGCTTCGACCTCCGGCCCCTTCAGCCCGGGCATGTCGCGCTTCACCGTGTAGCCGATGCGCGTCTGCAGATAGGCGAGATGCCGATACCCCACGGGAAATTGCTCCAGCAGCGCGCGATCCAGCGCCGGCACCGCGCCCGGCGTCACCGGGTCCATGCGATCCTTCTCGTAGATCGGCTGGCGCAGCACGATGCCCCATTTGCCCGCGCGCTTCTCGAGGAAGTCGTAGAAGCGGCCGGTGCAGAGCACGTCGCACACGACGCCTTCGACCTCGGCCCGCTGTGAGATCGTCATCTTGGTCTGGGAGATCGCGCGATGGCCGGCGAGATCGACCGAGATGCCGCCGAGAAAGTGCAGGATGTTGACACCCTTGGCCCAGGCCGCCTTGCTGATCTCGATGAACTCGTCACCGGTGCCCTGCGTCCACGTCGCCATCATCCGCCCATCCGGATGCCACACCGTGCGGAAACGCTCCCAATCACCGGCATCGCGCCAGATCGCCCAGTTCTGCAACAGTTCGCGGATCTGACGGTCGTCCTCGATCTCGGTGGCGGTCTTGGTCATGTGCATTTCCTCCGTGTTGCGCGGCTGCTGAATACATGGATCGGAGCAGCGCTGCAAAACTCACATTGCTGGTGATGAAGTCCAAAACGCGCCAAGCATTCGATGTCGTCCCGGGCAAGTCCGACAACGCGGAGCGTTGGCGGACGCCGACCCGGGATCCATACGCCGCGGCGGATGTGGCTGGGCGAGAATGGTCGACCATCGTGCCTCGCACATCTCCCTGGGGTTATGGATCCCGGATCGGCGCGCGCGTTGCGCGCTTGTCCGGGACGACAGTTGAGTAGATGTCGACACCTTCGACCTCATCACGGAGGCGAACTGATAAGCATCTTTCATCCCGCAGCACGTCGTGCCCGGGTGATGCAGCATTCGTGTCCCTCTGAACAACGAGAGGGCGCGAGGAAGGCCGGACCTCGGCTGAGGCCCGTGGCCCGCCTGCTCAAAAGAATGCAGGCGGCAGGTACCACAGGTACAGCCGGACAGACCCGGCCTTCCCCGCGCAACGGTTTTAACGGTGTCCTTCGTGCTCTCCCTGGGGATCGGCTCTCTTGCCCCCATCGCCCGCGCGTGCCGTCAAGCAACGACCGCGAGCTTGACCTCAGCGCCGAGAGGCCAGGACCACACGACTTCGCCGTACGTAACGCCTGCGCTCGTCGGCACAGCCGTCACGTCCATCGCAGCCCGCCTCCACGTTCGTGACGACGCGTACGTCCCTCTGCTCGAGGCGGGATACCGGATATAAGCATGATTTCTGAAAAACAGCAATCACTATTTTTGCCGCCGAACTCGGCCGGTGATCGCCTCGTGCCGTCGTTGCGACAAAAAAGGTCCGGCCGGGCATGACGGAGCGTAAGCCACTGATCGCGAGCTGCGAGTCCTGGGTCGAGGTGCAGATCCGCATCTGCCCAGGACCATGGCGCATTCGACAATCTGCCGGCGCCGGCAAGCGGCTGGCGGATCTCGATCAGGCGCATGATCCGCTCTGGTGGGTGAAGCAGCCCATCAGGCGCGAACAGATCTCGATGCTGCCGCCATCGCTCGAACTGCTGCGCAAGGTGGAGAAGGTGTTGGCGACCATCGAGGCGCTGCCGGACGAAGCGGCGGTCCGTCGCGAGATCGCCGCGCTCAACGCGGAGCTCGCGAAGGTCAACGCCACGGTGCTGGAAGGGCCCGCGACCCGGCTCTGCAAGATCGACACCGACGGGATGGTGGCACGCTGGCAACGATCCCGCGGCGCCCTGACGCCGCCGGATCGCCATCGATGATCTATTCCGGAATCCGCGCGATCAGTTGGTGATGAACGTTGACGCCGATGTCGCCGCGCTGCGCGCCATGCGCCGTGCCGTCGCTGTGATAGACCAGCAGCACGGCGTTGTCGTGGGTCAGCGGCTGCGGCGCGACGATCGTCAGCTTCGCCCTGCCGTCCGGCCCGGCCACGAAATCGTTCGTCGTTGCAATGCCATCGAGCGGCGTGAAGCCGACCGGCTTCTGATCGAAATGATTCTCGAACAGGCTGTAATGTCCGCCCGGCTTCAGATGGTCGAAGCTCATGGCGATCTCGACCTTGCCGCTGGCCGAAGGAGTGAACGTCACGCTGCCGCTCGCCGCGAGCCAGTCGCCGAGCGTGAAGCCAATCGGCTCGCCCTTCGCGTTGGCGACAACGGCGGTCTTCGCATCCTGTTCGATCAAGGCCGGCCGGACCCCCGCGACGTGGGAAATGTTCTGCGGACCGACAGCGGCCGGCGCCGCGGCGTCGGCGACGAAGGCATGGGGATCGAGCGGCTTCGGCTGCTTCGTCTCCGCCGAGAAGAACGCCGCGTGCGTGACGAACGACAGATGGGTCGCATCGGCGGCCCGGCTGGCGCCGGACGGCGCGAGCGCCGCCAGCATCAGCGCCGCACTTGTCCACCCGGCTAGGGGGTTCGATCGTTGCATGGTCTCATTCTCCTCGCGTCCGTGAACATCGACGCGCGATGCGCGTCGCGACAGGGCTATCTGCGCCCGAGCCCGCGGACTGTTCGCTCCAGGCACGACGAAGGTTACCGGTCCGCGTCGGTCGACGAACGGCGAGCTCAGTCGTGCGCGAAGACGCGCGGCGCGACCCAGCCGAACATGCGACGGCCGAACAGGCCGCCCGCACCGATCAGCAGGACAGCCGTTCCGACGTTCCACATCAGGATCATCACCGAGGCGTCGATCGTATGAAACAGAGCGAGCGCCGTCGACGTGATCGCAGATACGGCGACGCCGCCGGTCAAGGCGACGATGGTCGGCCGCAGCCGCGCCGCGTAGCGCAGCATCACCAGCAGGGCCAGCGACAACGGCAGGCTCGTCACGGCGAGCGTCGTGAAGCAGCGGGCCGCCTCGCCGGGGCTCATGCCGTCTGGACCGACCGCAACCCAGTCGGTGAGGCACTGATAGCCGATGTTGGACAGCCATAGCGCCAGCGCCGGCAGCGGCAGCAGCATCCACCACCGCGAGCGGTCGGGAAGGCTGACCAGGAATGCCGCAATCGCGGCCAGCACGCCGGTCAGGATCGAGCCGACGAGGCTGGTCACGAATGGCGCATCGTGCAGACGCTGCACCAGATCTGGACGGATCCCCTGGTTGACGGCGAGCAGCGCCACCACGGCACCGGCCCCGATCAGCCAAGTGCAGGCGCGCAACAGCGGGGGCCGCAGCCGCTTCACGGGCCGCATGTCAGTCGCAAGAGAGTTGATCAGATCGTCGGTCTTGATCATGGCTCGTTCCGCGGAATGAGCAGCTTCTGAAGGCTCTTCAGAGCGCGGTGCATGTTCACCTTCAATGAGGTCGTGGACATTCCGGTTGCCGCCGAGGCCTCCTTGAGCGACAGCTCCCTGAGCTTCAACAGGCGCACGGCCTGCTGCTGCGCTGGCGGGAGATTGTCGATCGCCAGCTCCAATTCGCGGCGGTCGGGCGCCGCCTCCACGCCGGTCTCGGGCTCGGCTGCGATCTCGTGCTCGGGAGACAGCACAGTCTCGCGCCGCCATTGGCGCGACTGCCGCCGTACTCGGTCGATCAGGCGACGGTTCGTGATGGTCACCAGCCACGGCGCGAACGGGCGCGTCGGATCATAGGTGTGGCGGATCGAGTGGATGGTCAACAGCACGTCCTGCACCGCGTCCTCGATGTCGCTGCGCTGCCTGCAGTGCCGCGCCGCGAGAGAGCGAAGGTAGGGCGTGATCTCCTGCAGCAGCCGCTGATAGGCGACACGATCGCCCTCCTGGGCATGCGCCATCAGAATCGCCCAATCGAGCGCGCGGCGTCCCGGCTTGACGTCCGCCCCGCTCTGCGCGTCCACCGCGACGAGCCTCAGCCGCGGCGCAGGAGCGCTCTGGTCACTGCCCATCGGCGCTCTCCAGTTTTCGACCGAGCGGCACGACGAGTTGATCGACGCTGAAGGGCCCGTGCCCGAGCGCGATGATCGCAACCGCCATCGCAGCCCAGGGCAGATGAAAATTGGCCCAGCCATCCGGGACGACGAGCTGGATGAAGGCGGTCATGACCAACAGCCCGAGCGCGCTGACCCTGGTCGCCAGCCCGACCACCAGGAGCACCGGCAGCACGATCTCGGCCACGCCATCAAGATGAGCAAAGGCTGCGGGCCAGGGAAAGTCATAGGTCTGTCCGAACAGGTGCAGCTTGAATTCGTCCTCGAACAGATACACCGCGGACGGCGACAGCGACAGCAAGCCATCCCATTTGGTGAGTCCGGATTTGAAGAACGGCACCGCGAGCGCGATGCGCAGCATCGGCGGCGCCACGATGAGAGCCAGTCGCGCGAGCCGATCGATCGCATCCGACATGGCCAAGGTGAGCGCCCGGCGGCCCGCGATCGTGCTCATGACGCCTCCCCCATCGTCGCGCGGTCGAAGCCGATCACCGCTCCGCCATGGATCAGATCGTGGAGGGTGCCGGCGAGGTCGAAGCCAACGTCCTCGCGCAGCGCATCTTCGACTGCCCTCAGCATCGACCGCCCGGCCGACAAGGCCTGAACGAACGCGAAACTGCCCGACGGGATCGCGCGAACCACGACGTCGGCCTCGGGACGGACGATCAGAACCGCCTCGCCGCCCGCGTCGAGATCGACCGGGCCAGGAATTCCCTCCGCGACATTCATCTGCCAGACCGTGAGCACGGGAAACGCCGAGCAGACCAGCCGCAGGGATGGATGCAGGCGCAGGCGGAGAGCCGGCAGATCGGCCGGCGCTAGGGCGGCGAAAGCCGCAGGCGTGACCGGCTGGGCTTCCGCCGCATGATAGGCCTCGGCCCAGGCGCGCTCGATCGCCGCGACATCGGCCAGATAAGGCAGTGCCGATGCCGGTGCGAAGCCGCGAATGAACGCTGCGAAGCCGCTGCCATAGTCGAGCAGAATCGGCGAGCACGGCAGTTCGGACAGCAGATGGCGGCGCGCCATGGCCTGGAAGAACTCCTCCCCGACGATGCGATGAACCGCCGGATAGGCGTCCTTCAGCGTCGCCGTCAAGCCGGCCACGACATTGTTGCGATAGACGCCGAACCGGCGTCCGCTCGGCGTCCCATCCGGTCCAACCAGGCCGGGAGGCACCGGCTGCGCCGGATCGAGCAGTGCGCGGGCAAAGCCGCCAAGACGTTCAGCAAGCGGCGGCGTCACAGGCCACCTCCATCGTCGGCGAGAGCATGATGGCCTCGGCCCGGCGCGCCTCCGCCGCGAGCACCGGCCATGGCGGCACCTCGGCGTCCCACTCGATCAATGTCGGCACCGGGCCGGTGGCGCGGATCGCATGCGCACACAGCGACCAGACGACGTCGTCGACCGGCCGGTCGTGGGTGTCGATCAGCAGCGGCCTGCCGTGCTCATCGGCTTCGCGGGCGTGGCCGGCGAGATGGATCTCGACCACCTGCGCGAGCGGAAAGGCGGCAAGATAGCCATGCGGATCCCACTGCTGATTGGTCGCGGCGACATGGACGTTGTTGACGTCGAGCAGGAGACCGCAGCCGGTACGGCGCGCGATCTCGGCGATGAAGTCGGGCTCGGACCAGTTGCTCTCGGCGAACGCGACATAGGTCGATGGATTCTCCAGCAGCATCCGCCGGCCGAGCACGCTCTGCACCTCGTCGATGTGATCGCAGACGCGGATCAGGGTCTCGCCCGTATAGGGAACGGGAAGCAGATCGTTGAGGAAACCGGTATCGTGCGTCGACCACGCCAGGTGCTCCGAGAACAGCCCCGGCTCGTAGCGGTCGACCAGATGCTTGAGACGGCCGAGATGGGCCTGGTCGAGCGGGCGGTCGGCACCGATCGACAATCCGACTCCATGCAGCGACAGCGGATAGCGCTCGCGAATAGCCGTGAGATAGTGGTGCGGTGGCCCGCCCGCGCCCATGTAGTTCTCGGCGTGAACCTCGAAGAAGCCGATATCGGGCCACGTTTCGACGATGCCGCGATAGTGCTCGGCCTTGAGGCCGACGCCGCCCCGCGCGGGGATCCGTCCGGCCGTCGAGAATTGTGCGCGTGCCACCCGAAGACTCCGATCGAGAGAAATGGCGGGCTGCAAGCAGCCCGCCGGCAATGTCTCAGGCCTTCGGCGTCAGGCTACCCGGCCCCTTGGGGGTCTGCATCGTCGTGCAGGTGCCCTTCGGCTCGAGCTTGAACGCATTGCCCTGATAGTCGGTCATGCTGGTGCCCGCGCAGGTCGTGCCGGCGCCGGCGAAGCAGTCGTTCTGGCCCTTCAGCGCGACGCCGAAGCACTTCTCCATCTTGCCGTCCTTCATGGCCTTCATGGTCTCGGCCTGCTTGGCCTTCATCATCTTTTCCATGTTGCCCTTGGCCATCGTCTCCGCCGAGGCGGATGTGACGGCGAGCGCGCCGGCAGCGACCGCAAATGCACCGACGATCATTGCGGACAGCGTGCGATTGGACATGCGTGTTCCTCCATTCTCCGGGTTCAGCCTGCGGACATTGCAGGTGTCTGGCGGCCATCGGCGCGCCTGTACGATGGTTCGCTCCAGTGCGTTGGAAGGTTACGTCGTCTGCTTCGCGATTCATCTTTCAGTTGCGCCCGAGATAGTCGAGCAGATCGGCCGCCGCCGACGACGACCAGTCGGCCGCACCCGGGAGGTATCCGACGATCAGTCCTGAAGCCGAGATCAGATAGGTGATCGGCATGCCATACAGCGTGAACGGCGCAGGCCTGCCGCGACCGTCACCGGATTGCGCCACGTACCCGTTCGGATCGAGGCAGATCGGCAGCGACGTCAGCCGCAACGAGCGCACGAAACGACCGACACTGTCGCGATCGCTGCGGTCTTCGGACACCGCAACGACGTGCAGGCGCTCGCGCCCGACGCTGCGCGCGAGCCGATCGAGCTCCGGCAACTCGATGCGGCAGGCCGTACACCACGAGGCCCAGAAGTTCAGCACGATTGGCGCGCCGCGCAGCGCGGCCAGATCGAGCGTACCGCCGTCGAGGCGAAACAGCCGCAGCGCCGGCAGGCTCTGCTGCGGCCGCAGCAGCGTGAGCTGATGACGGCCGGCTGCGAAGGCCGGGACCTCGTCGTCAGCAGACCCTGCCGAAGCGGGGCCGGCGCCTGCCATGAGCGCCGTCAACACACCGCCGATCACCTCGCGCCGTGTCGCAACAATCATCCCGCCCGTTCCTCGACGGCGAGGGCGGGCGAGGACTGCGGAACGGCCGGCCGGAACGCGATGAAGAAAAACAGCGGATTGGGCAGCCAGTACAGCCATCCGATCGACGGCTCGCGCCGGCCGTCCGGAAGCTTCAGGTCGAGCCACACGTACAGGAACTTGTAGATGCAGAGTCCGGGGATCCAGTTCGGACGAAGATGGCACGTTCTCAGGCAGCGCCGCCGGATATAGAAGTTGCCCTCGAGCGGCGTGATGTCCCAGAGGCCGACCGGCCCCTCGGCGATCACCTCGCCGCTCGGACGATGGGTAATGCGCACGATGCGCGGGCGCCTCACATGCAATTGGATACCTCCCGCCGGCGTGTCCTGATGCTGCCATTCGACGGTACGATGGCGGACCAAGAAAGGTTACCAGGCCACGCGCAGCCGCGGCGAAGTCATGAGCACCGGCGCGGATCGCGGTCAGCGCAGCGCGTGCGTTCGAGTTGCCCGCTCACATCCAATTGACCGGTCGTGATCGATCCAGGGCGGCGGCCCCCGCTTGATTCATTCGATCGCGTCCGATTAGTTAGCCGCAACCAACAGAACGGCGGAAACACAGTTTCACGACCTCCCAAGGTTTGCACAAGGCTTCGTCGTACGATGTGCTCTTCCGGATGACGACTCTCCCCATCGCACAGGCCGGGCCGCTCTGAACCGCCGCGCTCAGCGCACCCGACCACCTCAGCTTTCCCCGCTGACGACCGCCGGTTCGGTCGGCCAGATCCTTTCAGCTGCATCCGACGCTCGTGCCGCCGGTGATCGATCCTGCGTGTCGATCAGGACCTGGCGCTGCGACGGCCAACTCAGGAGCGACGCCCCGCATGATCTCCGCCGAACACCTGACCCGCCAATACGGGTCATTCACCGCCGTCGACGACGTCTCCTTTGAGGTCGGCGACGGCGAGATCGTCGGCCTGCTCGGGCACAACGGCGCCGGCAAGACCACCATCATGAAGATGCTGACGGGCTATCTCGAGCCGACCGCCGGCACGGCGACCATTCATGGCCATGACATCGGCACGCAGCGCCGTCAGGCGCAGGCGCTGATCGGCTACCTGCCGGAGAATTGCCCGCTGTATCCGGAGATGACGGTGGTCGAATTCCTCGACTACGCCGCGGAGCTGAGAGGAATCCCGCCGGGCGCCCGGGCGCAGGCGCTGCGCGACGCCATCGCCGCCACCGGCCTTGGGGAAAAAGCCACCGCGCCGATCGCGAGCCTGTCGCGCGGCTACCGGCAGCGGACCGGCGTCGCGCAGGCGATCCTGCACAAGCCGAAGATCGTGATCCTCGACGAGCCGACCAACGGCCTCGATCCGTCGCAGATCGCCCAGATGCGTGGACTGATCAGGGATCTCGCGAAGACCGCCACGGTGATCCTGTCGACCCACATCCTGCAGGAGGTGCGCGCCGTGTGCGAGCGCGTGCTGGTGATCAACCGCGGCCGGCTGGCGCTCGACACCCGGATGAGCGATCTCGGCGGCCCTGGCCGGTTGCGTCTCGTCACCAGCGGGCCGCCAGAACTGGTCGAGCGGCTGGTCACGGGGCTCGGCCTCGTGATCAGCGTGGAGCGGCTGACGGCCGCCGAACCCGGCCATGCCTATGCGCTCAATCTCAATGGCCACGCGGCCAGCGCCGTGGCGCCGGCCGTCGCCCGCGTCATCACCGACAACAAGCTCGATCTGTTCGCCCTGCATCCCGAACAGCGCGATCTCGAAACCCTGTTTGCCGACATCACCGGCGCCGGCGCGCCGACCCCGGAGGCCCTGCATGCATAACGTTCTTCGTATCGCTCGCAAGGAGCTGGCCGTCTTCTTCGCCTCGCCTGCGGCCTTCATCTTCATGGCCGCGTTCCTCGCCGTCACCCTGTTCCTGTTCTTCTGGGTCGACCGCTTCTTCGCCCGCAACATCGCCGACGTCCGGCCGCTGTTCGAATGGATGCCGGTGCTGATGATCTTCATCGTGTCGGCCGTCACGATGCGAATGTGGAGCGAGGAACGGCGCGCCGGCACGCTGGAGTTCCTGCTGACCTCGCCGGTCGCGCCGCTGCAGCTGGTGCTCGGCAAGTTCCTCGCCTGCCTCGCTTTGGTCGCGATCGCGCTGGCGCTGACACTGCCGCTCCCGATCACGGTGTCCATGATCGGCCGGCTCGACTGGGGACCGGTGGCCGGCGGCTATCTCGCCGCGCTGGCCCTCGCCTCCGCCTACATCTCGATCGGCCTGTTCGTCAGCGCCCGCTCCGACAACCAGGTGATCAGCCTGATCGTCTCCACCCTGATCTGCGGCGCGTTCTACCTGCTCGGCTCCAACACGCTGACCTCGCTCACCGGCAACGAAGGGGGAGAGCTGTTGCGCCAGCTCGGGGCCGGCTCGCGCTTCGAGTCGATCGCCCGCGGCGTCATCGACCTGCGCGATCTCTACTACTATCTCAGCATCTTCGGCGTGTTCCTGGTGCTCAACCTCTATGTGCTGGAGAGCCTGCGCTGGTCGTCGCAGGGCCGCGCGCCGCAGCACCGGCGCTGGCGCATGGTGGCCGCGCTGACGGTGGCCAATCTCGTCGCCGTCAACCTGTGGCTCGGCCAGCTCCCCGCCGCGCGGGCCGATCTCACCGCCGGACACATCTATTCGATCTCGGACGAAACCCGGAGCTATCTCGGCCAGCTGCAGGAGCCGCTGCTGATCCGCGGCTATTTCAGCGCCCAGACCCACCCGCTGCTGGCGCCGCTGGTGCCGCGGCTGCGCGATCTGCTGAAGGAGTACGAGATCGCAGGACAAGGCAAGGTCCGGGTCGAGTTCGTCGATCCGATGCAGAACGCCGCGCTCGAGGCGGAGGCCAACAAGCAGTACGGCATCCAGCCGGTGCCGTTCCAGACGTCGAGCAAGTATCAGGCGTCGGTGACCAACTCCTACTTCAACATTCTCGTCAAATATGGCGATGAATATACGACGCTCGGCTTCCGCGACCTCATCGAGGTCAAGGAGCGCGGTGACGGCGACAGCGAGCTCGACGTCAATCTGCGCAATCCGGAATACACGATCACCCGCGCGATCAAGAAGGTGCTGAACGGCTATCGCGGCTCCGGCGACGTGCTGGCCGGCCTGCCGCACCCGGTGACGCTGGAGGCCTATATCTCTGCCAAGAACCTGCCCGAGCCGCTCGCCAAGCTGAAGACCGCGCTGCAGGAGCTGATCAAGGACGACCAGAGCAAGACGCCGGGCAAGCTCGACGCGAAGATCGTCGATCCCGACGCGGATGGCGGCCAGATCGCCAAGACCCTGCAGGACGATTACGGCCTCGAGCCGCTCTCGGTCGGCCTGCTCAACCCGAAACGCTTCTGGTTCCATTTGATCCTGAAGAGCGGCGACAAGACCGAGCAGATCCAGCTGCCGGAGCAGCTCGACAAGGACGGCCTGAAGCGCAACATCGACGCCGAGCTGAAGCGCTTCACGCCCGGTGCGCTGCGGACCGTCGCGCTGTACACGCCGCCGGCGCAGCAGCCGCAGCTCGGCATCCCCGGCGGCGGCGGGCCGTCGTTCGATCTGCTGCAGCAGAAGCTGCAGGAGAACACGCTCGTCGACGCCACCCAGTTGAAGGACGGCCGCGTCCCCGAGCGCGCCGACATCCTGTTCGTCGCCTCGCCGCAGCAGCTCGATCAGAAGCAGCTGTTCGCCGTCGATCAGTTCCTGATGAAGGGGGGCACCGTGATCGTCGCCACCTCGCCCTACCAGCCGTCGCTGCGCGGCAATCTCGATGTGGCCAAGACGCCCTCGGGCCTCGAGGACTGGCTGGCGTTCCAGGGCGTGAAGGTCGGCGACAGCATGGTGCTCGACCGCCAGAACGCCTCATTCCCGATCCCGACCGAGCGCGACGTCGGCGGTGGCATCAAGGTGCGGCAGATCCGGCTGATGGACTACCCGTTCTTCGCCGACATCCGCAGCGACGGGCTGGCGCAGGGCGCGGCGCCCTCGGCCGGCACCCAGCAGCTGACGCTGTCCTGGGCCTCGCCGCTGACGATCGACGCCGACAAGGTCGGCAAGAAGCGGAAGATCGTCGATCTGATCCAGAGTTCGCCGCATTCCTGGACCGCCAAGACGACCAACGTCGTGCCGGACTTCAAGGCGCATCCCGACACCGGATTCCCTCCTGCCGAGAAGCAGGGGCGCCAGCTGCTCGGGGCCATGATGGAGGGCGAGTTCACGTCGTTCTTCGCCGGCAAGCCATCGCCTCTCGCCAAGGACGCGGCTCCGCCCAAACCCGATGCAAAGCCCGATGACGCGGCGAAGGCGGCGGCTGCAGACGCCAAGCCCAGCATCACCGGCGTGATCTCCCGCTCGCCCGAAAGCGCGCGGCTGATCGTGATCGGCTCGGGCACGTTCCTGTCGGACGACGTGCTGCAGCTCGCCTCCAGCGTCGACCGCACGCAGTATCTGGCACCGCTCGACTTCGCCCAGAACCTGGTCGACTGGTCGCTCGAGGACCGCGGGTTGCTGGCGCTGCGCAGCCGCGGCGGCCAGTTCTCGCGCACGCTCGCCCCGATGCAGAGCGGCGGCCAGATGTTCTGGGAATACCTGAACTATGCGCTCGCGCTCGCAGGGCTCGCCCTCGTCTACATCGTGCGCCGCGTGCTGCGGCTCGGCGCCCAACGGAGATATCTCAACATGCTCGGCATAGCGGAGGCGCGGACATGAAAGGGCTTCCCATCCTGCTCACCGCGCTGCTGGGTGGCCAGCTCGCGCTGGCTCTCACCTTCGCGGTCAACCGCTCCGATCATGCCGCGTTCGACGCCAAGGAGCCGCTGGTCGCGTTCGCGCCGGCCAAGGTCGATCAGGTCGCGATCGACGACGACGACGGCCACACCGTCACGCTCGCGCGGAAGGACGGCAAATGGGTGATCCCAGCGTTGTCCGACTTTCCCGCCGACCCGACCAAGGTCAATGCCCTGCTCGACCGCATCGCCGGCCTGAAGAAGGGCTGGCCGATCGCGAAGACCGATGCCGCGGCCGAGCGCTTCAAGGTCACCGAAAAGGTTCATGAGCGACGCGTGGTGCTGACGAGCGGCGGCAGCCGGGTCGGCGAGTTGCTGGTCGGGACCTCGCCGGCCTATCGCCAGGTGCATGTCCGGGCCGGCGATGCCTCTCCGGTCTACGCCGTCGAGCTGGCGACCTACGACATCGGCGCGGAGCCCAGCGCCTGGATGCAGCACGACATGCTGGACACGCCGCGCGACAAGATCGCCAGCGTCAATGTCGGCGACGTCACCATCGAGGGCAAGGACGGCAAGTTCACGCTGGCGGGGCTCGGCAAGGACGAGAAGCCGCGGCCCGACAAGATCGATGCTCTGGTCAGCGCGATGGCGCATCCTCTCTTCGATGGCGTACGCGGCAAGGGCAAGGCGGCGCTGACCCAGACCGACGCGCCCGACATCACCGTCACGCTGAAGCGGACCGATGGAAGCCAGCTCATCTATCGCTACAAGAAGGACGCCGGTGGCGGCTATCTGTTCACGCGTTCGGCGGAGGACTATCTCTTCCACGTGAGCGCCGACACCGCTGCGCCGATCGTGCTGGCCACGCGCGCGGCATTGATCGAGCCGCCGAAACCGGACAAGGCGCCGAACGCCAACAGCTCGGGCAACAAGAACTCGAACGACAAGAGCTCGGAAGACAAGGTTTCGGGCGCGAAGAGCCCGGACGACAACGCCGCAAAGGCCGAGACGGCAGGCGCCAAGGCAGATCAGGCGCCGGCGGCTGCAGCACTGCAGGCTGCTCCGACGTCATCCCATGGCGCCGATCAGGCCTCTCACGGCGGCGCCGAGCCGCCAAAGTCGCCCGGAGGCTAGGTCCTCACGACGCGCGTATCCGGCTTCGCCGCGAGACTGGAGCCGGATCCCGCGCCGGGTGGCCTATTGTCGCTCGGCCCCGATCAGCCGCTGAGGAAAGGTATGATCAGCCAAGCGCCTCAATCCTTGGCTGTGCCACCGATGATCGTCAGTCGTGGGGGATGAGATTTTTTTCTCGCTCGGCGGCCGGTCGTGTCGGCACCGGCGATGCACGAACGTCCTTGGATCAGCCGGATCGCAACGACCCGGCTCGAGCGTAACCAATGGACCGCCCGGTGAACGAACGACGCGGCCTGCACTTGGAAGGAAGGGACGTCTGCCATGGCAAAGCACAAGAACACGATCTGTCTGTGGTTCGACAAGGACGCAGAGGCCGCCGCGCGCTTCTACGCCGAACTGTTTCCGGACAGCGAAGTGACGGCGGTCCATCGCGCGCCGGGTGACTACCCTTCCGGCAAGGCCGGCGACGTGCTGACGGTGCAATTCACGGTGTGTGGCATCCCCTGTCTCGGCCTCAATGGCGGACCTGCGTTCACCCACAACGAATCCTTCTCGTTCCAGATCGCCACCGACGATCAAGCGGAGACGGACCGCTATTGGAGTGCCATTGTCGGCAATGACGGCCAGGAAAGCCAATGCGGCTGGTGCAAGGACAAATGGGGCATCTCCTGGCAGATCACGCCGCGCGCGCTCACCGACGCGATGGCGGCCGGCGGAGCCGAGGCCAAGCGCGTGTTTGCCGCGATGATGACGATGAAGAAGATCGACGTCGCCGCCATCGAGGCAGCGCGGCGGGGATGACCCTCGCCAGCCGGAGCGCAGCATCGCCGCGCTCCGGCGTCACGGGCGCAGGCACCGCAGATGCAGGAATAGCGGCACGCGCAGCCAGCGCCGGCTGCTGTCGCGGGTGATAATCGCTTCGGGAATGGACGGCTCGCGCAGCGCCTCGATCAGGAATCCCTCCGCTTCCAGCGCTTCGAAATAGCTCTGCAGCGGGCGATGCGCGCTGTGGAAGGTCATGCTGAGCCCGTCGCGCTCGATTGCGTCGCTGAAGGTGTAGGAGTCCAGATAGCTGCCCTGGATGACGAAGGGCGCATCCGATGCCAGGCTCGCGAACCGCCCGGCCGAGTTGAGCGGGTGGACGATCGCCATGCAGAAGCGGCCGCCGCGCCTGAGAACCCGCGCAAGCTCGCGCACCGCGGCCGGCATCGCGTCAACGTCCTGCAGCGACATGAAGGCGATCGCGAGATCCGCGCATGCATCGGCCAGCGGCAGCGCGGCCGCGTCCGCACGCACGACGCCGATCGTGGGATCGGCCGCCCGGGCCGCGGCGATCAACGACGGCGATGCATCGACGCCGACCACTCTGTGCCCTTCGGAGGCGAGATGTCGCGACAGCCTGCCCTCGCCGCAGCCGATGTCGAGCGTGAGCGCACCGGGCGGCGGCAGCAAGCGGCTGAATTGCTCGCGATGGTGGCGCCAGAAGCTGTCGTGACCCGGCGCTCTCGCCCAGGCGAGCCACCGGCCGGCCTCTGCTTCCCACTGCTCGCGCAAATTCATCGCGGCCTCCTCGCCCGACCCTGCGGATTCAAGAGCCGCGCTTCTTAAACTGCTTCCTCGCCCAAGTCATCAGCGGCGCGGGTCGTTACCTGACGGGCATGCCCGTCCGTGTGCCGCTCGAGACCAACAGCGTCCTGTCCGATGTCGCCACAGCGCCGCACAGGCAGCCGTTCGACGCCAAAACAAATGCCACCGCCGGGGAACCATGGGATTGCCAGCAGATTGGTTCCATGACGCAATCCCCGCACCCGGAGTCATGTCATGACCATGAAGATTCTTACGATCACGCTCGCAGCCGCCGCGAGCACATTGATGGCCGCAGCCGCCTCCGCTGCCCCGCTCACGGCCGGCATATCGGTCCTCCCGGAGAGCAGCATCCAGCAGGTTCGCATGGTCTGCAACGAGAACGGCCGCTGCTGGCGCCAAGGCCGCGAACGCCGTGTCATCATCCGCGAAGACCGCGGCGCCTACGGCTATGGCCGGCACGAGCGGCGTGGCTATGAAGGACGTGACTATGAAGATCGTGGCGGCATCGGCATCCACGCGCCCGGCGTGAGCGTCGGAATCGGCCGATAACACGTCCGACGTCTGACTCATGCCAAGGCATCGTGATCAGGACTGCACATGATCTACAAATGAGCCAAGCGTCCGACGTTCGCATGTCGATGCAACGATGCTACGAACGTCGGATGAGCCGCAGGGCCAGACTCGCTCTCGCTTCAGCCGATGGCGGCGACCGGATCCTCACGGCAAATAATTTCGGCTGGACCTCGCTATTGCGCGCGCACACACCATATGTTGATGATCACCGCGCGTCCCCCGGCTGCCATCGGTGACTGAGAGCCATGCGCTCCCGCCGCGACCAGAAGGCGGACAGCATGTCGAAAACTTCGAACACCTCTTCGAATACCACCACGTCCAGTGCGCGCGTGGTTGGTGCGACCGCTCCTGGCGCCGCCATTCTTTGGGCTGCCGATCGTCGCCGCGATTCTGATCCGGTGGCCGCCGTTCGCAGCGGGGCGCTTGCGCCAGGTCACCCCGACAAGCCGTCTGAGCCGGCCAAGCGAGAGCGGTCATCGCTACACGCGACGCTCGCCACCAGGGCGGAGAATGCGCTGGAGACGGCGGGCCTGATGCAGCAAGGCGGCGAGCGCGCTGCCGCGATCAGGAAGGCGACCATCCTCGCAAACGCCGCCGAGATACTCGGGCATTTCAACGGAAGTGTCCGTTCGCGAACGAAGTGACGCTGGGGCGGCCTGCTCCTGCGTACCATCGTGCCCGCCGAGGGCGGCATCCGGTGCAAGGACATGTCAGCCAATGCTCGAGATCAACCTCACCACAGAGCCTCCTCACGGCACGGTCGTGGATCCCGACTTTCTGCTGACGGAAATCATCGGGCTGAAGCGCCTGCTCGCCGAGGCCGAGAGCAATGCCAAGACCCGGTCCGAGCAGGCCGAAATCGAGGCGAGAGAACGCGAGACGGCGAGCAGGCTGCAGAAGCTCATTCTCGAGGAGCTGCACCATCGCATCAAGAATACGCTCGCGACCGTCACCGCCATCGTCTCCCAGAGCCTCCGCAACGTGCCGGCGACCAAGGATGCACAGCATGCCATCTCCGGGCGGCTCCTGGCCCTCGGACGGGCACACGATCTCCTCCTGCAAGCGAAATTGTCCAGCGGCGATCTCCGCACGGTGATTCGTACGTCCGTCCAGGCCTTCGACACGCCCGACGACTCACGCTTTGCGATCACCGGACCCGACGTGCTGGTGACGCCGGATGCCGTCATCGCCCTCGCGATGACGCTCAACGAGCTATGCACGAACGCCCTGAAGTTCGGCGCGCTGTCCGTGCCGGAAGGACGCGTCGATCTGCTTTGGACCGTCGACCAACGCCGGGTCCGCTTCGCCTGGACCGAAAGACACGGCCCGGTCGTTCAACAGCCCGCCAGCCGAAGCTTCGGAACCCGGCTGATCGAAACGCTCGGCGTGCAGCTCGGCGGCGAGGTTCAGTTGACCTATGCGCCGTCAGGGCTCTCCTACACGTTCGACGCGCCGATCGCCGTTCTCGACTCTCCCGTGAGACCGCCGATGCACGCAACAGAAAGGGATCTCCGATGTCGCTGAGCCAATTTCGCGTCGATGAGCAGCCGCATACGATGGACGGATTGCGCCTGCTCGCCCAAGATGGCGCCGTCGGCGTCGAGGCCTTCGTCAGCCGCAAGGTGATGGACATCTGGGCCGAGTCGATCGAGCACACGGGCGGCCGGCAGAGCCTGTTTCGTGTCCAATACAATGCGCTGGGACAATTGAACCTTGCTGCGATCGAGCGGATCGTGAGCAGGAAATATCGGCGCGGCGCCGCATCCAACCGGCAGCATCCCTTCATCGAGGTGCTGTTCTCGGATATCGCCGACAGCGGTGAAACGCTCAATCTGAGCGAGCTGGTGCGAGAGCCATTGCCGCCGTCATTCCATCGGCTTGCGTGAGACAGGCGGACGGCGCACCTCAGGTCTGACCGATCAGGGTGTGCGCGGACGCGGCGCAGATCTCCTCGAGGAAGTCGAGGAAGGCGCGGGCGCGCGAGGAGATCAGCTTGCGGCTCGGAAAGATCGCGGTCAGCTGGGCGGCGCGGGTGTCGAACGCGACCCCCCTGCCGATCTCGACCAGCCGGCCCTCGCCGAGCAACTCGACGCAATAGTGCTCCGGCAGAAAGGAAATGCCGGCGCCGTGGGCGACGGCCCGGCGCACCGCCAGCGGATTGTTGATGCGGGCGACATGCGCACCGACGTCGAAGCGGACGAGATGGCCGTGCTGCTTGATCATCAGGGTGCGATCGCCATAGCGCCGCTCGCAGATCATGAGATGGCGCTCCAGCGCGCGGACGTCCTCGCCGATGTCGTGCGCGGCGAGATAGGCGGGGCTGGTCACCCAGATCAGGCGGCCGCCGATCAGCACCTTCTGCGCCAGCTCGGAATTCTCCTGCACGCCGACCACGACCGCGATGTCGAAGCGGTCGGCCAGCATGTCGATCGCGCGCGTGGTTGCCTCGACATCGAGCTCGATGCGCGGATAGCGGCGGTGGAATTCGGCGAGCTGCGGCGCCAGGATCTCCTCGCAGAACGCCGGCGGCAGCGCCACCGAGAGCCGGCCGCTGGGCACGCCGACCAGCCCGGTCATGACCGCGTCGGCCTCCGAGACCTGATCCAGGATCTTCTGACATTGCTGGAAGAACAGCTCGCCCTCGCGGGTCACCCGGACGCGCCGCGAGTTGCGGTCGAACAGCCGGATGCCGAGATCCTGTTCGAGCCGGGCGACCGATTTGCTGACCGAGGATTTCGGCATGCCCAGGGACCGCGAGGCGCCGGTCATGCCGCCGGTCGCCACCACCGCATGGAAAACAGGAATGTCCTCGATCCGCCATTTCATCCGAGAGCCACTCGTTCATCGAGAGAAACGATCCGTGCACGTTAGCATGATTGTCTAGCAGGGGAAACTTCGTATGGTCCGTCCCGGCGCGGCCGCGAGTGACAGTCAGCGGCGGCCCATTCGCGGAGGGACACATGGCCCGGATCATCGGCGGCATCGGCGCATCGCACTCGCCCACCATCGGCTTCGCACGCGACACCAACAAGCAGAACGACCCGGCCTGGAAGCCGATCTTCGACGGCTTCGCGGTCGTGCGCGACTGGGTGAAGCAGAAGGACATCGACGTCCTGTTCATGATCTACAATGATCACATCACCTCGTTCTTCTTCGATCACTACTCCGCCTTCGCGCTCGGCATTGACGACCGCTATGTCGCCGCCGACGAAGGCGGCGGACCGCGCAACGTGCCGCCGGCGAAGGGCCATCTCGGCCTGTCGCAGCACATCGCGATGGCGATGATGGCGGACGAGTTCGACATGTCGTTCTTCCAGGGCAAGCCGGTCGATCACGGCCTGCTGTCGCCGCTGTCGATGATGGGCGATGCCAGCGGCGCGTGGCCGGGCATGGTGGTGCCGCTGCAGGTCGGCGTGCTGCAGCTGCCGATTCCCAATGCGAAGCGGATGTGGAAGCTCGGCAAGACCCTGCGCAAGGCGATCGAGAGCTATCCGGAAGACCTGAAAGTGGCGATCTTCGCCACCGGCGGGCTGTCGCACCAGGTTCACGGCGAGCGCGCCGGCTTTCTCAACGAGGACTGGGACAACGAATTCCTCGATCTGCTGGAAAAGGACCCGGAGCGGCTCACTGCGATGCGGATCGCCGACTATGCGATCAAGGGCGGCATGGAAGGCGCCGAGGTGATCATGTGGCTGATCATGCGCGGCGCGCTGTCCGAGAACGTGAAGCTCGTGCACAGGCAGACCTACGCACCGTCGGTGACCAACATCGCTACCCTCGTGTTCGACGATCTCGGCGGCGCGCCCGACCCGCGGGAGGTCGCGGCCTATCGCGCGCATATCGGACATGAGCTCGCGGGCGCCGAGACGCTGGCTGGCACCTATCCCTTCACCCATGGCCGCAGCCAGGCCAATTTCCGCATCAACGACTTCCTGCACCGGCTCGTGATCCCCGCGCATCGCGCGAGATTCGTTGCGGAATTCGACGCGCTGGCGGACGAGCACGGTCTCACGGACGAGGAGCGCGACCTGATCCGCAACCGCCGCTGGATCGAGATGATCAGGCGGGGGGTCAGCTTCTTCGTGCTGGAGAAGATGGCGGCGGTGATCGGCGTCTCCAACCCGGAGGTCTACGCAGCCTTCCGCGGCGAGACGCTGGAAGCCTTTTTGAAGACCCGCAAGGTCCCGATGCGCTACTCCGTCGCCGGCGGCGCCAAGGCGGCCGCGATCGACGGACATTGATGGCGACGTACGAGCTGCGTCGCCCGGCAGGGGCGACGCAGCTCATGTCTGCGGCAGCTCGATCCCGCGCGCCTTGGCCCAGCGCTCCAGGACCTTGCGCTCGTCCGCGTTAGCGACGCGGTTGGCGAAGCCGCGGATCTGAACCGCGCGGTGCCGCGGGTTGAGCTCGATCGTCAGCAGCCGCTGCGTCTTGCCGGCGTGACGATAGCGCAGCGACCAGATCGAGGCGTGGCCGGCAATGCACTTGTCCGCGTAGCTCGCGACACAGTGATGCATCGCCCTGGACTCCGCGACGAGATCCTCGGCGGTCCGCAACTGCATGATGACATACGCGTCGCGCGTGGCCGAGCCCTTCGACGGGCTCCATGACCAGTCCGTCAGCGCGGCCCCCGGCCAATGCGCTGGCTCCGCGGTCCGTGCCGCCATGCGGCCACGGGCGATCTCGGCCCGCCGGCGCGCCGCCTCGATGCGCGCGATCACCGCGAGATCACGATGCCATGCGTTCATCAGCCGGCGCAGCGCGGCCAGCGAGCGGCCCTTGAGGCTGAACTGGCGCTCGCGCCGGCGACGATGCGCGATGTAGTCGCAGAGATCGTCGATCTCCTCGCCCGTCGTCGGATGTGCGCAGAAGAACTGCGTCGCCTCGCGCCAGAACGCGATCTCGCCGCGCGGCGTCCGCGCAATCCTGGACCGGGCGATCCGCAACACGATCGCCGGATCGCTCGTGTAGGACCGCGCGATCGCCTGCCATATCGCCTCGTCGAAGCCGACCTGCCCGAGCGGATGGAGAAAGGCGTGAACCTCCTTGCGCGACAGCCAAGCCGAGGCGCCTGCCTTGTACAGCGAGCCGCCGCCGGCGACCGCGATGTACCAGCGCTTGCGCAGGATCGTCTCGTCGCGGCCGAGCCCGCCGTCATCGATCCAGATCAGCTCCAGGTGCTGGGCCACCGAATAGCGGCCAAACAGATGACGCGCAGCCGCCAGCCGCAGCCGCGCGGCGTCGCGCGTCTTCAACTGGGGCTTCCAGCCTTCTGGATCGCGAATGATGTCAGCCTCGAAGCCGCGCCGCGCCTCGCGGATCGCATTGTGCAGATCCGGCGGCGAACGCGTCGGCCGCACCGCGCGGCGCAGCGTCAGCTGATAGGCTTCAACCCGCGCGCGCTCGGCCTCCCGCCGGCGCGCCATCAATGACTGTGCCATGGTCGTTCAACATGATGGAGTGACTGTCAGCCGAACGCACTGCGGGCGTCGGCACGGATCGTGTCGCGCACAGTGGACTTGACATGGCTGATGGCCTCTCGCGTTGAACGCTTTGGGTATTGAAACGGGCGACGCTCATACATCCGAACTGCAGATATTGCAAGCCGTCGCGCGCCGCTCTTCAGCGCAGGCATGTCACGAGGCATCAGCGGCGGGGCACGCCAACGCTATATTCTTTCAGCCGCGCATCATCACGAAGCGCGGCACTGTTAGTTGCAAATGATTCTATTCACCGACGAGCAGGATGCAGCGCCCAATCAGGCATGCGGCAGAACGTCGCACGCGCCCAACGAATATTTCTCCTCCGCCAGACAGAAACAAACAGACTGGAAAGCCGGCCCGCTGCCCGTTCGATGACGACTTTGCAGCGGCCGACGGCCCGATTGTGTAACTACAAAGCTCCTCACGTCACGACATGCACCATCCCGACGACCTGCATCGAAGCGATACAGGCGAACGCAGATGCATTGCCGACCAGGATTGTCATGCCGCGACAGCAGTAAAGTGCGAGGAGACGATCGAATGGCCACCAACTTCAATGCGACTGCGCTCGCCAACGGCACGTCCAACCTGCTCACGCGAGCGAGTGCGCTCAATCTGTCGACCGATCTGGTTCAAGCCGGCGTCGTCTTCGACGACGCCGTTCGCATCTCGCTCGGCCTCTATTCCGGCAGTCAAGGCAGCGGCAATTCGAACACCTTCCTGTCGAACTACACCACTGACATCCATGCGGTGCAGAACGATATCGCGGCCATCCTGGCCAACCCGAACGACGTGACGATCGGTGGCGAGACGTTTGCGCTGAACTCCACAGACATCGCCGCGCTGACCAACGTCCAGACCCAGCTCGGCACGCTGCTGACCGCGGCCGCGCAGACCACGAATGCGACGACATTGTCGGCGGCGTCGCAGACCATCCACGCGTTGCAGACCGAGATCCTGTCGGAGATCAACAACGACGCGCATCTGTCGGCGGCACTCAACAACGTCACCTTCACCGCCAATACCGGCGCGACCGACGTTGCGTTCCAGAACCTGCCGGCAGGCGCAGACGATCCGACCACGCTCGCGGCCGCGACGGCGGGCACCAGCCTGAAGGTGGTCGGCGAGGTCTTCAATGCCGCAGTGAGCGTCATCTCCGGCGGCATCAACGCGACCAATCTGACCCAAGTGACCAACGACCTGACGGCGGTGCAATCGGGCCTCACGGCCATCCTCGCCAACGCGACCCTGCTCGCGCAGATCGAAGCCGGAGAAACCACCAACGCGGCAGCCGCCACGACGCTTCACCTCCAGACCGTGCTGAATCAGGTCACGCTGCAGCTCGAGAAATACGATGCCGCCGCCGCGACCGGAAACACCACCGCGCTGCGGGGCACGGCGGACAATCTGCTCGACATCATCGACATCGTCCAGAACGACGCCGCTTTGAACGTCGCGGCCGGCGGTAACGGCAATCCGGGCCACACCGGCGGCTTCGCCGAGGATCCGGGCGGCCTCACCGGCACGGTCACGCGGTTCCAAGACAATCAGGCGCAAACCAATTTCTGGGCCACCTTCGTCGCCGAGGCGAACACGATCAACGCGCAACTGATGGCGATCGTGAACGGCAGCGGTACGGCCAGCCAGGCGCTGATCACGCAGATCGAGAACTACAACAATTTCGGCGCCAGCTTCGATGCCGCCCAGGGCGCCGTGTTCCAGGGCCGTTTCGACAACGAGCTCAACAATGGCACGCTGCAGGCGGACTCCGCCACCGCCATCAAAGGACTGCAGGGCATCCTGAACGGGGATACCGGCGCGGCGCTCACTTCGGACCTCGCGATGCTGACGGCTGCCGGCGAAGGCTTCGTCGCCGACGCGAACGACGTCAGCGGCAACAACATCGCGATCGGCGGCGCGACCTATGTCGGATCGGCAACGACGGTCTCCAAGGCGACATCGGTCGCCGGCCTCGCCCAGGGGACGACGAAGGTCACGGCCACGCCGAACATCGCAAACGGCACCGGCGGTACCAGCACGTCCACGGCCGCGACATCGAGCGGCGGAACCACGACCAAGACCGGGACGACGACCGCGACCAACGCCACCGGCAATACGACATCGACGACCACCAAGACGACCACTCAAGGCTCTTCGCACCATCACCACAACAACACGACGGCCGCCGCCCACAACTCGACCTCGACCCACACCACGGCAGCGGCGCATTCTTCGACCGTCGTCGATCATCACCACCACGCACTGCACCACATCTGGGGCTGATATAGCCGACGGCGCGCGCCGGACATCGGTCACCGCTCCACGGTAGCTGTCGCGCAGGAAGTCGAGCTCGGCGCCCGCGAGCTGCGCGAGGTTGACCTCGACCTTGTCGCCGAAGCGCAACTGCTCCATGAGCGGAGCGAGGTGCGGAAAGGCCGCCGCCATCGTCTCGATGGTGGGGCGTTCGATCTGCAGCTTCATGGTTTGCACCTCGATGCCGTCCGACTCACGACGACACTCTCGTCGGCGGGCGCATCGCCGCTTCCGCCTTCGCCAGCAGCAGACGGTTCGCGGCGAGCGAGAACTCCTGCCAGGCGGCGGCGATGTCGCGCAGGATCGTCTGCAGATAATCTTTCGACGGCTTGTGCTCGAACGGAAAGTTCGACAGCGCGCAGGAGGTGCGGTTGAACGCGACAGCGTCGTCGAGCAGCGACTGCATGACATCGCGAAACGGCTTCTGGATCTCGGGCATCAGGGCGGAGCGACCGCGTTCGACGGCGACGTCGCGCATGTCGAAGGTCAGTGCGTCCAGCACCTGCAGCGCCGCTGCGAACACCTGCTCGGTGGCCCCGAGAAGAGCGAGCTGCGTCAGTTGTTCGCGCTGCTGCGCGGCGAGGCTGCGGTTGAGCCGCTGCCGATAGTCGTCGAACGCGGCATCACGCTGCGCGGCGACCCAGGCGCCGAACCAGGCGAGGCTCGCTGCGTTGCCCGACAGCCCGTCGCCGATCGCCGCGGCCGGGCGCGGCCCGACGGTCTCGCCGATCACCCGGGCCATCGCGCGCTCGATGCGCCTGGCGGCGTTCAGGGCACCTTCGAGATAGCCGGCCGCGTGGCTTGCGGTTTCGGCGCCACCGAGATGCAGCCGCCCGTCCCACAGCGCCCGCCGCAGCATCGGATTGGCGATCTCGCTGTGCTCGCCGCGCGGCGTGGTGCGATCCAGTGCGCTGCAGGTGAAGCGCTCGGCCGCCCAGTCCTGATAGTGCTGCTCACCGCCTTCCAGCGCGGAGCCGAACAGTTGCACCATCTGGCTGTCCATCAGCAGCGGCAGCCCGACACTGAAGGTCGCGCGCAGATCGGGCGGGAAGGCGAGGAAGCCGCCGAGCGCAGCACGGTCGCCGCCGGCATCGCAGGCGTCGAAGATCTCGCCGATCACGGCCTGCTCGTGGCTGACGAACGCATTGCCGGACCGGCCCTGGTCGCGCCAATGCGCCTGGTCGTAGGCGATCACGACCTTGGCCTGTGCCGCCATCCAGGTCTCGGCGCCACGCATCGCCTCGAAGGTCGCGTCGTCCAACGCGGGAAAGAAGCCGACGTGGTCGATCAGCAGCCGCGGCGGCAGCGCGAGCACGGCGCGCCTGGCCTCGATCGCGACCGATTCCGTTGCCGTGGCGAAGATCAGCCGCACATGCGTGCCGCAATCGACGATACGCATCAGCTCATGGCCGAGATGGATGAAGGGCTGCGGCAGATCGCGCGCCAGCGCCTCGATCAATTTCGTCATGCCGCCGGAGAGCCGACGCGCGCCCTGGTGGACCGGCGGCCCGCTGATCTGCTCGGCCGGCTTGTCCGCCTCTTCCAGATGGAGAACCGTGCCGTCATCGTGCTGGGCAAAGTCGGACAGGCCGAGCTCCGCGACCAGGCCGGCGAGCAGCGGCTGGGTGTCCGGCCAGAACCAGGTCGGGCCGAGGTCAAGCGCAAGCCCCGCCTTGCTCCTGGCCGACAGCACCCGTCCGCCAAGGCGATGTCGGGCTTCGAACAAAGCGAACGTGCTGCCGTGCTGCTGCAGGCTGCGCGCGAGTGCCATTCCGCACAATCCACCTCCGACAATGGCCGTTTCGAGCATGGCAGGACCTCGGCTGATGCGTTGCGATCGCGTCTCGACCGCGTCCTGCAAAAAGCTTGCAAGTTTTCGCAGGCGCGCGGATGTGCGTTTCCAAACATTGCTTGATTTTCGCACCGGCTTGGCTCACGCCATCACGATGAGCGATGACCGCGAGATCCTGGCCGCCAATGCGGCCTTCTATGCCGCCTTCACGGACGGTGATTTCGCGGCGCTCGTCGCCCTCTGGGCCGATCGCGACGGCATCTCCTGCATTCATCCCGGCTGGCCGGCGATCGTCGGCCGCGCCGCCGTGATCGGCAGCTGGCGCGACATCCTCGCCAACCCGGGTCGGCCGAACATCGTCTGCGCGGATCCGCACGCGATCGTCGACGGCGATCATGGTCACGTGCTCTGCATCGAGCTGGTGGACGGCGCGGCGCTCGCCGCGGCCAATCACTTCGCGCGCATCGACGGCGCCTGGCGGATGATCCACCACCAATCCAGCCCGATCGCGCAGCTCGCAACGCCGGAAGACGACGCCGACGGCCATCGCCTCCACTGACCGCCGCATCTGGCACGAAACTTGATGTGTCCTCCCTGACCGGCAGCAATGTCGGAGATTGTTGATTTTCGTCGCGTCGGATTCGGACCGGATGTCCGTCTCCACGCAAGGCGATCTGCGACGGCTGCGACCAGCAATGTGCAGATGCCGACGGGAGACAGGGATGGCACGCGTTCTGACCGCCTATCTAAAACGCAGCGATGTGCTGACGCGCACAGCGTTGCAGCACGCCATCGATCTCACGCTCGGCCAGGCGCGGGGAGCACTGGGATGAACATCACGGCTCCGCTACAGCCGACCGCGATTCATGCCGTTCCCGCCGAGCTCTGCGACTGCGGCTTCCGCTTGCTGATGATTCGGCAGTTCAACGTCGGTGCCGTGCCGCCGGCGTTCGCCATCATCGATCAGCGCGTCATGCGGATGCCGCAACGGCTCGGCCGCCACGGCGTGTCGTTTGCCGCGACGTTCCTGCCCGAGGTGATGGCGTGGCTGATCGATCACCTCGGCCGTCCGTCGCTGCATGACGAGACCGGCCGCTCCTATCGCAATCCGCGCTGGCCGGTGGTGTGCTGGCATGACCAGGAACGGTATTGGCCGAGCGGCGCTGTCACGGTCGAGTGGTTCGCCGAGGTCGCCTTTCAGGATCACGCCTCTTGGATGGCGTTCCGTACCCATTGGCATGACGACCTGATGGGCCGGAATGGCGACGTTGACGCATCCGGTGGAGAAACCGATGCGTGCGAGCGGGACGCGGCGGGAAAGGAATTTGCCGATGACGCGTTGCAGCGAGCATGATTTGCCAAAGTCGCGCGACAGCATGACCGGACCTTGTCCGCGCAATTCTGCCGCGTGATAGTCGAGTGGCCACAGCAGTTGCGGAGGTTCTCATGCGCTACGTCTCGTGGTTTGGAGGCTGGCTCGGCACCTTCCGTTCCGAGCGCATGGCGGAGCAGAGGACGACCGGACGAAACGCGGCCGTTCTTCCGCCGCGGTCCGCCGAGCTCTCGAGCGAGGACTTGTTCTACATCGCCATGCTTGGGCCGCACGTCTGACCGGCGCTGCCGCCGAGCGCAATCGGGGGCGGCGGGCTGGACAAACGGTCGTCCTGCCGCCACACAAGGGCGATTCCATGCGCCCCGGCCCCGGGCCGCGCACCGTGATTGTGGGTCCATGCCGCAGGTCTGCTCCACGGACGCATGAACGATGCCGGGGACCGCGGCGGACCTCACCTGCGGACTCCCGAATGACATCGCCGACGCCCTCTCACCTGCCCCGAAATGCATCCGATCAGCCGCGCCAGACGACCCCGACCGAGCTGCGGCGGCGCTGGCGCGCCGGCGAGGAGGTGGCGCTGCTCGACGTCCGCGAGGAAGGGCCCTATTCGCTGTCGCACCCGTTCTTCGCGGTGTCGCTGCCACTGTCGCAGATCGAGCTGCGCATCCTCGATCTCGTGCCGCGTCTGAATGTACCCGTCGTCGTTTATGATGACGGCGAAGGCTATGCCGCCCGCGCGGTGCCGCGCATTCATGCACTGGGCTACACCGACGTCGCGATGCTCGCTGGCGGGCTGTCGGGCTATGCGCGCCATGGCGAGGTGTTCCGGGACGTCAACGTGCCGAGCAAGGCGTTCGGCGAATTGGTCGAGGCCATCCGGCACACGCCGTCTCTGTCGGCCGACGAAGCCAAGGCGCTGATCGAGCGCGAGTCGAATCTGGTCGTGCTCGACGCCCGCCGCTTCGAGGAATATCGCACCATGAGCATCCCGCGCGGGGTCAGCGTCCCCGGCGGCGAGCTGGCGTTTCGGGCGCGCGAGCTCGCGCCGTCGCCCGACACCACGATCATCGTCAACTGCGCCGGACGCACGCGCTCGATCATCGGCACGCAGTCGTTGATCAATGCCGGGCTGCCGAACAAGATCTATGCGTTGCGCAACGGCACCATCGGCTGGACCCTTGCCGGCCATCAGGTCGAACGCGGCAGGACCGCGCGCATGCTGGAGCGGCCAGAGGCGAGCTACGCGACCGCGCTGGCGGATGCCAAGGCCTGGGCCGAGCGCGTCGGCGTCGGCGTGCTCGATGCCGCGACCTTCGCGCGCTATCAGGCCGAGGCTGGGACGCGCACGCTGTATTGCCTCGACGTTCGCACGCCCGAGGACTACGCCGCCGGCCATCCGGCTGGCTTCGCGTCGGCGCCGGGCGGCCAGCTGGTGCAGGCGACCGACGAGTGGGTCGGCGTGCGCGGCGCCCGCCTGGTGCTGTTCGACGATGACGGCGTGCGCGCGCGCATGACGGCGTCATGGCTGAAGCAGATGGGCTGGGACGTGGCGGTCGTGGGACCGGATGTCGTTGGAACGACCGAAACCGAAATCCGCGCCGCACGCCGACCGCCGCTGCCGCAGCTTGGCGACGCGGCGATCAGCGCCGAGCAACTCGCGGCCGATGCGGCGGCGTGGACCATCGTCGATCTCACGCGCAGTCCGAGCTACAAGGCCGGACACATTCCGGGCGCACATTTCGTGTTGGCGTCGCGCTTTTCATCGGATCTCGTCAAGCTGCCAGGCGACGGTCCGATCGTGCTGACCAGTGACGACGGCGCCGAGGCGGCCTTTGCGCTTGCGGATGCACGTGCCGCAACGACGCGTGAGCTCCGCGCGCTCACCGGCGGTACGCGCGCCTGGACGGCTGCCGGCCATGTGCTGGAGAGCGATCGGTCCTCATGGATCTCGCCTGCCGACGACGTCTACAAGCGTCCCTATGAGGGCACCGACAACGCCGCCGAAGCGATGCAGGCCTATATCGACTGGGAGCTGCAGCTCGTCGCTCAGCTCGCCAATGACAGCGTGTCGAATTTCCACGTGGTGTAGTTCTGGTGAATGCGCAGGGCGGGCAAAGCCGCATTCGCGACGCGAATGCCGCGTGCCCACCGCTGCCACCCGGGCGCGAGACTTCCCGGGCACCCGCCGTCGGCGTCGCTTTGCCCATCCTGCATCGTGACAGCGTCACTCGACGCTGCGCGCAGAACTCAGCGGCGCTGGTTGTAGACGTCGATGCAGACGGCACCTAACAGCACAAGGCCCTTGATGACCTGCTGATAGTCGATACCGATGCCGAGGATGGACATGCCGTTGTTCATCACGCCCATGATCATGGCGCCGATGACAGCACCGCCGACCCGTCCGACGCCGCCATAGGCCGAGGCGCCGCCGATGAAGCACGCCGCGATGACGTCGAGCTCGAAGCCGAGGCCGGCCTTCGGCGTCGCGGTGTTGAGCCGGGCGGCGAAGATCAGGCCGGCCAGCGCAGCCAATACGCCCATGTTGACGAAGGTCATGAACACCAGCCGCTCGGTCTTGATGCCCGACAGCTTGGCGGCCTTGGCGTTGCCGCCGACCGCATAGATCTGCCGGCCGACCACCGTGCGGCGCGTCATGAAGCCGTACAGCGCGATCAGCGCCGTCATGATGACCAGCACGTTGGGCAGGCCGCGATGCGAGGCGATCAGATAGGTGAAATACATCAGTGCGCCGGCCAGCACGACGTTCTTGGCGGCGAAGAAGCCGAACGGCTCGACCTCGATGCCGTGCTCCACTTCGCGCGCGCGGCCCTTGACGCTGGCATAGACCAGAATGAGCGTCAGCACCGCGCCGATCGCGAGCGACGTGGGATAAAGGTGCGCCGCGCTCGGCATGAACTCAGGGATGAAGCCGGACGACAGCTTCTGGAACGTGCCCGGGAACGGCCCGACCGACTGCCCCTGCAGCAGCGCCAGCGCCAGACCCTTGAACACGAGCATGCCGGCCAGGGTGACGATGAACGACGGGATGCCGAAATAGGCCACCCAATATCCTTGCGCGGCGCCGATCGCGCCCCCAACGATCAGGCAGGCGATGATCGCGAGCGGGAAGTCGACGTGATAACGCACCATCAGCACGGCCGCGACCGCGCCGACGAAGCCCGCGACCGAGCCGACCGACAAATCGATGTGCCCGGTCACGATCACCAGCAGCATGCCCAGCGCCATGATGACGATATAGCTGTTCTGCAGCACCAGGTTGGTGAGGTTGAGCGGCTGCAGCAGGGTGCCGTCGGTCATGAACTGGAAGAACAGCATGATCACGAACAGCGACAGCAGCATGCCGTAGCTGCGCAGATTGTTCTTCAGGAAGCCGCTATGCGACTTCTCCTCCGGGAGCGAAACCGTCTTGTCGGTCATTGCTGGCGTCCTCCCGACCGCTTACGCGGCCGTCTCCTGGTTCTTGATCGTTTCGTTACGCATGATGGCGCGCATGATCTTTTCCTGCGTCGCCTCCGGCCCGGCGAACTCGCCGACGAAGGCGCCGTCATTCATTACGCAGATGCGGTCGCAGATTCCGAGCAGCTCCGGCATCTCCGATGAGATCACGACAACACCCCGGCCGGCATCCGCGAGCTCCTGGATAATACAGTAAATCTCATACTTTGCGCCAACGTCGATGCCCCGCGTCGGCTCGTCAAGGATCAAGACCTTGGGATCGGTCATCAGCCATTTCGACAGCACGACCTTCTGCTGGTTGCCGCCGGAGAGCTGGCCGGCCTCCTGATAGACGTCGGAGCAGCGGATGCGCATCCGGCCGCGGTAGCCGGACGCCGCCTTGAGCTCGGCGATGTCGTCGATCACGCCGTTCGGCGCGACCTGGGATAGGCTCGCCAGGGTGATGTTCTTGCGCACGTCGTCGGCCAGGATCAGGCCGAGCTGCTTGCGGTCCTCGGTGACATAGGCGAGGCCGGCATCGATGGCCGCCGGTACGCTGTTGAGATTGACGTCATGACCTTCGAGGCGGGCGCGGCCCGTGATGTTGACGCCCCAGGAGCGGCCGAACAGGCTCATGGCGAATTCGGTGCGCCCCGCGCCCATCAGGCCGGCGATGCCGACGATCTCGCCGCGGCGCACCTGGAAGTTGACGTTCTTGATCACTTGGCGGTCGGAATGCTGCGGGTGGTAGACCGACCAGTTCTCGACCGTGAACACGGGCTCGCCGATCTTGGGCTGCCGCTCGGGGAAGCGGTGCGCCATGTCGCGATTGACCATGCTCTTGATGATGCGGTCCTCCAGGACCGGCTCGGCGCGACAGTCGATGCTGTCGACGCTGCGGCCGTCGCGCAGCACCGTGATGCGATCGGCGACGCGTGCGACCTCGTTCAGCTTGTGCGTGATCAGGATCGAGGAGATGCCCTGCTCGCGGAAGGTGACGAGGCGGTCGAGCAGCGCCTGGCTGTCGGCCTCGTTCAGGCTCGCGGTCGGCTCGTCGAGAATCAAGAGCTTGACGCGCTTGGACAGCGCCTTGGCGATCTCGACCAATTGCTGCTTGCCGACGCCGAGATCGGTGATCAGCGTATCCGGCGATTCCTTCAGGCCGACCTGGGCCAGCAGTTGCTGGGTGCGCCGGTAGACCTCGTCGCGATCGATGACGCCGAAGCGCTGCGGCGCATGCGACAGGAAGATGTTCTCGGCGATCGACATCAGCGGGATCAGCGCGAGCTCCTGGTGGATGATGATGATGCCGAGCGCCTCGGAATCGTTGATGTCGCGGAAGCGCCGCTCCTCGCCCTCGAAGATGATCTGGCCCTCATAGCGGCCATAGGGATAGACGCCGCTCAGCACCTTCATCAAGGTCGACTTGCCGGCGCCATTCTCGCCGACCAGGGCGTGGATCTCGCCCGCCTCGACCGTGAAGCTGACGTCGCGGAGCGCCTGCACGCCCACGAAGCTCTTGCTGACGCCGCGCATCTCGAGGATTGCCGTCATCGCCCTGTTTCCCGCAACACTTGAGCCGCCCTAAACGAGAGTAGCCGGCGAGCGCATGGCCGCGCTCGCCGGCCGGTTGAGATCACTCGACCTGCGACTTCTTGTAATAGCCGCTGCCGATCAGAACCTTCTCCCAGTTGCTCTTGTCGACGACGACCGGCTTGAGCAGATAGGCCGGGACGACCTTGACGCCGTTGTTGTAGGTCTTGGTGTCGTTGACCTGCACCTGCTTGCCGCTCAGCGCAGCATCGACCATGTCGGCGGTCACCTTGGCGAGGTCGCGGGTGTCCTTGAAGATGGTCGAGTACTGATCGCCGCGCAGGATCGCCTTGACGGACGGCACTTCGGCGTCCTGGCCGGAGATGACCGGCATCGGCTGGTTGCCGCTGCCATAGCCGACGCCCTTCAGGGACGAGATGATGCCGATCGAGAGGCCGTCATAGGGCGACAGCACCGCGTCGACACGCTTGTTGCCGTAATAGGCGCTGAGCAGGTTGTCCATGCGGGCCTGGGCGGTGGCGCCGTCCCAGCGCAGGGTCGCGACCTTGTCCATGCCCTTCTGACCGGACGCCACCACGAGCTTGCCGGAGTCGAGATAGGGCTGCAGCACCGACATCGCGCCGTTGTAGAAGAAGTAGGCGTTGTTGTCGTCCGGAGAGCCGCCGAACAGCTCGATGTTGAACGGGCCCTTGCCGTCCTTCAGGCCGAGCTTGTCGACGATCGACTGCGCCTGCAGCACGCCGACCTGGAAATTGTCGAATGTCGCGTAGTAGTCGACATTCGGCGTGTCGCGGATCAGGCGGTCATAGGCGATCACGGTGACGCCCTTCTCCTTGGCCTGCTTCAGCGCGTCGGACAGCGTGGTGCCGTCGATCGCCGCGATGACCAGCACCTTGGCGCCCTTGGTGACCATGTTCTCGACCTGCGAGAGCTGGTTCGGGATGTCGTCCTCGGCATATTGCAGGTCGGTGTTGTAGCCGCGCTCCTTCAGCACCTTGACCATGTTGTTGCCGTCGTCGATCCAGCGCGCCGACGACTTGGTCGGCATCGCGATGCCGATCGTCGGCTTGCTCTGGGCCATTGCAGCGCCGGACAGGGCCACGGCGCCGAGGCCGGCCAGCGCGGCGGCCATGATGGTCTTGAAATTCAGCATGCTTCACTCCCTCTAAGATTTTCAGATTTGAACTAGGAATACGCGATTGCGTATCTTGATACCAGATGGCTGTTAGGCTGAACGACGCTCGACTCGATTGTTCCTCCTCTCAGATCGACAGCTTGACGTCAGGCTCGGCGCGACCGTGAGCGCCGACCTCGAGAAGGAAAGTCTGGCCATGGCCGGGGTCGGCCGCCTTGGCCGCCGCGTCCATGTCCTGCCAGGCCGACGTGACCAGCAGGCGCGACAGACCGGGGCCGACGAAGGCCGGGCAGCTCGCCTGGCTGGCCGGAACCGCGATGCTGCGGAGATGCTCGCCCTGCGGGCTGTAGACATCGACGCAACCGCCGCCCCAGCGTGCGTTCCAGATGCGTCCCTCGGCATCGACGACCGCGCCATCGAGCCCACCGACGCCGGCATGGCGCAGCAGCACCTCCGGTTCACCGCGCGGCAGGCCCGTCTCCGGGTCGAGTGCGACACGATAGAGGACGTTCTCGTCGGTGTCGGCGAAATAGCCGATCGTGCCATCCGGCGAGAAGCAGATCGCGTTGGGAATGGTGACGTTGGGGAACAGGCGGATGATCTCGCCGCGATGCAGCGCGTAGATCGAGCCCAGGCCGCACTCGGCGTTGCGGCCCATGGTGCCGATCCAGAACGTCCCGGAGGGATGAACCCGGGAGTCGTTCGACCGCGTCGCCGGATTGTCGGCTTCGAGCGGCAGATACAGGGATAGCGCACCGTCGGCGATGCTGCGGATGTAGAGCCCGTCCTCGGCCACGATCAACTGCCTGTTGGCATCGATACGGCCGAGCGCGCTCGCCATCCTGCCGAGGCCATGCCGGCGGAGTTCGCCGCTGCCGATCTTGGCCTCGAACAGCAGGCCTTCACGAATGTCGAACCACCAGGCGGTGTCGGTGTGGGGATCGTAGGTCGGCCCCTCGCCGAGATGGCAGCGCTCGTCGCAGAGGATCGTGGTCGGCACCTGCTCCATCATGCGGACGCTCCCGCGGTCGAGAAGCGATACACCGTCTCGTGCTTGTAGACGTCGTCGGGCGCAAGACGCGCGCTGGGAAAATCCGGGCGGTTCGGACTGTCCGGCCAGACCTGCGGCTCCAGGCAGAGCGCGTCGGACTGACGATAGACACGCCCCTTGCCGGTCACGGTCCCGTCAAGATAGTTTCCGGAATAGACCTGCAGGCCGGGCTGATCGGTGAGCAACTCCATGACGCGCCCCGAACGCGGGGACGCCAGCCGGGCGGCCAAGCGCACCCCCGCCTGCTGTCGAAGGCAGAAATTATGATCGTAGCCGCGACCGCATTTGATCTGCGGGTCGTCAGCGCGGATGCGGGCACCGACCGCATGCGGCTCGCGGAAATCGAACGGCGTGCCGGCGACGGCGTGCGGCGGCCCTTCCAGCGGGATCGCGGTCTCGTCGATCGCGAGATAATGGTCGGCTTCGACGGTCAGACGATGATCAAGGATGTCGCTGCCGGCGGCCAGGCCATCGAGATTGAAGAAGCTGTGGTTGGTCAGGTTGACCACCGTCGTCCGGGTGGTCCGGGCGCTGAAGCTGACAGCCAACTCCATCGGCCCGGTCAACTGATAGGTGACACGAACGTCGAGCCGCCCCGGATAATTGGCCTCGCCGTCGGGACTGACATAGAGCATCGTGACCGAGGGCTGGGCGCCGTCTTCGGTCGCGACGATCTGCCAGAGCTTGCGGTCGAAGCCGTCGGGGCCGCCGTGCAATGCATGTGCACCATTGTTGGCGTCGAGGCGCAGATCCTGACCGTCGAGCGAAAAGCGCGCCTTGGCGATGCGGTTGGCGTAACGCCCGACCGTCGCACCGAAGAACTTTCGGAGCTTGACGTAGCTCAGCAAGTCGTCATGACCGAGCACCACGTCATCGACAAGCCCCCGCGCATCCGGCACCAGCAGCGTCTGCAGCGCCGCGCCGTAGGTGATGATGCGCGCCTCGAAGCCGTGAGCCCCACGCAAGGTGACGCGCTCGACCTCGCGGCCGTCCGGCAGGCTGCCAAACACATCCCTGGTGATCCGCGCTTCTGCCATCGCTCTAGTCCTCGAACGGCTCGACGAATTGCCGGCGGCCGAGCAGGAACGCATCGGCCACCAGCCGCAGCGGCGCAAGATCGACGTCGCTCGCGCCGGTCTTCGTCAGTTCGACGAAGCGACGATAGAGGCCGGGATATTCGCGTTCCTTCTCGTCGACCATCGGCTGATCGTCCGCGGTCATCCGCGCGCCGCCGAGCGACAGCTTCAACTGCCCGGCGTCGGTCTCGATCCGGATGTCCCAGCTCTGCGGCCCGGTCTGGCGGAAGTCGAACTCGGCCGCGATCGGCAGGTCGCTGGCTGTCGACAGTGACAGGTTGGCCGCGATCGGCGCCTGGCGGTTGGACGGAAACGACAGTTCGGCCTCGGTCAGGAACACCGGCTCGGGCAGGATGCGGGTCAAGATCGACAGCGCGTTGATCCCCGGATCGAACACGCCGAGCCCGCCCGGCTCCCAGATCCAGGCCTGTCCGGGATGCCAGACGCGCACGTCCTCCTTCCAGTCGATCCGCACGCTGCGGATCTGACGCGACGACAGCCACGCGCGCGCCGGCTCGACGGCCGGCGCATAGCGCGAATGCCAGGTCGCGAACAGCGTGCGCTGCTTGGCAGCCGCGAGCGCGATCAATGGATCGAGCTCGCTGACCGCCGCACCCGGCGGCTTTTCCAGCATCACGTGCTTGCCGGCCTCGAGCGCGGCCTGCGCCTGCGCGCGGCGCACCTGCGGCGGCGTGCATAGCGAGACGGCGTCGATCTCCGGCCCCTCGCGCAGCAGCTCCTCGATGGTGCCGAAATGCGGCAGGCCTGGCAGAGAGGCGTTGCGGCTCGCCACCGCCGTCAGGGTCACGCCCTCGGTGGCGGCGATCGCCGGCACGTGCTGATCCCTGGCGATCTTACCGAAGCCGACGATGGCGACACGAAGCTCACTCATCTCTAGCGTCCCCAGCGCAGCACGACTGGGTCGAGCCGGCGCGCAATCTCGATCAGTCCCTTCTGGGTCGCCGGATGAATTGGCGGCTGCGGCGCTCGCAGCGTGTCGTGGCGGATCACGCCGCCCGCCTTCATCAGGATCTTGCAGGTGGCAAGCCCGCACTGCCGGTTCTCGTAGTTGATCAGCGGCAGCCAGCGCTCATAGGCCGCCGCCGCGGCCTCGCGGTCGCCCGCGAAATACGGATCGATGATCCTGCGAATGCCATCGGGATAGCCGCCGCCGGTCATCGCGCCGGTGGCGCCCGCGTCGAGATCGGCCATCAGGGTGATTGCCTCCTCGCCGTCCCACGGACCTTCGATCGCCGGGCCGCCTGCCTCGATCAGCGCGCGCAACTTGTCGGCCGCACGCGGCACTTCGATCTTGAAATAAGCGAGGTTCTCGATCTCCTTGGCCATGCGCGCCAAGAACGGCACCGATAGCGGCGTGCCGGCGACCGGTGCGTCCTGCACCATGATCGGGATCGAGATCGCGTCGGAGACGCCGCGATAGAATTCATAGATCGAGGTGTCCGGCACGCGGAAGGTCGCGCCGTGATAGGGCGGCATCACCATGACCATGGCAGCGCCCTTCTCCTGCGCCCGGCGCGAACGCTCGGCGCAGACAAAGGTCGAGAAATGCGTCGTGGTGACGATGATCGGCACGCGGCCGGCAACATGCTCCAGCACCGTGGTCATCACCAGATCGCGCTCGTCATCGGTCAGCACGAACTGCTCGGAGAAATTGGCGAGGATGCAGATGCCGTGCGAGCCGGCATCGATCATGAAGTCGATCGCTCGCTTCTGGCCTTCGAGGTCGAGACGGCCGTCGGCGTCGAACACGGTCGGCGCCACCGGGAAGACTCCCTTGTAGAGCTTTTTGGCGGAAGCGGTCATGGGCCCCTCTCAGTGATTGTCGCGCGGCACGGGCGAGCCGGTGCGGCCGACGAGGAAATCGAAATCGACGCCGCGATCGGCCTGCAGCACGTGATCGATGTAGAGCTTCTGATAGCCGCGGGCCGCATGCGGCTTCGGCGGCGTCCAGGCGGCGCGGCGTGCGGCCAGTTCCTCGTCGCTGACATGCAGATGCAGCCGGCGCGCGGCGACGTCGAGCGTGATCATGTCGCCGTTCCTCACCAGCGCCAGCGGCCCGCCGACGGTAGCCTCCGGCGCGACATGCAGCACCACCGTGCCGTAGGCCGTGCCGGACATGCGCGCATCGGAGATGCGGATCATGTCGCGCACGCCCTGACGCAGCACTTTCGCAGGCAGCGGCATGTTGCCGACCTCGGCCATGCCCGGATAGCCCTTCGGCCCGCAGTTCTTCAGCACCATGATGCAGGACGCATCGATGTCGAGATTGTCGTCGTCGACCGCGTCATGCATCTCCTCGACGCTCTCGAACACGACCGCGCGTCCCGTATGGTTCATCAGTTCCGGCGAGGCCGCCGACGGCTTGATGACAGCGCCGTTGGGGGCGAGATTGCCGGTGAGAATGGCGATGCCGGCTTCCGTCTTGAACGGGGTCTCGAACGGTGTGATGACCTCGGCGTTCCAGTTCGGAGCCTCGGCGACATTGTCCCACAACGTCTTGCCGTTGACGGTGCGCGCGTCCTTGTGCAGCAGGCCGCGCTCGCCGAGCGCACGCAGCACCGCCGGCAGGCCGCCGGCGTAATAGAAGTCCTCCATCAGGAAGCGGCCCGACGGCATCAGGTCGACCAGGCAATGCACGTCGCGGCAGAGCCGATCGAAATCATCGAGCGTCAGCTCGACGCCGACACGGCCGGCGATCGCGAGCAGATGCACGACGGCATTGGTCGAGCCGCCGATCGCGGCCAGCGTGCGGATCGCGTTCTCGAACGCCTGGCGCGTCAGGATATCCGACGGCTTGAGATCCTCGCCGACCATCTGGACGATGCGCCGTCCGGCCATGCGGGCCAGCAGGTTGCGCCGCGCATCCGCAGCCGGAATCGCCGCATTTTCCGGCAAGCCGATGCCGAGCGCCTCGACCATCGAGGCCATCGTCGAGGCCGTGCCCATGGTCATGCAGCTGCCGGCGGAGCGGTTCATGCCGGCCTCGGCCTCGTGGAATTCCTTCAGCGTGATCTCGCCGGCACGCAGCTGCTCGCTCATCGAGATGATGTTGGTACCGGAGCCGATGATCTGGCCACGATAGACGCCGCGCAGTTGTGGCCCGCCTGAAACACCGATCGCAGGCAGGTTGGCCGAGGCGGCGCCCATCAAGAGCGCCGGCGTGGTCTTGTCACAGCCCATCAGCAGCACGACGCCGTCGAGCGGGTGGGCGCGGATCGCCTCCTCGACATCCATCGAAGCGAGGTTACGGAACAGCATCGCGGTGGGGCGCATCGTCACCTCGCCGAGCGAGGAGACCGGAAACTCCAGCGGATAGCCGCCGGCATCGAGCACGCCCTGGCGGACATGCTCGGCGATGACGCGGAAATGCGCGTTGCAGGGTGTCAGCTCCGACCAGGTGTTGCAGATGCCGATGACCGGACGGCCCTCGAAGCGATCCTGCGGCGTGCCGCTGTTCTTCAGGAACGAGCGATAATAGAAGCCCATCTTGTCCTGGCGGCCGAACCACGCCTGGCTCCGCAGCGTCTTCTTCTCGTTGTCGTTGCTCATTCCCGGTCCGTTCGTGCAGCCGACTGGGCATGGCGCCGCCGGCCGTTGTAGATGACTTCGATCATGGCCTCGGAGGCGCCCTCGGCGTCTCCATCGGCGATCGCGTCGATGATGCGCTGGTGCCAGACCAGCACGGTGTCGCGATCGGCGGTCTCGATCGGGGCGCTCAGGACGAACGAGGCGCGCAACGCGGCCTCGATGACAGCGCCGATCGAGCGCATGAAGGGATTGCCCGAGGCGTTGGCGACCGCGATGTGCAGCGCAAGATCAGCCTCGGCGAAAGCCACCGATGTCGATGGCTCGCGCTCCATCTGCGCCATCGCCTTGCGCATCGCCGCGACGTCGTCATCCGTACGGCGTTCCGCCGCGAGCGCCGCGGCGCGCGGCTCGATCGCCAACCGGATCTCGGCGAGGTCGGCGAGGAAGCGCTTGTCGATGCCCGCGTCGAGGTGCCAGGCGAGCACGTCGGGATCGAACATGTTCCAGTCCGAGCGTCCGCGCACCACGGTGCCGACGCGGGCCTTGGTCGACAGCAGACCTTTTGCAACGAGGGTCTTCACGCTCTCGCGCAGCACCGGCCGTGAGACGCCGAAGGTCGCGGTCAGCTCGGCATCACCCGGCAGCCGCGCCCCCTCGGCCAGTCGGCCGGAGATGATGTCGATGCCGATGCTGCGGGCGACCTCGGCATGGTTGGAATGCGCGCGCCGGGTCGGAATCGAGACGATGTGCGACGTCGTCATGTCGGCGCCCCCATCGGCTTGGCCCCTGCGGGCTTGACGGATGAGCGGCGCGCGAGCGCCATCAGACCTTGTTGCAACGCAATGAAGACGAACAACAGAACCCCCGTGGCGATCTTGGTCCACCAGCTCGACAGCGTGCCGTCGAAGTTGATGTAGGTCTGGATCATGCCCTGGATCAGGACGCCAAGGAAGGTGCCGATGACCGAGCCTTGTCCGCCCGTCAACAAGGTTCCGCCGATCACCACGGCCGCGATTGTATCGAGCTCGACGCCGACGGCCGAGAGCGAGTAGCCGGCCGCGGTGTAGAACGAGAAGACGATGCCGGCGAGGCCCGCAAGCACGCTCGACAGCATATAGATGCGGATCGTCATCGGCCCGACCGGAATGCCCATCAGGGCTGTCGCCACACGGCTGCCGCCGAGCGCGTAGACGTTGGCGCCGAACCGGGTCAAATGCAGCAGCAACGCGCAGAGCACCAGGATCACGAGCATCGCAATCGCGATCGCGGTGAGCCGTCCGCCGCCTGGCAGCCGGATCGCAAAGTCGGAGACGGCACTGTAGATCGGAGCGGTGATCGGAATCGACTCGGTCGACAGCAGGAAGCTGACGCCGCGCGCCAGGAACATGCCCGCGAGCGTCACGATGAAGGGCGGCAGCTCAAATACGTGAATGACCGCCCCCATCGCGGCGCCGAACAGCGCGCACAGCACGAGCACCATTGCGAACGCGGCAAACGGCGGAATGCCCCAGCGCTCGACCGCCAGAGCCACGAACACCGTCGTGAAGCCGATCACCGAGCCGACCGACAGATCGATGCCGCCGGAGATGATGACGAAGGTCATGCCGGCCGCGACGATGCCGAGGAAGGCGTTGTCGGTGAGCAGGTTGGCGACGACGCGGGTCGAGGCGATGTTCGGGAACTGCAGCGCGCACAACGCGAAGCCGGCGACCAGCACGAAGGCCGTGATCGCAACCGAGGTCGAGGCCTTCATGGCTTGGTCCTCCGCCAGCGCGCGGTGAAGCGCGAGAGATCGCCGAGCCGCGGCGATTGCGCCAGCAGCACGGCAAGCACGACGACGGCCTTGACCAGCAGATTGAGCTCCGGCGGATACCCCGACAGCAAAATGCCGGTGTTCATGGCCTGGATGATCAGCGCGCCGGCCACCGCCAGCACCAGGCTGAAGCGGCCGCCAAACAGCGAGGTGCCGCCGATCACGACGGCGAGGATCGCATCGAGCTCGAGCCACAGCCCGGCATTGTTGGCATCCGCCCCCATGATGTCGGCTGCGGCGATGACGCCGGCGAGCGCCGCGCAGAGGCCGCACCAGACATAGACCGACAGGATCATGGCGCGGGTGCCGACGCCCGACAGCTCGCTGGCGCGCGCGTTGCCGCCGGTCGCCTCGATCAAGAGCCCGAGCGCGGTGCCGCGCACGACCGCCCCCGTCACCAGCAGCATGCCGATCGCGATCACGACCGGCGTCGGCAGGCCGAGCACGGCGCCGTTGCCCATCCAGACCAGATCGGGCGAGGTGAAGGTGACGATCCGACCTTCCGTGATGAGCTGCGCGATGCCGCGTCCTGCGACCATCAGAATGAGCGTGGCGACGATCGGCTGGATACGCAAGAAGGCAACGAGGATGCCGTTCCAGAGCCCGCACACCAGACCGACAGCGAGCGCGGAGCCGATGACCACCGGCAGCGAATGCGTATCGGCGAGGCTCGCCGCAGTAGCGCCCGCGATCGCCATCACGGCACCGACCGAAAGGTCGATGCCTCCGGTCGCGATGACGAGCACCATGCCCAGCGACAGCAGCGCCACCGGCGTGCCGCGGTTCAGGACGTCGATGACGCTGCCGAACAGCCGGCCGTCCTGCAGATGGAGATTGAAGAACTGCGGCGACACCGCGCGATCGATGATCAGGATCAAGATCAGTGCGAGCGCTTGTGCCAGGCCACGGCGGGGAATGCGAAGCGTCATGATGCGGCCTCGCGCACGGACTCGGTATCCGCAGCGATCGCCGCAAGAATGCTGGAGACCTCGACGGCGTCGCCCTTCAGCTCCTCGACATGGGCGCGGTCGCGCAGCACGATGACGCGGTTCGAATAGGTCACGATCTCGTCGAGCTCGGAGGAGATCACAAGCAGCGCCAGCCCCTGCTCGCACAGCTCGCGCACCAGCCGGATGATCTCGGCATGGGCCCCGACGTCGATGCCGCGCGTCGGCTCGTCCAGAACGAGGAGCTTCGGCGACGTGGCGAGCCAGCGCGCCAGCAGCGCCTTCTGCTGGTTGCCGCCCGACAGCAGCCCGATCGGACGTTCCGGATCCGGCGGCCGGATGTCGAGCATGCGGATGTAACGCATCGCGATCTCGTCCTGCTCGCGCCGCGACAGTGGCCGGTGCAGGCCGCGCCGCGCCTGTAGCGCCAGCACGATGTTCTCGCGCACGGTGAGGTCGGCAACGATGCCCTCCGTCTTGCGCTCTTCCGGACAATGGCCGAAGCCGAGCCCGGCGGCATCGCGCGGCGAATTCAGCCGGACGGTCTCACCGTTGACGGTGGCCGCGCCGCTGTCGGCGCGCTCGGCGCCGAACACGAGCCGTGCCGTTTCGGTGCGTCCGGAGCCGAGCAGGCCGGCGAGCCCGACCACCTCGCCGCGGCGCAGCTCGAGATCGAACGGCGCAAGGTAGCCCTGCTTGCCATAGCCCTTGAAACTGATGCAGACCTCGCGCGCCTTGTCCGGCTGGCTCGCTGCGCGTTCGTGGGTGGTCTCGGCCAGCTCCCGCCCGAGCATCATGCGGATCAGGTCGAGCCGCGGCAGATCGGCAATCTCGCGCGTGCCGATCAGCCGGCCGTTGCGCAGCACCGTGACGCGGTCGCAGATCTCATAGACCTGATCGAGGAAGTGGCTGACGAAGATGATGCCGATGCCATCAGCCGCGAGCTTTCGCATCACCTTGAACAGGATCTCGACCTCGTGGCGGTCGAGGCTCGCCGTGGGCTCGTCGAGAATGAGGACGCGCGCCGACAGATCGACGGCGCGCGCGATCGCCGTGATATGCTGGACCGCGACCGAGTAGCTCGAAAGCGGTGCGCCGACGTCGATGTCCAGCCCATAATCCAGCAGCAGCGCATGCGCGCGCCGCCGCATCTCGGCCTCGCGCACGACGCCGAACCGCGTCGGCTGCCGGCCGAGATACAGATTTTGCGCCACCGAGAGGTTCGGCAGCAGATTGACTTCCTGATAGACGGTGGCGATGCCGGCATCGACCGCGTCCTTGGCCGAGCGCGGCGCGATCTCCCGATCGGCCAGCCGCACGGTGCCGGCGTCCCGCGCGAAAACGCCGGTGACGACCTTGATCAGCGTCGACTTGCCGGCGCCATTCTCGCCGAGCAGCGCGTGGATCTCGCCCTCACCCAGCATGAAGTCGACATCCTGCAGCGCCTTGAGCGCACCGAAGCTCTTGGTGAGGCCGCGGATCTCCAGAAGAGACGGACGCATCGCCGGCGGAGCTGAAGGATCAGACATGACGAACTACTTGGGCAAGACCGGAAAGTCGACGCCCGCACGCGATGCGGGCGCCACGATTGATTTCCGTCGTCCCGGCAACAGCCAGGACGACGGCGAGATCTTCGGCTCAGTAGCCGAGCCCCTTCTTGCTGTCGTAGACCTTCTGCGGATCGTCAGTCGCGGTGTAGAGCTTCGATTCCGTCTGGATCCACTTCGGCGGAACGGTGCCCTTCTCCTTGAAAGCCACGATTGCGTCGAACGCCGGGCCCGCCATGTTCGGCGTCAGCTCGACGGTGGCGTTGGCTTCGCCGGCGGCGATCGCCTTGAAGATGTCCGGCACGGCGTCGATCGAGACGGTCAGGATGTCCTTGCCCGGCTTGAGCCCGGCTTCCTTCATCGCCTGGATGGCGCCGACCATCATGTCGTCGTTGTGGGCGTAGACGGCGCAGATCGACTTGCCGCCATTCTCGGCCTTGATGAAGCTTTCCATCACCTCCTTGCCCTTGGCACGGGTGAAGTCGCCGGTCTGGCTGCGAACGACCTTCAGGTTGGCGTTCTTGGCGACGACGGCGTCAAAGCCCTTCTTGCGGTTGGTGGCGACGCTGGCGCCGACCGTGCCCTGCAGCTCGACGACGTTGCAGGCCTTGCCGCCGACCGTCTTGGCGAGCCACTCGCCTGCCACCTCGCCCTCGTGCACGCTGTCGGAGGTGACGGCGGTCAGATAGAGGTCCTTGCCGGAGGGATCGATGTCGCGGTCGAGCAGCACGACCGGGATCTTGGCTTCCTTGGCTTCCTTCAGCACCGCGTCCCAGCCGGAGGCCACGACCGGTGCGAGGAAGATCGCGTCCACGCCCTGGGCGATGAAGGAGCGGATCGCCTTGATCTGGTTCTCCTGCTTCTGCTGGGCGTCGGCGATCTTCAGGTTGATCTTGCGCTTGGCGGCTTCAGATTTCGAGACCGAGGTCTCGGCGGCGCGCCAACCGGACTCCGATCCGATCTGCGAGAAGCCGACGGTCAGCTCAGCGGCGCCAGCAGACGTGGCAAGCAACAAGGCGGCCGTTGCCGAGGCCGCAAAGAGGGCTTTCAGGGTCATCAGACGTTCTCTCCCAAAAAGGTACTGTTTTTTGATGCGCCGCCGCGAACAGCGGTGCCGACGCACCTATTCACCCGCCTCGACGGCCGGTGACGTCCGTTATTCCACGGAACACTTGGGATGACTAGTCATATTATTTGACTGTAATACTTTTTGAGAATGACAAGCGCCGACGGAGGCCTACGCTGCCGAAGATGAACGTCGGACACAAACAAAATTTTAAGTTGTGGACAGGCCAGATCAGCGCAGCTTCGTCGCCTCGCGGGCGCGCTGCTCGATCGCAGCCCAGGCACCGGCCTTGATGTCGGCCGCGGGGGCGACCCAGGAGCCGCCGATCGCAACGACCTTCTTATGCGCCAGCCATTGCGCAGCGTTGCCGGCATTGATGCCGCCCGTCGGGCAGAACCGTACGTTGGGGAACGGCCCGGCCAGCGCATCCAGCGCGGCGAGCCCACCGGCCGGCACCGCAGGAAAGAACTTCACCAGCTCATAGCCGCGCGTCACGCAGGCGATGAGATCAGAGGCGGTCTGAATGCCCGGCGCGAACGGCATTTCGCCCGCATTCGCGGCATCGAGCAGGCCGATCGACAGGCCCGGGCTGATCGCGAAGGCTGCACCGAGCCCGACGGCGCGCTCGTAGTCCGCCGGCGTCAGCACCGTGCCGATGCCGACAACGGCGTCCGGCACCTCATCGATGATCGCGCGTGCGGCATCGAGCCCCGCCTGCGTCCGCAAGGTGATCTCGATGACGCGGAGACCGCCGCTAACGAGCGCGCGCGCAAGCGGCACGGCATGCGCGGCGTCCTCGATCGTGATCACCGGAATCACCGGCGCCAGAGCGAACACCGCATCGAGCTTCGTGCGCTTGTCCAAATTGTTGATCATGCCTCGCTCATCGTCAGAATGTCCCGCGGCATCGCGGTGGCCGGGATCACGGCTCCCGGCGCCATGATCACGGCGCCGGCAAGCCGGTGGCCGGCCAACGCCGCCTTGCGGGGCGGCGCGCCCTTGATGCGCGCGGCGAGATAACCCGCATTGAAGGAATCGCCGGCCGCCGTGGTGTCGATCGGCTTGAGCACCGCAGGCGGCGCGATGTCGACCAGCACACCATCGGCATGGATCAGGCAGCCGCGTGCGCCGCGCTTGACGACGACCTCGCCGACCCCGGCTTCCTTGAAGCGGCGCAGGCTGACGGAGGCGTCGGCATCGCCGAACAGCATCTGCTCATCCTCGAGCGTCGGCAGCGCAACGTCGACCAGCGGCAGGATCGCGCGGAACGCGCGCTGCGCCACCTCGCGGCTGGCCCAGCCGCGCGGCCGGTAGTTGCCGTCGAAGACCACACGCGCGCCGCGCTTGCGCGCCACCGTCAAGAGCTCACGCAGCTTGGCCTTGCCGGTCTCGCCATAGAGCGAGAGGCTGATGCCGGAGAGATAGATCCAGTCGAAGCGGGAGAGCCTGTCGAGCATGTCGCGGTCGGCGCGATCGAACAGCTCGCGCGCCGGCGCGCGGTCGCGCCAATAGAGGAAGCTGCGCTCGCCCCGGGCATCGCGCTCGATCATGTACAGGCCGGGCACGCGGCCCTCGACCTGCAGCACCTCCGAGGTGTCGATGCCCTCGGCCTGCCAGGCCGCCAGCATCATAGCGCTCAAGGGATCATCGCCGAGCGCCGTGACGTAGGAGGTGGGCACGCCGAGCCGGGCCAGATAGAGCGCCGTGTTGAGCGTGTCGCCGCCGAAGCCGCGCCGGAACAGCGAGCCGTCCTCCTGCGCAAACTCCACCATGCACTCTCCGATGCAGGCGACTTTCATCGGCGTCAATCCATCCATCAAAACGTCAAATGAACCTTCATCGACCGGCTTCGATCGCTGGCGAGCTCGAAGGCGGCGACCGCCTGCTCGAATGGCAGCGCAGCCGAGATCAGCGGCTTGACGTCCAGCAGCCCCTCGCCCATCAGCCGCAGCGCCAGCTCGAATTCGCGGTCGAACCGGAACGTGCCGCGCAATTGCAGCTCCTTCGTGACCAGCGTGTTGACCGGCAAGGTCATCTCGCCGCCGAGCCCAAGCTGGACGATGACGCCGCCGGGCCTCATGACGTCGAGCGCCGCCCGCAGGGCGGCCTGGTTGCCGGAGGCCTCGAACAACACGTCGAACGTGCCCTTCCCGCTCCGCCACGGATCGAGCGCCGACGGCTCCGCCCCGACATTGAACGCATGGCTGGCGCCGAGCGTGCGCGCCATCGCAAGCGGCGCGTCGGCGACGTCGGTCGCCACGATCTCGGCTGCGCCGCCGTAACGCGCGACCAGGATCGACAGCGCTCCGATCGGGCCGCAGCCGGTCACCAGCACGCGCTTGCCGAGCAGCGAACCGGCCTGGTGCGCGGCATGCAGGCAGACCGACAGCGGCTCGGCCATCGCGGCCTCTCCCAGCGACAACGACGGCGCGATCGGCACCGCCTGTGAGGCATCCACGGTGACGAACTCGCGGAAGCCGCCCTGCACGTGGGGATCGCGCATCGCGCTGCCCATGAAGCGCATGTCCAGGCACTGGTTGCGCCGCCCCTCGCGGCAATAGGCGCATTTGCCGCACGGCAGGCTCGGATTGACGGCGACGCGCGTGCCCTCGGCGAGGCCGGTCACGCCGGCACCGACCGCGGCGACGTGGCCTGCGATCTCATGACCCAGCGCCATCGGCTGCTTGATGCGGACCGTGCCGAAGCCGCCGTGATGGTAGTAATGCAGATCCGAGCCGCAGATGCCGCCGGCCTCGATCTTGACCCGGACCTCGCCGGGTCCCGGCGCCGGATCGGGAAAGCTGTCGATGCGCAGATCTTTCGGCGCGTGAATGACGACCGCACGCATGGCCGGCCTCCCTGTCTCGTGTCTTCCGCGATCCTACATCGCCGCCAGCATGCCGCCATCGACATAGATGGTCTGGCCGTTGACATAGGTCGACGCGTCGGAGGCCAGGAAGATCGCGGTGCCGACCAGTTCGTCGGGACGACCCCAGCGCTTCGCCGGGACACGCGACATCAGCCAGTTGTTGAAGTCGGGGTTGCTCATCAGCGCCTGGTTCATGTCGGTCAGCATGTAGCCGGGACCGATCGCATTGGCCTGGATGCCGTGCGCGGCCCATTCGACGGCCATCGCGCGGGTCAGGTTGCGGATGCCGCCCTTGGCCGTGGTGTAGGGCCCGATCGTCGGCCTTGCCAGCTCGCTGCCGAGCGAGCCGATGTTGATGATCTTGCCGCTGTTGCGCGGAATCATCCGCTTGGCGGCCTCGCGCCCGATCACGAACGCGCTGGTGAGGTTGGTCTCGATGACGCGGCGCCACTCGTCGGTGGTGAACTCGACCAGCGGCTTGCGGTGCTGGATGCCGGCATTGTTGACGAGGATGTCGATCGCGATCCCCTGGTCATCGAAACGCGCGAAGGCGCTGACCACGGCCTGCTCATCGGTCACGTCGAACGGGCAGGCCTCGGCCTGATGGCCCGCGGCGCGGAATTCTTCCGCCGCCGCCAGCGTGCGCGCCGGGTCGGTGCCGTTGATGACCAGCCGCGCCCCGGCCTTGGCAAAGCCTTCGGCAATAGCGCGGCCGAGGCCGCGGGAGGAGCCGGTCACCAGCGCGGTCTTGCCGGAGAGATCGAAGAGCGAGGTCGACATCTGTTCAACTCGTGGACGACGTTCCGGCTGGCATCCTCGTTGACGGACAGCGCGCTGACAAGCGCGTTATCCGGCCCTGCCGATCAAACCGGCAGACGGTTAATGGCCGCGACGGCGGTCATCACCCCGCGGATCTCGGCGAGGCCCTTGAGCCGGCCGACCAGCGGATAGCCGGGATGCGTGCCGCGGCCGATGTCGTCGACCAGCTCATGACCGTGATCGGGGCGGAATGGGATCCGCCAGTCCGGATCGCCCTCGGCCTTGCGGCGCGCCTGCTCCTTGAGCAGCGTCGTCACGATCGCAACCATGTCGACATCGCCGCGCAGATGCTCGGCCTCCATGAACGAGCCGTCGAGCATCTTGGTGACGTTGCGCAGATGGACGAAGCGGATGTGCGGGGCGAACCGCTCGGCAAGCCGCGGCACGTTGTTGTGGCCGCCGGCGCCGAGCGCGCCGGTGCAGAACGTGATGCCATTGGCCTTCGACGGGACGGCCTCGACGATGAACTGCAGATCCTCGGCTGACGACACCACGCGCGGCAGGCCGAACAGGTCGCGCGGCGGATCGTCGGGATGGACGCACAGGCTGACACCGCACTCCTCCGCCGTCGGCACCACCTCGCGCAGGAAGCGCGCGTAGTTGGCGCGCAGCTCGGCGTGGCCGACGCCGCGATATTTCTCCAGCATACGGCGCAGCCCGGGCACGTCATAGCGGTCATAGGCGCCGGGCAACCCGGCCATGATGGTCGCGAGCAGCCGGTCCTTGTCGGCTTCGGAGGCCTGCGCCACCCACGCCTTGGCGCGGTCGAGCACGTCGGAGGAGAACTCCGCCTCGGCGCCGGGCCGCTGCAGGATGTAGCAGTCGAACGCCGCCAGGCGGTCCATGTCGAAGCGGAGCGCGGTGGCGCCGCCCGGCAGGCGGAAGGCGAGCTCGGTGCGGGTCCAGTCCAGCACCGCCATGAAATTGTAGCAGACGGTGGTGACGCCGCAGGCGGCGAGGTTGCGCAGCGACTGGCGGTAGTTGTCGAACAAGGACGTCAGATCGCCCTCGCCCAGCTTGATGGCCTCGGAGACCGGCAGGCTCTCGACCACGCTCCAGCGCAGCCGCAGCGATGAATCGCCTTCGATCAAGCCGATGCGCCTGATGATCTCATCGGTGCTCCACACCACGCCGTAGGGAATGTGATGCAGCGCCGTCACGATGCCGGTCGCGCCGGTCTGGCGAACCTGCGGCAAGGTGATGGGATCATCGGGTCCGAACCAGCGCCACGTCTGTTCCATGTCGTCACCTTCCAGAATGAATCAAGCGCGCGATCAGCGCCGCCGCCGTGCCCGCGTGCGCGGTTCGGCCTGCGACGTCTCCTCCTGCCGGGCAAAAATGCCGTCAGCGCGGCGAAACACCTCGCGCAGATGCCGGCGCATCGCCGCGACCGCCTGGGCCTCGTTGCAGGCGGCCAGCCCGTCCAGGATCTCCTGATGCTGCGCGATCAGGAGCGGAATATGGCCGGCATCCTCGATCAAGGTCAGATGGCGGACGCGGTCGAAATGGATCTTGGTCTGACGGATCACCTGCCAGACATGGGGATGCCGGCTGGTGCGGGCAATCGTCTGATGGAACGCCTCGTCATGGACGTAGAACTCCGCCGGCGTCGCCGCCGCCTTCTGCTTGTCGATCAGCTCGGTCAGCTCGCGCAGCGCCGTCGCATCGATGTAGCGGACGGCCTCGGCAACCAGCGCACATTCGAGATGCTCGCGGATGAACTGCGCCTCGCCGAACGCCTCGCGCGACACCGGCGCCACCACGCTGCCGCTTTGCGGATAGATGCGCACGAGGTCTACATCGGCGAGCTTGATCAGCGCCTCGCGCACCGGCGTGCGGCTGACGCCGAGCCGCTCGCACAGATCGAGTTCGGCCATCGGCGTGCCCGGCGGCAGCGCGCCGGAGACGATGTCCTCGAGCAGCCGCTCGTAGACCTGGTCGGCGAGCCGCCGGCCGGCCTTGCCGTCCAGTCGTGTCAGCGGTGTCAGATCGTCATCCATGACGGCAGTCTACCCGATTCACAGGAAGCCGATCGAGATCCATGGCAGGAACACGATCAAGAGCAGCGCAACGACGAGTGCGGCGAGATGCGGCCAGACGTGGCGGATGACCTCGTCCGGCGGGGCGCGGCCGATGGCGCAAGCGAGATAGAAGCCGACGCCGAAAGGCGGCGTGAACAGGCCGAGACCCATCGCGAACACCGCGATGATGGCGTAGTGCACCTCGTGCACGCCCATCATGCGCGCGATCGGGAACAGCAGCGGCCCGAACAGCACCACCGCCGGCACGCCCTCGAGCACGCTGCCGAGCACGACGAAGGCGAGCGCCGAAATCAGCAGGAAGCCCCAGCGGCCGCCAGGCACAGCCACCATGAGGTCCACGAGCTGCTGCGAGAAGCCGGACTGGGTCAGCGCCCAGGCCATGCCGGTCGCAGCCCCCACCACCAGCAGGATCGCGCCGGACAGCGACGCCGTATCGACCAGGATGGGATACACCCGCTTCCAGTCGAACTGGCGATAGACGAAGATGCCGACCAGCACGGTGTAGATGACGCCGATCGCCGCGACCTCGGTCGCGGTGGCGACGCCCTCGACCACAGCCGAACGGATCACGATCGGCAGACCGAGACCGGGAATAGAGATCGCAAACAGCCGCAGCCGCGTCTTGGCATCGAAACGCTGCGCGCCGCTCATGTCCTCCTTGCGCGTCTGCAGGAAGACGACGACGGAGAGTGCGATCAGGCCGACCACCGCCGGCAGCAGCCCGCCGGTGAACAGCGCCGCGATCGACACGCCCGTCACCGATCCGACCGTGATCAGCACGATCGAGGGCGGGATCGTTTCCGACATAACGGCCGAGGCCGACAGCAGCGACACCAGGTCACCTTCCGAGCTGCCGCGCTGCTTCATCTCGGGAAACAGCGCCGGCGCAACCGCTGCCATGTCGGCCGCCTTGGCGCCGGAGATGCCGGAGACCAGGTACATCGCGCCGAGCAGCACGTATTGCAGGCCGCCGCGGAGGTGGCCGATCAGCGACACGAGAAAAAGGATCATCGCCCGCGCCAGCCCGGCGATCTCGATCAGCGCACCCAGCAGCACGAACATCGGCACCGCCAGCAGCACCATGTGCGACATGCCCTCGCTGACCCGGCCGGGAACGATCAGGACCGGGACGGTGGTGCTGAAATGTAGATAGGCCACGGTGGCGAGCAGGAAGGTGAAGGCGATCGGCGTGCCGATCACCATGGCGCTGGCGACGAGCACAAAGAAGAAGATCAACAGATTGTAGTTGCCGAGATCCTCCAGCACAGGTGCGGCCGCATAGAGCGCCCCTGCACCGGCGAGCACCAGAGCCAGAGCGCCGACGATCTGCATGAGGCTCGCCTGCTGGATCAGCCGGTCGACCGCGGTGAGCAGCATCAGCAGCACGCCGACCAGCATCGCGGCCTCGCGATAGCCTTCGCTGATCTCGAGCACGGGCATCTGGCTGATCAGGTGGCTTTCGAGGTGGTGCCAGGACGGCATCACCAGCGCGACCAGCACGGTGCAGACCAGCATCAGGCCGAGCGCGTCGGTGCGCGCCCGCCACGCCGGCGACAGATTGCGGACGAAGGCGGTGAGCCGCATGTGCTCGGCGCGTCGCAATGCGACGACGGCGCCGAGCATCGCCAGCCACACGAACAGCACGGTGGCGAGTTCGTCGGACCAGATCAGCGGAGCATTGAACACGTAGCGCGCGGCCGTGGCCGCACCGAGCAGGACCAATTCGGCGACCACGATCGCGGCGGCCAGCGCCTCGACGGCGCGGCCTAGCAGATGATCGAAACGCGCAAAGGCGCCATGCGACGGCACCGAGGTCGTCGCGGTCATGTCAACGGCCATTCCACCCTCCCCGCAAGATCCTGCTGATGTCCGCGCATGCGGACATGCATCAGGGATGCAACGGCAGCTCGCTCAGAGCTGGCCGACCGATTTCTCCAGCAGGCCCCACGCCTCGGCGCCGAACTTGGTCTTCCACTCGGTGTAGAAGCCGGCGGTGCGCAGCGCGTCGCGGAACGGCTTGGTGTCGACCTTGTTGAAGGTCACGCCGGCCGCCTGCATGTCCGCCTGCGCCTTCTCGTTGAAGCTCTGGATGTCCTGGCGCTCCTTGACGGCGGCCTCCGACAGCGCCGCAGTGATGGCGTCGCGGACGTCGGCAGGCATGACATTCCAGCGCGCTGCATTGGCGAAGATGTAGTGGCCGTCCCAGATATGGCCTGATAGCGCGATGTACTTCTGCACCTCGTAGAGCTTGGCGCTCTGGATCAGCGCCAGCGGATTCTCCTGGCCGTCGACGATGCGGGTCTGCAGGGCCGCATAGAGCTCGCCGAAATTGATCGGCGTCGGCGCCGCGCCGAGCGTCTTGAACAGCGTCACCCACAACGGATTGCCGGGCACGCGGATCTTGAAGCCCTTGAGATCGTCGGGCGAGGCGATCGGCTTGGCGCCGGAGGTGATGTTGCGATAGCCATTGTCGAGGCATTTCGGGAGCACGTGCAGGCCGACCTTGGCGAACTCGCCGCGCACATGGTTGCCGAGATCGCCGTCCATCGCCGACCACACCTGGTCGTAACTCTCGAACGCGAACGCCACCGCATTGATGCCGCCGATCGGCACCACCGTCTGGTTCACACCTGACGTCGACATGAAGTCGAGCGCGCCGCTGCGCACCTGCGAGAACATGTCGGGCTCGCTGCCGAGCTGGCTGTTCGGATAGACCTGCAGGTCGACCAGACCATTGGTCTGCTTCTTGATGACCTCCGACGCCTCGATGATCCGGACGACGCCGGGATGGGTGGCGGGAAACGCCGTGCCGTAGCGCAGGCGATACTTCGCCGACTGCGCCCGGGCGGGCGTGAACGCCAAGGCCGAGACTCCCGCGAGCGCGGTGCCGACGAAACTGCGACGAGACATGGATGTGGGCAAAGACACTGGCAAACCTCCCCTGCCGGCCCGCTGCGGAGCCTTTGTATGTCATTCCTATATTCCAAGGCTATAAGGGATACCAACTAGGCTTTCAATCATAAACTTGTATCCAAGAACTGGGATTGCTATACGACGGCAGCTCGCGGTCGAAATGGGCGAGAAGGGATGGAGGAACGCGTGAAGAGCCTCGTGGCGGAGCGGCCCGGCCGCCTGTCGATCGAAACGCGCCCGGTTCCCGAGCCTTCGGCAGGCGAGGTCCGCATCAAGGTCGAGCGCGCCGGAATCTGCGGCTCCGACATCCACATCCTCCACGGCAGCAACCCGTTCGCGCGCTATCCGCGCGTGATCGGCCATGAATTCTTCGGCCGCATCGACAAGCTCGGCGCCGGTGTCAGCGCACGGCTCGGCGCCCGCGTGGTGGTCGATCCCGTGGTGGCCTGCGGCCAATGCTATCCCTGCTCGGTCGGCCGCCCCAACGTCTGCGCCCATCTCGCCGTGCTCGGCGTCCACCGCGACGGCGGCTTTTCCGAATATGCCTGCGTGCCGGCGGCCAACGCGCATCTGCTGCCGGACAGCGTCGACGACGACCAGGCGCCGCTGGTCGAGCCGTTCTCGATCGCCGCCAACATCACCGACCACACCCGCGTGTTCGCCTCTGACGTCGCGCTGGTCTATGGCGCGGGCCCGATCGGACTGACCGTGATCCAGGTGCTCAAGCACGTCTACGGCGTGAAGCAGCTGATCGTCACCGATCGCATCGATGCCCGGCTCGAAGCGGCGCGGTACAACGGCGCCGACCGCGTCATCAACACCGCCAGCACCGCCCTGCCCGAGGCCCTCGCCGCGGCCGATGTGACGCCGACCTTGATCATCGATGCCGCCTGCCATCCCGCCATTCTCGCCGAGGCCATCGAGATCGCCTCGCCTGCCGCACGCATCGGCCTGCTCGGCTTTTCGGCCGAGCCGTCGACCATCGTGCAGCAGAAGGTGACCGCCAAGGAGCTCGCGATCCACGCTTCCAGGCTCAACAGCGGCAAGTTCGCCAAGGTCGTCGACTGGTTCGCGCGCGGCACGCTGCAACCCGAGCGTCTGATCACCCACCGCTTCGGGCTCGACGCCTACGCGACCGCGTTCGACACGTTCGAGCACAACCAGACCGAATGCTGCAAAGTGCAGCTGATCTTCTGAGAGCTCCCGGCATGGACCGCCTCAGCCCCGCCACGCTCCGCCGCCTGCCCGCCGGCGTCCTCGCGCCGGATTACGACCGCGCGGCGGTCGCGACCGGCATCGTCCATCTCGGGCTCGGCGCGTTTCATCGGGGCCATCAGGCGGTCTACACGGATGCGCTGCTCAAGGACGATCCGCGCTGGGGCATCCTCGGCGTCTCCCTGCGCTCGCCAGACACACGCGACGCGCTGCAGCCGCAAGGCGGGCTCTACAGCGTGACGGCGAGCGACGGTGCCGGACAGCAGCGGCAGGTCATCGGCGCACTCACCGGGCTTGCGGTCGCGCCGGATGATCCGGCTGACCTACTCAAGCGCCTCGCCGATCCCGCTGTCCGTATCATCTCCACCACTGTGACCGAGAAGGGCTACAGCCACGATCCGGCCACCGGCGCACTGCGCGCTGACGATCCCGACATCCGCCACGACAGCATCAACCTCGCGCATCCTCGCAGCACGCTCGGATTCATCGTCAGCGGCCTGCGGCTGCGGCGGCAGCAGGGCCTGCCGCCCTACACGGTGCTCGCCTGCGACAACCTTCCCGCCAACGGCCACACCCTGCGCGGCCTCGCCATCGCCTTCGCCGAGCTGGTCGACCGCAATCTCGCCAAGTGGATCGCGGACGAGGTGTGTTTCCCCTCGACCATGGTCGACCGCATCGTGCCGGCGACCACCGATGCCGACCGCGCCGAGATCGGCGCCGCGCTCGGGCTCGACGATGCCTGGCCTGTCGTGACCGAGCCGTTCAGCCAATGGGTGATCGAGGACGATTTCGGCGGCGAGCGCCCGGCCTGGGACGTCAGCGGCGCCCAGTTCGTCCGCGACGTCGCGCCGTTCGAGCTGATGAAGCTCCGGTTGCTCAACGGCGCACACTCCACCATCGCCTATCTCGGCTATCTCATGGGCTGCGAGACGGTTGCCGCGGCCATGGCCGAGCCCGACCTCGCCGGCCTCGTCGAGGACATGATGTGCGACGAGGTCACGCCGACTCTGCCCGCGCTCGGCGGCTTCGACGTGACAGCCTATCGCGCCGCACTGCTGCAACGCTTCCGCAATCCGGCGCTGAAGCATCTGACAGCGCAGATCGCGATGGACGGCTCGCAGAAGCTGCCGCAGCGCCTGCTCGGCACCATCAGCGACCGGCTCGCCCGCGGCCAGCCGATCACCCGCCTCGCGCTCGCCGTCGCCGGGTGGATGCGCTACGTCAGCGGCACCGACGAACACCGCCAGCCGATCGCGCTGCGCGACCCGCTGGCGGCCAGACTGCGGGCCCTGGCGGATGACGCCGGCCCGGTTGCGGGCCGGCTTGCGCCCGCATTGTTGTCGGTCACATCGGTGTTCGGCACCGAGCTGCCGAACGATCCTCGCTTCACGGGCGCCGTTGAGGCAGCACTCGACAGCCTCTTCCTGAACGGAACCCGTGCGACTGTCGCGCAGACCCTGCAGAACCCAGGCTGACGTCACACCGGTCCTGATTGGGCGAACGCGACGTCAGCACCGACTACACATTCGGCAGCAGCTTGCCCGGGTTCATCAGACCATGCGGATCGAGCGCGCGCTTGAGCTGACGCATCAGCTCGAGCTCGAGCGCTGGCTTGCACAGCGGCATCTCCGCGGTGCGGAGCTGGCCGATGCCATGCTCGGCGCTGATCGAGCCGCGGCGACGGGTGATCTCGTCATGGACGAGGCGAGTGATCCGCGGACCGTGCCCGTCAAACTCGTCCTCGCTGATGTCGAGCGGCCGCATCAGATTGTAGTGCAGATTGCCGTCGCCGAGATGGCCGAACACCATGGGACGGATGCCGGGCAGCGCGGCGTCGACCGCCGCATCCATGACACCGACGAAATCGGCGATCTCGGCCACGGGCACCGCGACGTCGTGCTTCAGCGCCTTGCCTTCCCGCACCAGCGCCTCGGACACGCTCTCGCGTACGCGCCAGAACGCCTTGGCCTGGATGCCGTCCTGGGCCACGACGGCGTCGGAGGCAAGTCCTTCCGCCATCGCCTGAGCCAGCGCGGTTTCGAGACGCGCCGTCAGCGCAGGCTCGTCGCTGATGTCGCTGAGCTCGATCAGCACCGCTGCGTCGGGCAGCGCCGTGAACGGCAGCCGCGCATCCGGGATCTGGCGCAGGATCATGTCGAGCGTCGCCGAGGTCAGGAATTCGAATGCAGTGAGACGATCGCCGCAATGAGCGCGCGACAACTGAAGAAGCTTCAGCGCGGCAGCCGCATCGGGGACTGCGACGAACGCCGTCGCGCGCGCCGTCGGCTGCGGGAACAGCTTGAGCACGGCACCGGTGATGATGCCGATCGTGCCTTCCGAGCCGATGAAGAGATCGCGCAGCGCATAGCCGGTGTTGTCCTTGCGCAAGGCGCGCAGGCCGTCCCAGATGCGGCCATCCGGCAGCACCACTTCGAGCCCGAGAGTCAGCTCGCGCATCACGCCATACCTTAACACGGCGACGCCGCCGGCGTTGGCCGCGAGATTGCCGCCGACGGTGCAGCTCCCCTCGGACCCGAGGCTGAGTGGAAACAGCAGGCCGGCCGCGCCGGCGGCCTCCTGCACCTTCGCCAGCACGACGCCGGCATCGACCACCATGGTCTGGCCGATGGGATCGAGCGCGCGGACGCGGTTCATCCGCGCCAGCGACAGCACGATCGCTCCGCCGCTCGCATCGGGTGTCGCGCCGCCGGACAGGCTCGTGTGGCCGCCCTGCGGCACCACGGCGACGCGGGCCTCGGCGCAGGCCGCCATGACCGCGGCGACCTCTGCCGTCGACGCAGGACGCACGACGGCGATGGCAGCGCCACGATACTTGCCCAGCCAGTCGCGCAGATACGGCGCCTGATCTTCGGCTGCGACGAGAACATGCGCTGCGCCGACGGCGCTCTGCAGCCTTTCGATCAGCACCGTCATGACGCGCGATCCAACCCTTTGATGACCTGAGATGGCGATGCGCACAAACTAACAGCTCCGCCGATCGCGGCCCCAATACCAAGTTGTCCGCCATCCATAATCGATTGTTATGGGTGAGGATCAGGCCGGTGCCAGCGCCATCGGCGGGTCGATATGCGGAACGGCATCGACCAGCTCGCGCGTGTAGTCGGTCTGCGGATTGGCGAACAGCGCCCGGCTCTCGCCCTGCTCGATGATGAGGCCTGTGCGCAGCACGATGGTGCGGTCGCACATCATGCGCACGACATTGAGATCGTGGCTGACGAACAGAAAGGCGAGGTTATCCTCGCGCCGAAGCCTGTTCAGGAGCTGCAGCACCACGGCCTGCACGGAGACGTCGAGCGCCGCGGTCGGCTCGTCCAGCACCAGCAGACGCGGCCGGCAGGCGATGGCGCGGGCGATTCCGACGCGCGCCTTCTGCCCGCCAGAGAGCTGATGCGGAAAGCGCGACAGCAGCTCGCGCGGCAGGCCGACACGCTCGGCGCATTCCTCGACCCGCCGGCGCAGTCTGTCGCCTGAGCGCATGTTCATCAGTCGCAGCAGCGGATGGGCGATGCAGTCGAATGCCGTGTAGCGCGGATTGAGGCTGTCGTTCGGATCCTGGAAGACGATCTGGATGTCCTTGCGCAGCTCGGAACGGTGGAAGTCGCGCGCCGGGATCTGGCCGATCGACTGGCCGTCGAACAGGATCTCGCCGGCGCTGGCATCGATCAGCCGGCAGATCATGCGCGACGTCGTGCTCTTGCCGGAACCACTCTCGCCGACCAGGCCGACGCTCTCGCCGCCGCGCATGGTCATCGAGAAGTCCGCGACGCCCACGGTGCCGTCGTCGAAACGCTTGCTGACAGTCCTGACGTCGAGCAGCAGCGGCGTGCCGTGCGGCGGAGGCGGCAGCTCCGTCACCGCGACCAACGGAATGCGCTCGCCGTCCGGCACCAGATCCTCAATGCGCGAGGTCGCCGTCGGCGACGCCGCGACCAGCCGTTTGGTGTAGGGGTGCTGCGGCCGATGGAACAGCGTGAGCGGCTCGGCCTCCTCGACCAGCCTGCCCTGCTCCATCACCACGACGCGCGCGCAGTAGCGCGCGGCCAGCCCGAGATCATGCGTGATCAGGATCGTCGCCATGCCGCGGTCGGCGGCGATATGAGCGAGCAGGTCCATCACCACCTTCTGCGTGGTGACGTCGAGGCCGGTGGTCGGCTCGTCCGCGATCAGCAGCTGCGGGCTGCAGGAGATCGCGATCGCGATCATCACCCGCTGGCACATGCCGCCGGAGAGCTCATGCGGATAGGCGCTCATGCGCCGCTCGGGATCGCGGATCTGCACGGCCTTCAAGAGTTGCAGCGCCTCGGCCTGCGCCTCCTGCCGCGACAGCCGTCTATGCGCGAGGATCGCATCCGCAATCTGCTGGCCGACGGTACGGATAGGATTGAGGGCCGCGCGCGGGTTCTGGAAGATCATCGCCATCGCAGCACCATGCAGGCTGCGCAGATCGGCGCCGCCGGCGCGGGTGATGTCCTGGCCCTTGAAGCGGATCCGGCCGCCGGTGATGCGGCCGGCCTTGTCGAGCAGATGGGTGATGGCAAAGCCGGTCACCGACTTGCCGGAGCCGCTCTCGCCGACGAGGCCAAGCATCTCACCCGGTGCCAGCAACAGAGACACGCCGCGCACGGCCTCGACGATACCACGACGGGTGGAGAAGGAGACCTTGAGGTTCTCGACCTCGAGCAGCGGTGCGCTCACGTTCTCATCCTCGGATGCGCCACGCTGATCATCTTCAATTCGCCCGTCATGTGCGCATCCGGGGATCGAGGATATCGCGCAGGCCGTCGCCGAGCAGATTGAAGCACAGCACCGCGCTCATCAGCGCAAGTCCGGGAAACGCCACCAGCCACCAGCGCCCCGTGGAGATGAAGCGGGCGCCCTCGGCGACCATGATGCCCCATTCCGGCGTCGGCGGCTTGACGCCGAGGCCGATGAAGGAGAGGCCCGCGGCATTGAGGATCGCCCAGCCGAGATTGAGCGACATCTGCACCGCCATCGCCGGCAGCACGTTCGGCAACAGGAAGCGCAGCACGACCGCGACATGGCTCTCGCCGCAGGCCCGCGCGGCCTCGACCCAGCCGAGATTGCGGCGGATGTTCACTTCGGCGCGGGCGAAGCGGATGTAGAACGGCAGATTGATGATCGCGGTCGCGATCACGATGTTCTCGACGCGGTTGCCGAGCGCGGCGACCATCGCCATCGCCAGCACGAACAGCGGGAACGCCATCAGGACGTCGATGAAGCGGCCGACCGCCTTGTCGAGCCGGCCGCCGGCATAGCCGCAGAGTGCACCGATCACCGAGCCGAGCGCGAAGGACACAGCAACCGCCGTCACCGCGATCGTGAGGTCGAGCCGGCTCGCGACGATCAGGCGGCTGAGCACATCGCGACCGAGCTGGTCGGTGCCGAACCAGTGCGCCGCGCTCGGCGGCTGCAGCGCCTGCGGTACGTCGGAGACGACCGGATCATAGGGCGCGAGCCACGGCGCAAAGATCGCGATCAGCGCCAGCAGCAGCGCACCGCCAGCCGCGACGGCGGTGACCGGATTGCCGCGCAGCACGAAGGCAGTGTGGCGCAGGGTCGACGAGGCCTCGATCGTGCTCATGCTCACGCCACCGTCGCCCTGGGATCGGCGATGCCATAGAGTACATCGACCAGCAGATTGACGATCACGAAGATCGTCGCCATCAGCAGCACGAAGCCCTGCACCGGCGCGTAGTCGGAGACCAGCAGCGCATCGAGCGCGTAGGAGGCGACGCCGGGCCAGGAGAACACCTTCTCCACCAGCACATTGGCGCCGAGCATGGTCGAGAACACGATCCCGGCGATGGTGATGACCGGCAGGATCGCGTTCCTCAGCGCATAGGTGACGACGATGCGCCACCACGACAGCCCGACCGAGCGCGCCGTACGCACGAAGTCGCTGCCGAGCGACACCAGCATCGAGGCGCGGGTGATCCGCGCCAGCGGCGCGATCACGAACAGCGCCATGGTCAGTGCCGGCAGCATCAGCTGCCGGGCCGCCGCCCACCAGCCCTCGACATCGCCGGCGAGCAGGAAGTCGATGATCAGGAAGCCGGTCCGCGACGGCGGCAGCGTGGCGAAGATATCGATGCGGCCCGTGGGGTCCGGCGCCAGGCCGAGCAGATAATAGAACACGTAGATCAGCAGCAGACCGGAGACGAAGGTCGGAACGCAGACGCCGAGCGAGCAGAACAGCCGCACGCCGTGATCGACCAGCGAGCCCGGCCGCAGCGCAGCCAGCACGCCGAGCGGCACCGCCGACACCAGCGCGATCAGCAGCGCCGTCAGGGTCAATTCGAGCGAGGCCGGCAGCCGCTCCTTGAGATCCTTGGCGACCGCCTGCCCGGTCATCATCGAGCGGCCGAGATTGCCGCGGCCGACGTCGTAGAGATAGATCGCGAGCTGGTTCGGCAGCGGCTTGTCGAGCCCGAGCTGCCGGCGGATGACCTCGATCTCCTCCTGGCCGGCATTGGGGCCGGAGGCAAAGAACACGGCCGGATCCCCCGGCAGCACGCGCATCAGCAGGAAGGTGAAGACCAGGACCCCGAACAGCGCCGGCAGCGACGAGACGAAGCGTCGTCCCGCCCGAGCCAAGGTTGCGCCGATCGTGCCCATGGTTATCAGCCGTCCCCGTTACTTGCGACTCAGGTTACGATAGTCGACCTGCCGCGTGAACTGGTAGACGTAGCCGTCCACCGTGGGCTGCATCACCGCGTCCTGCGCCGCCTGCCAGATCGGGATCTGGAACATCTGGTCGAAATGGATGGCGTTGAGCGCCTTGCCCTGCTCCTCATATTTCGCCTTGTCGGCCTCAAAGCGCGCCTCCTGCGCGATCTTCTCCAGCTCGGCATTGTCAGTCGAGGAATAATTCCAGCGCTGCTTGCCCGTGTAGAAGTTGCGATAGAAATAGTCGGACGAGGGCAGCCAGGCGACGATGCCTTCGGTGAAGAACGGCAGCTTCTTCTCGTTGATCGCGGTCGACATCTGCGCATCCGGCAGCTTCTGGATGTCCACCTTGATGCCGATCTTGGCGAGCGATTCCTTGACCAGCGCGGCCATCGGCTCGGCGGTCGCCGCCTGGCCGACATTGAAGCTGAAGGTGGTGGAGAAGCCGTCCGCCATGCCGGCGTCCTTCAGATAGGCCTTGGCCTTCTCCAGATCGAGCTTGATCGGCTGCGGGATCGGATAGCCGCCGCTCGGCGGCTTGCCGTCGGCCCACGTCGCGCCGTAGAGCGGCGCGCCGCGGCCGAACAAGGCCGCCTTGAACATGTCGTCATAGGGCAACGCGTAAGCGATGGCGCGGCGCACATTGACGTTGTCGAACGGCGGGATGGCGTTGTTCATCGAGATGAAGGTCACCGCGTTGTATTGCGGCGTCGAGATCACCTTCAGCTTGCCCTTGCCTTCGAGCGACTGCACGTCGCTCGCCTGCAGGTCGATGACGAGGTCGGCGTCGCCGCGCTCCACGAGGTTGGCGCGCGTCGCCGGTTCAGGCACCGACTGGATGATCAGGCGCTTGAACGCCGCCGGCTTGTCCGGCGTGCCGCGATTCCAGGCCTCGTTGCGCTTGGCGATCACCTGCTCGCCGGGCTTGAAGGTCTCGACGATGTAGGCGCCGCTGCCGGCCGCGTTCTCCTTGGTCCAGTTCAGCGCCCATGGGTCTTCGGCCGTCGCATGCGCCTTGGCGAGCTTGGAGTTGATGATGATCGGATAGACGGTCGCGAGATTCGGCAGCGCCAGCTTGTCCGGCTTCGGCAAGGTCACTTCGAACGTCAGGGGATCAATGACCTTGAACTGATCGGCCGACGTCAGCGAGCCCGTCAGCAGTTGCGCCTTGCCGAGGATTGGCGCGGTGACGCAGCGGTCGAGCGACCATTTGACGTCCTCGGCCGTCACCGGCGAGCCGTCCTGGAACTTGGCGTCGGGGCGCAGCTTGAAGGTGATCTTCAAACCGTCAGAGCTGACCTGATAGGATTCAGCGAGCTCGCCGGTGATCGTGTCGAGATCGAACACCCACTTACCATTGAGCTGCTTGCGACCGAACGACACCAGCCGGTCGTAGCTCGACATCGACAGCGCGAAGGCCTCGCGCGTCGAGCCCGGAATGTTCGGATCGAGCGTGTTGACGGTGGCACCGGTGACATAGCGCAGAGTCTCGGCGCGGCTCTGCGCATGCGCCGATGGCGCAGCCAGCATCACCGCGAGCAAGGCGGTCGCAGCGAACAACGAACGTTTGGACATCTCGAAACTCATCGCCCTTGTTCCCTCATTGGTCTCAAAATCCGGGACTGAAATAGCCTGCCAGCGGTCACCGGCGACGCAAGCGCATCAGATGGGAGTGCATCAGATGGGAGCGCATCAGATGGGAGTTCAGCAGCAAATCACGTGCCACGGCGCACCTCGGCCTGCTTCACATCGTAGGCCTGGAAGTTGGCCCAATGCTTGTCGATGTCGGCCTTGAACAGCCCGCGCGTCAGCCCATGCACGAGCTTCGGCACCGCCGTGGTCATTGCATTGATGGAAGATCCCGACGCGCCGAAGCTCATCGTCGAGGCAATGGCAAACACATGGACGTCGCGGATCCACGGCGTCCGGCCAGCCACACGCTCGCACAGCGCATAGTCGTCGGTGAGATAGGGAAAGGCGCCGAGCCGGTCGTTGCGCTCGCCGGCATCGGGCGTGTAGCGATCGCACCAACGCGCGATGTTGGCGGCAAAGCGCTGCAGCTCCGGACGCTTTGCGAAGTCCATCGAGATGCCCGTCGCGCTGACCACGAAATCGACTGTGACTTCGCCTTGCGGTGTCCGCAGCACGACTCCCTCTGACGTTTCGCACGCGATCAGCACAGGCGCGCCCTCATGCAGGTGGAACGCAGCATGACGGGCGCAGCGATCATAGGTGTGCTGCGGAAAGCCCTCGCGCAACTCGAGGACCGCGCGCATGAAACGCCAGCGCCAGACGTCGTCGAGTTCGGAGAAATGCCGCAGGAAACCACGGAACGTCAGCCAGCGATAGGGTTGGATCAGTTGGATTTCCGTGCGGCGGCATAGCAGATCGACGCTGTTCGCACCGGCTTCGAGCGCAGCCGCCGCATTGTCGAACGCCGAGGCACCGGCCCCGATCACGGCGACGCGGCGGCCGCGCAAGCTGTCGAAATCGATCTCGGCGCCGGAATGGGCGCAGCGCGTTGCGGGCAAATGGCGCAGCGGCTCCGGAATGCTCCAATCGCCCATCCCCTCCTGCCCGGTCGCCAGCACGATCTTGCGGGCATAGATCGTCGTCTCACCATCCTTGCTGCGCACTGTCGCCTGCAGCAGTCCGTCAGCGGCCGGTGCGATATCGACGACTTCGCAGCCGTTGCGTACGGGAAGGTCGAGCACCTCGCGATACCAGGCGAGATAGTCTGCCCAATATTCGCGCGGGATCAGGTCAAGATTGCGCCAGCTCTCGCCGCCAAACTTCGCCTCGTGCCACGCCTGATAGGTCAGACAGGGGACGTCGAGATCGGGTCCGGTGAAGTCCTTCGGGCTGCGCAGGGTCGGCATGCGCGCATAGCTGAGCCACGGTCCTTCGCGGCCTGCCTCGGCTTTGTCGAGCACGAGAATGTTGCTGACGCGCGAGCGCAGCAGCGCGAAGGCGGTGGCAAGACCCGATTGGCCGCCGCCGACGATCAGCACATCGCGCGCAGGCCGGCCATCGGGACCGACGACGGGCGTCAGCCATGGCATGCTGGGATGGGCGATCCTGGCAAGATCGCCACGGACCTGGGCCGTCAGCGCGGCGAGGCCATCGCTCATGCCGGGCACCGGAATTGACACGCGCAATCGCGATCGAAACGCTCGCTGTCGCTCACGCTCTCTCCATCAGTCATGTCACCCGGCACGCGAAGCTTAGCAAAGCAGGTCCGGCACCGACCATACCGATTTGTCCGCCGCCCATAACAGCTTGTTATGGGACGGCAGCGGCGGCTAGAGTCAACAGCCATCCACAGCGAGACAAGAGGTCGCATGCCGCTCAATCTGCGCCAGATCGAGGTGTTCCGCGCGATTATGATGACGGGCTCGATCAGCGGCGCTGCGCGGCTGCTCTCGGTGTCGCAGCCCGCGATCAGCCGGCTGCTGGCCTATACCGAGGATGGCCTCAAGCTCAAGCTGTTCGAGCGCATCAGCGGCCGGGTGCAGCCGACGCCGGAGGCCAAGCGGTTGTTCGCGGAGGTCGAGCACGTCCATCGCGGCGTCGCGCGCATCAACGACCTCGCCGACGAGCTGCGCGCCGGCGGCACGGGCACCATCCGCGTGGTGGCGAGCCCGAGCGCGGCCCACAGCATGGTGCCGGAGGCGCTGGCGCGGCTGCGCGGCCGCTTTCCAGATCTGCGCGTCGAGTTCGAATCGTTGACCCTGCTGGAGATCGTCAGCCGCGTCGGCACAGCCCGCGCCGATCTCGGCATCACTGTGCTGCCGGTCGACGAGCCGACAGTCGCGGTCGAGACGATCGCGGAGGGCGCGCTGCACGTGATCATGCCGGCCGACCATGCCCTGACGAGGCTGCGCAGCATCAGGCCGAAGGACATGCTGCCCTATCCGCTGGTCGGCTTCGGCCCGCAGACGCCTTATGGTCACATCGTCACGTCGGCCCTGGCCGGCGGCCCGGAGCCGACCACGATCGTGCGCTACACGCCCGACGCCTGCGCCATGGCCCGCGCCGGCGCGGGCCTTGCCGTGGTCGACCAATTCGTGCTGCGCGGCCGCGCCTGGCCCGACCTCGCGGCACGGCCACTCGCACCGAAGATTCCGATGCGCGCGTATCTCCTGACGCCTCGCTTCGAGCCGCTGTCTCGCAACGCGGCCGCGCTTGCGGACATTTTGCGCGGGCGCGATCGGAAGTCCGGCACGGCCAGGCGTTGAGCTACGCCGCGAGCCAGCCGCCATCCACCGGCAGCACGATGCCGGTCGTGAACGACGCCTCGTCGCTGGCCAGGAACAGCGCGGCGGCCGCGACCTCGTCGGCCGCGCCAAAGCGCTTCATCGCGTGGCGCTGGCGCGAGGCCTCGCGCACCGGCTCCGGATCGACGTGGCGCGCAAAGCTCCGGCGCAGCAGCGGCGTGTCGATCGCACCCGGCGCCAGCGCGTTGACGCGGATGCCGTCGGTAGCGAAGTCGACCGCCATGGTGCGGGTCAGGCTGATGATCGCGCCCTTGGCGGCGATATAGGCGCTATTGCCTTTGCCGCCGGCGACCGCAAGCTGCGATGCCACGGTGATGATCGACCCCGCCTTCTGCGCCTGCATGAGCGGCACCGCGACCTTGGCCCACAGCCAGGTGCCTCCGACATTGGCGCGGAACACCGCGTCCCAATCCATGGGATCGGTCGTGACCACGGTGCCGCCGCAGGAGAAGCCGGCAGCGGTCATCAGCACATCCAGCCGGCCGCGCGCGGCTGCCACGCTCTCGACCGTCGCCTTTGCAAAATCCGCATCACCGACATCGCCGACATACACGCGGCCCTGGCCTCCGGCCTTGGCCAGGAGCAACAGGGTTTCCTCCGCGCCTGCCGCGTCGCGGTCGACCAGCGCAACATAAGCGCCCTCGCGCGCGAACATGACGGCGCTGGCGCGGCCGATGCCGGAGCCGCCGCCGGTGATGACCGCGACCTTCGCCTTGAGCCTCATCTCAGTCTCTCCCGTACTGATCGAACCAGCGGCCGAAATGCTCGGCCGATGCCGCGCAGTCGAAGCGCGCGCGCCAGCCGAACTCCTCGGCCAGTCGCGTCGTCGACAGCCGGCCGCGGTTCGGCGCGAACACCGGCACCGTCGGCGCCTCGCCCTGTTCCGCGAGCCGGCAGACGAAGCCGGGGCGGCCTTGCGCGAAGGCGCGGCCCCAGGCCTCGGCTGTAAACGTGGCTGCGCCGGAGATGTTGTAGAGCGTGTGCTGCGGCCTCTCGGCTTCCAGCAACCGGCAGACGGCGTCGGCGACGTCGACCGCATAGACCCAGTCCTTGTCGCCCGGCTCGTTCAGCAGCGCCGGCGCATTGCGCGCGCAACAGGCCGCGATCAGCGCCTGCGGCGATGGCGTGTCGCGCACGCCGCCGCCGCGCTCGAACGGGCCGAACACGGCCGACAGACGCACGCTGATCACGTCGGTTTGCCACAGGTCCGACAGCCGCGCCGCGACGCGCTCAGAGGCGAACTTGCTGATCGCATAGAGCGACACCGGCTCGCACGGCGTGCTCTCCTCCAGCACGGCAAAGCGCTGACCGCTGGCGCCGTAGGACGCCGCCGAGGACAGGTTGATGACGCGGCGGATGCCGCTGCGCCGCGCCGCCTGCAGGATCGGCACCTGCGCCAGCAGATTGACCGCGAGGATGCGCTCGGGGTCGGATGCGTCACGCTCCGGACCGGCGGTGATCGCGGCGCTCATGACAACGGCATCGCAGCCGCTGGCGATCGCGGCCGCAACAGCGCTCGCATCGGTGACGTCGCCCTGCACGAGGTGCAGACGCTCGCAATACGGCGCAAAGGCGCGCTCCGCCGCGTTCGGCAGAGCCGCTGCGTCAAAGATCGTCGCGGCATGGCCGCGCTCGAGCAGCCCTTGCGCGATGTTGAGCCCGACGAAGCCGGCGCCGCCGAAGATCAGGACATGCATCAAGGAGGTCCTCGCCTGGACAGCGATCGACGAAGGGCATTCAGCTCTCTCCCCACGTCATGGCCTGGCGCCCCGGCCATCCACGTCCGGCGGCATCCCGGGAAGCACGTGGATGCCCGGGTCGAGCCCGGGCATGACGGCGGAGAGCGGAGCGACCGCGTCAACATGATCAGCTACTCCAACAGCTCTTCGCGTCTAGAGCAGCTTCGCCCCAAAATTCTGCTCCGGGTCCATATCCGCGACCAGGCGCCCCGTCGGCTTCGCAGCCTCGCCGCCGCTGCGGGCGAAGAACTGGCCGGAGCCGGGCGCGGCCGACAGTCTGCCGTTGTCAATGATGACGCGGCCGCGCGACAGCACGGTCATCGGCCAGCCCCGCACGCTGCGCCCCGCAAACGGCGTGTAGCCGGCGAGGTCGTGCATGGCGGCACCGCTGATCGTGACGTGCTTGTCCGGATCCCACAGCGCGATGTCGGCATCGGCGCCGATCGCGATCGCGCCCTTCCTCGGATGCAGATTGTAGATCTTGGCCGGCGCCGTCGCCGTGAGCTCGACGAACTTGTTGAGGCCGAGCCGGCCCTTCGACACCATCGCATCGAACAGCAGCGGCAGCCGCAGCTCCAGGCCCGGCAGGCCGTTGGCAATCTGCTTGAAGTTGGGGTTGGGGCCGGCGCGCAGCTTGCCGGTCTCGTCGAAGCGATACGGCGCGTGATCGGAGGAGATCGTCTGCAGATCGCCGAGCGACAGCGCCTGCCACAGCGCCTCCTGGTCGGGCGCGCGGCGCGGCGGCGGGCTGCACATCCACTTCGCGCCCTCGATGCCGGGCTTGTCGAGATCCTCGGCCGTCATGAACAGGTATTGCGGACAGGTCTCCGCGAACACCTTCAGCCCCTGCCCGCGCGCATCGCGGATCACCTTGGCGCCTTCCGCGGTCGAGACGTGGAAGATCATGATCGGCTGATCGACGAGGGCGGCCATGCCGATCAGGCGGTTGAACGCCTCGGCCTCGGAGAAGCGCGCGTGGCTGATGGCGTGGTATTTCGGCGCGGTGTAGCCGCGCGACAGCAGCCGCTTCACCATCCAGGAGATGATGCCATGGTTCTCGGCGTGCGCGCACAGCATGGCGCCGCCCTCGCGCGCGGCGACGAGAATGTCGAGCAGCGGCTCGTCGTCGATCTTGAGCCGGTCGTAGGTCATGAAGATCTTGATCGAGCCGTGGCCCTGACGGATCAGCGCCGGCAGGTCGCGCTCCAGCGTCTCCCTGGTCGGATCGGCGACGATCATGTGGAACGCGTAGTCGATCACGGCACCCTTGCGCGCCAGCGCGTGATAGTCCTCGACCACCTGGGGCAACTGCATGCCGACATGCTGGGCCGCGAAGGAGATCACGGACGTGGTGCCACCGAAGGCGGCCGACGTGGTGGCGCTCTCGAAGGTGTCGGCATTGACGATCCCTGCCGCCGAGAGCTGCTCGATATGGCAATGGCTGTCGACGCCGCCGGGCAGCACATATTTGCCGCGCGCGTCGATCTCGCGCTTCGCCGTTCCGAGCCCGCGGCCGATCGCCGCGATGGTCTCGCCTGTGATGGCGACATCAGCCTCGAACGTATCGGTGGTGGTGGCGACGCGCCCGCCTCGGATGATCAGGTCATAGGCCGGCTCGGTCATCGCGATCTCCTAGTTCTGCCAGATGGAACGCCGTGGACGCGAGGTGACCGCATCGGCCCCATTGCGTCAGCCGTGGCATAGTGGTTGCCTGTCACGCGCCGTCAACACTGAAGAAGCAGGTAGCTCCCATGTCCCGCCCGCGCATCACCGTGATCAATCCGAACTCCAACCAGGTGGTCACCGACGGCTTGGCGGCGGCGCTCAAGCCGCTGATGTTCGCCGACGGGCCGGAGATCGTCTGCGAGACCTTGAAGGAAGGTCCCTACGGCATCGAGAGCCAGAAGGATGCCGACAGCGTCACCCTGCCGCTGCGGCGTTTCGTCGAGGGCGACAACGCATCCAGCGCGTTCGTGATCGCCTGCTACAGCGACCCTGGCCTGCATGTCTGCCGCGAGGCCACGGCACGGCCGGTGCTCGGCATCGCCGAATGCGGCGTGCTCACCGCGCTGACCCGCGCCGATACGTTCGGCGTGCTCGCCATCGCGCAGCGCTCGATCCGCCGCCACATCCGCTATCTCCGCCAGATGGGCTTGATGGATCGGTTGGCCGCGGAGCGCCCGCTGGACATGACCGTGGCGGAGACGGCGTCAGGTGAAGGCACTTTGGCGAAGATGATTGCGGTCGGCCGCGCGCTGAAGGAGGAGGACGGCGCCGGTGCCATCGTCATGGGCTGCGCCGGCATGGCACGGCATCGCAAGAACCTGGAGGACGCGCTGGGAATTCCGGTGATCGATCCGACACAGGCCGCGGTGACCATGGCGCTGGGCGCGGTGGCGTTCGCCGGGTGAGTGGCGCTGAGCCTTGCGCTCGGCATTCGCTGATCTGCCCGACTGGTCGCCTCACACACGGCTGTCGTCCGGGCCTTGAGCCGGGACCTATAGCCACCGGCTGCGGTGAGGCAGGCAACTAACAGTCACGTTCCTCGGTGGCTTCCGCGGTATGGGTCCCGGCCGGGACGACACCGTTGTCGTTGCTGGAGTCGAGCACAACAACTGCGATCTGCTTAGCTCCGGTAGCCAAAAACTCGTTGTTCACTCCGGCGGCACTGCGCCCGTGCGGCTGGTGATCAGCCCGTAATGCTCGATCCGCCGATGCCTTGCGAAATCGAAGATCGTCTGCTTGCCGAACCTCGTCGCATCGAGATCGCAGGGTGCGACCAGCACCTCGTCGCCTTCCGTCACCGCCTCCGCGACGATCTCGCCGTCGGGATTGACGATCAGGCTGCCGCCGATCAGGTGATGACCGTCCTCGACGCCGGCCTTCGCGACCGCGACGACCCAACACGAGTTGTGATAGGCGCCGGCCTGCGCGGAGAGCCGGTTGTGGAACAGGCGCTGCTGCAGTCCCTCGGCCGATTTCAATGAGTTCACCGACGGCGTGTTATAGCCAATCAGCACCAGCTCGACGTCCTGCAGCCCCATGACGCGATAGGTCTCCGGCCAACGGCGATCGTTGCAGATCGCCATGCCGATAATGCCATCGAGACTGCGCCAGACGGGAAAGCCGAGATCGCCCGGCTCAAAATAGCGCTTCTCCAGATGCTGGTGGCTGCGCTCCGGCTCGAACTCCTCGTGGCCGGGCAGATGCACCTTGCGATACTTGCCGACGATGTTGCCGGCGCGGTCGGTGAGAACTGCCGTGTTGTAGTGGTGCCCGTCCGGTGTCAGCTCGGCATAGCCGAGATACATGGCCATCTGATGCAGCGCGGCGCGATCGAACAGCGGCTGCACGGCCGCATTGGGCATCTCGCGCTCGAACCAGCTGTCGACTTCGGCCTGATCCTCCATGTACCAGCGTGGAAAAAACGTGGTCAGCGCCAGCTCCGGATAGACGATCAGGTCGGCGTCCTTGCGCTTGGCCTCGTCCATCAGTGCGATCATGCGCGCGACGACCGCCTCGTGGCTGTCAGCGCGCTGAATCGGTCCCATCTGGGCGGCGGCGACGTTGATCACGCGCATTGCAGAACTCCTATCCGGACTCCGACGTCATTGCGAGCGAAGCGAAGCAATCCAGGGCTACACGAGGACTCTGGATTGCTTCGTCGCTTCGCTTCCCGCAATGACGAATGTGGCGACAGCGTCATGCAACACCCCTCATCGTTTCACCCCGGCCGGTACAGCACCGGCCGCATCCGCGAGAACGACGGCCGGCCGCGCTTGAGGCCCCAGAGCGGCTGCGCCAGGGTCGCCACGGCCTCGGTCGGCGTCGCCGCATCGATGCAGACGAGATCGGCCGGCGCGCCGACCTCGATGCCGTAGTCATCGAGCCGCATCAGCCGCGCCGCGTCGTGCGTGACCATGTCGAGACACCCCGCAAGATGATCCGGCCGCGAGACGTGGCAGACGTTGGCGTAGAGGTTCGCCATCCGGATCAGCGAGCCGTCGCCATAGGGCGTGAACGGGTTCAGCACGTTGTTGGTCGAGAGCGAGCAGGTCACCCCTCGCGCGCGCAGCGGCTCCAGCGGGACCACGCCGCGCGGGATCGCATGATCGTGCCGGCGCCCCATCAGATGCAGGTCGGTCGAGGGCAGCACGGTGACTGCGACGCCGGCATTGGCGAGCTGCGCTGCGATCGCGTCGAAACGCTCCGGCGGCAGCAGCGACAGCTGCGTGACATGGCCGACCGCGACGCGTCCGCCCCAGCTGTATTCCTCCGTCTTGCGGCAGACATATTCGATCTGCATGTGATCGAGCGTCTCGGCAAGATCGAGATGCATGTCGATGTCGACGTCGTGGTCACGCGCGATCGCGAAGATGCGGTCGATCTGCGCCGGCGGGTCGGTGTCGAAATACGGGGCGGCGCCGATGGTGCGTGCGCCGCGGCGCAGGCCCTCGATCAAGAGCTCCTCGGTGCCCGGATAGTTGGTGAGCCCTTCCTGCGGAAACACGCAGATCTCGAGGTCGAGCGCCCAGGCATAGTCGCGCGCGAGCTGCTGGATCGCCTCGAAGCCGATGAAACCGATGCCGGGATCGAGCTCGACATGGGTGCGCATCCGCATCGTGCCGTGGCTGACGCAGCGTTCAACGGTCCGCTTCGCCCTGTCATAGACATCGTCGGCCGTGAAGTTGCGCTTGGCGGCCGCAGTCTCGCGCACCGCCTCTGCCACAGTCCCTTCCCTGATCGTGCAGCGGTCGAGGATGCAGGTCTTGTCGAGATGGATGTGCGTCTCGATGAAGCCGGGCACGACGAGGCAGTTCTCGGCATCGCGCTGTTCGCCGTCGGCCTGCAATGACGGCGCGATCGCCACGATGGTGCCGTCGGAAATCCCGATATCGGCCCGGCGCAGCTCACTGTGCTGCGCCAGCACCGCATTGCGAATGATCAGGTCCATGCCGCCGTTGCCGTCGAGAATTCCAGATGCGCGCCAAGCTGGCGGCGTCGCCTGCAAAAGGCAAGCGCCATGCCAGGGCCTGACGCCGCGGGACCGCCGACCGGGATCCGAAACCATTCGTTTACAAATAACCGGCCACCCGGGACCACTTGTTTGGCGGGGAAAAACTGCTATATTGGTGCATGGAAAACGTGAACGCGTTCTGCTCAGGCCCGTCGTCAAGGCGGGCCGTTGCCGTTTTGGGGGTGGCTGTCCGATGACTCGCTCCAACCGTACGGATCACATCCGCCTGACCTCGCACCCGGTGCCAGGCGCCAAGCATAATTTCCCGCTCCACTGGGGCGCCGAAAGCGCACGCGAGCGCGGACCCGTGATCGGCACGGTATCACGTCCGCAGGACCGCAACGTGATCGGCAGCCATGGCGGTTCCTACACGGTCTACCGCGCGCTCGCGGTATCATCCGGTGCGCTCGATCCGATCCGCCGCCCCGATCTCACCAACACCCATCCCGCCGCCACGATCGGCCCGTTCGCGCAGTGGCGAGATCCGGCGAAGATCGTCGCGCTCGATCCCTGGGGTCATCTGGTGGCCGAGAATTTCGGCGGCGAGATCGCGGAAGGAATCGATATCCGGCCGACGATCGCCGTGACCAAGGCGCGGATCGAGCTTCCTGAGTTGCATGCGGCGCTCGCGGCCAAGCGCCTCGTTCATGACGGCGACGTCGTGCATGCCAATGGCAGCGTCTCCGTGGTGAAGATCGCGATCGACCCGGTGTGGTACCTGCCCGGCGTGGCCGCGCGCTTCGGCACCAGCGAGACCAGTCTACGCCGCGGCCTGTTCGAGCAGACCGGCGGCATGTATCCGGAGCTGGTGACCCGGCCCGACCTGCAGGTATTCCTGCCGCCGATCGGCGGCACCACGGTCTATCTGTTCGGCGACGTCGACAAGCTCAATGACAGCCGGACGAAGATCACATGTCGCGTGCATGACGAGTGCAACGGCTCCGACGTGTTCGGCTCCGACATCTGCACCTGTCGCCCGTATCTGATCCACGGTATCGAAGAATGCGTCGCGGCCGGGCAGAACGGCGGCCTCGGCATCATCGTCTACAACCGCAAGGAAGGCCGCGCGCTCGGCGAAGTGACGAAGTTCCTGGTCTACAATGCGCGCAAGCGCCAGGAGGACGGCGACGCCGCGGCGGCCTATTTCGAGCGCACCGAATGCGTCGCCGGCGTGCAGGATGCGCGCTTCCAGCAGTTGATGCCCGACGTCATCCACTGGCTCGGCGTCAAACGCATCGACCGCTTCATCTCGATGAGCGACATGAAGCATGACGCGCTGGTGGGCCAGGGTGTCGACATCGTCGAGCGCGTGCCGATCCCCGACGAGCTGATCCCGGCGGATGCCCATGTCGAGATCGCGGCCAAGAAGGCCGCCGGCTATTTCTCGCTGGAGCCGCAGAAGCCCGAGGCGCTCGGCGACACCGTCGGCCGACCGCTCGAAAAGTACTAGCGCAGCGGCTGATCATGACCGACGTTTCATATCTCCTGTCCGCCCGCGCAGTGCGCGAGCGGGCGCATCAGCTGCTTGCGCTCGGTCTCGCCGACAAGCTGCCGCACTTCCGCATCGACCTCGCAAAGCTCGATGCGATTGCCGACCTCGTGCTCGACGTGACCCGCAGGGCCTATCCCGGTGGCGAGGTGCCGTTCCACTCGCGCTGGCGGCATTTCGTGGTCGGCGGTGTCGATCGCTGGGCCGCGATCGCCGACAATGTGAATTGGCCGGATGCGGCTTCACGGGCGCGCGCCGAGTTCGATCTCGCCATCACCAGCGTGCTGCTCGACGCCGGCGCCGGCGCGGCGTGGCGCTATCGGGATGCCGTGACCGGCGCGCGCATCGGCCGCTCCGAAGGGTTGGCACTGGCGAGCCTCGACATGTTCGCACGCGGTGCGTTCTCGGCCGATGCAAGCCATCCGCTGCGGGCCGACGCCGCGAAGCTGCAGCACACCATCGTCGCCGATCTCGAACGCGGCTTCCAGGTGAGCGCCGACAATCCGCTGGTCGGACTCGAAGGCCGCGTTGCGCTGCTGCGCCGGCTAGGCGAGGTCACGGCTGCAAAGCCGGATATCTTCGGTCGGAAGGATACCCCACGTCCCGGCGGTCTGTTCGATCAGCTCGCCGCCGGTGCGACCGGCGGCCACCTCCAGGCCGCCGACATTCTGCAGCAGGTGCTGCTGCAGCTCGGCCCGATCTGGCCGTCGCGGCTGACGCTGCAAGGCATCGCGCTCGGCGACTGCTGGCGCCATGCTTCCCTGGTCACCGATGACGCGACCAGCGGTCTCGTCCCATTGCACAAGCTGTCGCAATGGCTGAGCTATTCGCTGATCGAACCGCTGAAGCGCGCCGGCCTCGTGGTCGAGAACATCGACGGCCTTACGGGACTCGCCGAATACCGCAATGGCGGCCTGTTCGTCGACGGCGGCGTGCTGGTGCTGCGCGATCCCGCCGATGCCGCGCGGGCGCATGCCGTTGATTCCCTGCTGGTGGTGGAATGGCGCGCGCTGACCGTCGCCCTGCTCGATCGCCTGGCCGCGCTGATCCGCCAGCGCACCGGCCAGACGGCGGAACAGCTGCCCTTGGCGCGCATCCTCGAAGGCGGCAGCTGGGCCGCCGGCCGCAAGCTCGCCTTCGCCCGCCGCCCGGACGGCTCGCCGCCGCTGACCATCCTCAGCGACGGCACGGTGTTTTAAGAGGTGTTTGGCAGCCTTGCTTCATAACAGCCGACGTCATTGCGAGCGAAGCGACTTGTCCGCCATAGCCCGAAGGGCGACGGCGGAAGCAATCCAGAGCCCGGAAGAAAGTCTGGATTGCTTCGTCGCTTCGCTCCTCGCAATGACGCAATTCATAAGTTGCGCGTAGGGTGGGCAAAGCGCAGCGTGCCCACCATTCCAAGCTGAGCTAGTATCAGGTGGGCACGGCGCTTCGCGCCTTTGCCCACCCTACGCTTCGGAGATGAAAGCCATGGAAGGCGTCACGGTCGTCGATCATCCGCTGGTGCAGCACAAGCTGACCTTGATCCGCGACAAGTCGATCTCGACCAAGTCGTTCCGCGAGCTCTTGAAGGAGATCGGCATGCTCCTGTGCTACGAGGTCACGCGCGACCTGCCGCTCACGGAGGTCGAGATCGAGACGCCGCTGGCGCGAATGCAGTCGGCCAAGATCGCCGGCAAGAAGCTGGTGTTCGTGCCGGTGCTGCGCGCCGGCGTCACCTTCGTCGACGGCATGCTCGATCTGGTGCCGACCGCCCGCGTCGCCCATATCGGCCTGTATCGCGAGCCGCAGACCTTCACCGCCGTCGAGTATTTCTTCAAGGCGCCGTCCGACCTGCACGAGCGCCTCGCCGTCGTGGTCACGCCGGTGCTCGCGACCGGCAACAGCGCAGTCGCCGCGGTCGACCGGCTCAAGGAGCGCGGCGCCAAGGATATCCGCATGGTCTGCATGATCGCGGCGCCCGAGGGCGTCGAGCGCGTCCGCGGCCTGCATCCCGATGTCGCACTGTGGACCGCCGCGATCGACGACGGCCTCGACGACGACGCCTTCATCGTCCCCGGCCTCGGCGACGCCGGCGACCGCGCCTACGGCACGCGGTAGCAGCATTCAGCCGGCGAATGCGGCCTCCGCCTCCGGCAGCGCCCAGATCCTCTCGATCGCGGCAGTCCCTGCGGCGGTGATGGCAGCCTCGTCACCGTGGAGATAGCGGCCGTCGTGGATCAGCAGCCGGCCGTCGATCATCACCTGGTCGATGTTGGCGCGGTTCGCGAGCGCGATCAGGCCGCGGCGCGGGTCGTGTAGCGGCTGAAGATGTGGATGCGTCATGTCGACGACGGTGAGGTCGGCGGTCGCGCCGGGCGCGATGACGCCGAGATCGTCGCGCTTGATCATGGCGGCGGCCGTCGTGGTGACGGCGTCGATCAGTTCCGGCGCGCTCGCCGTCTCGGCGCTTCCCAGCGCGATCTTCGAGATCATCGACGCCGCGTTGAGCTCGCCGAGCAGATCCATGTTGTAGCCGTCGGTGCCGACCGCGGTGCGGACGCCATGCGCGGCGAAGCGGCCGAAGGCGGCGGTGACTCCGGCGCGCGCGAACACCCGCGGGCAGTTCAGCACGCCGGCACCACGCGCCGCCATCAGCGCAAGGTCCGCATCGGTCGACGCGTGGCAATGCGCCGCCAGCAGATCGGGTCCGAGCAGGCCGAGCCAGTCGAGATATTCGGCCGGGGTGCGGCCGCCATGGCGCTGCGCGATCGTCGCGACCTCGCCCGCGCTCTGCGCCATGTGCGTGGTGATGGGAACGCCGAGCTCGCGCGCCCGGCTGGCAGCCGCGCGCAACAGATCCGGTCCGCAGGTATCGGTCGCGTGCGGGCTCATCGCAAGACGAATGCGGCCGTCGCCCTGGCCGTGCCAGCGCTGATGGAGCGCATTCCAGACCGCCATGTCGGCCTCGCCGTCATCGCCGGCGTAAGTCACGACGCCGGAGGCATCCGCCTTGGCATCGCCGGTCGAGAACAGATAGGGCGCGCCATAGAAGCGCAGGCCCATCTCGAGAGCCGCATCGAACAGCTCCAGGATCGTGTTGCGGAACGGCTCCATCACCGTGGTGGCGCCGCCCTTCAGGAGCTGCAACACCCCCATGCGGCCGATCGCCAGCCGCTCCTCCACCGAAAGGATCTCGGCCCCGCGCTTGGACAGCGGCAGCAGCACGGTGTAGACGATGCTCTTGTTGTTGCGCCGGCCGTTGCCGTCCTCGGTGAGCGTGCGTGCGATCGCCTCGCTGAAGATGTGGTTGTGCAGGTTCAACAGGCCCGGCAGCACGAAGCGACCCGGACGATCGAACATCTCGTCCGCCGCCGGCCGATCACGCGTCACGGCCGCGATGCGCCTGCCCTCGACCAGCACCCAGTGATCGCGCAGGACGTCCTGCGCGCCGTCCTTGCGCGTCAGCACGTAGCTGCCGAAGATCGCCGTCGTACTCATGCGTCCTTCGCTTCCGCCGCCTCATGGCGCTGGTAGTTCGCCGCGATCTCGGCTCCGGTCGTGATCCACACGTCCCGGCACGATTTGGCGTAGGTCAGGAACTCGCGCAGCAGCCGGAAGCGCATCGGCCGGCCCGAGACCTGCGGATGCAGCACGGTCGTCACCATCGCGCCCCAATCGCGGACTTCGTCCAGCTCATCCTTCCACATCGACAGCACGTGCTCTTTCGGAAAGATCGAGCGCGGCGAGAACCGCGCCGACAGGCCGTGCATCCAGTCGTCATAGCTCGCGGTCACCGGGATTTCGATCGTGCCCGGCGAGCCGGAGGCCAAGCGATGGCGATAGGGCCTGACGTCATCGCGGAACGAGGAGGTGTAGACGATGCCCTGGCGCACCAGCGCTGTCAGCAGCTCCTCGCAGAACTCGCCGAACGGCGCGCGGTAGCCGATCGGCCGGATTCCGAGCCGGCGCTGGATCGCCTCGAAGCCGCGCTCGATCTCCTCGACGATGAAGGGATCGCCGGGATCCGGCAGCAGATGGTGATAGCCGTGATGGCCGATCTCGTGGCCCGCCTTCAGCACCGCTTCCGCCATCGCCGGATGCGCATCGACCGCCCATCCCGTGATGAAGAACGTCGCCTTGAGATCGAGCTCGGCGAGCAGCTCGAGAAGCTTCGGCGTGCCGACGCGCGCCTCGAAGCCGCCGAAGCTCATCGTGACCAGACGCGCCGCATGCGCGGGATCCTTCGAGGTCCAGGCGCTCTCGGCGTCGATGTCGAACGAAAGGAACATCGCCGCTCTGTGCGGCGCAGGCCATGGATAGTCCGGCGCCGGCGGCGCGGTGTTGGCGGGAACGACCGGGATTCCCGCGAGCGCCTTACTGTCCAGCATTGATCAGCACCTTCTCGATTCCATTGTCGCTCAGCTTCCACTTCGCCAGCAGCGCCTTGTAGCTGCCGTCGGCAATCAGGCCCTCCAGCGCGGCGCGCAGCGCCTCGCGCAGTTCGTCCGCCTTCACCGGCGTCGCCAGCCCCGTATATTGGTACGCGATGGGCGTGCCGACCGGCACGTAAGTGTTCGGCTCGAGATCCATGATGTAGGGCAAGGTCTCGTTGCCCTGCACGGCGGCGTCGATGCGGCCCTGCTTGAGCTGCGTGCGGGCGTCGGCCGAGCCCTCGGTGCCGACGAACTCGATTCCGCTCGCGCCGCAGTTCTTCTCGCTCCAGGCGGCGATGTCCTTCGGGAACATCGTGCGCCTGGAGGCGCCGACCCTCTTGCCGCACAGCGCCGTCGGCTCCTTGAACTCGCTGGCGCGCGAAGCCTGCACGAAGAATCGCGGACCGCTGCGCAGGTAGTCGATGAAGGTCGCGGTATCCTGCCGGCTCTTGTAGTCGGTCATGCCGGTCAGGATGATGTCGAAACGCTGCGTGGCGAGGCCCGGCATCAGCTGGTCGAAGCTGGTCTCCTGCCACACCGCGTTGACGCCGAGCTTCTTGGCCAGCGCCTCGCCGAGCTCGACGTCGAAGCCGGTCAGGGTCGCGGTGGCCGGATCCTTGAACTCCATCGGCGGATAGTTCGGCACCACCGCGATGCGCAGGCCGTTCTGCTTGATCTCGGCCGGCAGCTCGGCGGCGAGAGCCGCGCCCGCCACGGCCGCGCTCATGAGCCCAGCCAACACGATCGACTTCAATTCCATCACCTCACCCCACTTCAGCTGCCAGAAATGCCTTGGTCCTCGCCTCGCGCGGCGCACGCAGCACCTCGCCGGCCGGACCACTCTCCACGATCACGCCCTGGTCCATATAGACGACCCGGTCGGCGACCTCGCGCGCGAAGCCGAGCTCATGCGTGACGACCAGCATGGTCATGCCGGACCTCGCCAGCTCCTTCATCACACCGAGCACCTCGCCGACCAGCTCCGGGTCGAGCGCCGAGGTCGGCTCGTCGAACAGCACCAGCCGCGGCTTCATTGCGAGCGCGCGTGCGATCGCCACGCGCTGCTGCTGACCGCCGGACAGTTGCGCCGGATAGGACTGCGCCTTGTCGGCAAGGCCGACCCGGCGCAGCAGCGACAAGGCCTCGTCCTTCGCCTCGGCAAGCCTGCGCCTCTGCACCTGCACCGGCCCCTCGATCACGTTCTCCAGCGCCGTCATGTGCGGGAACAGGTTGAAGCGCTGGAACACCATGCCGCAGGCGAGGCGTTGCCGCGCGATCTCGCGCTCCGACAGCCGATGCAGCCGGCCGGCCGTCTCGTGGAAGCCGAGCAGCGTGCCGTCGAGCCAGATGCCGCCGCTGTCCGCCGTGGCCAGCTGGTTGACGCAACGGAGCAAGGTGGTCTTGCCGGAGCCGGATTGCCCGATCAGGCACACCACCTCGCCCTCGAAGACATCGAGCGAGACCTGCTTGAGCGCCTGGAATTCCCCGAAGCGCTTGCTGACCTGACGGATGGCGACGAGCGGCGTCATCAGCGCCCCCGCGCGATGCCACGGGCAAAACGATGTTCGAGCAGCATCTGCAGCGGCGTCAGGACCGAGACCACGAGCAGATACCAGAGGCCGGCGACGATCAGGAGCTCGATGACGCGCGAATTGGCGTAGTAGATGTTCTCGGCCGAGTGCAACACCTCCGGATACTGGATCACGCTGGCGAGCGAGGTCGCCTTGACCAGACCAATGAACTCGTTGCCGAGCGGCGGGATCACCACGCGCATCGCCTGCGGCAGGATGATCCGGCGCAGCGCCTGCAGCCGTCCCATGCCGATCGCCTGCGCCGCCTCGTATTGCCCGATGTCGACCGACAGCAGCCCGGCTCGCATCACCTCCGAGGTGTAGGCGCCCTGGTTGATGCCGAGCCCGAGCAGCGCGGCCAGGAACGGCGTCATCACGTCGACGGCGCGCGCGCTCCACAGGCCGGGAATGCCGATGGTCGGAAACACCAGCGCGAGGTTGAACCACAACAACAACTGGAGGATCAGCGGCGTACCGCGAAACAGCCAGGTGTAGCCGGCGGCGACCGACCGCAGCACCGGATTGGGCGACAGCCGCATGATCGCGACGACCACGCCGAGCGCGATGCCCAGCGCCATCGCCGCGACAGCCATGACCATGGTGTTGACGATGCCGCGCAGGATCACCGGCGCGGTCACGAAGCGTTCGACGTAAGACCATTCGATCTGGCCTCTGGCGAAGGCGCGGCCGATCGCCAGCAGGATCACGACAATGACGGCAGCCGTAAGCCAGCGGCCCCAATGCGCCTTGCGCGCGATCCTGTGCGCCGACAGGTCGGGAAAGCCATCGGCCAGTACGTCGGCGCGGCTCATTGCGGCGCCGCGTTGAGCATCGGCTCGCGCACCGCATTGGCGCCGAGACCCCATTTGTCGAGAATGGCCTTGTAGCTGCCGTCGGCGACCATCGCCTTGAGCTGTTCGGTCACGACCTCGCGAAAGCCTGCATCGTCCTTGCGGAACATGATGCCCTGGTAGCCGAAGACGATGGGCTCACCGACGATGCGATACTTGCCGGCCTCCTGCGACTGCGCATAGGGCAAGGTCTCGCTGCCCTGCACGGCGGCATCGATGCGGCTCTGCTTGAGCTGATTGCGGACATCGATCGAGTTCTCCCCCGGCACATATTGCGCGGCAGGCTTGCCTGCGGCCTCGCAATTGGTCTTGCTCCATTTCTCGATCTCCTGCGGGAAGCTCGTCGAGCGCGTGGTGCCGATCTTCCGGCCGCACAGATCGGTCGCGACCTTGGCATCGCTCTCCGCCAGCACGAAGAACTGCGGGCCGGTGACGAGATAGTCGACGAAGTCGGCGGTCTCGCGCCGCGAGGCACGGTCGGAGATGCCCGAGATGATGAAGTCGGCGCGCCGGGTCTGCAGCGAGGGAATGAGTTCGGCGAACGGCGTCTCGCTCCACACGATCTTGACGCCGAACCGCTTCGCCAGTTCGTTGGCGAGATCGATGTCGAGCCCCTTCAGCTCGTTGGTGGCGGGGTCGTGATATTCCATCGGCGCGTAGGTCGAGTTGACCGTGAGCTTGAGCACGCCAGCCTGCTTGATCTCAGCGGGCAGCTCCGCGGCCCCCGCCGGAGCAAGCGAGGCGAGGATGACGAAACCTGCGAACAACGAACGGCGCATCCTGCAACTCCCCACGTGAACGGCTAATCGACCACGACCGGCTCGACGGCGCCGGCGCGCTCGGTGATGAGCCTGTACTGATCCGGCCGGCGATGCGCCGCGAAGTTGAACATCTTGTCCTTGCCCTGGCGGCACAGATCGGGGTCGATGTCGGCTACGACGACCTCGTCGGCGAGCGTCTTCGCCCGCGCCACGATGCAGCCATTGGGATCGACGATGCAGGAGCCGCCGATCAGCCCGCTGCCGTCCTCGTCGCCCGCCTTTGCGACCGCGATCGCCCACGTCGCATTCATGTAGGCGTTGGCCTGCGCCACCAGGGTCGAATGGAAGGTACGCAGCGAGGCATCCTCGGTGTTGCCGCCATTCGGATCGTAGGCTGCGGAATTGTAGCCGACGCAGACCAGCTCGACGCCCTGCAGCCCGAGCACCCGCCACGATTCCGGCCAGCGCCGGTCGTTGCAGATCATCATGCCCATGATGGCGCCGCCCCACTCGCGGCCGGCGCGCACGGCCGGAAAGCCGAGATCGCCATAGCTGAAATAGCGCTTCTCCAGCTGCTGATACTTGGCACTCGGGCGCGGCTCGACGGAGCCGGGCAGATGCACCTTGCGATATTTGCTGATGATCTCGCCGTCGGGATCGACCAGGATGGAGCTGTTGAAGCGGCGTCCGTCCGGTGTCAGCTCGGCATAGCCGACATAGAAGCCGACGCGAAGCGCCCGCGCCCGGTCGAACAGCGCGGCAACAGACGGGTTCGGCATCGCGCGCTCGAAATAGCTGTCGAGCTCATCGCCTTCGAGGATCCAACGCGGGAAGAAGGTCGTGAATGCGAGTTCCGGAAACACCACCAGCTTCGCGCCCTGGGCGGCCGCCTGTTCCAGGAGCCCGATCATGCGCGACAGCGTGTGCCCGCGGCTGTCGGCGCGCTGGGTCGGCCCCATCTGGGCGGCGGCGGCGCGGAAGATACGGCTCAAAACTCTGCCTCCGATCTGTGCGTCATGCCTTTCCAGCAGGCGGCAGCACCGCCCTCTGCGACGCGCAAGAGAAGCATCAATGAAGCGAAACCGGCGCAGGAATTGCAACCAGTCGGGACGACCTCGGTCTATGATATTTTGGCCGAGACCATCACCCGGGCTAATAGGGCGACCATGCCATGAACCTGCGCCAGTTGGAGATCCTGCGGGCGGTCATCCGCCACCACACCACGGTCGCTGCCGCCGAGGAGCTCGCGCTGTCGCAGCCTGCGATCAGCAATGCGCTGAAGGCGATGGAGGCGCAGGCCGGCTTCACCCTGTTCGAGCGCGTCAACAACCGGCTGTTCCCGACACCCGAGGCGATGACGCTCTATGAGGAGAGCGAGGCGATCTTCACCCTGCACGCCCGGCTGGAAAACCGCGTGCGTGACCTGCGCGAGCAGAAGACGGGTCATCTGTCGATCGTCGCCACGCCGCCGCTCGCCTACAGCATCATCCCGCCGACCTTGTCAGGCTTCCTGCGGCGCCGGCCGCAGACGCGGATGTTCTTCGACGTGCGCCGCTACGAAGGCATCATCGAGGGCGTGCTCGGCAACGTCGCCGAGCTCGGCTTCGCGCTCGGACTGTCCGATCATCCCGGGATCGCCCATGAGGTCGTGCATACCGGGGAGATGGTGTGCGTGATGCCGGCCCGGCATCCGCTTGCCGAATGCGACGTGATTTCAGCGCGGGATCTCGCCGGCTTCCCGCTGATCGGCCTCGAACGCGGCACGCGCCTCGGCGAAGCCGTGCGCGAGAGCTTCCGGCAAGCCGATGCCGACTTCCAGCCGACCGTCGAAGTGCGTTACTGCAACACGGCCTGCGTGCTGGCTTCGACCGGCGTCGGCGTCGCCGTGGTCGATCCATTCTCGCCGCGCCAGGGCGCGCATGATCTCGTGGTACGGCCGTTCACGCCGAGCACCAAAGTCTCGGCCTATGTGCTGTGGTCGGAGGCGCGGCCGCTGTCGAACCTGGCGAAGACGTTTCGCAGCGAGGTGCGAAACGCGAGCCGCAGTCTTGCGGACGGCCTCGACGCGATCGGGGCTCCGAGCCTCGCCGCTTCCGCGCAGCGCGGCTGAGCTTGCCGATCGGCATGCGTCCATCAAACCCGTGGACGTATCGTTTGCGGCCCATCATCCGAAACGCCCGCCTGCGACGGGCTTCTCGGGATGGTGCTCCGCGTCACTGTCGTCTTGCGGCTGGCGGCGGAATTGGTGCAGTCGACCATGGCTCGCCCGCCCGCAATCGCGCCGCCAGGGCCGTCGCGCAGCCGGCGAGCAGCTTCTCGCCCTTTGCAGCAGATGCCTTGCGCGCATCGCCTGCGACGCCGGAGGTGGTGATGTCGGCGAACGATCTGAACATTTTCAGCGACGGGACCAGCGAGCCCATGATGTCGAAGCTCGGCCCAAAGGCAGCGTCGAGCCTCGCCGCGTCGACGAGGCCGGGATGAGCCGCCATCATCATCGAGGTCTCGGCTTCGCAGGCATGCATCACGCCCTCCTGATCCTCGAGGACCTTGGCCATGGTCTCCCGCCCTTCCATGAAATAGGTCGTCGTCGCGATCGGCGCATTGAGCTCGCGCGTCAGTTCGCCGGTGAGGGTGGCCAGCGCCTGGATGTTGCCGCCATGACCGTTGACGATCACGATGCGGCGGAAGCCGGCATTCAGAATCGAGCGGCACAGGTCTCTGAGCACGGCGTGGTAGGTGGAGAGACTGAGGGTGAAGGTGCCACCGAACGGAACGTGATGGTCGGCGAGCCCGCACCAAACGGTCGGCGCGACCACGATGGGATGGTCTGGAGTCAGCTCCAGCGCGGTGCGACGGCAGACCTCGCTGCACAGGAAGTCGTCAACTCCCGTCGGCAGATGCGGGCCGTGCTGCTCGGTCGAGGCCACCGGCAACAGCACGATCGCGTCTCGGGCCGCGAGCGCGCGAAGCGCTGCGGCGGAAAGTCTGTTCCAGGCGGTTTCGGTCATGATGGCTGCTCGCATGGTCGGAGATGAGGCAGATCGGCTCATATCACGCAGCCACCGCAACAGCCCATCCCGGCGTATCGGGCGCGCAGGCCGACAGTCGCCTGCTTGCACCTCAGACCGCACGCCCCTGCGCGATAGTGCGCCCTCTCCCACAGGGGTGAGGACGCGGCGACCGACACCGCACCCTCGGCTACATCAGGAGCATGCTCTCCATGCACTCAAACATCGACAGCGATTGCGGGCTCGACAAGGTGCAACGGCCTTGCGTCCTCACAACACCACGGCCCGCGCGGCAGGCCGGTCTCACGCCCGCGTCAGTTCGATGTCGTGGGTCTGCTTCGTCTCCGCGTCGTACACCCTGATCTGCAACATCGGAAACCGGCGCTTGAGGTCATGCGCGCCATTGTGTGCGCCATCCTTGGTCTTGAATTCGGTCTTGATCTGACCATCGACCACGACGGCATAGCCGGTCAGCGGAAGGTCGTTGCCGGATTTGTCTTGAGCAGGCTTGTTGTGAACAGACTTCTCTTGGGCAGACTTGAGCATTGCGAGCCGACGTCGATTCGTGAGTTGAAAGGGGTGTCGAGCGCGCGATCTCTCCGCCTCGGACGACTCCGATGTAAGGTGAGTCTGTCGCGACGAGCAAGCGAAGACGTGTTCTTCACAAGCAGGGCGATTACGGGTTCAACCTGACGGCGCAGCGCCGGCCCGCGATGATCTCGGGATGTTCAGCGCGAACGAGTCGCGCAAGTTCCGGACTTGCGACGCGAACGTTCCGGTCGCTCGGCATCCTGCTCGCCACCGCGAACGAGGAGCGCCGTGGTCGCGCGTCTCTCAGCGCCCACCTCGCGCCGCCCCCAAGGCAGCAGCCCGATTCCAACTCGAGATGCGCTCTGCGACTGAGCACGGGTAGACGCAAAATCTCGGGGCCATCGGACGAACGAATCAGCATGACCGCCATGCGCGAATTGCCCGTCGTGCCAGTCTGCCGCAGATAAACAGCTTGCACCGTCGAGGCTGGGCAAGAATCCGAATTAGGGGGCTGAGAGGGCTCGGCGCGGTGCAATTTCGAGCCATGACTGCATCATGGTCCAGAACCGGATGAGGGCAAACGAAATCGCCTCCCATGCGCCCCTTGCCTTGCCAGAAGTGGCATGTAGAGCTGCAAGAGCCCATTCGGCGATGCGGGCGAGGAAGTCGTCGAAACCGAGAATGTTGAGGACGCGGGTGAGGTTGTAGGAGAGCGCCATGAGGCTCCATTCCCCGCGAACCTTGTCGAAGCCGCGGACAAGGAAGTGCTGATAGCCGGCGCGGCACTTGAGCGTGCCGAACGGGTGCTCGACGATGGCTGAGCGGCGGCGCATCAATCGGCCGGCCTGTTCGCTCGCCATCCTCTGGCGGTGACGATCCAGCACCTCTTCGTGCTCGCATCGAGAGACGCTGCGGCTTTTTGCCTTCGCAGAGAGACAAGACGCCTTGAGGAGGCAGATGCCGCAAGTCGCTACGGAGGCCAGGTAGCGGCGTTCCATCCTGCCGCTCGTATTCTTCCAGAGCTTCTTCGTTGGATGCAGCGCTTGGCCTGCGGGACACTGATAGGTGTCGGTTGCGGAATTGTAGGTGAAGTCACCTCGCGTGAAGCGACCGTGCTTCTTGCCATTGCCGTGATGCAGCGGGACATAGGCGGTGATGCCGTCATCCTCGCAAGCCTTGAGATCCCCGCTGTTGTAATAGCCGACATCCGCCAGTATCTGCAGCGCCTCGACCTGGAGGCCCTCCTTGGCCGCCTTCGCCATCATATGAAGGTGTCCTGTATCGCTGCGATTGACGACCTCGCTGGCGATGATCAGCTTATGCTTGTCGTCGACGACGCTCTGGACATTGTAGCCTGCGATCGTCTGGTCGCCCTTGCTCAGCAGCCGCGCATCGGGATCGGTCTTCGACACCTGTCCCTTGTCGCCTTTGTCCAGGTTCTCCAGATCGGACTGTGCGCGTTCACGCTTGGCCATCAGCTCCTTGATCTTGTCCCCGACATCGCCTCCATCCTTGTTGTCATCCTTGCCGTCGCCGGGCCGCTGGGCTTCCGTCGCGTCGTTGGTGTCGAGAGACTTGCCGTACGCCTCGATCTCCTCATCGAGCTTGGCGATCTGTTTGGCGAGCTTCCCGCGCGTGAAGATGCTGTCCTTGCTGGCATTGCCGTGGAACAGCGCGCCATCGACCGCGACCAGGGTCCCGCCGATCAGCCCGATCTCCTGCAGCAACAGGACGAAGCTACGGTTCGCCGCCTTCAAGGCAGCCCAGTTCTCCTTGCGGAAGTTCGCAATCGTCCGATAGCCGGGCTTCAGGTTCCTCAACAGCCAGATCAGCTCCAGATTGCGGCCGGCTTCACGCTCGAGCCGGCGCGACGATCTGATCTGGTTCAGATAACCATAGAGATAAAGCTTCAGCAGGTCCGCCGGATCGTACGGCGGCTGCCCGACACCCAATCCCCTCCGCTTGGCGTGGCGGAAGCCAAGCTTGGCAAGATCGAGGGCGTTGACGTAGCTGTCAATCGCACGAACCGGATTGTCCGGCCCGACATAATCCTCAATCCGAGGCGGAAGCAGGCTCTCTTGATCGCGGCTCTCGCCGCTCTTGAACGGCCGATTCGTCATGCCTCCAAATCTTACCGTGAACACTGAGTTCTTGCCCAGCCTCGTCGGGCAAATCAGGACGACATTTCCGCGCATCCCGCCTCATGAAGAGGGGCGTGTCGCGAACGTCACGAGACGTGGAGTGCGGGATGCGATGGACGCGACGTGTCGCAGCGGGTGTCATGCCTGCGGACGAACGGCACGGCGCGGACGGCGAAGTCGCATGGTCCTGGCGCCGCGACGCTGGCGTCAAGCTCGTGACGAGGTTTCAGCCTCGCGCGGGTGACGGTGGCAAGACAGCCCGTTCACCGGGGAGAATGCGTATAAGCCGTAACACTATCGCGCAGGGAAGGCCGGGATGTCTCAGCCGAACCTGTGGTTCCTGCCCCGTGCATTCTTTCCGCACGGGGGCCACGGGGGCGGCGAGCTCCCGGCCTTCCCTGCGCCCTCTCACTTGAAGAGGGCTCCGTCAAGCAAGACTCGGGCGCGATAGGCGCCGCGAGATCGCGACGTGCTGATTTGTAGACGTTCTGTTTGTCGATGGCTGTTTGTCGATGGCTGTTTGTCAGAGTGAACTGCTGACCATTGTCACGTGCCGTGCACGGGACCACGACGATCCCCGTAAGATGACGGATGGGCTTGCCGACCGCCGGTGCCGCTGCGGTAGCAAGGGATCGTAAACGACTGCGCCGGACGTTGACCCGCCATTTACCTCACGGTCCAACCACGACATCGTGATTTGATGCAGGTCAACATGACCGACCCGAACGCACCACCTACTGACAAGGCGTTCAAGCGAATCAGGCCTTGCCGTTACCTCGTTCGGCGTCCCTCGAACGGTCCTGTGCACTTGTCATCATGGAGAACCACATGAGCGAGACCGGCGTGACCGCCCTGGATCACACCGTCCAGGAAACCAACATCTGGCTGAAGGCCATCGAGCAACGCCTCGCGCTGGCGAGCCGGCAGCAGGCCTACAACGCACTGCGTGCCGTGCTGCATGTGCTGCGCGACCGTATGCCGATGGCCGTCGCCGTGAATTTCGGCGCCCAGTTGCCGATGCTCATTCGCGGGATCTACTACGAGGGCTGGCACCACGCGGCAACCCCGACCAAGGACCGCCATCTCGAATATTTCGTCGATGACATCTTCCGCCAACTGCCGCCGCAATTCCCGGTCGATCCGCTCACGGCTGCGCGCGGCATCTTCGAAATTCTCTGGGAGAAGCTCGATCCCGGCGAGTTCGACAAGCTGATGGGCCACCTGCCGGTGCCGCTGCGCAATCTGCGCGAGCCGGCGACCTGAGGGCCGGACCCCTTCGATCAGCTGGCCGGTATCGGTCGTCGGTACGGCGGCAGTGCGCCTCTCGCCTTCAATGCGCGAGCTGCCGGTACAGCGCCGGCAGCGCGGCGGGCAGTCGCCTGATGTTGCCGACGATGGCGTAGCCGCCGCGGCCGAACAGGGTGGGAAAATACGACTGCGCCGACGCATCGATGGTCACGCCGAACACCGCGACGCCGCCGCGCCGCGCTTCCTGCACCGCCTTGCGCGTGTCCTCGATCGCGAACCGTCCCTCATAGTGATCGACGTCGTTCGGCTTGCCGTCGGTCAGCACCAGCAGCAGGCGCTTGCGCTCGGATCGCTCGGCGAGCTGGCTGGCGGCATGACGCACCGCCGTGCCGATACGCGTATAGTAGCCGGGCCTGAGCGCGCCGATGCGGCGCTCGACCCGCCCGCTCATCGGCTCGTCGAATGCCTTCACGGTCTCCAGGCGGACCCATGAGTTGCGCCGCGAGGTGAAGGTGAGAATGCTGTGGCTGTCGCCGCAGGCCGACAGCCCATGCGCCAGCACCAGCAGCGCCTCCTTCTCGACGTCGAGAACGCGCACGCCGTCGATCCACGCATCGGTCGATAGGGACACGTCGACCAGGAGAGTCACCGCGAGATCATGCGCGAGCGGGCGCATCGCCAGATGCACGCGATCAAGTCCGCCATGGCCGGCATTGAGATCGCTGCGCGCGCGCACCAGCGCGTCGATGTCGAGGTCGTGGCCGTCGGCCTGCGCGCGCATCACCTCATGACGCGGCCGCAAGGTCTCGAACCTGCGCCGCACGCTGCGGATGCGCCGGCGCATCGCATCGTCCGGAGACCACGCCTCGCCCGCCTCGGCGGCATCGCCGGTCACGACGCGGCAATGGTCCGGCAGATAGGCCCCGCTGCGATAATTCCACTCGGGATACAGCCGACCGCTGTCGAGCCGGGCCGTGTCCACCGCCTCGGGCGGCAGGTCGAGATCGAACTTCAGCTTGCTCGCCGGACGCCCCTTGCGCCTGGCGATCGCGAGCTCATCGAGATCGTCGGCAGCCTTGCGGGCGTCGTCATCGTCGGTATCGTCGGAAGGGCGATCGACATTGACCATCTCCGCCATCGCCAGGATCTTCTCGAAGCGGTTGAGAATGAATGGATCGCGCTTGGCCGTGTCGTCGCGCTCGCGCCGCGCGAAGCGTTTGCGGGTGTCGGGTGCACCCTCCTGCTCTGCGGGCGTCTGCGTCTCGTCGTCCTCGCGCGCCGCGGCAACGGCATCGCGGCTCCAGCAATCGCCCCACAGCGGACACGGCAGCATCGGCCGATAGCCGGGCGGGGCGGCCTCCGGCAACGCGCCGCCAGCGATGACCGCATTCCACAGCGCGCCCTTGGGCGGCGCGCCGGCGCCGAGCAGGGCCATGACGATGTGCTCGACCTGCTGCTCGAGCCGAGGCAGCGGCCGCCGCGGACGCGCCACAGCCAGCGCTTCGGCGAGTTGCGCATGCGGACGCGCCAGTCCAGGGAAGCGCGCCAGCACCAGCGAGGTCGTCTCACAGGCCCGGCGCAGCGCCAGCAGATCATGCCGCAGCGGATCGCGCTCCGCGATCGGCTCGACCGCCATGGTCGCGAACCACGCCGCGAGCCAGTGATAGAGCTGCGTATTGAGCGCGCGACCCGGCAGCAGCGCGATGGTCTCCGGCAGGAACACGGTGGCGCCATCGCGCCCGGCCTGATCGAGGCATTCGTCGCCGAGGCCAATGCGCTGGCGCCAGCCGAGCCGATGGCCCGATTTGCGCGCCTTGGCTCCGGCGACCTGCACGCCGCTCTCGCCGCCCAGCGCGCGGAACATCACGGCGATGCGGCCGCTGATCTCGTTCAGGGCGACGGCCTGATCCGGATGGACCGGATAGCTCGAGGTCGTGCCGACCAGGCGATGCCAGGCGCGGCCGACGGTCTCCTCCAGTTCGAGGAAGTCGAGCATGGCTCACCCGATCACGGCATGCGCGACCTCGCGCAACGCGGCCTTGACGTCGGCGTCGTCGGTGAGCGGCTCGATCATCGCGGCGAGCACGGCGTCCGCGATGGATGCTCCGGCAGCGACGAGCGTCGCGCAATAGACCAGGAGCCGCGTCGAGACGCCCTCCTCCAAGTCATGGCCTTGCAGCGCTCGCAGCCGATGCGCGAGCGCCACCAGCGGCCGAACGCGCTCCGGCGCCAGCCCGCTCTCGGCGGCAACCACCGCGATCTCCTGCTCGGCGGGCAGGAAGCCGAATTCGATGGCGATGAAGCGCTGCCGTGTCGATGGCTTCAGCGCCTTGTGCAGCGACTGATAACCCGGATTGTAGGACACCACCAGCATGAAGCCGTCGGGCGCGAGCAGCTCCTCGCCGGTGCGCTCCAGCGGAAGAATGCGGCGGTCGTCGGTGAGAGGATGCAGCACGACGGTCACATCCTTCCGCGCCTCGACGACCTCGTCGAGATAGCAGATGCCGCCCTCGCGCACCGCGCGGGTCAGCGGGCCGTCGGTCCACACGGTGTCACCGCCCTTGAGCAGATATCGCCCGGTGAGGTCGGCGGCGGTGAGGTCGTCGTGACAGGCGACCGTGTGCAGCGGCAGGCCCAGTCGCGCCGCCATGTGCGCGACGAAGCGGGTCTTGCCGCAGCCGGTCGGCCCCTTCAGCAGCACCGGTAAGCGATGTCGGAACGCATGCTCGAACAGCGCGCATTCATTGCCGGTCGGCGTGTACGAGGGGAACGACAGGACGGTATCGATCGCGTGCAGCACGAGCTTCATGATCACTCTCCGAATCGGGGGATGCAGGCGGCGGCATCGGAGCCGCCGCCTGCGGGGTTTTACTCCGCCGGCTGCAGGGCGCCGGGGATGATCGCCTGCTTGGCGCGGCCGGGCACCAGCACGGCCCAGACGAACATCAGCGCCGCGATCGCCACGAACACACCGGAGCCGAGCCGAACCCAGTAGAACATCGCGAGCTGGTCCTGCACGTCCATGTAGCTCTGGCCGAGCACGCGCTGCAGATGCACCTGGATGATGCCGGCGAAGGTCAGCGCAAAGGTCATCGTCATCATCGCCGTGCACATGATCCAGAAGCTCGCCATCGAGAGCCACTGATTATACGGCGCACGCTGGCGCAGCTGCGGCACCGCATAGGCCATGACCGCGAGGTTGAGCATCACATAGGCGCCGAAGAAGGCGAGATGGCCGTGCGCGGCGGTCACCTGGGTGCCGTGGGTGTAGTAGTTCACGCTGGACAGCGTGTGCAGGAAGCCCCACACGCCGGCGCCGAGGAACGCCATGACGGAGCAGCCGACCGACCACAGCAGCGCGGCGCGATTCGGATGCTTGCGTCCCGCCTTGAGCGTCATCTGCACCGTGAAGATCACCATGGTGAAGAACGGCGCGACCTCGAGCGTTGAGAACAGCGAGCCGATCCACTGCCAATAGCCGGGCGCGCCGATCCAGTAGAAATGATGGCCGGTGCCGAGGATGCCGGAGAACAGCGCCAGGCCAATGATGACGTAGAGCCACTTCTCCACCACCTCGCGGTCGATGCCGTTGAGCTTGATCATCAGGAAGGCCAGGATCGAGGCCATGATCAGCTCCCAGACGCCCTCCACCCAGAGATGGACGATGTACCACCAGTACATCTTGTCGACGGCGAGATTGGCTGGGTTGTAGAAGGCGAACAAAAAGAAGATCGCGACGCCCCACAGACCGAACAGCAGGATGTTGGTCACCGTCGTCTTGCGACCCTTCAGGGCGGTCATCGTGACGTTGAACAGGAACATCAGGCAGACGACGACGATGCCGACCTTGATGATGAAGGGCTGCTCGAGGAACTCACGGCCCTCATGGTAGTGGAAGAGATAGCCGACGACGGCCGTGCCGGCCGCGCCGAAGAACATCCAGAACTGGATCTTAGCGAGCAGCGGGCTGTAGAGCTCGGTCTCGGTCTCCTCGGGCAGCAGGAAGTAGGTGGCGCCCATGAAGCCGATCAGCGACCACACGATCAGCGCGTTGGTGTGGATCATGCGGACGATGTTGAAGGGAAGCAGGACCGACAGCGTGTTCGGCAGCACGTAGATGGTGCCGGCGAGCAGGCCGAAGATGACCTGGGCGAGGAAGAGCGTCAGCGCGCCGTAGAAATACAGCATCGCGACCTTCTGGGTCTCATATCTCATCGCGGATCTCTCTCATGACGGGGACGGGATGCCGGCTCAGCCGGCCTTGTTCGGCGGCCAGTCCTGGCGCTTGATCGTGTCGGTCCATTGCAGGAAGTCGGCGAGGTCGTTGAGCTCCTGGTCGGACAGATTGAACTGCGGCATCTGCCTGCGGCCGGGCGCACCGGAGGGTTGCGACTGCATCCAGGATTTCAGCATCTCGCGCGCGGCGGCCGGGTCCTGCCTGCCGCCCCAGCGGTCCCAGACATTGCCGACCTCTGGCGCGAAATAGGCGCCCTCGCCGAGCAGGGTATGGCAGTTGATGCAGGAGTTTCTCTCCCAGACGTGCTTGCCGCGAGCGACTCCGTCGGACAGCGTCGACGCATTGGTCGAGGTCGTGACCATGTAGTAGTGGCTGTGCGCTGTGAGCCCGAGGAAGATCGCAAAGAAGAAGGCCGAACCGCCGTAGAAGACGTTCCGTGCGGCCGACTTGGTCAGGCGTTCCGCCATGACACGTCCTTTCCGTTTTGGTGAAGGTCGATGGTGAAGGCAATCTACCGGCACTGCCGGGAGTCTCTTTGTCGCGGCGCAAGCAGCACGGCGATGGCCCGTCAGACCAGCGCGCGGAGCGCCACCGCCAGCCCGGCGAGCGCAACCAGGCCTAGGAGCCACGATGCGAGCAGGCCGCGCCACAGCGCGGGCGCATGGCGCAGGCCGAGAAAATCCAGCACGATCACCCTGCCCTTTGCCAATGCGAGCGCGAGCACGAGGGCATCGGCGAGCCAGCGATTCGGCAGCAGCAGCGAGGCCGCGAGCGTGGCAACGGCGAAGCTCAGCAATTGAAGCCAGGCGAGCGTGAGGCGATCGCGGACCATGACTCATCCCACCAGATAGAGGATCGGGAACATCACGATCCAGACCAGATCGACCATGTGCCAGAACGCCGTCCCGGTCTCGACGCTGGTGGGCGCGGCATGACGACCGACGATTCCGAGGATGACCATCCCGAGTACGACGTGAAGCAGATGGAAGCCCGTGAGCAGAAAATAGAGCGTGAAGAACGGCGACGTCTCCAGGCCTGCGCCGGCGGCAATCTCCCTGCCATACTCGGTCAGCTTGACGGCAATGAAGGCCGTGCCGAGCAGGATCGCCAGCATGATCCAACGCCGTGCTGTGGCCGGCGATCCGCCTCTCGCCGCCGCCGCCCCGCGCGCCGCAGCCCACCCGCTCGTCACAAGCACGATCGTGTTCAATGCGGCGAGAGGTCCGTCCAGCATGGCCTGCCCGGCTGCGAACACGACTGGATTGACTGCGCGCGCCACGACGAAGGCGCCGAGCAGCAGGCCGAAAGCGACAAGCTCGCTGAGGATCAGGACCCACATCATGGGGTCGCCCGGCAACCCGTCGAGCACGCCCCAGCGCTCCGTTGGTTCCGGTTCGTATGTGAGTGCCGACACCGCCACCTCCGATCAGATGTCGGCAAAGCTAATCGGGGCGGCAGACATGCTCTTTGTCGGCGCACAAACAGCACGGCGCCTGGATGCGCTACCGGATCGACATCAGGAGCATGTCCATGACCGAAGCGCAGCTCGGCCTCGTCACCGCTACCCCGATCATCATCGTGTTTGCAGCGGCGCTGCGGCGCATGGGCGTGCTGTCGACCACGGGGACCGTGTCCGCGATCGCGCTCTCCGTTGCGATTGCGGTTGTCCTGTTCACCACGCAATAACCTGGCCTGGAACCTTTGCCGTCCTCGGGCGTCAGATCGTCCGGAGGTGCCGCATGGACGACAACCGGTTCGCAGAGCTGCTCGGCAACGCCGCCATCGGCGTCTGGGGCGACATGCCGCGCGACATCCAGGAAGCGCTGTTCGAGACGGCGATGCGCGGTCACGACGATCTGAGGCACGAACTCGCCAAGCTGCTTCACGACCGGCATCCGCGGACACAGCATCCGCCGCATCCGGCTTGAGCGGTCTCAGTCGCGATGATCATCAGCCCCGAACTGTGATGGCTCGTCGTAGCCCTTGCGGCTGCTGTAGAACAACAGCACCATCAGCCCGATCCCCACGATGAGCGAAAACACCACGCCGAGCGTGAGCGCGATCCAGCCCTCGGTCGGCATCGGATCGCCGGGCAAGGTCATGCCCTGATAGGCGAAGACGACGGCGGCCGCGAGAATCAGCAGCAATGCGACGATGATAGTGATGGGTCCTGCACGCATGGCGGTCGCACTCCTGACACGAGAACAGGACGCGACCACGATCGTTCCTGGACGGGTGCGGTAACGGCGCACGGCGGCAGTTCCGAAATTTGAGGACGGCGTCCCCACCCTTCTCGCTGCGCCGCCGAAAGCATCGCGCTGCATCCAATCGCAGCATCATCTGCTCAAAGGATGACGCGCGCTCCACCGCGCCTTGCCGCGCGCCGCATGGCTGCTCTCGCGGCGGATCGCTAGGCGTCAGGGAACTTAGCTGATAACCATACCGGCTCCCTATCGGCAGCAGAGGACAAGGACCGGAGATGGACAACCGCAGCGAGATCTGGCGCGGCGTCGACGCGATCAAGACCCGTTTCATCGAGCTCAGCGACCGGGTGTGGAGCATGCCCGAGGTCTGCTACACCGAGGCCCGCTCGTCCGCCGAACACCTCGCCGAGTTGAAGCACCAGGGTTTTCGGATCATCGAAAAGGTCGCGGGCATCCCGACCGCGCTGATGGGCGAATGGGGCGAAGGTGGTCCGGTCATCGCGTTCATGGGCGAATACGACGCCCTGCCCGGCCTCAGCCAGGAGGCCGGCGTCGCCGAACATCGTCCGATCGAGACCGGCGGCCATGGCCATGGCTGCGGCCACAATCTCCTGGGCTCGGCGGCGCTGCTCGCGGCAACCGCCGTGAAGGACTGGCTCGCCGCCAACAAGGTTCCGGGACGCGTGCGCTACTACGGCTGCCCTGCCGAGGAAGGCGGCGCCGCAAAGGCCTTCATGGTGCGCTCAGGCGCGTTCGAGGATGCCGACATCGCGATCACCTGGCATCCGTCGAGCTTCTGGGAAGTGGTGATGACGCCCTCTCTCGCCAACACGCGCGCGGACTTCATCTTCACCGGACGCACCTCGCATGCGGCCGCCTCGCCGCATCTCGGCCGCAGCGCGCTCGACGCGGTGGAGCTGATGAATGTCGGCGTCAACTACATGCGCGAGCACATGCCGAGCGACGCCCGCGTGCATTACGCGCTGCTCGACACCGGCGGCATTGCGCCCAACGTCGTGCAGGCGCATGCGCGCGTCCGCTACTCGATCCGCGCGCGCGACCTGCCCGGCATGAACGAGCTGGTCGGGCGCGTGCACAAGATCGCGCAAGGTGCCGCGATGATGACCGAGACCAGGGTCGAGATGAAGATCATCTCGGCGGTCTCCAACATCCTGCCCAACACGCCGCTCGAAGAGGCGCTGCACGGGATCATGGAGGAGCTCGGGCCGCCGCATTTCGACGCGAGCGACAAGGATTTCGCCGGTCAGATCCAGGCGACCCTGACCGACAAGGACATCGAATCCGTCTACTACAGCATCGGCATGGACCCGACCGACAAGCCGCTGGCCGACTTCCTGGTGCCGCTGAACGCCAAGCGCAATCCGCAGATCGGCTCGACCGATGTCGGCGACGTCAGCTGGGTGGTGCCAACGGTGCAGGTGCACGCGCCGACGGTGGCGATCGGCACGCCGTTCCACACCTGGCAGGTCGTTGCGCAAGGCAAGACGCCGGCCGCGCACAAGGCGATGGTGCAGGCCGCCAAGGCGATGGCCGGTCTCGGCATCAAGGCGCTCAATGAGCCGGCGCTGATCGCAGCCGCCAAGGCCGACCTGAAGAAGCGGACGCTGCGCACGCCCTATGTCAGCCCGCTGCCCGCCGAGGTCGAGCCGCCGCTGACCATGTCGGTCGTTTGAGAGATACACTGGGGGGGAACACGATGGCGAAAACAGCGACAAGGAAGAAGCCGGCGGCGAAGACCGCCAAGCCGGCTCAGAAGCGCGTGGCCGCGCGCGCCACGGCCAACCGGAAGCCCGCAAAGGCGAAGCCGCAGGCCAGACCACAGGCGAGGGCCACCGCGCCGAAGCCGCGGCTGCCGAGAGGACCGGTTTGGCAGTGGTCGGCGCTCGACACCGCCGCTGCGATCCGCTCGGGCGCGGTCTCCTCGGTCGAGGTGACCGAGGCGCACATCGCGCGCATGCATGAGGTCAATCCGAAGCTGAATGCGGTCGTCGTCGATCTGTCCGAAGAAGCATTGAAAGCTGCGCGCACCGCGGACAAGGCGCGCAACAAGGACGGCCTGCTGCATGGCGTGCCCGTCACCATCAAGGAGAACGTCGACTACCAGGGACGGCCAAACCCCAACGGCGTTCCGGCGCAGATGGGGATCATCGCGCCGTCGGACGCGCCCGTCGTGCGCAACCTCAAGAACGCGGGCGCGATCGTGCTCGGCCTCACCAACACGCCGGAATTCTCATTCCGCGGCTTCACCGACAACCCGCTGCACGGACTGACCTTGAACCCGTGGGATCCCGAGATCACCTGCGGCGGCTCGTCGGGCGGCGCTGGAGCTGCGGTCGCCGCCGGTATCGGCACCATCGCGCATGGCAACGACATCGGCGGCTCGCTGCGCTGGCCGGCGCATTGCAACGGCGTTGTCACGATCAAGCCGACGCAGGGGCGCATCCCGGCCTACAACGAAAGCGCCGCGGCCGAGCGGCCGATGCTGGCGCATCTGATGTCGTCGCAGGGCCCGCTGGCGCGTAGCGTCGCCGACGTCAGGCTGGCGCTGGAGGTGATGAGCCGGCGCGATCCGCGCGATCCCTGGTGGGTGCCGGCCCCGCTCGAGGGCGAGAAGCCCAAGCGGCCGATCAAGGTCGCGCTCGCCAAGATCCCCGATGACATGGACGTCGATCCTTCGGTGCAGGCCGCGCTGCGGCAGGCCGCCGATCATCTGGAACGCTCCGGCTACCGGGTCAGCGAGGTCGAGGTCCCCGACATCTCCGGCGTCTGGCAGACCTGGTGCGACGTCATCACCACCGAGGTGGTCGTGATGCAGGAGGCCAAGATGCTGGCCGTCACCTCGGAAGACTTCCACAAGGCGTGGGGCGGGATGCGGGCCAAGGCCGAGATCCTCGACCTCGCGGGCTGGATGAACGCGACGGCGCAGCGCTCCACCCATATCCGCGCCTGGCAGCTGTTCTTCGAGGATTATCCGGTGGTGCTGGCGCCGACGACGGTCAAGCCGACGCCGGGCCCGCGCGAGGACACGGTAAGCCCGGAGCGCGTGCGCGAAATCTTCTTCAACGAGATCCGCTTCATCTCGGCCATCAACGTGCTCGGGCTGCCCGGCGCGGTGGTGCCGGTGGCGGTTCACAATGGCCAGCCGATCGGCGTGCAGCTGATCGCCGGCCGCTATCGCGAGGATCTCGCGCTCGATGCCGCCGCGGCGATCGAGAAGCGTGCGGGCATGCTGGTGCGGCAGCTCTGGGAGCGGATGGCTTAGTCTCGCGCCGGCCCGAGAACCCCGGCTCTCGGGCCGTCATGTTTCCAACATCGCTTCAGCCTCGATTGTCGAAAGTCGTACACTGACGCCCATCGCGTTTGCCCGAGGGGCCCCTCGGGTTGACGGGACGTCGCCGACCTGTCTATTTTGATGTATACGAATGAATATAGCACGGCATCGGTACAGGCGCTGCGCCGGAACGGGACTTGCAATTCACCGAAGCGAACCCGTCTCTGCGATATGAACGAGGACAATTGTGATGAGATCGATGCGCTTCGTCGCCGCTGCCCTGTGCGCGGCTGCCGCTCTCCTGACTGGCGCAAATGCGTTCGCCGGGAGCGCCAACATCGCCGTGGCCGCCAACTTCACCGAGCCGGCCAAGGAGATCGCCGGTCTGTTCAAGGCCAAGACGGGACACGAATTGGTGCTGAGCTTCGGCGCGTCCGGACAGTTCTACACCCAGATCAAGGAGAACGCGCCGTTCGCGATCCTGCTCTCCGCCGACGACGAACGGCCGAAGAAGCTGGTCGACGAGGGCCTCGGCGTCGCCGGGAGCCGTTTCACCTACGCGATCGGCAAGCTCGTGCTGTGGAGCAAGGACCCGAACGCGGTGAAAGGCGAGGAAACGCTGAAGGCGAACGCGTTCAACAAGCTGTCGATCGCCAATCCCGCCGCCGCGCCCTATGGCGCGGCTGCAGTGGAGACGCTGAAGGCGCTCAATCTCTATGAGACAATCAAGCCCAAGATCGTGCAGGGCAACACGATCTCGCAGGCGTTCCAGTTCGTCGATACCGGCAATGCCGAGGTCGGCTTCGTCGCACTGTCGCAGCTGATGCCGAATGCGGGCGGCTCGCGCTGGCTGGTGCCGCAGAACCTCTACAGCGAGATCCGTCAGGACGCCGTGCTGCTGAAGGCATCTGCCGGCAACGAGGCGGCGACCGCGTTCCTGACCTTCCTCAGGACTCCGGAAGCCCGTGCGGTCATCGAGAAGTTCGGCTATGCTCTGGACCCGAAGTCCGGCAGTTGAGCACTCACGTCGATGAACTTCCAAGGATGAACTTGCACGTCTCGGCCGATATCTGGCAACCGGTCAGTCTGACCCTCGAATTGGCAGCGATCACGACCATCATTCTGATGATCGTGGGAACACCGATCGCATGGTGGCTGGCGCGGTCGCAGGCGTGGTGGAAGGAGGCGGTCGCAGCCCTGGTGGCGATTCCGCTGGTGCTGCCGCCGACCGTGCTCGGCTTCTATCTGCTGGTCGCGCTCGGCCCGAGCGGTCCGGGCGGGGCGCTGGCGTCCTTGTGGGGCGCACGCACCCTCGCCTTCACTTTCCCAGGCCTCGTGATCGGCTCGGTGCTGTTCTCGATGCCGTTCGTGGTGCAGCCGATCCGCGACGCCTTCGAGGCCATGGGCGAGAAGCCCCTGGAAGCAGCCGCCACGCTGCGGGCCACGCCCTGGCGCGCGTTCTGGACGATCGCCGTGCCGCTGGCGAGCCCCGGCTTCCTCACCGGCGCGATCCTCGGCTTTGCCCACACCGTCGGCGAGTTCGGCGTCGTGCTGATGATCGGCGGCAACATTCCCGGCAGGACAAAGGTGCTGTCGGTCGCGATCTACGACTACGTCGAGACCTCGCAATGGACCGAAGCCTCCGTGCTGGCGCTCGGCATGGTCGTGTTCTCGTTCGGCGTCATTCTGACGATGATGCTGATCGAGAGGAACATGACGCGACGCGCGTCATGAGCACCGTCAAGGTCGATTTCCGCGGTACGCTCGGGCGCTTCGAGCTGAACGCGCGGTTCGAGGTGCCGGCGCGCGGCGTCACCGCGATCTTCGGCCCGTCCGGCTGCGGCAAGACCGCCGTCATGCGCAGCATCGCCGGCCTCAACCGCCTGGACGGACGATGCTCTGTCGCCGGGGACGTCTGGCAGGACGAGAAGACCTTCCGCCCGGTGCACCGGCGCCCGATCGGCTACGTCTTTCAGGAAGCCAATCTGTTCCCGCACCTCTCCGTCCGCCGCAACCTGATGTACGGGCATCCCGGCCCGTCCGGCCCCACCGCCATCGGCTTCGATGAGGTGGTGTCGCTGCTCGGCATTGCCAAGCTGCTGGAGCGCTCGCCGCGCCATCTGTCCGGCGGCGAGCGGCAGCGCGTGGCGATCGGCCGCGCGCTGCTCAGCCAGCCGAAGCTGCTGCTGATGGACGAGCCGCTGTCGGCGCTCGACCAGATCACCAAGGACGAGATCCTGCCCTATCTGGAGCGGCTGCATGCCGCGCTCGACCTGCCGATCCTCTACATCAGCCACGATATCGCGGAGGTCGAGCGGCTCGCCGATCAGCTGGTGCTGATGCGCAATGGCAGCGTCCTGGCTTCAGGTCCGCTGTCCGTGCTCCAAGCCGACCTGACACTGCCGCTCGCGCTCTCCCGCGATGCAGCGGTCAGTCTCGACGCCACCGTTCTGAAGCACGACGCCATCGACGGCATGTTGACGCTTGCGGTGCCGGGCGGGCATTTCGTGCTGCCGGCCGAGCCGCTTGCGTCGGGAACACGCCGCCGCCTGCGCGTGCTGGCCGATGATGTCAGCCTCGCCTTGGAAACGCCGAGCCGCAGCACCATCGTCAACGTGCTACGCGCGAAGATCCTGGAAATCCGCAGCCAATCGGACCACCGCGTCACCGCCCTGCTCGGCCTCGGCGAGGACGGCCAGGGTGCACGATTGCTGTCGCGGGTCACCCAACGCTCGTGGAACGAGCTCGGCCTGCAGGCAGGGCTTGCCGTCTACGCCCAGGTCAAGGGCGTCGCGCTGGTGCGCCGCGAAGAGCCCATCGCCTGATCGGCACGCGCCGACCTCCCCCGCACCATCACAACATGTTGTATAAGCGACAATATAGCATCCGATGTTATATCCTAAACAATACATCTTTGGATCAGAAAAACCGAGGCCTGCCTGCTTTTCCTCAATGCAATGAACATGTTGATCGGCGCGCAACGATCTGGCCCGCGGCTTGCTCATTCGATCTCGCAACACGAGGTCATCAGCATGAAAGCCGCCGCCGTCACTTGGCATCCGAACGCGCCCAAGCCGCTCGCGCTGGTGCTGGGCACCAACGAGATCGCCTCCGCGATCGCGGCCAAGCTCAACCATGAGCGCTTCGCGCTCGTCCTCTGTCACGACGCCTTTCCGCCGGTGATCCGACGCGGCATGGCCTTCCACGACGTCCTGTATGGCGAGGCCTGCGACATCGACGGCGTGGTCGGCTGCCGGGCCGAGGGCATCGCGGACGTCGTGCGCATTCATCGCGAGCCCAGCCAGGTCGCCGTCACCGGGATGCATCTCACCGACATCATCGCGTTCCGCTATCCCGCGGTCATCGTCGACGCACGGATGCAGAAGCATCTGGCCACGCCGGATCTGCGCGGCGTTGCCGGCATCGCCGTCGGCATCGGACCGCGCTTTGCGGTCGGGCACAATTGCGACATCGCGATCGAGACGCATCCTTGCGACACCGGCGCGATCGTGGCGCACGGCACCACGCGCGACGCGGACGGCAAGGCGCGTGCGCTCGGCGGCGCCGGCCGCGAGCGCTTCGTCTATTCCAATCAGGACGCCGTCTGGCATACGCCGCTCGACATCGGCACCCGCGTCTACAAGGGACTGCAGCTCGGCTCGCTCGGCGGCACACCGGTGCTGGCGCCGCTCGATGGCGCACTGCGCGGCATCGCCCGCGACGGATTGCGCGTGCCGGCCAACGTCAAGCTGCTGGAGATCGATCCGCGCGGCCGCCACGCGGCATGGACCGGCATGGACGACCGCGGGCGATCGATCGCCGCGAGCGTCGTCTCGGCGGTCCACGCGATCGTGCAAACCGGTCGGAAGGCGGGCCGCGTCTCCGCCAACGTGTGAGGAGGACTGCCATGGGTGTCGCTGAGGTCGGGACGTGTCAGATCGTGGCGCTGCAGGGCGCTGCGTCCACCGTCATCCAGGAGCTGCTCGATGAGCTCGCCACGCGGCTCGCAGGCATCGGGCTGCGCGTCTCCGGCGTGATCGAGAGCAGCGCCGACAAGACCAGGCCGTGCAAGGCCATGATGCTGCGCAGCCTCGACGACGACCGCGTGTTCTCGATCTCGCAGGATCTCGGCCCGGGATCGCAGGGCTGCAATCTCGATCCCGAAGGATTGGTGCTGGCCTGCGCCGCCGTGCAGCAGTCGATCGCGCGCGGCACGGATGTCGTAATCCTCAGCAAGTTCGGCAAGCAGGAGGCGACGGGAGGAGGCCTCGCCGACGCCTTCGGCTCGGCGATGTCAGCCGGGCTTCCGATCATCACGGCGGTATCGCCCGCGATGATGGAGGCGTGGAAGCGCTTCGCCGGCGTGTTCGCCGAATGCGTCCCGGTCGATGTCGCGCGCCGTCCCGGCTGGATCGAGGCGTGGTCCGGCCGCATGGTGACAGCGCGAAGCCCGCGTGACATGATCGGCTCACAACGCGAGCGGATCGGAATAGGATGAAGCGCGAAGCTCAGATCGCATTGACCATCACTTTCGGCAACGGCGGAAGTCTGTCGCCCGAAGATCTGCTGCTGATCGACTTCATCCGCCGGGAGCGCTCGATCCTCGGCGCCGCGCGCGCGAGCGGCATCTCCTACCGCAAATGCTGGCTGATGGTCGATGCGCTCAACCGCACCTTCGAGACGCCGGTGTTCGAGACTCATCCGGGGCGACGGGGCGGCGGCGCCGAGATCACGCCGTTCGGCGAGCGGCTGATCGCGCTGTATCGCTCGATGGAGCGGCGCACCCGCACGGCCACCGCCGCGGCGCTCGCTGAGCTGCAGAAGGCTACCGATCCCCGCTATCAGAAGCGGGCCAGCGGCGCGGCCGAGGCAGCTCCGAAGGCCGAACCGCGCCGGGTCCGATCGCGACGCTCTTGATCATCGCCCAGGCCGACAGATCCGGCTCCAACGCCAGCCGCTCGACGGACTCCAGCGTGACCAAGGCGTGCAGCTTCGTCGCACCGAGATCGAACGTCACGCGCACATAGGGCGGATCGAGCGGCAGGATCTCCTCGATCCGGCCGGGCAGCCGGTTGGTGATCGAAACATCCATCGGCCGCGACAGCGCGATCGACACGTCGCGGGCCTCGATGGTCACGGAGACGCCGGCGTCGATCGCGGCGTCGACCATCGGCACGCGCAACTCGCCGTCGGCGAAGAACAACGTCGACATGCCATATTGCTGATCATGGCGCAGCACGCGCGCAGGCACCGTCGTGCTGAGAACGACGGACGACGCTGAAGACGATGCAGACGAGCCGGTCATCGCGCGGCAGCCTCCACAGCCTCAGGGCCGGTCGTGATCGTACAGGACGCGAACGCGGATCGTGCCCTCCACCGCGCGCAGCTCCGACAGCAGCGCCTCGCCCTCACCGCCGACCACGTCGGTCTCGAGCACGACATAGCCGACCTCGGGATCGGTCTGCAGATATTGCGCGAGGATGTTGATGTTGTGCCGCGAGACCGCCTCGTTGACCTGGCGCAGCACGCCGGGCACGTTGCGATGAACGTGGATGAAGCGCGTGCCCGTCGGGCGCGCCGGCAGTTGCACCTGCGGGAAGTTCACGGCGCCGAAGGTCGAGCCGACATCGGAATAGTCGATCAGCTTGCGCGCAACCTCGCCACCGATGCGATCCTGCGCCTCCTCGGTGGAGCCGCCGACATGCGGGGTCAGGATCACGTTGGGCAGGCCCTGCAGCGGCGAGACGAACGGATCGGCGTTCGATGCCGGTTCGACCGGAAACACGTCGACGGCAGCACCTGAGAGCTTGCCCTCGCGCAATGCGCTGGCCAGCGCCTCGATGTCGACCACCGTGCCGCGCGAATTGTTGATCAGATAGGCCCCGTCCTTCATGTGACGGATCTGGCGCTCGCCGATCATGTTGGCGGTCGCCGGCGTCTCCGGCACGTGCAGCGACACGACGTCGCTCATCGCCAGGAGCTCGTCGAGGCTCTCGACCGGCTCGGTGTTGCCGTGACGGAGCTTGTCGGTGAGATCGAAGAAGATCACCCGCATGCCCATGGCCTCGGCGAGGTTCGACAGCTGCGAGCCGATGTTGCCATAGCCGATGATGCCGAGCGTCTTGCCGCGCACCTCTCGGCTGCCATTGGCCGACTTGTCCCAGCCGCCGGCATGCGCCGACACCGAGCGCGGGAAGATGCGGCGCATCAGCATCACGACCTCGGCGATCGTCAGCTCGGCGACGCTGCGGGTGTTCGAATAGGGCGCATTGAACACGGGGATGCCGAGCCGCTTCGCGGCATCGAGATCGACCTGGTTGGTGCCGACGGAGAAGCAGCCGACCACCATCAGCCGGTCGGCCGCCTGCAGCACATCGGCGGTGAGATGCGTCCGCGAGCGAATGCCAAGCATGTGCACGCCCGACAGCATACGCTTCAACTCCGCCGAACCGAGCGCCTTCGGCAACCGCTCGATTTCCGTATAGCCGTTGGCCTCGAACATGCGGACAGCCGAGTCGTTCACGCCCTCGAGGAGCAGAACGCGGATCTTTTGCTTGGGAAGCGATAACGGCATGGGCCTGGCCTGGTTCAGTCGTGGATGTGGCGTAGTGTAGCGGTTGTTACAGTCGCGATGCGTTGAAACTTGGTGAATGCGACGCGGCAGGGTCGCTTTCTGTCGCTTTCTCAGGGTCTTGTCCACTCCGTCGCGGCCTTTTGACCGGCGATGCAAAATCAGCGCCTGGCATACCGGCCGCACCGCACGGCCCGCACTGCAACAACCGCAGATCGCTGTTTTGGCTGCTGACAAACCATGCGAGCAGAGCTAGCCTTTCTTCCAATCACAAAATCATCGGGAGGTCAGCATGTCAGACGGGGTTGTCGAGACACGCGCGTCGGAGGTGTCGGGCGGTGAAACGCAGACGGTCGATGTCGCCGTCGTGGGTGCCGGATTTGCGGGACTTTACCTGCTGCACCGCCTGCGCAAGGCGGGCTTCTCGACCGTGGCTCTGGATACGGCCAACGATGTCGGCGGCACCTGGTACTGGAACCGCTATCCCGGCGCGCGCTGCGACATCCAGACCGTCGACTACAGCTACACCTTCGATCCCGAGCTCGAGAAGGCCTGGCAATGGTCGGAGAAATACGCCACCCAGCCGGAGATCCTGCGCTATCTCGGCTTTGTCGCCGATCGCTACGATCTGCGCCGCGACATCCGCTTCAGCACCCGCGTGCTCGGCGCCTCCTGGGATGACGCCAAGGAGCGCTGGCTGCTGACGACCGACAAGGGCCCCGCCGTCTCCTGCCGCCACTACATCATGGCGACCGGCTGCCTGTCGCAGCCGAAGCCGCCGGAGATCGACGGCGTGCACGACTTCAAGGGCGAGATCTACTTCACCAGCCGCTGGCCGCATGACGGTGTCGACCTCCGCGGCAAGCGCGTCGCGGTGATCGGCACCGGCTCGTCCGGCATCCAGTCGATCCCGATCATCGCCGAGCAGGCAGCACAGCTCACGGTTTTCCAGCGCACGCCGAACTTCGCACTGCCGGCGCATAACGGCCCGCTCCCGGCCGATCGCGCCGCGCAGCTCGCAGAAGATCGCAACGGGCTGCGCGAGCAGGCGCGCTGGTCGATGGCTGGCGTGCCGATCCCGCCGGCCACCGACTTCAGCTGGGCGTTGAGCGAGGCCGAGCGCCGCGAACGCTTCGAGAAGCTGTGGGCGTCGGGCGACCTCGTCGGCATGCTGACGCAGCTTTGGGCCGACCAGGGTGTCGACCCCGACGGCAATGCGCTGCTCGCCGACCTCATCCGCGAGAAGATTCACGAGATCGTCAAGGATCCCGAGACCGCCGCCGCGCTCACGCCTCACGACCATCCGTTCGGCGCCAAGCGCCCGTGCTTGGACACCAACTACTATCAGACGTTCAACCGCCCCAATGTCACGCTGGTCAATCTGCGCCAGGAGCCGATCACATCCATCACCGCTGATGGCATCAAGACCGACAGGCGCAGCTTCGACATCGACGTCATCGTGTTCGCGACCGGCTTCGATGCCATGACCGGTGCGATCCGCGCCGTGCATCCGATCACCGGGCGCGGCGGCAAATCGCTGGAGGATGTCTGGGCCAACGGACCGCAAACCTATCTCGGGCTCACGGTCGCAGACTTTCCCAATCTGTTCCTGATCACGGGTCCCGGCAGCCCATCGGTGCTGTCGAACATGGCGGTCTCGATCGAGCAGCATGTCGACTGGGTCGTCGATCGTCTCGTCGCCCTGCGCGAAGCCGGGTTCACGACCATCGAGGCCACGGAGACTGCGCAGGCCGGCTGGGCACGCCACATGGCGGACTGCGCGACCGTGACGCTGCATCGGCTCGCCAACACCTGGTACACTGGTGCCAACGTGCCGGGCAAGCCGCAGACCCTGATGCCCTATACTGGCGGCGTCGGCCCCTATCGCGGCATCTGCAACGAAATCGTCAGCCGCGGCATGCTCGGCTTCAAGCTGTCAGGTCCGAACGGCGCGTCCCAATGCAATGACGGCGAGATCGTGCGGCTGCAGCCGGATGTCAGGCTGGTGCTGAACATGCTGGCCGAGATGAACTTGCCGCCGATCGAATCAATGGGCGCGGCTGGCGCCCGCGAATTTGTTGCGCAGTTCAACGCGACGAGGCCGCCTGGACGTCCCGTTGGCGAAGTCAAGGATGGCACATTGCAGGGCGCCGACGGTCCCCTGCCCTATCGGCTGTATCGGCCGGCGACGCCCGGGCCGCATCCGATCGTCGTCTACTTCCATGGCGGCGGCTGGGTGCTCGGCGACGAGCAGTCGGACGATCCATTCTGCCGCGACATGTGCCGCCGCTCCAACATGATCTTCGTCAGCGTCGGCTATCGCCATGCGCCCGAGCACCGCTTCCCGGCGGCGGCCGAGGACGGCTATGCGGCGACGCGCTGGGTGGCCGAGCACGCCGCCGAGCTCGGCGGACGCGACGGACCGGTGCTGGTGGCCGGCTGGAGCGCCGGCGCAAACATCGCTGCGGTCACTTGCCAACTCGCGCGGGATCGCGGCGGGCCTCTCATCGGCGGACAGTTGCTGGTCTGCCCGGTGACCGATTGCAGCTTCGATCGGCCGTCCTACACCGACAACGCGGCCGGCTATTTCCTGACGCGCGGCCTGATGTACTGGTTCTGGGACATCTACTGCTCGCCGGCGGATCGCACCGATCCGCGCGCGTCGCCGTTGCGGGGCAAGCTGCAGGGCCTGCCGCCGGCCTACATCGTCACCTGCGAGTTCGATCCGCTGCGCGACGAGGGCGTCGCCTATGCGGAGGCGCTCGCCGCCAACGGCGTGCCGGTCGGGCAGCTCAAGGCCCACGGCCACTTCCACTCGTCGTTCACGATGGTCGACGTCGTCATCACCGGCGTCGGCGGCCGCATGCAGATGGCGGAGGCGCTGCAGGCATTCACCCAGTCTGCGGAAGAAGGCGAATCGCAGGAGATCAACGCCGCCGCCAGCTGACCAGCGGAGGCTGCGGCCGAGACGTATCGCAACGGCCCGCAACTTTGCGGGTCGTTGCCGCAACACGCAGCTTGCGCCGGATCGCCCACGCTGTCACCGAGACAACGAGCCATGCCGTCGTTGCGGCGACGAAGGCGGCCGCGACGCTTGACTGAACCAGCGTAGAGAATACGGCCGCGAACGCCAGCATGCCGAGGCTGCCGAGCACTGCACCTGCGGTGTCGAGTGCGGCCGATGCACGTCCGCGCCGCTCGCCGGAGAGTCCCTGACGGCGCTTGCGCCTGATCTCGTGCGCCTCGATCAGGGTGACGCTGGCACAGAAGATCGCCGGCAATGCCAGGAAGAGGCCGCCGATCGCAGGACCGAAGGCTTTGGCAATGAGCCCGGTCGCGACTGTGGCGGCGCCGCCCAGCGCAAAGCGGATGACGTATTCATGCCACTTGCCGTCCTTCAGCGCAGAGGGCGAGATGCGGATCAGCATCACGCCCCTCCGGAGAGGACCGCCTGCAGTCCCAGCGCTGCGACCAGCCACACGGCCGTTGCGAGCAGGCTCGCGCTCAATGCGCGCATATGCTGCCGCATCAGCAGCCGGCACACGGTCATGCTATAGAGACAGAGCGCGGCTGCGCCGAACATCATCGAATGGCTCTGGACCGCCGCATAAGCGGCATCATGCGTGACAACCGCAACGCCCAACGTCGCCAGCGCGACCGAGGGCGCGGCTCCGAACAGGCCGGCAAAGCTCTTCGGACGCAACACATCGCCAATGATCGCGAATGTCGAAACGATGACGCCGCCGATCAGGAAGCGGATGACGGATTCGGTCATGTCCGGCTTGCTCCCGGTTGTTCGTAGCCGGTCCATGCGCGCAAGCTGCGTTCAAGGGCCGCCCGTTCCGGAGGCGCGGACCAAGACTCTTGCGAGCACGAACAATTGGTTCCCTTCCAACGCCGAGCTCTGACGACAGTTTCAAGACAGCGTCACGAAGCCGTCATGGAGCGTGATCTGCTCAGCCCGTGGCTGCGATGGCATCGTCATAGGCACGCACGGAAGCGACCGCGGTGTCTCGCACATCGCTCGCGCTCATCCCCGGCTTGTACAGGCTGGAGCCGAGTCCGAAGGCTCGCACACCGGCTACGGCATAGGAGGCGAGATTCTTGTCCGACACACCGCCGACGGCACCGACCACGACGCCTTTCGGCAGGACGGCAAGTTGCGCTGCAATCCCCGACGGACCGAGCACCGACGCCGGAAAGTATTTCAGGGCCGAGGCGCCGCAACGCAAAGCAAGAAAGGCCTCCGTCGGCGTGAAGACCCCGGGCATGGTGACCATGTCGTAGGCCTGCGCCGTCGCCAGCACTTCGACATCGACGTTGGGGCTGACCATCAGACGCCCGCCGGCCTCCGCGACACGCACGCAATCTGCGGCATTGACGACCGTCCCTGCACCGATCAGGCAGTCCTTGCCGAACCGGGCGGCGAGACGCTCGATCGAGACGAACGGTTCCGGCGAGTTGAGAGGAACCTCGATCAGCTCGAAACCGGCTTCGATCAGGACATCGACGATGGCCTCGGACTCGTCGGGTTTGATACCGCGCAGGATCGCAACCAGCGACCGCTTGACATGCGGCCAGGCAACGGACTTTGTCATGGTCGGAAACGCGCTCCCCAGATCTGCCGCGCGGCCTTGACCAGGCCGCGCCGGGACGCCTGCTCGGCATCACATTCGTTCACGTCGAAACCAGCAGCGGCCAGCGCCGCGCGATAGAGCCGGCCGAGCCGGCCCGCTCCGATCAACCGGAGTGGAAGCTCGGCGCCAAACCGCGCCCGAGCGTCGGCGATCTCACTGCCGATCAGAAGCCCGGAGAGCCTCGCAGCCCCATCGGACCGCTGCTCAAAACCGAGGAGCTGGGCTGCGCGCAGCCGGAACAGCGCATTGGTCAGTGCCGTCGGCGCGGCAAGCGACGCTGCGAAGCTCTCGCGGAACGCCGCGTCGTGCTCGACGGCCGAGGCCTCCGGTTCGACGGCGTGCATCAAAATGCTATGTTGAGAGACGACCGCGAACAGCTCGCCGGTCATGTAGGTGGCAAAGTCGATCACAGCGCCGGCATCGATCCGGATCCATTTGCTGTGGGTGCCCGGAATGCAGACGATCCCGGTGAAGTCCGGCTCGGTGACGCCGAGCAGCTGGGTTTCCTCGCCGCGCATCACGTCCGGCTGATCCGCCCGCGCCTGCGCCAGTCCCGGCAGAATCCTGACGTCGCCATCCGTGTCGACGCCAATCGCGCCGGCATGCAGCGCCTCCAGCCGGGTGGGCGTGTGCAGATAAGGCGCCTCGACCCAGCCTTGCCGCGCGCCGGCCATGCCGCAGATCAGCACCGGAACATCGGCCGGCGCGCCGAGCTTCGCCAGATGGTCGCGCAGCACCGGCGCGAAGCCAGATGTCGCGCAATGCAGCATGCCCTCGCTACCGCGGCTCCCGGCCAGCTCCGTCCCGTCTCCGGCCATCAGCCAGGCGCGGAAGCTGGATGTCCCCCAGTCGACGGCGACAAGGGCCGGCGTTGCTGACGAATAGACGGCGGTCACACCTTGCTCCCGATCACTTCGACCTCTGGCAATGCCATGCCGCGCGGGCCGCGCAAACAACAAATTGCGCAATGCACGATTATGCACGTTGTTATTCTTGTTTATGCCTGATATGAGGACGGCATGTCAGACCTTCCACTGGCGCGCCGCGACCAGATCGCCGGCCGCCTCTCGGCGGGGCACGCGGTCGTCGCGGCCGCCCTGGCCCACGAATTCGGCGTCTCCGAGGATGCCATCCGGCGCGATCTTCGTGCGCTTGCCGCCGAAGGACGCTGCCGCCGGGTGTATGGCGGCGCATTGCCGATCGCCGGCGGCATGACACCGATGGCGGCGCGGATCGGGCAAGATCGCGAACGCAAGCTGGCGCTCGCCCGGACGGCCGCCCGCGGCATCGCGCGTGGCGAATTTCTCTTCCTCGATAGTGGCAGCACCAATCTCGCCCTCGCTGAAGTCCTGCCCGATGATTTCGATCTCACCGTCGCAACCAACGCCATCGACATTGCCGCAACCGTGCTGCACCGGCAGGACCTGCAGTTGATCATGATCGGCGGCTCCGTTCATCCCGCAGTCGGCGGCTGTGTCGACGCCGATGCGCTCATGCAGGTGCAGCGCTTGAACATCGACCGCTGCTTCATCGGCGCCTGCGCTGTATCGGCGCAAGGCGGCATCAGCGCGGTTGATCCGACTGACGCAGCATTCAAGCGGACGCTGCTGTCGCTGAGCCGCGTAAGCGTCGCAATGGTCACCAACGAGAAGCTCGAGACCCGAGCCCCCCACCGTATCGCCGGCGCCAAGACCATCAGCCAGCTCACCGTCGAGCATGATGCGCCGGCGGCCCGGCTCGCCCTGCTCAAACGGACGGGAGCCACCATCATGACGGCCGCCCCGCCGGTGTGACAGCGCCCTTCAGAAAGTCGGGAATCTTCCAAATGAGTTCTGATCACAGCGCGGCGCGGCTCGCGACCCGCCTGGCCTTCTTCGTCGCCGGCTTCGGCATCGCCTGCTGGGCACCGTTGGTGCCGTTTGCCAAACAGCGGCTCGGCGTCGATGATGCGACGCTCGGGCTGCTACTGCTCTCGCTCGGCGTGGGCTCGGTCGCATCGATGCTGGCCGCCGGACTGCTGAGCGCCCATTATGGCAGCAAGCCGGTCGTCATCGTCAGCGGTATCGCTCTCGCGCTGTTCCTGCCGCTGCTGGCGATCGCAGCAACGCCAGCGACACTCGCACTCGCATTGTTCGCCTTCGGTGCGGCGCTGGGCTCGCTCGACGTCGCGGTGAACATCCAGGCGATCGACGTCGAGCGGCTGAGCGAACGTCCGCTGATGTCAGGTTTCCATGCCCAGTTCAGCATCGGCGGCTTCGCGGGCTCCGGCGTCATGACGGCGCTGCTCGCGTTCGACGTCGCGCCGCTGCTCGGCACACTCGCTTGTTGTGCGCTCGCCCTGGCCGCGATGATCGTGGCCGCCCCGCGACTGATGGCGAGCAAACCCGCGCAATCGGGGCCGCTGCTCGTGCTTCCGCACGGCGCGGTGCTGCTGCTGGCGGCGCTCGCCGCGATCATGTTCCTGGTCGAAGGCGCGATGCTCGACTGGAGCGCGCTGCTGCTCGCCAGTTCCGGCCGCCTGCCGGCCGCGCAGGCCGGATTGGGCTACATCATGTTCTCGATCGCAATGACCGCAGGGCGCCTCGTCGGTGACGCCGTGGTTGCACGGATCGGTGATCGCGCAACGTTGCTCGGGGGCAGCGCCATCGCCATCGCGGGCTTCGTCCTGCTGCTCGCGGCTCCGTGGGTTGCTGCTGCCATGGCGGGCTTTGCGCTGATCGGCCTCGGCGCGTCGAACCTGGTCCCAGTGCTGTTCCGCCGAGCCGGGGCGCAGACCGCCATGCCGGTCGGGCTGGCCGTCGCGGCCGTCACCACCGCAGGCTACTCAGGCGTGCTGCTGGGCCCCGCAGGCATCGGCTTCATCGCCGCAGCCACCAGCCTGCCGGCCGCATTCTGGATGTTGGCCGCACTGCTCGTCATCGTGCTGCTGAGTGCGCCGTTGGCCGCGAGCACGCAGCCTTAGGAACGAGGCGCGCCGCTCCGGTTTGACCCGGCATCTCATGCCTCGGCCATTCGTCTGCACGAAGCGACGTCGTCTATCGCTGAGCTGCCGGTCTCACGCCGGCGCCGAACCATCTTGGAGCACGCTCTCGCGCATTTCCTGATAGCGCGCACCGGTCTGCGGCTTGACGAACAGCGCCGCGACGATCGGATGCCGCGCCCTCAGCTCGCTCTCGATCGCAACCACGGCGCGCTCAATGTCGTCGGCGCGCTGATCGTCCGCAAACTCGATGCTCAGCGCGACAACGACATGCTGCGGTGACAGCTGCACCGTGAGCAGGCCATTGGCTGACTTGACGCCCTTCCTCTTGCGCGCGATGTCGAGGATCGAACGCGCCAGCTCCGGGTCCGCCGGCTCGCCGATCAGGAGACTCTTGCTCTCCCGCGCGAGCACCATCGAGGTCGCCGCAAGCAGCACACCGATCAGGATCGATCCGATGCCGTCCCATGCCGGCTCATCGAAGGCGACGGCCGCAGCCATCGCGGCAGCAGCAATCACGATGCCGATCAGTGCCGCGCTGTCCTCGAACACGACCATGAAGGCCGGCGGGTCCTTGCTGCGCCTGAACGCCTCGAGATAGGAGAGACCCGGCGCAGCCGCGCGAAACCGCCGCACCGCCACCCACCAGGAGCCTGCCTCGAACACGAAGGAGAGCCCGAGCACGACGTAGTTCACCGTCGGGTCTTCGATCGGCCGCGGATGCATCAGGTGCGTCACGCCTTCATACAGCGAGACGCCGGCGCCCAGCGCGAACAAGAGCAGCGCGACGATGAAGCTCCAGAAATAGAGCTCACGGCCATGGCCGAGCGGATGCCGCTGGTCGGGCGGACGGCTTGCGCGATGAAAGCCGTAGAGCAGCAGCAGTTCGTTCGAGGTGTCGACGGCGGAGTGGATCGCCTCGCTCATCATGGCCGAGCTGCCGGTCCACACCGCCGCGGCGGTCTTGGTGCAGGCCACGAGCAGATTGCCGGCAAGCGCGGCATAGACGGCAACCTTGGAATCCGCGTTTGCCGCCATGTCGCCTGCCTGTTCCCTGCGCTCGTGCGCCGGGCAACGCGAGCTGCGGGGCATCGGTTCCCGTGGCGCGCTTGCGGACGTCGCCGCGCCGGAGCAGGATCGCCCGATCCGCAACGGAGCAGAGTGACGATGGCGCCGAGAGATGAGGCGAGAGACGGACAGAGGCAAGCCGGCGCCCAAGACCGGGACGCAGATTTCCTGCGCCACAGCTTCGCCATCGCCCGCCGCGCGACATCCAACGGCAATCATCCATTCGGAGCGGTGCTGATCGCTGCCGACGGCCGCGTTCTCATCGAGGCCGAGAACGGCTACATGCCAGCTCATGACGCCACGGCCCATGCCGAGCGGCTGGTCGCGACCCAGGCCTGCGTTTCGCTAGCGCCCGAGATCAGGGCGGCGGCCACGCTGTATTCGTCGGCAGAGCCGTGCGCGATGTGCGCGGGCGCCATCTACTGGGCCGGCATCGGACGCGTGGTCTATGGCCTCAGTGAGCGGCGGCTGCGCGGCATTACCGGCAATCATCCGGAGAACCCGACCCTCGACCTGCCGTGCCGCGACGTGTTCGCGAGCGGCCAGCGTGCGACCGAAGTCGTCGGCCCCCTGTTGGAGGAGGAAGCCGCGACGCTGCATGAGGGAGCCTGGGACAAATGAAGCAGGCGCCGCGACCGGAGGCGCGGCGCCTGCTTGCGTGGCTCGATCGATATCAGAACTTCACGGTCACGCCCGAATACAGCGACGACTCGGTGCAGGCGCCCGTGGCGACGCGGGTGCCGCCGACACCGGCGACGGAACAGCCGACCGCGTTGTTGTGGTCGAGGCCGAACTTGTTCTGCCAGTAGCGATAGGCCACCCAGACGTCGATCAGGTGGCTCTGCTTCTCACCCCACATCGCCTTCGACGCATCGAAGGTCAGGCGGATCGGCTCGGAATTGAACTCGATCTTGGTCGGATAGACGCCGTTCGCGACGCTGGCCGGGAGCGGCTCGGTGTCGGTGCCCTTCTTGCCGTACCAGCCGGCGCGGCCCGAGATCGAGAAGAACTGCATGCTCTCCGGCAGGAAGCCGAGATCCATGTAGTAGTTGGTCTCGACGGCCCAGGTCGGCTTGAACGAGGTATTGCCGTCATTGATGCAGGGGTTCGACCAGCCGGCCCCGCACTGCGAGAACGAATTGTGGTTGGCGAACTCCCAATACATCAGGGGAGCGACGTTGAAATAGCCCTTGTAGGGCAGGTTGAACGCGAACTGCAGGCCGGCAACCACGTCGCGTTTGGCGGCGCCGAAATAGCGGTTCTCGGTATTGGCATCCATGCCCACCTCGAACGAAATGTTCTGCAGCGGGCCCATCGTGAAGGCCTTGGTGTTGAAGATCTGGTTCCAGCCGAAGGTCGAGCGGAACAGTCCGTAGATTTCGGTCGCACCGGCACAGCTCGCCGGCGTGAAGGCGAAACCTGCGTTGGGCGACACGATCCCGCCGGTCTGCGTGCACGGCCCAGCGGGGTCGTTGTGGTCCGACTTGAACAGCGAGATCGTGAAGAAGTTGGTGCCGTAACCCCAGACGTCGAAATGGGTGAACGAGTAGACCTGCTTGGCGGTCTTGGCGTTGAATGTGCCGTTGCCGTTGACACTCCATGCACCAGGCTGGCTGGCATCGAAGATATAGGAGTAGCTGACGCGATTGTCGACGACGAGGAAGAACGGCACCTCGGCCGGCGCCTTCTTCGCGATCGCCTTGGCGGACAGGTCAGCGGCCCCCGCTGCACCGACCGACGTCAGCGCTGCCGCGCCCATTGCGACGACCGCCGCGATTGTTTGACGTAACGACATTCAGAACACCCCCAGTTGACAAGCGCCGATTCCCGACTTGCATGCACAGTTGCGCCGTTCCACGGGTGGGAGAAGCCTCAACTTTCTCCAGGACTTGCCCGCAGTTTGATCAAGGTTCCGCCGTATTGCAGCGGCGACGACATCGGTCGCGAGCTTGGGCATGGGACGATTGGCCGCGGCCACGATGCTCCCAGACCCCGATCTTGCGGCTTCACATTGCTGAAGTTTTTCCGAAAAGCCCCGCCTGGCCTTCCGCGCGCGTTCGCGGCAACGCGCGAGCGCAAGCGCGCCCCTGGACGCGCATGGGATGACGCTGCTCATCCAACGGGCAACGTGCTGCGGGCGGATCGATTTCCGGCCGGTGTCTCAAAACTGCCACAGAACTTTATCGTTCGCTCCGCTCGACCGATTGCGGGACGTGATGCCTGCAACCGCTGGCGCACTGCATTCGCCGAACGCGGCGCGATGGACGCTTGGACAAGAGTTGGGCAGACGATGGCGCTTTTCGCCTCTTACGCGCCGCGGCAAATTAGATCACAATTGAGGCAGCTTCATTCCCCTGCCCCATGACGCAGCAAATGCCTGACCCCGCGCCGGCCGATCCGAACCCTACGCCTCCGCTCCTGCAGACGATCGGATTGACCAAGCGCTATGGCGACTTCGTTGCCAACGACAAGATCGACATCGAGATCCGGCCACGCGAGATTCACGCCTTGCTCGGCGAGAACGGCGCCGGGAAGTCGACGCTGGTGAAGACTATCTACGGACTGGTGCAGCCGAGCGCCGGTGAGCTGCGCTGGCAGGGTGTGCCCATCACGCTGTCCGGTCCCGCGGAAGCGCGATCCCTCGGCATCGGCATGGTATTTCAGCATTTCTCCCTGTTCGACAACCTCACGGTGGCTGAGAACGTGGCGCTCGGGCTCGATGGCAAGGAGCCACTCAAGGCCATGTCGGCGCGGCTCGCGGACGTCGCGCGCGACTACGGACTGCCGCTCGATCCGAAGCGCGAAGTCTGGCAATTGTCGGTGGGCGAGCGGCAGCGCATCGAGATCGTGCGCGCGCTCATGCAGAATCCGAAATTCCTCATCCTGGACGAGCCCACCGCCGTGTTGACGCCGCAGGAGGCCGACCAGTTGTTCGTCGTGCTCGAGCGACTGAAAGCAGAAGGCCGCGCCATCCTCTACATCAGCCACAAGCTCGAAGAGGTGAAGCGGCTGTGCGACACTGCCACCATCCTGCGCGGCGGCAGGAAGGTCGCGACCTGCAATCCGAAGCTGGAGACGGCTGCCTCGCTGGCGCGCATGATGGTGGGGACCGAGATCAAGGACGTGAAGCCGCCGGCCGAGCGGCGCACCACCGTGCCGCGTCTGGTCGTCAATGATCTCACCCTCGCCCCCAGCGAGCTGCATGGCGTGGGCCTCAAGAACGTTTCCTTCGAGCTGAAGGGCGGCGAGATCCTCGGCATCGCCGGTGTCGCCGGCAACGGCCAGGACGAGCTGTTTGCTGCGTTGTCCGGCGAACGCCTCGTCAAAGAGCCCAGCGCGATCATCATCGACGGCCTCGCCTGCGGCAATCTCTCGATCACCGAGCGCCGCAAGATGGGCGCGGCGTTCGTGCCGGAGGAGCGGCTGGGGCATGGCACCGCGCCGCGGATGAGGTTGTCCGAGAATGCGCTACTGACCGGACACGCCGCGGGCGACATGGTCCGGCACGGCTTCATCAACGCCGCAGCGACATTGCGGACGGTCGATCTGACGACCGAGACGTTCGATGTCCGCAAGGCCAAGCGCGATCCGGAAGCGGCGAGCCTGTCCGGCGGCAATCTGCAGAAGTTCGTCGTCGGCCGCGAGATCCTGCGCACGCCGGCTGTGCTGGTCGTCAACCAGCCGACCTGGGGCGTCGACGCAGGTGCCGCCGCGATCATCCGCCAGGCGCTGATCGATCTCGCCAGCGCGGGCGCTGCCGTCCTCGTCACCAGCCAGGACCTCGACGAACTGATCGAGATCGCCGACCGCATCGCGGTGATGTTTCACGGACACTTGTCGGAGGCGCTGCCACGCGCGGAGGCGACGCGGGAAAGGCTCGGCCTGTTGATGGGTGGCGCCAGCCTCGAGAAGGAGGCGGCGCATGCAGCTCGTGCTTGAGAAGCGCGCCGAGCGTTCGCGCACCATCGCGCTGGTTTCGCCGCTGATCGCGATCGGACTGACGCTGGTGACCATGAGCGTGCTGTTCGCCGTGCTCGGCAAGAACCCGATCACCGCGCTCGGCGTCTACTTCATCGCGCCGCTCACCGACGGCTATTCTCTGCAGGAGATCGCGGTGAAGGCCACGCCGCTGGTCATGATCGCGATCGGCTTGTCGCTGTGCTACCTCGCCAACGCCTGGAACATCGGTGCCGAGGGCCAGTTCCTGATCGGGGCCGTTGCCGGCAGCTGGATCGCGGTGAAGACGCAAGGCACCGAAGCGGGACACTGGGTGCTGCCGGCGATGCTGGTCGCAGGCGCCGCAGCCGGCGCGCTCTATGCGCTGATCCCGGCGCTGTGCCGCGTCAAGTTCGGCGCCAGCGAGATCCTCATCAGCCTGATGCTGGTCTATGTCGCCGATCTCCTGCTCGACTATCTCGTTCGCGGCCCCTGGCGCGATCCCGCCGGCTTCAACTTCCCCACCACGGCGGAGTTCGATCCGGTCGCCACCGTGCCGGTGCTGATCGAGGGCGGACGCCTGCATCTCGGCAGCATCATCGCACTGATTGTCGTTGCCGGCGCCTTCGTGCTGCTCGAGCGCACCATCAAGGGGTTCGAGATCCGAGTCGTGGGCGTGGCGCCGCGTGCGGCACGGTTCGGCGGCTTCAATGCGAACCAGCTCATCCTTCTGACGTTCGCCGTGTCGGGCGCATTGGCCGGTCTCGCAGGGATCATCGAGGTGGCGGGACCCATCGGACATCTGCAGCCTGGCATCTCGCCGGGCTATGGCTTCACCGCGATCATCGTGGCCTTCCTCGGACGGCTCAATCCGGTTGGAATATTCATTGCAGGGCTTTTTCTCGCATTGACGTTCATTGGCGGCGAGCAGGCCCAGATCACGATGAAGATTCCGCTCGATGTGACCAAGGTGTTCCAGGGCATCCTGCTGTTCTACGTGCTCGCCTGCGACTCGCTCATCCTCTACCGTTTCAAGCTCGTCTTCGCCGCGCGGCAGGTGCAAAGTGGTGCTGGTTGAAGCAATCATCCTGTCGGTGCTCGCCGCATCGACGCCGCTGCTGCTGGCGGCCACCGGCGAGCTGGTCACCGAGCGCTCGGGCGTCCTCAACCTCGGCGTCGAGGGCATGATGATCGTCGGCGCGGCCTGCGGCTTCGGCGGGGCCTGGCTGTCCGGCTCGATCATCGTCGGCGCGCTGTGCGGCATCGTCGCCGGCATGCTGATGTCGCTGATCTTCGCGTTCATGACCCTCGGCCTCGCCGTGAACCAGGTGGCGACGGGCCTCGCGCTGACCATTCTCGGCACCGGTCTGTCCGGCCTGATCGGCGCGCGCTTTGTCGGCGAACGCATCAGCACCGCGCCGCACCTTTCCATTCCCGGCCTCAGCGACATCCCGCTGGTCGGCCGTATCGCGTTCGGCGAGGATGCGTTCGTCTATCTGTCGCTCGTCTTGATCATCGCCGTCTGGTGGTTCCTGTACCGCACCCGTGCCGGCCTGGTGCTGCGCGCCTGCGGCGACAACCATGTCTCCGCCCACGCGCTCGGCTATCCCGTGCTGCGCATCCGTTTGCTCGCGGTGCTATTCGGCGGCGGCTGCGCCGGGCTCGCCGGCGCCTATCTGCCGCTGGCTTATACGCCGTTCTTCATCCCCGGCATGACCGCGGGGCGCGGCTGGATCGCGCTGGCGCTGGTCGTGTTCGCATCCTGGCGACCGGGCCGCCTTGTCATCGGCGCCTACCTGTTCGGTGCGGTGACGATCCTGCAGCTGCATGCGCAGGGCGCCGGCGTCGGCATCCCCTCGCAGTTCATGTCGGCGCTGCCGTACCTCGCCACCGTGATCGTCCTGGTGCTGCTGTCGCGCGCCCGCACCGGCGGCTCCACCGCGCCGGCAGCGCTGGGGACGGTGTTCGTGCCGGATCGCTGAACCAATCATCCGGAGCGCCAGCGATGGGGCGCTGCGCTCTGGCTCACGAGGTTTTCCCCGGATTGTTTGGAGGCATGGACGATGATGAAAAGGCTTCTGGGGGCTGCCGCCGCGCTGGTGCTGGCGGGAAGCGTCGCCGGCGTGGCGCACGCCGCCGACAAGCTGAAGGTCGGCTTCATCTATCTCGGGCCGATCGGTGACCTCGGCTGGACCTATCAGCATGAGCTCGCGCGCCAGGCGTTGGTGAAGGAGCTCGGTGACAAGATCGAGACGACCTATCTGGAGAACGTACCGGAAGGCCCGGACGCCGAGCGCGCCATCGAGCAGTTGGTCCGCGCCGGCAACAAGCTGATCTTCACGACCTCGTTCGGCTACATGGATCCGACCCTGAAGGTCGCCAAGAAGTATCCCAACGTGCATTTCGAGCACGCCACGGGCTACAAGCGCGACAAGAACATGTCGACCTATTCGGCGCGCTGGTATCAGGGCCGCTACATCCAGGGCATCATCGCCGGCACGATGTCGAAGGCCGGCGTGCTCGGCTATATCGGCTCGTTCCCGATCCCGGAGGTCATTTCGGGCATCAACGCCACCATCATCGGCGCGCAGACGGTCAATCCGAACATCAAGGTCAAGATCATCTGGGCCAACACCTGGTTCGACCCGGGCAAGGAAGCCGACGCCGCCAAGGCACTGATCGACCAGGGCGCCGACATCATCATGCAGCACACCGACAGCCCGGCTGCCATGCAGATCGCAGCCGAGCGCGGCAAGCTCGCCTTCGGCCAGGACTCCGAAATGATCAAGTTCGGCCCCAAGGCGCAGCTCACCTCGATCCTCGACACCTGGGGCCCCTACTACATCGCGCGCGTCAAGGCCGAGCTCGACGGCACCTGGAAGTCGGAGGACACCTGGGGCGGCCTCGATTCCAAGATGTTCGAGATGGCGCCCTATACCAACATGCCCGATGACGTGAAGAAGCTGGCCGAGGAGACCCAGGCCGCGATCACCGCCGGCAAGCTGCACCCGTTCAAGTGCCCGGTGCTCGGCCAGGACGGCAAGGAGATCGAGTGCAAGGGCGGCGACCATCTCGCCGACGGCCAGATCCTCGGCATGAACTTCTACGTCAAGGGCGTCGACGACAAGGTGCCGGGCAAGTAGACGCAGCACCCGGCAAGAACTCCCCCCACACGTCGGGGGGAGTTCTCGAGCGGATATTTTCCAACGCTGCGCGCTTCACCCTCCCCGCATGGCCTTGGCGGCCGCGCTGTGCCGATCGATCAGCCCGCCGACGTCCAGTCCCGGAATGGCGCCGTCGATCACGGTCCAGCGGCCGCCGACCATCACGCGGTCGGCGCGATGCGCGCCGCACAGCACCAGCGCGGCGATCGGATCCCCTGAACCCGAGAAGCGCAGCTCGTCGAGTTTGAACAGTGCGAGGTCGGCGGCCTTGCCCACCGCGATCTCGCCGAGCTCCGGCCGGCCGACGCAGGCGGCCGAGCCCTTGGTTGCCCAGCGCAGCGCATCCTTGTGGCTGATCCGGCCAACGCCGTAGCGCGCCCGCTGCAGCAGGAACGCGGCACGCACCTCCTGCATCAGGTTTGAGCCGTCGTTCGACGCCGAGCCGTCGACGCCGAGGCCGATCCCGACGCCCGCCTCCTCCATCTCGCACACCGGGCAGCAGCCGGATGCGAGCAACTGGTTCGAGCAGGCGCAGTGAGTGATCGCGGTCTTGGCCTTGCCGAGCCGTTTCATCTCCTCGGCATTGAAGAAGATGCCGTGCGCCAGCCAGGTTCGCGGTCCGAGCCAGCCATGCTTCTCCAGATAGTCGAGCGGACGGCAGCCGAACATCGCCTCGCAGAAGCGGTTCTCGTCCTCGGTCTCCGCGAGATGGGTATGCAGCCGCACGTCGAGCTTGTCGGCGAGATCGGCCGTCTTCTGCATCAGCGATCCCGTGACCGAAAACGGCGAGCACGGCGCCAGCGCGATCTGCACCATCGCATCCGGCCCGCGCTCGTGATAGGTCGCGACCACGCGCTCGCTGTCGGCGAGGATCGTATCCTCGTCCTGCACCACACTGTCCGGCGGCAATCCGCCGTCGCGCTCGGACAGGTTCATCGAGCCGCGGGTCAATAGCACTCGAATGCCCAGCCGCTTCGCCGCCGCCACCTCGATGCCGACCGCGTCCTCGAGGCCGGCCGGAAACACGTAGTGATGATCGGTCGTCGTCGTGCAGCCGGACAGCATCAGCTCGGCCATCGCAACCGTGACCGCCGCATCCAGTGCCTCCGGCGTCAGCTTCGCCCAGATCGGATAGAGCGCCTTCAGCCAGGGGAACAGCTCGCGGTCCATCGCGGCCGGCAGCGCGCGCGTCAGCGTCTGGTAGAAGTGATGATGGGTGTTGATCAGCCCGGGGATCACGACATGCCCGCTGGCATCATAGATCGCCGCATCAGCGGTGGCCGGCTCGGCCCCGGCAGGCACCAGCTCGGCGATGCGGCCGTCCTTCACGACGACACCGCGCGCAGCACCCTCGGCGAGAATGGCGAGCGGGTCCTTGATCCAGATCGGCGTCGTGCTCATGGCTGTCTCGTCTCGGTGATTGGGCGTTTGCATGTGCCGGTAACTTGCAAGCGGAAGGCCAGCGTCATCCTATTGCCAGTTGGCGCTGGTCTTGCAAGGATTCCACCCGCGATAGGCTGCGCCCACGAGCTGGCTTCACCATGGATCTGAACACCATCACGGCGGTCGTGCGCCCGAGGACGCGGGCCGAGCTGCCCAGCTGGCAGGCAGGCGATGCCTGGCTGGCCGGCGGCACGTGGCTTTTCTCGGAACCGCAGCCGCGCCTGTCGCGGCTGATCGATCTCAGCGATCTCGCCTGGCCGTCTCTCAGCATCAGCGATCAGGGCCTGTGCATCGCCGCGACCTGCAGCGTCGCCGATCTGGACGCGCTGCCCTGCCCGGCCGAGTGGATCGCGGCGCCGCTGATCGATCGATGCTGCCGCGCGTTCCTCGCTTCGTTCAAGATCTGGAAGACGGCGACCGTGGGCGGCAATCTCTGCATGTCGCTGCCGGCCGGGCCGATGATCTCGCTGCTCGCCGCGCTCGAGGGCGTCTGCACGATCTGGAAGAACGACGGCAGCGAGCAGCGCATCCAGGTCACCGACTTCGTCACCGGAAACAACAGCAACGTGCTCGCGCCTGGAGATCTGCTGCGCCAGATCGACGTTCCGCTGGCCGCGCTCAAGCGCCGCGCTGCCTTCCGCCAGATCGCCCTCACACCGGTCGGACGCTCCGGCGCGCTGCTGATCGGCACCTCGGGCCGCAGCGGCGACCTGCTGCTCACGGTAACCGGATCGACGATCAAGCCGCAGCAGCTGCGCTTCGCCACGATGCCCGACCCAACCGAATTGCGCGCCGGCATTCTCGGCAGCATCCCAGACGCGTCGTATCATGATGATGTTCATGGCAAGCCCGCCTGGCGCAAGGCGATGACTCTGCGCCTCGCCGAGGAGATCCGCGCCGAGTTCGCGGGCTTCAGGCCATGAGCGTGATCGTGGATGGCAAGGAGGTCGATGCTGCCCCGCGCCCCGGGCAATGCCTGCGGACCTTTCTGCGCGACACCGGCCATTTCGGCGTCAAGAAGGGCTGCGACGCCGGCGATTGCGGTGCCTGCACTGTGCTGCTCGACGGCGAACCGGTGCATAGCTGCCTGATCCCTGCCTTTCGTGCCGATGGCAAGGCGGTCACGACTGTCGAAGGCCTCGCGACCGATGACGGCCTGCATCCGATGCAGCAGGCCTTCCTCGATGCGCAGGCGTTCCAATGCGGCTTCTGCACCGCCGGCATGATCGTCACCTGCGCCTCGTTGAACCAGGCGCAGAAGAAGGATCTCGGCGCGGCGCTGAAGGGCAATCTGTGCCGCTGCACCGGCTATCGCGCCATCGAGGACGCGCTGCTCGGCCACGTTCATGTCGAGCAGGTCACAGCCGGCGAAGCCTTCGGACGCAGCCTGCCCGCCCCCGCCGGCCCCGACGTCGTACGCGGCCGGGCGCGCTACACCTTCGACACGACGGTCGAAGGCCTGCTGCACGTCAAGCTCGCGCGCTCGCCGCACGCGCATGCGCGCATCGCCGGCATCGACAAGAGGGCTGCGCTGGCGGTGCCGGGCGTGCACGCCGTGCTGACGCATGAGGATGCGCCGGCGACGCTGTTCTCCACCGCGCGCCATGAGCAGGCCTGGATGGATCCGGCGGACACCCGCGTGCTCGACGACGTCGTGCGCTTCATCGGCCAGAAGGTCGCGGCCGTCGTCGCCGAGACCGAAGCAGCGGCCGAAGAGGCCTGTCGGCGTCTCGTCGTCGACTACGAGATCCTGCCTGCCGTGGTCGATCCCGCTGACGCGATCGAGCCCGGCGCGCCGGTCATTCACGCCGGCCGTGGCAGCGCGCATCGCATCGCGGACGTCGCCCGCAACATCGTCGCCGAGACCCATGGCGAGTTCGGCGACGTCGCCGCCGCGCTCGCGTCCGCCGCCGCGACCTATGAAGGCACCTTCACCACCCAGCGCGTGCAGCATGCGGCGCTGGAAACGCACGGCGGTCTCGCTTGGCTTGACGAGAAGGGCGTACTCACCGTCCGTTCCAGCACGCAGGTGCCGTTCCTGACGAAACGGGCGCTGTGCGAGATCTTCGACCTCGCGCCCGATAATGTCCGCGTGTTCTGCGAGCGCGTCGGCGGCGGCTTCGGCGGCAAGCAGGAGATGTTCGTCGAGGACATCCTCGCGCTCGCCGCGCTGAAGACAAAGCGCCCCGTGAAGCTCGAATTCACCAGAGAGGAGCAGTTCATCGCGACCTCGACGCGGCATCCGATGCGCGTCACGGTCAAGGCCGGCGCCGACAAGGATGGCAAGCTGACCGCGCTGCAGCTCGATGTTCTTTCCAACACCGGCGCCTACGGCAATCATGCCGGGCCCGTGCTGTTCCATGCCTGCGCCGAGTCGATCTCGGTCTACAATTGTCCCAACAAGAAGGTCGACGGCCTCGCCGTCTACACCAACACGGTGCCGGCCGGCGCCTATCGGGGCTACGGCCTGCCGCAAACCACGTTCGCGGTCGAAGCCGCGATCGACGAGCTCGCGCGGCAGCTCGGCATCGACGCTTTCGAGATGCGACGCCGCAACATCGTCAGGCCGGGCGATGCCATGCTGGCGCCGCCGGCATCCGGGCACAGCGACGTGCTGTACGGCTCCTACGGGCTCGACCAGTGCCTCGATCTGGTCGAGCGCGCGATGGCCGAGGCCACGCCGACGCCGGAGCTGGCGGCCGAGTGGCTGAAGGGCGATGGCATCGCGCTGACGATGATCGACACCGTGCCGCCCGATGGACATATCGCCGATGCCACCGTCAGCCTGCGCGACGACGGCGGCTTCGTGCTCACCGTCGGCACCGCCGAATTCGGCAACGGCACCAGCACCGTCCATCGCCAGATCGCCGCGACCGTGCTCGGCACCACCGTCGATCGCATCACGCTGAAGCAGTCCGACACGGCGCATGGCGGCCACGACACCGGCGCCTATGGCTCGACAGGCACCTTCGTCGCGGGACGCGCGACCCAGGCTGCGGCCGAGGCGCTGGCCGAGACGATCAAGCGGTTCGCTGCCGACAGGTGGAACGTCGCTCCCGGCGCCTGCGTGATCGCCGATGATGCAATCACCTGCGGCGCACACCGTCTCGCTTTCGCCGAGCTCGCGAACGCCAGCGGATCGCCGCTCACCGCGAGCGGCAGTTCGCAGGGCACGCCGCGCTCGGTCGCGTTCAACGTCCAGGGCTTTCGCGTCGCTGTGAACAAGGGGACCGGCGAGATCAGGATCCTCAAGAGCGTGCAGGCCGCGGATGCCGGCCGGGTCGCCAATCCGATGCAGTGCCGGGGCCAGGTCGAGGGCGGCGTGGCCCAAGCGCTCGGTGCCGCGCTGTACGAGGAGATCGTGATCGACGACATGGGCCGCGTGATCAATCCGCGCTTCCGCGACTATCACCTGCCGTCCTATGCCGACGTGCCGCGCACCGAGGTGCTGTTTGCCGACACCCACGACACGATCGGCCCATTGGGGGCGAAGTCGATGAGCGAGAGCCCCTATAATCCGGTCGCCGCCGCGCTCGGCAACGCGCTGCGCGCTGCGACCGGCATCCGCTTCGCGGCCGTGCCGTTCAAGCCGGACCGGCTGCTTCCGCAGTTGCAGGAGAAATTCGGCGAATGAGCCGGTCTGGGGAAACGGCTGCGCTATGGCTTGGGCCGGCGATCGTACGACCAACCGAACACGCCGCTCCGCTGGGTCTCGGGCTCCGCTTCCGCAGCCGGCTCCGACCGCTGGGCGGCCGCCTGTGGCGGGGCGGCGGGAGCGACCGGCTTGGGGATGCTCTCGCATTTCATCGCATAGACCAGCTTGCCGTCCTCGGTTCGTCCGATCGGCGCGCAGGCATCGGCGCGCTTGGCCGTGCTCTGCTTGGGTGCGGTCTGCGCCGCCGCCAGAGGCACACTAGCGAACTGTCCCAGCACCAGCATGATCAGAACCAGTCTCGTCATTCCGCCCGTCCCGCTTGTCAGACCGCCACATTGAACGCAATCGCGCCGCCGGAGTCCACCGCATCACGCGCGCATGACAGCTAATCTGTTGTGCACTGACTGCCACAGCGACGCGCTGGAAATCAGATGCGATCGATGCCACAGATGAGACGCCGGCACTCGGCTCTGGACTTGCCCTGTCGAAGGAGATGAGCGCACGATGTGGGCTTCGATCATATCGGAATGGCTGAGCCTGATCTTCCGCTGGCTGCACGTGATCGCCGCCGTCGCCTGGATCGGCAGCTCGTTCTACTTCATTGCGCTCGACCTCGGCCTGAGGCCGCGCGAGGGCCTGCCGACCGGCGTGATGGGCGAGGCCTGGCAGGTGCATGGCGGCGGCTTCTACCACATCGTTAAATATCTGGTGGCCCCGGCGCAGATGCCGAGCGAGCTGACCTGGTTCAAATGGGAGGCCTACACCACTTGGCTGTCCGGCTTCGTGCTGATGATCGTGGTGTACTATCTCAACGCCGACCTGTTCCTGGTGGACAAGTCGATCCTCGATCTCACGCCCCTTCAGGCCGGCCTGTTCAGCTTCGGCTCGCTGGCGCTGGCGTGGCTGCTCTACGAGGCCGCCTGCCGCAGCGGCCTTGCCCGGCACGAGCTGCCATTCGCGATCGGCGGCTACATCTTCCTCGTCGCGCTCACCTACGCCTTCACCCACGTGCTGAGCGGCCGCGGCGCCTTCAACCAGATCGGCGCCATCATCGGCACCATCATGGTCGCCAACGTGTTCGCGGTGATCATCCCCAACCAGAAGAAGATCGTCGCCGCGCTGCTCGCCGGCGAGGCGCCGGATCCCAAGCTTGGCAAGGCCGGCAAGGAGCGCTCGGTCCACAACAACTATCTGACCCTGCCGGTGGTGGTGCTGATGATCAGCAATCACTATCCGCTCTTGTTCGGCACCCGCTACAATTGGGTGATCGTCGCCATCGTGCTCGCGCTCGGGCCGGTCATCCGCCACTTCTTCAACGAGCGTCACAAGGGCAATCCATCGCCATGGTGGGTGTGGGGCGTCGCAGCCGCGGGCATGATCGGCATCCTGCTGCTGTCCGCAGCGGGTCCCCGCGACGCCAAGACGGCCCTGAGCGCCCCGCCGAGTTTCGCGCAGGTCGAGGAGATCGTGACCTCCCGCTGCAGCATGTGCCATGCCGCCGAGCCGGTGTGGGACGGCATCGTCAGCGCGCCCCGGGGCGTGCGGCTCGACACCGCCGAGCACATCCAGCGCAATGCGCGGCTGATCGCGCGCAACGCCGCCTGGTCCAACGCGATGCCGCCCGGCAACATCACCGAGATCACCGGCGAGGAGCGCGCCGTGCTTGCGGCGTGGGCCAGCGCGCAGTAGCAGCACGTCTGCCGATCGTCTTGCTGGCCATCTCAAACAGCCGGTCTCGTCGGGTACTGATGCGCAGAAACGCATTTGATCCGTTACTCGGAGAGATGACGCGGCTTCGCGTTGCCGCGACGCGATGCGCCCGGATCGTGCGATATCTCGGCCCTCATCGTAACGAGAGGGCGCAGGGAAGACCGGACCCCGGCGACGATGGATGCTCGCTTCGGTTCCCCACGACGAATGCGAGAAGCCGGCACAAGGACAACCGGATCTTCGCAACGCGGAGTTGAACTGCGACGCGTGCGACGACGATTGAGCTGGAGCACATCCGATTGTCGTCATGACCTTGCGGCAAAATTTACCACCCATTGGGACGCGGCTTGGCGGCAGAAAACATGGCGTTAGAGTGGCGCCCACAATCAGCTACCAGCGAAACGCCCCATCATGTCGATCTCCGTCAAAGGCCGGCTGGCCATTGTCGCGCTCATCGCGCTTGCCTGCTTCGCAAGCTCGGTGCTGAAGCTCTATCTGGGGCTGCTGTGCATCTCGCTGCTCTTGAGCTTTGCCGTGGTCGGCGTCGTGGCCCGGCTGGTCGAAGGGATCGCCATCAGGCGCGACCGGAGCAGCGAGCGGCGTCTGGCACGTCGTCGCGATCGCTCCGCTCTCATCGACGAGCCGCAGCCGGTGTCGATGACGACGATGGATCATGTCGACACGCCGTCGCCGGCGGGCCCCGTGCGATGAGCGGGATGCGTACGTCCGCGCCGGCCTCGTCGTTCCGCCTGATCGTCAGCATCGTCGCCAGCGCCGAACGACGTCTACGGTCATCGATCCACCGTCTCGCGATCGCGCGCTGAAGGACTGCGATTATCGCACATCGGAGAATGGCAAATGGCGCTACGAGCTCGACCGTTGGAACGTCGACGACCAGATCGTCCTTCCGGCCCAGCCGATCGCGGACACGGCGACGCCGCGCACAGTGGCGATGCATCGGAAGAGCAGCGCGTGGCCGTTCAAATAGCTGCCCTGATCGCATCGATACGCCGCCTGTACCTCATGCCTTCGTCCGCTTCCGCTTCGCCTCGAGAGCGTTCAGATAGGTAGCCATCATCTCCGGCAACGCGGCGACCACGATGTCGCGACTGCGCGGATCCTGCTCGCGCGTGAACAGCAGGGTGCCGAGCACGACGGCATCGAGCGTAGTGGCCGCCTGTTTGCCCAGTTCGTCGCCAAGCCTGGCGCGCATGACGCGGTCGATGACGGCCCTGAACTCGGCATGCACGGTCTGGTCGTGCAGATCGAGCGTCGCCAGCGCATCGGGATTGCGGACGAAGTAGCGGATCGCCCAGCCGATCAGTTGCTCGATGACCTCGGCGGGCGCCAACGCTGCCCATTCCGCATCGCTCCGCTGCAGCACGCGATCGAATGCCGGCTGCAGCTCGGCATCGTGACGTTCGGCGAGCGCATCCAGCATCTGATCCTTGTCACGGAAGAAATGATAGACCGAGCCGATCGAGGCGCCGGCGCGCTGGGCCGCGGCATGCATGCTGACGGCACCAATCCCGGACTCGGCGATGATGGCGGCTGCGGCGTCGAGCAGCTGCTCGCGCCGCTCACGGCCCCGCGCCTGGCGCGGCGCACGTGATGTCGTGCGCGCGGGGTCATTCAGGTCAGTCGCAGCTTTGCGTCGCACGTTCGCGTCATGCCTTGGCTCACCGCGGCGGCAGCGATGGCCGATGTCCCAACGGGAGCGCCCGGCAACCCACACGGGGGGAATTCGAAACCGCCACGAGAATGTTACTAGACGAAATATTCTAGATTTGATTGTCTAATTCACGTACTGTCAAGAGGATGGTGTTCAACTTTCGCGTGAACCTTGCCTGCAACGGCGGGCGGCTGCGCGGATTCTGCGGCGCTGCTGACGACCAACAGGCGCTTTCCTGTCCTTGCGTGCTTGCGCGGCAGGACGGGAATGATCGCCACCACCCAACCGGGCCGAAGATACGACCATGTCTCCAATCACAGGATTCCCCTTCCTTCGGGCGCCGGGCTCACGCCTGCTGGCCGCGGCCGGCTGTGCTGCCGTCGGCCTGCTGCTGGCCGGCTGCGAGCAGAAAACGGCCGCAACCGCACCGCCGTCCCGGCTGGTGCGAACCGAGGTCGTCAAGCTGTCGGAGCGCCGGCAATCGATCACGCTGACCGGCGACGTCCAGGCGCGCGTGCTCGCCGACCTGTCGTTCAGGGTCAGCGGCCGCGTCACGGAGCGGCTCGTCGAGGTCGGCGCGCACGTCAAGGCCGGACAGTTGCTCGCCAGGATCGATCCGGCCGAGCAGCAGGCCGACCTGGATTCCGCCGAGGCCGCCGTGACCGCCGCGGAGTCGCAGGTGAAGGTCGCGACCTCCAACTTCAATCGGCAGCAGACGCTGCTCTCCAGCGGCTTCACGACGCGCGCGACCTTCGACCAGGCCCAGGAGACGCTGCGGACGGCGGAAGGCTCGCTGGAATCCGCCAAGGCCCAGCGCGACACCGCCAAGGACGCGCTGACCTTCACCGAGTTGCGCGCCGACGCCGACGGCACGATCACCGCGCGCAATATCGAGGTCGGCCAGGTGGCACAGGCGGCGCAGTCCGTGTTCACGCTCGCGCGTGACGGCGATCGCGATGCCGTGGTCGACGTCTACGAGGCGGCGCTGTCGTTGAAGTTCGACGGCACCAAGGCCGCGATTGCGCTGCTCTCGGATCCCTCGGTGACGGCCAAGGGTCAAGTGCGCGAAGTCTCGCCGACCATCGATCCCAAATCCGGGACCGTCCGTGTCAAGATGGCAATCGAAAATCCGCCGCCCGAGATGATCCTCGGCAGCGCCGTCAGCGTCACCGGCTTCATCAAGCCGGAGCAACGCATTGTGCTGCCCTGGAGCGCGCTCACCGCGGCCGGCAAGAAACCGGCGGTGTGGCTGGTCGATGCCGCCGACAAGACCGTGTCGCTGAAGCCGATCACGATCGAGGACTACGAGACCGGCGCGATCGTGGTGTCGGCCGGGCTGCAACCGGGTGACCGCGTCGTGACCGATGGCGGCAAGCTGCTCAGCGTCGGCCAACAGATCGTATTCAACGAGGAGAAGCGGTCGTGATGACGCCCATGCGTTGTGTTCTTCCGCTCGGCGCGCTCGCTCTGCTCGCCGGCTGCAACGAAAAGGCCGCCGCTCCCGAGCCGGTCCGGCCGGTGCTGTCGATGAAGATCGAGCCGCAGGCGGGCAACGGGGCGGCCGTCACCGGCACGATCGAGCCGCGCTACAAGGCCGATCTCAGTTTCCGCGTGCTCGGACGGCTGATCGCACGGCCCGTCTATATCGGCGACATGGTCAAGCAGGACCAGGTCGTCGCGGCGATCGATCCCGCCGCGCTCGAGCTCGCCGTGCGTGCCTCGGCCGCCGAGGTCTCGCGCAGCCAGGCACAACTGACCAATGCGACCGGCACCGAGGGCCGGCAGCGGACCTTGCTGGAAACCGACGCCACCACCAAGGCGACCTTGGAGAGCGCCGAGCAGTCGCGCGCAGCCGCTCAGGCCTCCGTCGTCAAGGCGCAGTCCAATCTCGCCAAGGCGCGTGAGCAGCTCGGCTACGCCCAGCTCAAGGCGGATTTCGCCGGCATCGTCACCGCGGTCGGCGCGGAAGTCGGACAGGTCGTCTCGCCGGGCGTGAGCGTCGTCACCGTCGCGCGGCCCGACATCCGCGAAGCCGTCATCGATGTCGGCGACGACATCGCCGGGGCCTTGCAGGCCGGCACGCCGTTCACCGTGCGGCTACAGGTCGATCCCAGCGTCAGCGCCGCCGGCAAGGTGCGCGAGATCGCGCCGCGCGCCGACGCCACCACGCGCACGCGCCGCATCCGCATCACGCTCGACAATCCGCCCGAGATCATGCGGCTCGGCACCACGGTGACCGCCTCGCTCGATATCGAGCAGAAGACCGTCATCCGGCTGCCGCGCTCGGCTGTGCTCGAGCAGAACGACAAGAGCTTCGTCTGGCTGGTCGACGCTACCAGCAAGACGGTGAAGCGACAGGAAATCACGATCGCCCGCAACGAGGACGGCAGCGTCCGCGTCACCGGCGGCCTCGAAGCCGGGCAGCGCGTCGTCACCGCCGGCGTGCACAGTCTCAAGGATGGCCAGTCCGTCCGCATCGATCAGGAATCTCAGCCGTGAAGTCCTTCAACCTCTCCGACTGGGCGCTCGAGCACCGCTCGCTCGTCTGGTATTTCATGATCGCCTTCATGGCTGCGGGCCTCTTCTCCTACGTGCATCTGGGACGCGAGGAGGATCCGTCCTTCACGATCAAGACGATGCTGATCCAGGCCAAATGGCCCGGCGCCTCCGCCGAGGAGATGACGCGCCAGGTCACCGACCGCATCGAGAAGAAGCTGGAGGAGCTGCCGGCGCTCGACTACACCAAGAGCCTGACGGTGCCCGGCCAGACCACCGTATTCGTCAATCTGCGCGACACCACCAAGGCACGCGACGTCGTCCCGACCTGGCTGCAGGTGCGCAACCTGATCAACGACATCAGGGGCGACTTCCCGTCCGGCGTCGTCGGGCCGGGATTCAACGACCGCTTCGGTGACGTGTTCGGCAACATCTACGCCTTCACCAGCGACGGCCTCAGCCAGCGTCAGCTGCGCGACCGCGTCGAGGAGGTTCGCGCCAACGTGCTGACCGTGCCCAATGTCGGCCGCGTCGACATCGTCGGCGCGCAGAACGAGGTGATCTATCTCGAATTCTCGCCGCGCAAGGTGGCCGCGCTCGGCATCGACCAGCGCACCATTCTGACGGCGCTCCAGGCGCAGAATGCGGTGTCGCCGTCCGGCGTGCTGCAGGCCGGCCCCGAGCGCGTCGCCGTACGCGTCTCCGGCCAGTTCACCTCCGAGGAGAGCCTCAAGGCGATCAACCTGCGCATCAACGACCGCTTCTTCCCGCTCACCGACGTCGCCACCATCACCCGCGGCTATGAGGACCCGCCGACGTCGCTGTTCCGCTTCAACGGCCAGCCGGCGATCGGACTTGCCATCGGCATGAAGGCCGGCGCCAATCTGCTCGACTTCGGCGAGGCGCTGAAGGAGGAGATGACCAAGGTCATCGCCGACCTGCCGGTCGGCGTCGGCGTGCATCTCGTCTCGGACCAGCCCAAGATCGTCGAGGAAGCCGTCGGCGGCTTCACCAAGGCGCTGTATGAGGCCGTGATCATCGTGCTCGCGATCAGCTTCGTCAGCCTCGGCGTCCGCGCCGGCCTCGTGGTCGCGATCTCGATCCCGCTGGTGCTCGCCATCACCTTCCTGTTCATGGCCTACACCGGCATCTCGCTGCAGCGCATCTCGCTGGGCGCGCTGATCATCGCGCTCGGCCTCTTGGTCGACGACGCCATGATCGCGGTCGAGATGATGGTGGCGCGGCTCGAGGTCGGCGACTCCTTGCGCAAGGCCGCAACCTACGTCTACACCTCGACCGCCTTCCCCATGCTGACGGGCACGCTGGTCACGGTCGCCGGCTTCATCCCGATCGGCCTCAACAACAGCGCCGCCGGCGAGTTCACCTTCACGCTGTTCGTCGTGATCGCGGTGTCGCTGGTCGTGTCCTGGATCGTGGCCGTGCTGTTCGCGCCGCTGCTCGGCGTCACCATCCTGCCCGCGACCTTGCCGAGTCACCATGCCGAGGGCGGCCGGCTGACCCGGATCTTCCGCGCCATGCTCAATGCCTGCATGCGGAACCGCTGGACCACGATCGTCGCCACGGTCCTGATCTTCGGGCTGTCGGTGTTCGGCATGCGCTTCGTGCAACAGCAGTTCTTCCCCTCCTCTGACCGCAATGAGCTCGTCATCGACTTCAACCTGCCGCAGAACTCCTCGATCGCCGAGACCAACACGCAGATGGCGCAGTTCGAGAAGGAGGCGCTGAAGGGCGATCCCGACATCGACCATTGGTCGACCTATGTCGGCTCCGGCGCCCAGCGCTTCGTGCTGTCGTTCGACGTGCAGCCGGCCGACGTGTCGTTCGGCCAGATCATCATCGTGACCAAGAGCCTCGAGGCGCGCGACCGTGCCCGCGCCAAGCTGCAGGCCTATCTGACCAAGACGTTCCCCGGCACCGACGCCTATGTGCATCTGCTCGACATCGGCCCGCCGGTCGGCCGCCCGGTGCAGTATCGCGTCAGCGGGCCCGATGTCGCCAAAGTGCGCGAGATCGCGCAGGAATTGGCCGGCGTCCTGCGCGGCAACAGCCATCTCGGGGCGGTCATCTTCGACTGGATGGAGCCGGCGCGCGTCGTGAAGGTCGACGTGCTGCAGGACAAGGCGCGCCAGCTCGGCGTCACCTCGGAGGACATCGCGAATGCGCTGAACAGCGTGCTCGACGGCACCTCGATCACCCAGGTGCGCGACGACATCTATCTGATCGACGTACGCGGCCGCGCCCAGGCCAAGGAACGGCAGTCGCTGGAGACCTTGCGCGACCTGCAGCTCTCCGGATCCAACGGCCAGTCGATCCCGCTCGCGGCGCTCGCGACCTTGCGCTACCAGATCGAGCAGCCGGAGATCTGGCGCCGCTCGCGCCAGCCGACGCTGACCTTGAAGGCCAGCGTGATCGATCAGGTGCAGCCGAACACGGTGGTCGATCAGCTCAAGCCGGCGATCACGGCCTTCGACGCCAGACTTCCGGCCGGCTACAAGGTCGTCACCGGCGGCAGCGTCGAGGAGAGCGCCAAGAGCCAGGCGCCGATCATCGCGGTCGTCCCGATCATGCTGTTCACCATGGCCACCATCCTGATGCTGCAACTGCAGAGCTTCCAGCGGCTGTTCCTGGTGTTCGCGGTGGCCCCGCTGGCCTTGATCGGCGTCGTCGCAGCACTGCTGCCGAGCGGCGCGCCGCTCGGCTTCGTCGCCATCCTCGGCGTGCTCGCGCTGATCGGCATCCTGATCAGAAACTCGGTGATCCTGATCGTGCAGATCGAGCATCTGCGCGAAGAAGGACGGCCGCCGTGGGAGGCCGTGATGGAGGCGACCGAGCACCGCATGCGGCCGATCATGCTGACGGCGGCCGCGGCCTCGCTGGCGCTGATCCCGATCGCGCGCGAAGTGTTCTGGGGTCCGATGGCCTATGCGATGATGGGCGGCATCATCGTCGGCACCGTGCTGACCTTGCTGTTCCTGCCGGCGCTGTACGTCGCCTGGTTCCGCATCAAGGCGCCGGACGCGACGGCGGCGTCCGCGGCCACGCCGCACGGGGCGTGAATCGCGGATAATTGCGTGGGATAAGCCGTTCGCGTGGGTTAAACGCCACGCGGCGGCCGGTTAGATTCGGCTTTCATGGAAGGAAGCGAATCATGACCGATCCTCAGATCGTCTGCCCCTCCTGCCGCACCGAGATCAAGCTGACCGAGCAGCTCGCAGCGCCCCTGATCGCGGAGACGCGCCGGCAGTTCGAGAGGCAGCTCCAGGCGAAAGAAGCCGATTTCGGCCGCCGCGAGGCGCAGCTCAAGGCCGCGCAGGAGCAGATCGCGCAGGCCAAGGCTGCGATCGACCAGCAGATCGCCACCAAGCTGAAGGCCGAACGCGCTGCGATCGCGCAGGCCGAGGCCGAGAAGGCACGACAGGCGGTGGCCGACGAGATGGGCAACCGCGATCGCCAGCTCGCGGAGCTGCACGAGGCCATCGTCAGCAAGGACGCCAAGCTGGCGGATGCGCAGAAGGCGCAGGCGGAGATGATGCGCAAGCAGCGTGAGCTCGACGAGGCCCGCCGCGAGCTCGATCTCACCATCGAGACCAAGGTGCAGGAAAATCTCGTCGCGGTGCGCGACAAGGCGCGGCTCGAGGCGGAGGAGTCTCTGAAGGCCAAGGTCGCCGAGAAGGAGACCCAGATCGCAGGCATGCAGCGCCAGATCGAGGAGCTTCGCCGCAAGGCCGAGCAGGGCTCGCAGCAGCTGCAGGGCGAGGCACTGGAGATCGAGCTGGAGTCACAACTGCGCGCGCGCTTTCCCCGCGACCTGGTCGAGCCGGTTCCGAAGGGCGAGTTCGGCGGCGACGTGATCCATCGCGTGGTCGGCCCCGGTGGCCAGGCCTGCGGCGCGATCCTGTGGGAATCCAAGCGCACCAAGAACTGGAGCGATGGCTGGCTGGTGAAACTGCGCGACGACCTACGCGCCGCCAAGGCCGACATCGCGCTGATCGTCTCGAGCGCGCTGCCCAAGGGGGTCGACGGCTTCGACCTGATCGACGGCGTCTGGGTCGCCGAGCCGCGCTTCGCGCTGCCACTGTCGCTGGCACTGCGGCAGTCGCTGATCGACGTCGCCTGCAGCAAGCTCGCGCAGGAGGGCCAGCAGACCAAGATGGAGATGGTCTACGCCTATCTCACGGGGCCCCGCTTCCGCCACCGCATCGACGCCATCGTCGAGCGCTTCACCGAGATGCAGTCGGATCTCGACCGCGAGCGCAAGACCATGATGCGGCTGTGGGCCAAGCGCGAGGAGCAACTGCGCAGCGTGCTGGATTCGACGGCGGGCCTGTATGGCGACCTGCAGGGCATCGCTGGCCGCGCGATGCAGGAGATCGAGAGCCTCGACGTGCTGCTGATCGAGGGCAAGAGCGAGGCGGCGGAGTAGCGCACACCGGCCGCCGCCCTGATCCGAGGTGTGCCAGCACCAGCAGCGCGTTTATGCTTTCCGACGCGGCCACGTCTCGCATTCCCATGGCGGCATGTGGATGCATACGGCCGCTACTGTTTCGCGATCTGCGTGCTCGCCTGTGCGTCTCTTGGCACAGCGCCCTTGTCGACCCATTCCGGCGGTGCGCCCAGACGGTTGGCGACCATGCCGATGACCCCGGGATCCCTGCCGAACGCCTCGCACGCCGCGTTCTTCGGCTTGCCGCCAAGGGCCGCGCCGATCCGTTCGATCGACGGCAGCTTCGGCACCTTGCCGAACGGGGTCTCGCCGGTCACCAGCATCTGGCCGAAATCGGCGCTGAACGAACCTGCCAAATCATAGGCATCGCCGGCCTGCGACAGCACCGGCGAGTTGGTGAACGAATTGGCGCCGCGCGCCCATACCATTGCGGCCTGCTGCCGGCCCTTGCGGTCGAGCGCCTCAGCCTCGATCGTGAGACTGCCGAGCCCGATCGGCAGCCGCGGCACCGGAACGGGAACGCCGAGCGCGCCCGGCACCGCCGACACGACCTTCGACGCACCGGCGGCGACCGGATCGGTCGGCGTCGCCTGGGTGATGAAGGTGCGCGTCGTCAGATCGGCCCTCTGATTGGGCGCCACGACTGTGAAGCGTTCGCTCAGGTTGAGACACAGCGCGCGGTCGACGGCATTGGCGACGAGCTGCCGCTGCTGGTCCGTCAGCACCGCGCCGGCCTGGCCCGAGAAGGATGTCGGCATGATACGCACGGTCTGGGCCGCGAGCACATTGTCCTTGTCGACGTTGAGCTGCGACTTGGCGAGCAGGCCGTTCGATTCCGCCAGCGACTGGTAGGATGCGAGCGCGCCGCTCTGCGTCATCTGCGCCGTGGCGCAGCCCGACAGGCCGAGCGCCGCGCACAGCATCATCAGGCGGATGGTGGTGGGGGTACAGGATCTCACGAAAGCCGCGACGTCGATCTCGACCATGCTTCTCCCGCCTCACGCCCACGATGATCGCCCTCTCGCGGGCGGCGCATCCTTCTCCGAGATTTCGGACGGCGTGGGGCGGAAGCATGGAGAGATGTTTCGAAACGGCACCAACAAGGGAGACGGTGTGGCGAGCGCCGCTCGCTCCGGGGCCATTATGGCCGAGAGAAGACGGTTCACCCCACCAGCTTGTCCAACGTGATCGGCAAATCCCGTATGCGCCTTCCGGTGGCGTGATAGACCGCGTTGGCGATCGCCGCGGCGACGCCGACGATGCCGATCTCGCCGACGCCCTTGATGCCCATCTTGTTGATGATGCGATCCTCCTCGTCGACGAAGATCACCTTGATATCGTGAACGTCGGCATTCACCGGCATGTGATACTCGGCGATGTTGGCGTTCATGATGCGCCCGAACCGCTGGTCGATTTGGGCTTCTTCGTGCAACGCCATGCCGATGCCCATGACGACCCCGCCCATGATCTGGCTCAAAGCCGTCTTGGTGTTGAGGATGCGCCCGGCGGCGACGGCATTGACGATACGCGTCACCCTGATCACACCGAGCTCCTCATCAACCTTCGCTTCGGCGAAAACCGCCGAGTGGGTGTTGTGGGCGTGCTTGTCGTCGTCCTCGAAATCCGAGCCGCGCTCCTTCTCGATGCGGTCCTTGCCACCGTGACGCATCACGTCCGACATCGCCAACGACCGGCTGCGATCGGAAATGGCGACGATGGCGCCATCGGCGAGCGTCACTTCGTCGGCGGTGAGCCCCTGCAACGGCGAGCCCGGGATGGTGTGCGCGATCTTCAGCAGCTCCGCCCGGATATCATCGGCCGCGTTGACGATCGCATGCGAGATCGAGGCTGCGGTCCACGAACCTCCCTCCACCGGCGCCTTGGGCAGCGTGGAGTCGCCCAGCTTCACATTGATGCTGTCGAGCGGCACGCCGAGCATGTCGGCGGCGACCTGCGCCATGATCGTGTAGGTGCCGGTGCCGATATCGGAGGTCGCGCTCGCCACCTCGACATGTCCATTCGCCGTCATCACGATCCGCGTCGCGAACGGCATCTGCAATGCCTCCCAGGCACCACTCGCCATGCCCCAGCCGACGAGTTCTCGGCCGTCACGCATCGACCGCGGCTCGGGATTGCGCTTCGACCAGCCGAACGCCTCGGCGCCCTGCTGATAGCACTCCTTCAGCCGCTTGCTGGAGAACGGCAGATCCTTGTCCTGATCCCGATCAGAATAGCAGCGCAGGCGCAATTCGAGAGGATCCATCTTCAGCGCGACGGCGAGCTCGTCCATCGCGCATTCCAGCCCGTAGACGCCACTGGCGGCGCCGGGCGCGCGCATGTCGCCGGGCGTCGGCACGTCGAGCTTGGCGAGGCGGTGCGTCGCGCGCGAAGTAGCGGAGGTGTAGAGCACATCGCCCCAGCCGATGTCGTTGCGCGAGAACGCCTCGTGCTGCGAGGTCATCGCAACGGCCTCGTGCGTCAGCGCCGCCAGCGTACCGTCCTCACGGGCGCCGAGCGCCAGCCGCTCGATCGTCGCAGGGCGATAGCACAGGCCATACATCTGGGCGCGGCTGAGCACGACGCGCACCGCGCGCTTCAGCTTCAGCGCGGCCATGGCGGCGAGCACCACCTGGTATTGCGGCCGCAGGCCGGAGCCGAACGCGCCGCCGACGAACGGCGACATCACCTGGACGTCGTCCTCCTTCAGCTGGAACACGCTGCAGACGTAGCGCTGCACATTCTGCACGCCCTGGGTCTTGTCGTAGACCACGAGCTTGCCGCCCTCGCGCCAGAGCACTGTCGACGCGTAGAGCTCCATCGGGTTGTGATATTCGATCGGGACGCCATAGTCGGCATCGTGACGCACGGCTGCGCCGGCAAGCGCCTTTGTCGCGTCGCCGCGCGGCTTGAGCGGCTTGTCGACCTTGAAAGCCTGCTCGCGCCGCGCATGGAGGTCGGTCGCGAAGCTCTCGGCCAGATACTCTACCGCGACCAGCGTCGCCGCGAAACGCGCGGTGTCCTCGTCCTCGGCGACGACCAGCGCCACCGGCTGGTAGTTGAAATGCACCCGGTCGTCATAGAGCGGACGATAGGGCGAGCCGTCCTCCGGCGCGACCTCGTCGCGAAATGCGTCATCGTTGTCCGCCATCCTGACCCGGTTGGCGTGGGTCAGCACGTCGAGGACGCCGTCGACGGCCAGGGCGCGGCCGGTATCGATGCGCACGATCCGCCCCTTCGGAATGGTGGAATTGACCACGACGCCGAAGGCGAGATCGGGCGCGGTGAACTCGGCGGCATATTTGGCGACACCGGTGACCTTGGCGCGGCCGTCGATGCGGGAGGTGGCTGTGCCGATGCGAGCTGTCATGACATCACCGGATGGTCTTGATGGCTTGAATCTGGGGCGTTGCGTTCGCGGCCTGGGTCAGGGTGCGGACGACGGCGCGGCGCGCCAGCGGGATCTTGAAGGCATTGTGCGTGGCGGCTTTCGCATCGCTCAGCAGGATGTTCGCAGCGCGGCCGAATGCCTGGGGATCCGGCGCCTGCCCGCGCAGCGCGGCTTCGGCGGCCTCATTGCGCCACGGCTTGTGGGCGACGCCGCCGAGCGCCAGGCGCGCCTCGCCGATGCGGCCGCCGTCGAGCTCGAGCGCAGCGGCGACCGAGACCAGCGCGAATGCGTAGGACAGGCGATCGCGGATCTTCAGATAGCTGTGATTCGCGGCGAAGCCCTGCGGGGGCAGCTCGATCGCGGTGATGATCTCGTCGACGCGCAGCGTGTTGTCGAGATCCGGCCGGTCGCCGGGCAGCCGATGGAAGTCGGCAAGGGCGATGACCCGCTCGCCCGAGGAGCCCGCGACCTGCACCTTGGCGTCGAGCGCGGCGAGCGCCACGCACATGTCGGAGGGGTGGGTCGCGATGCAATCGGCGCTGGTGCCAAGGATGGCATGGCCGCGGTTGAGACCGTCGACCGCCGAGCAGCCGGCGCCGGGCGTGCGCTTGTTGCAGGGCGTGGCGACGTCATAGAAGTAGGCGCAGCGCGTCCGCTGCAGCAGATTGCCGCCGGTCGAGGCCATGTTGCGCAGCTGCGCCGAGGCGCCGGCGAGGATCGCGCTCGCCAGCAGCGGATAGCGGCTCTCGATGAGGGGGTGATAGGCGAGCGTGCTGTTTGGCACCAGCGCGCCGATCCTGACGCCGCCGGCGCTCGTCTCCTCCACATTCGTCAGCGGCAGGTGGCTGATGTCGATCAGCTGACGCGGCTGCTCGACGTGATACTTCATCAGGTCGAGCAGGTTGGTGCCGCCGGCGATGAACTTGGCCTCCGGCGTCGCCGCCTTCAGCCTGACGGCCTCGGCGACATCGCTGGCGCGCACGTAGTCGAAATTGTTCATCGGCTGCCTCCCATCGCCTGCTCGATGGCGCTGACGATGTTCGGATAGGCGCCGCAACGGCAGATGTTGCCGCTCATCAGCTCGCGGATCTCGTCCTTCGTCTTCGCCCTGCCCTCGGCGATCAGGCCGGCGGCCGAGCAGATCTGGCCCGGCGTGCAATAGCCGCATTGGAAGGCGTCGTGATCGATGAAGGCCCGCTGCAGCGGGTGCAGCTCATCACCCTTGGCGAGTCCCTCGATGGTCGTGATCTCGGCGCCGTCTTTCATGACCGCGAGCGTCAGGCAGGAGAGCACGCGGCGGCCGTCGATCAGCACGGTGCAAGCGCCGCATTGGCCGTGATCGCAGCCCTTCTTGGTGCCGGTGAGGTCGAGATGATTGCGCAGGAGATCGAGCAGCGTGGTCCAGGGCGCCACCGACAGCGTGTGCGACTGGCCATTGATCTGAAGCGTGACGGACAGAGGGGCAGGCTTTGCGGTGGACGCGGCGCTCTGGCGCGGTGGCGGCGGGCTCATGCGGGGTCTCCGTTGACGGACCCGCATCAACCCGCGATGGCGCGAATGGTTCTTGGCAATTTTCGAACAGCGGACAGCAGGAATTGCTCAGCCGGCACGCGCAGAATGTGCACGGCAGAACCGCTTGCCGATCAATCGTTTCGTCAACCAGACTCAGGCGGCGCGGCCGAGCCACGCCCGCATCTTCTGTGCCAGGCTGCGGCGTGGCGCACCATCCAGCGCCTCCGCATCCGCGGCGGCCACGTCTTCGCGCGGCGCAGCGGCTTCTGCGCCGGCATTCGGCACGTCCGACGGCCTGTCCTTACTCGGGCTGCTTTCGGCATCCGGCGCGGCCTTGCTCGGCACGAGCGACTTGATCGCTGCGGCCACGGCCTCGATACGCTCGAGGTCCGCCGGCTCACGCGCGCTTGCAGCGGGTTCGGCCGCCATCGGGACCGGGTGGGCCTCCACCGGCACTGCCGCCGGATCCGAAGCAGTCGGTTCGGATTGACCGAGGTCGGGCGCCGCAGCCGCAAGCACGGCTTCGGCGGGCTGCTCGCCCGGCACTGCGATCGCGAGGTCGGCGATCTCCGGAGCCGGCGCTGGGGCGGGCTGCTCCACGACCCGGCTGCGGCGCTTCCTGGCGGTTGCAGGCTTTGCCGCGACCGCCGCCGTCTCCGCTGCGACCTTCTCGACCGGCTTCTTGTCAGCGGCGGTCTTCGCCACCACCTCGGGCGCGGACTTCGCCTTGGTCTTGCGGATCAGACCTGCGAGCGCGTACGGCCCGACGGTCTCCAGGAACGTCTTCTCATGATCGCGCGACAGCCGCCCCACCGCCGCATCGAGCGGCAGCCAGTCGACGGCGCGGACATCGTCCATCAGCGGCTGCGACGGCTCGCCGGCCGCTTCCATGCGCCAATAGTGCACGACCTTGGCACGCGTGCCGGTATCGTAAACCAGGGTGCCGAGGAATTCATGCACGGTGACCTTGTGGCCGGTCTCCTCCAGCACCTCGCGCCTGGCGGCGTCGCGCGGCGTCTCGCCGTCGTCGAGCTTGCCCTTCGGCAGCACCCATTCGTCGCGCTTGCGCAGGCGCACGACCGCGATGCGCGGCGGCTGTTCCCGCCGCAGCACGATGCCACCTGCCGCCATGATCGGCGCTCTCGCCATCGCCTCTCCCGAGCCGCAACGACCGCAACTCCCGCGGTCCGATTCGCCAGTTGAACGCTCCGATATAGGACTGCGCAACGCCGAAATCGAGATTCCGCAAGCGTGGACCTGACATTCATCCGGCGGCGACGCGCCTGCGCCACAGTGGCTGGCCGGCGCGGATGTGAGCACCCTCCGTGACATTGGGACAGAACGTGAAGTTGCCGGGCGCGAGCAGGATGATGGTCGAGCCGTGCTCGAACCAGCCGAGCTCGTCGCCCTTGCGCACATTGTTGTTACAGGCGTAGGCGAGCGGCCGCTCGGTCTGCGCGTTCAATACGCGGTCGAGCGCATGCAGGCGGATGCTCGCCACCAGGATCGCCGCCACCGGCACGATCGTGAACGGCTCGCCGGAGGCAAGATGCGTGCGGATCACCGCGCGCTCGTTCTTGCAGAACAGCCGCTCGACCCGCTTCAGCGCGATCGGATTGACGTTCCAGACATCGCCATGGATCAGGCTGACATGCTCGATCGTCATGTCGGCCGGAGCGTGGAAGCGGTGATACATGCTCGAGGTCAGACGCAAGGTGACGAAGCAGCCGTTGCGATGGGTCTCGACCACGGTGGGACCGGCGACGAGTTCGCGCAGCGAATAAGGCGCGCCCTTGATCTGGTAGAGCTCGCCGTCGCGGATCAGGCCGTGGGCGCCGATGATGCCGTCGGACGGGCTGGTCACGATGGCGGGATCGGGATCGAACGGCCGCAGGCCGGGCTTCAGCTCGCGCGTGAAGCAGGCGTGCAGGCTCTTGAAGCGGCTCTCCTTGGCCTCGGAGAGATCGAGGTCGGAGAACAGCTTCCACAGCGCGATCGACGCGTCCCGGACGAGCGGGTTCTCGATCTTGGAGAACCAGCCCATGAAGCGGGTCAGCGCGGCGCGCGGCACGCGGTTGGTGAGCAGGAAGTTGAGGTCTTCCTGTTGGGTGACGGAGGCGATCAGGCTTTTGACTGTCATGAATCTGTCAGCAGGAGGGGTTAGCGCTTTTGGACATGATGGAAAACTCGATTCCTTATGTATCGCTCGCCGTTGGCGCTGCCGTGACGGCCGCCATGGTCCCGAAGGTCAAGGCCCGCATCGAGCTGTCGCGCGCCAAGCACCGCTCGCTGGCCGGCCATTCCAAGATGTCGCGCCGGATCTCCAGGCTGATCCCGCGCTATGAGTTCGAGATCGACGACTTCTTCCGCTCCGACGGCGCACCGCGGGCGGTCGCCACGAAGCGCCAGGACGGCTTCTTCCGACTCGGCGCGCTGTTCCAGGAGAAGTTCACCAAGAGCCGCGCGCTGACGGCGGAAGCCGCAAGCCGCATCTCCGACCTGCAGTTCACCCAGAGCTACCGGGTCCCGTTCCAGTACAGCCGTCTGGTCAAGGAGCAGCTCGGCGCCGGCTCGTTCATGCAGGCTTCCTCCGGCGTGACCCTGACCGATCTCGACGGCAACCGGTTCTACGATCTCACCGGCTCCTACGGCGTCAACATCTTCGGCTACGACTTCTACAAGGAGTGCATCGCGGCCGCCGAGCGGCGCGCGAGCGCGCTCGGCCCGGTGCTCGGGCTCTATCACCCGGTCGTCGCCGACAATGTGAAGCGCCTGACCGAGCTGTCCGGCATGGACGAGGTCTCGTTCCACATGTCCGGCACCGAGGCGGTGATGCAGGCGGTGCGGCTCGCCCGCTACCACACCGGCCGCACGCATCTGGTCCGGTTCGCCGGCGCCTATCACGGCTGGTGGGGCGACGTACAGCCCGGCGTCGGCAACCCGATCGCGCCGCACGAGACCTACACCTTGGCCGAGATGTCCGAGCGCACGCTGCACGTCCTGCGCACGCGGCGCGACATCGCCTGCGTGCTGGTCAATCCGCTGCAGGCGCTGCATCCGAACGGCAATGCGCCCGGCGACTCGGCGCTGGTCGATTCCTCGCGCAAGGGTCGCTACGACCGCGAAGCCTACACCGCCTGGCTGAAGCAGCTGCGCGAGGTGTGCAGCGAGCGCGGCATCGTGCTGCTGTTCGACGAGGTGTTCCTCGGCTTCCGGCTCGCGCCGGGCGGCGCGCAGGAGTATTTCGGCGTCAAGGCCGACATGGTGACCTACGGCAAGAGCCTCGGCGGCGGCCTGCCGATCGGCGTTGTCTGCGGCAAGCGCGAGCTGATGCGCCGCTTCCGCGACGACCGCCCGGCCGACATCTGCTTCGCCCGTGGCACCTTCAACTCCCATCCTTATGTGATGGCGGCGATGGACGAATTCCTGAGCCGGCTCGACAGCCCGAACTTCCGCGCCATCTACGACGGCCTGGATGAAACCTGGAACGGCCGCGCCGCGCAGCTCAACACCGCGCTGGCCGAGCACGACCTGCCGGTGCGCGTCTCCAATATGCATTCGATCTGGCTGGTCGAATACACCGTGCCGTCGCGCTACAATTGGATGCTGCAATACTACCTGCGTGCCGAGGGCCTGGCGCTGAGCTGGGTCGGCACCGGCCGCTTGATCTTCAGCCTGAACTACACCGACGCCGATTTTGCCGAGGTGACGAAGCGCTTCGTCTCGGCGGCCGAGAAGATGAAGCAGGACGGCTGGTGGTGGAACGACGGCACGCTCACCAACAAGGCGATCAAGCGGCAGATTCTGAAAGAGATGCTCGGCGCCGTGGTCGGGCGCTGACGGCGCAACCACCCTCCCCTGAAGGGGGAGGGTCGGCGCGCATGAGCGAAGCGAAATGCGCGCCGGGGTGGGGTGACGGCCTGTCCGCACATGAGGTGCGGGTGAGCAAGTGGAGAGATCACCCCACCCCGACGCGCGCTTCGCACGCGTCGACCCTCCCCCTCCAGGGGAGGGTGGCACGTGCCGCATGGCTGCAAGCTCGCTCGATTTCACCTCACAGCTCCCCACAAACACCGATGCCCGGGACCGGCCCGGGCATCGCGCAACTCTGACGCAGCGGCCGGCTCAGGCGTGCTGCTCTTCGAGGCCTTCGTTCATCAGGTGCAGGCCGGGGTCGATCAGCTCGCCACGCAGCAGCGCCAGCGGAGCCGCACGGTACTGCATGAAATCGTTGAACGGGTCGGTGATGATCTTGGTCATCCAGACGAGACCGGTCTCGACGTCACGGATGAAGAACAAATGAATGGTGCGGAACAGCAGGCCGCCGATGCCGATCACGAGCCACAGCTTGGCGGTCTCGCGCACGAATTCCATCGCCGAGGTCCAGGGCGGCAGCAGGCCGAACAGGGTCGGCTGCAGATAGAGCACCACCGGGGCCGCGGCCCAGATCGACATCAGCACGACCTTGCGCTGCAGGTTGTAGCCGACCTTGATCTCTTCCTTGTGCTCGTGGGTCGCCTGGTTGACGTGGTCGTAGCCCTTCGGCTCGAAGAAGAAGTGGCCCGCCTGGCGCGAGGTCATCGACACCAGCCAGCCGATCAGCGCCGAGACCAGCGGGTCGAACACCATCATCACGTAGGCGATCATGAAGCTGAGCGCGCTGACGAAGTGGAGGCTCTGGTTGATACGGCTGTGATGATAGTAGCGATGGTCGTCCCAGCGCTGGATCCGCAGCTGCTCCAGGAAATGCTTGATCATGGTTGCTCCGAAGAATGAGTTGCAGGTCGTTTACAGGGATTCGGTGTAGATCGCATGACATCATCAAGATGTCATGCGATCGGACGCAGCGAAACGTTTCGGACGACGTAGAACGTCGCAGGGCGATAGAGGGCGGCCGCGGCTTCAGGCCGCGGCGGCACGCTCCAGCTTGCGGAAGCGGACCAGCGAGAAATGGCCGAGCGGCGGGATCAGGCGGCGCTCGACCAGCTCCATGCGCTCGGCGCCGGCGAGCCAGCGCAGGTAGCGCGACCAGCCGAACTCGGCGGTACGGAAACCGAGCCGGCGCACCACCGGCTGCAGCGCCTGCTCGATCACCCGGCGCAGGCCGTCATCGGCGCTGACGCGGGTCAGGATGATCAGTTCGCCGCCCGGGCGCAGCACGCGCGCGAACTCGTCCAGCGCGACCTCCGGGTTCGGCACCGCGGTGACGACATATTGCGCCATAACGACGTCGAACGAATCGTCGGGAAAGTCGAGCTGCTCGGCGTCCATCACCGCGAGACCCTCGACGTTCTTCAGCCGCTGGTCGGCGACGCGCCGCATCGCCTTGCCGAGCATCGCCTCGGAGATGTCGGTGCCGAAGACGCGGACATGCGGCGCATAGAGCGGCAGCGAGATGCCGGTGCCGACGCCGACCTCGAGCACGCGCCCGCCGAGCTTGTTCGTGGCTGATATCGCGGCCTTGCGGCCCTTCTCGAACACGCCGCCGAACACGAGGTCGTAGATCGGTGCCCAGCGGTCATAGGCCTGCTCGACCTGTTCGCGATCGAAGTCGAGCTCCCGCGCGCCGCCGAGCTTCATGGTTTCTGCCATCGTTACATCTCACTTGGGTTTGGAATTGATGGAGTGACGCAAAGTTCGCCGTCAGCCGCGCACGGCGCTCTGACCGGCCAGCACCGGTGTCGGACGCACGACGCGGGACGGCTGCAGCACGGCGAGATTGCCGATGAACTGGCGCGCGCTGTTCTCCCAGGAGCGGTCGAGCGCAAATGCCCGACAGGTCTCGCGCGACATCGTCAGCGCCTTCAGGCAGGCGGCGCGCAGGTCCCTGTCGATCGCCCCGATCGGATGATCGGCGATGACGTCGAGCGGACCGGTGACGGGGAAGGCCGCGACAGGCGTGCCGCAGGCCAGCGACTCCAGCTGCACGACGCCGAATGTATCGGTCAGGCTCGGAAACACGAAGACGTCGGCGGCCGCCATGTGCGCGGTCAGATCGTTGCCGGTCTTCTCGCCGAGGAAATGCGCCGCCGGGAAGCGACGCTCCAGCTCCGCCTTTTGCGGGCCGTTACCGATCACCACCTTCGAGCCCGGCAGGTCGAGCGCAAGGAAGGCTTCCAGGTTCTTCTCGACCGCGACGCGGCCGACGGTCATGAACACCGGACGCGGCAGATCCAGCGCGACCGGCGCGTCCGGATTGAACAGCTTCGTATCGACGCCCCGGGTCCAGAAGCCGAGCCGCTTGAAGCCGCGCGACGCGAGGTCCTGCTTCAGCGAATTGGTCGCGACCATGGTCATCGCGGCGGCGTCGTGGAAGCGGCGCATCACCCAATAGCCGACGGCATCGGGAATGCCGGTGCGCACAGCGACGTACTCCGGAAAGCGCGTCGTGTAGGACGTCGTGAACGGCAGGCCATGGCGCAGGCAGTAGCGGCGCACCGCCCAGCCGATCGTGCCTTCGGTGGCGATGTGGATCGCATCCGGCGCCGCCGCCTCGATGCGCCGGGCGATCTCGCGGCCGTTGGTCACGGCGAGCCGCAGGCCCGGATAGGTCGGCACGCCGAACGACGGAAAGCCTTCCGGCGTGAGGAAGGTGATGTCGGCGCCGAGGCCGGCGGCCGCGCGAGCCAGCGAGGTGAGCGTGCGCACCACGCCGTTGACCTGCGGGTGCCAGGCGTCGGTTGCGATTAAGATCCGCATAAGGCGATCCGGAAAGTTGCAGCGATTCTGAACAGCCGCAAATTCCGACATTGTTATTTCAGGCGTGTGACGTCATCGAACTGTCGAAGGGTCTTTTTGCCCGCCAACTGCTGTTTTCCCCGCGATCTGTGGCTGTCCCGCGCGGCTGCTGTCGTGAAACCGTCATGAAACAAACGGTTAAGCCGACGAAACCTTTTTGCGCGCAGCGCGCAAACGCAACGAAACTTTTCTCCCCTATGAGTTGCAACATCGGGCGCGGGTCAATGCGCCGCAGAGAATGATGGCAGGCAACTGATTTTGACGACGCCGGTCGAGACAAGCACGGCGCGCACCAAGCGATCAAACGAGGGGACGTCCATGTTCACGTCAGGCACAGTCGGTTCGCGATCCCGCATCCTGTTCGCTGCGCTGATCGTCGGTACGTTCGCTGCGGCAACGCCGACGCAAGCCGCGCCTCCGGCCCCGCTCCCGTTCCCTTTCCTGCTGCCGCCGCCGATGGCGACCTACGAGCCGCCGGCAACGACGCCGCAACTGATCACGCCGCGCGAGGATGAGGCGACCGCTTATGAGATGCCCGCGCGCCTGCGCCGCCAGGTCGTGAGCTACGCCACCCGCGAGGCACCCGGCACGATCATCATCGACACACCAAACAAGTATTTGTACTACGTGCTCGGCAGCGGCCAGGCGATGCGCTACGGCATCGGCGTGGGCCGCGACGGCTTTACCTGGTCCGGCGTGCAGTCGGTGACCAGGAAGGCGGAATGGCCGGACTGGACGCCGCCGCCGGAGATGATCGCGCGCCAGCCTTATCTGCCGCGTCACATGGCCGGCGGTCCCGGCAATCCGCTCGGCGCCCGCGCGATGTATCTCGGCGGCACCGTCTACCGCATTCACGGCACCAACGCGCCCGAGACGATCGGCACGCATGTGTCGTCGGGCTGCATCCGTCTGACCAATCAGGACGTGATCGACCTCTATGCCCGCGTCAGCGTCGGCGCCAAGGTGATCGTGCTGCCGATGGAGCGCCGCGCCGATCTCGGCCGCATGACCCGCTGACCTGCGCGGGCCGCACCGCTCGTTCCTTCTCCCGGATCCTCCCTGACTGGACCGCCGAGGCCCGAAAGCCGCGGCGGTCATTTCTTTGCGCGCATGCCGCCGTTCACCATCACGGCCGATTGATGATGGTCCGCGTCACGGGCTGCCCTGGCGCGCCTCCGTCCGGCCCTGTAAGCTCGGCAATCTTGTATTAACCGCGATCTCGCCGCTTCCGGCATGGGCCGGCGCGGCAGTTGGAGTCCGTGGATCCGACATGAACCTTCCGACACCGCGACCGGATTGGCAGAGCAGGCCGCATCCGCTCGCCCCGAAAACGCAGCGGCCGCCGCGGCGCTCGCCGCCTCGGCTGCGGCTGATCCTGATCGGCGCCGCCGGCCTTGCCGCCGTCGTGCTGATCGGCATCATCATCGTGGAGGTGTTTCTGTTCTCGGGCAGCACGCCGGCGCCGCAGCTGACCCAACTGCCGCCGCTGCCGCCGGCCACGCGCAACTCGATCATCATGACGCCGGTATCGATCTCGCTCGGCGCGATTCGTGACGCCGCCGAAAAGGCCACGCCGCGCAATTTCTCCGGCAAGGCCGACAACCCCGTCAACCAGATCCTGCAGAATGCCGACATCGGCTGGACGGTCACCCGCGGCGCCATCGCCGCCACCGGCACCCAGGACACTTTGTCGCTGGCGACGCCGCTCTCGGGCCGGCTGAACGTCACCGGATCGCTGTCCGCCAAAGCGACCGGCGCGCTCGGCGACGCCATCGGCGGCCTGCTCGGCGCGGATGCCGCCAAGCAGATTGGCGGCATCAACATCAAGAACCTGAACGCCACCGCCGACATCAAGGGCAACGTCCTGATCGCGATGCGGCCACGGCTGGCCGCCTCCTGGTATGTCGAGCCGAACTTCACCGCCCAGGTCAATCTCGGCGACACCGCGCTGACCGTCGCCGGCGCCCGCGTCAACGTGCCCGCGCAGATGAAGCCGGTCATAGACAAGACCGTCAACGACCAGCTCAGCGCGCTCAGCGACAGGCTGCGCAAGGACCCGACCATGCGGCGCGTGGCGCAGGCGCAGTGGGCCCGCGCCTGCCGCTCGGTGCCGCTTCAGGGCACCACGCCGGGACTGCCCGCCGTCTGGCTCGAGATCAAGCCGACACGGGCGCTGGCCGCGCAGCCCGCGATCGATGCGAACGTCGTCAGCGTCACCATGGGGATCGAGGCGGAGACCCGGGTCACGGCAGCCGAGACCAAGCCGGAGTGCCCGTTCCCGGACAAGATCACGATCGTTCCGCCCACCGCGGGCACCGTCAACGTCGCGGTTCCGATCGATGTCCCATTCACCGAGCTCAGCAAGCTCGTCGACTCGCAGCTCGCCGGGCGGACGTTCCCCGAGGACGGCTCCGGCCCGGTCACGGTCACGGTGAAGCATGCGACCGTCGTGCCCTCGGGCAACCGGCTGCTGATCTCGCTGCAGGTGAAGGGAAAAGAGAAGGAGAGCTTCTTCGGCCTCGGCGCCGACGCGACGGTGCACATCTGGGGACGGCCGATGGTCGATCAGGCGCAGCAGATCCTGCGGCTGTCCGACCTGCAGCTCGCCGTCGAATCCGACGCGGCGTTCGGCCTGCTCGGCGCCGCCGCGCGCGCCGTGGTGCCACATCTGCAACGCGCGCTGCTAGAGCGGTCGGTGGTCGATCTCAAGCCGTTCGCCGACAATGTCCGCGACAAGATCGCGACCGCGATTTCCGAGTTGCAGAAGAACGAGAACGGCATCCGCGTCGACACCGACATCAACAACCTCGCTTTGACCGACATCGCCTTCGACGCCACCGTGCTGCGCGTGATCGCCTCGGCGGAGGGCACGATGTCGGTTCGAGTCAATACATTGCCAGGACTGTGACGGGCCGTTTCGGAACGTCGCATCCCGTCGCTGCACGCGTTTGCGGACCGTGCAACGACCGGCAATGATTCAATCGGACCTGCCCTGGTCTGGCGACACTTACGAATGTCCGCGCCGTTTCCGGTAACCCGATGCAGCCGTATCGCGCGAGCGTGCGGCGGCCCCGAGGCCATACGTTTCGCGAGGCTTGACGCGCCCTCACGAATTCCGCAACACGGCGCAGAGAGACGTTGTCGGGCCCTTTCCGCGCGCCCGTCGCAGGAAATATTCCGTAACAAAATTCTTCGCAAAACGCCGCGATTCTAGGTCACTTGTCGGTATGGCCCAGACACAACCACACATTCTTGTCGTCGAGGACGACCGCGAGACGCGGACGCTGATCGCGAAATATCTGCGCAACAATGCCTGCAACGTGACCACCGCGACCGACGGCCGCGAGATGACCCGCATCATGGGCGACCACCGTGTCGATCTCCTGATCCTCGACGTCATGCTGCCCGGCGAGGACGGCCTGACCTTGTGCCGCAAGCTGCGCGCGGAATCGCAGGTGCCGATCATCATGCTCACCGCGCGCGGCGAGGACGTCGACCGCATCCTCGGACTGGAGATGGGCGCCGACGACTATCTGCCAAAGCCGTTCAATCCGCGCGAGCTGCTCGCCCGCATCAACGCGGTGCTGCGCCGGCAGGCGGCCGCGATGACGGCGAGCGCAACCGAAGGCGCGACGGCGCTGAGCTTCCTCGGCTGGACGATCGACTTCCGGCTGCGCGAACTACGCAATCCCGAAGGCGCACGCGTCGCGATGACGAGCGCCGAGTTCGATCTGCTCCGCACCTTCTGCGAGCGGCCGGGCCGCGTGCTGTCGCGCGACAGCCTGCTCGACCTGACGCAGGGCCGCAGCGCCGGCTCGTTCGAGCGCTCGATCGACGTGCTGGTCAGCCGCATCCGCCGCAAGATCGAGCCGGACCCGCAGGAGGCCACCATGATCAAGACCGTGCGCTCCGGCGGCTACATGTTCACACCCGTCGTCGAGGTGGTGACTGGCCCGCAAAGCCATTGACCGGCCCGATCGAATGGCGATGTCATGATGTCGTTCGGCTTTCTCAACCTCAAGGGAATCCGCGGCCAGATCACGGCGCTGGTCGCCATTTCGATCGTGGCGCTCCATGCCATCATCACGGCGACGTTCCTGATCTATCGCGCCGAGCAGCCCGACCCCGAAAACGAAGTCGGGCCACTTCAGCTCGCGACCGCCATCCGCATTCTTGGACGCGCGCCCGCTGCCGAACGGCCTCGACTGATCTCCGACATTGCCCGCGCCTATCCTGAGTTCGAGCTCAAGCCTCACGTGGGGCCTCTGCCGGGTGCTTCCGGCCGCCGGCGCGAGCCGGCCGGCCCCGACGTCGAGGCCGGGACCGGTGGCGACGAGCGACGGCCGGCCCCTCCGGAGCTCGCCGACGGACGGCCTCACGGTCCAGGCGGCTTTCGTGGCCTTGGCCCAGGCTATCGCGTCTTCATGCCGCCGCCCGGCTCCCAGACGCGCACCGTCATCTTCGCTCTGCCCGATGGCAACATGGTTTCGGCTCGAATGGCCGACCGGCCGCACCGGCCACCGTTCTGGGGCGCCCCATGGCTGACGACGATCATGTTCGCGCTGATCAGCACGACACTGCTCGGCCTGTGGGCGGCCCGCGCGCTGACCTCACCGCTGTCGAGCTTCGCCAAGGCTGCCGAGAGCTTCAGCCTCGATGGCGATGCCACTGCCCTGCCCGAGCGCGGACCGGAAGAGATCCGGTCGCTGGCGCGCGCCCTGAACCGTATGCGCCAACGCATCACGGCGCTGATGAACGACCGGACCAAGATGCTGGCGGCCATCAGCCACGATCTGCGGACACCGCTGACCCGCATGCGGCTGCGCTGTGAGTTCGTCGAGGACGAGCTGCAGCGCAATCGCATGCTGGCCGATCTCGATCAGATGCATGCGATGCTGGGCTCGGTGCTGTCATTCCTGCGCAACGGCCGCAAGCTCGAGCCGATGACGCTGGTCGATATCGCGAGCATCCTTCAGCTCGTCGCCGACCAATTCGCCGATGTCGGCCACAGCGTCACCTATATCGGCCCGGCGCACGCGATGGCGACGGTGCGTCCCGACGACCTGATGCGTTCGGTCACCAACCTGGTCGAGAACGCCGTGAAGTACGGCAAGGAAACCGTCATCAGACTGGTGGCGTCGGGGAAGTGCCTGACGATCGACGTGGAGGATGATGGACCCGGGATCGCCGATGCGCGCAAGCCCGACATGCTGGAGCCCTTCGTGCGCGGCGACGATGCCCGCAACATGGACGAGGCCACCGGGTTCGGCCTGGGCCTCTCGATCGCGAAGGCGATCGTCCAGGCGCATGGCGGCGAGCTGTCATTGCACGATCGCAAGCCAAGCGGACTGATCGCCCGCATCGAGCTGCCGCTCGGCCAGACCACCTTGCGCCCCGCAGCATGACGCGCGAACGCGCCCGGACGGATCCGGGCGCGCCGCTTGGGCAGTCAGCTAGACGTCAGTGACGCCGTTTACTCCGAGTACTTGAACTCGGGCATCGACTTCAGCTGGTCCTTGGTGGCGTTGATCATCGCATGGTCGGGATACCAGCGATTCTTCGAGGAGCTCATCGACGAGGATGACGAAGTGCCGGTGGCGGCGCCGGTCGTCGTGGCCGGCGGCGTGGTCGCCTTGCCCGAGGCCGGAGCGTTGGAGGCGGTGTTGGCCTGAACCGGCTGGTCCGAGAACTTGACCTGATCGAACGAGACAGCGACGAGGTGCTCACCCATGCCGAGGAAGCCGCCGACGCCGATCACGACGCCCTTGACTGCGCCGCTCTTGTCGATCAGCAGATCGTCGATCGAGCCGACATTCTCGTTGTTGTTGTTGTAGACCTTCACGCCGACGAGCTTGGAGCTGCGCCAGTCGCCCTGATAGGACGCGACGGTGGTGTCGCTCTTGATCGTGGTGTTGGTTGTGGTGGTGGTGCTCTCCGCAGCAAAGGCGGCGGTCGCGAGCAGCAGGGAACCGGCGAGGCCGGCCGCAACAGTCTTCATCATCATGTGGTGTCTCCTCTAGGTGGATGGTGACGAGAGAACGGCAATGGACAGTCGGCGTTCCGCGGGAACCACGATTTCGTCATGCTGCGCGACAAGCAGCCTCAGTGCGCCGCGGCAGTGTCACTTTGTGACGTTCGGGGGATCCGGGTGACGTCGCTCACATCGCCAAGCCGCACCGCCGCGCCTAGCACGGGAGCCCGACTAACAGGTCTACATTGGCTGGAGCTGGTGTAAGCCTATTGCTGCTAGCTCGGTTTCACCTCTCCCCCGCCTGCGGGGTGAGGTCGGATTGCATCGCCAGTTGCGATCCGGGTAAGAGGGTACAGATCTCCCCATCGGCGCTTCCCGTGGGTCTGCCCTCCCCCCAACCCTCTCAGCGCGAGCGAAGCTCGTCGCGCCCCCGTAAGAACGGGGAGAGGGAGCCGACCGTCAGCGCTGCAACGACCCGCAATAGTCAATCGAGCCTACGCCGCCATCGCGCCGTTCTCGTCGACGGACTCGGCATAGAAGGCGATGGTTTCGTAGCGATAGTCGCAGAGGCGGCAGTGCCAGAGATAGGCGGTGCGGCGGCCATCCTTTTCGACCCAGGACGGCAATGCGATCGCCTCGCCACATTGGGCGCAGGGATTGTTGCGCGGCAGATCCACGACGCGAACCGTGGATGGCATCGCGTCGATATCGAATGAATGGTCGATGCTGGGTGAATGATCGTCGGCTGCCTTCACGGCCATGACGCGCTCCCTCTCTGTTCAGTCTTCTTGAATGAGTCAGGCATGCTGTCGAACTGACGGCCCTGATCTTAGCCGCGCGGCGGTTGTTTTGCACGCGCCGGGATGCCGCGCGACATCCGACCTCACGGAGATGGGATCAACGCGTTTGATTCAATTGCCGCCGGAGAGACCGCCGGTTCCGCGACATGACGGGCACCCGCCTTGCGCAGATGGATGGTGGCGATGTCGTCAGCATAAACCTTCTGCCAGCCGTCGACGTGATCGAGCAGCTTGGTCGCAGCACTCTGCGTGCGCAGCAGGGTCGCCTCGATGCCGTAGTCCTTGAGCAGGCGGAACAGATTGTCCGGCTCCATCAGGCCGGACGCGGCGTTGTGATCGACGAAGAACTTTTCGCCATAGAGCTCTGTGCGGCCGTCGATGAACGGCGCGACACCGGCTGAGATCAGGTAGCCGCCGAAATCATAGTCATTGAGAACCCGCGTGAGGTTGAGCTTCTTCAGCTCGGTCACGGCCGCGACCGGGGTGCCGCGCATGTTCGGCGTGTAGTTCAGGATCGAAGCCGAGGCGACCGTGCCGGCGCCGAGCGCGAGCATCACTGCCGCCGTCAGCGCCGCTCCCGACGCGCGCCCCGGCGGCAGCACGGGCGACGCGCCCGCCTGCCGCGCGAGCGGTGCGGCGAGCACCAGCGGGCCGACCAACGCCAGGATCTCCGCCGCGCGCGCCTGCGCCAGCGCCATGTGCAGCAGGCCGAGCAGCATCAGGATCCGCACCGGAGGCAGCCTGAGACCATGGAACAGCGCGACCCCGATGGCGATCAGCAGGCAGATCTCGAACGGACCGAGCCCCTGGAAGTCGGTCGCCTTCCATTCCACGATCAACGGCAACGCCTGGCCCAGCGAGAGGATCTTCTGCGACGCCAGCAGCGCATTCCAGCCATAGGGCGTGCAGCAGCTCGCCGCCAGCGCGAGCGCCGCAAACCCGGCCCAGCGCAGCGCAAGGCCGGAGCGGACCGAGCGATCGGCATTCACCAGCGCGTCGAGCGCGGCGGGCGCGATGAAGAACAGGCCGAACACGAATCCGCCATGCAGATTGGCCCACAGCGCGATCAACGGCACCAGCTGCCATGGCGGCGCAGCCCTGCGATCGGCCGCATCGACAAGTCCGGCGATCCAGGCGACCAGGATCGGAAACGCCAGCACATGCGGCCGCGCCAGCAGATGCGGCAGGCAGAGCAGGAACGCCGCGACCACGAACACCAATGTCGTGGCGTCGCGCAGATGCCGACCGAGGGCGCGCGCGAACAGCGCGAAGGACAGCGCGGTCACCGAGGCCGCCAGCACCACCGGCCCGGTCCAGCCGGCGAACGTGTAAGCGGCGGCATAGGCGACCTGCGCCAGCCACTGCGTGGAGATCCAGGGCGCGCCGCGCATGGTGAAGGAATAGACGTCGACCTCGGGGACCGCGCGATGGTCGATGATCCACTGCCCCACCGTGATCTGCCACAGCGTGTCGGGATCGTTGAGCAGCCGGTTGCCGGAGATCAGCAGCAGCGCATAGACGCCGGCGCCGACCCATAGTGGCAGCAGCGCCTGCGCGCGCCCGGCGGTCGCTTCGGTGTGGGTGACGGACAGCGTCATCGCGGCAGGGCCCCGTTCGCAAAATTGCGCCGCCAGCCAAGCATGAACGGCATAATTCGCGGTAAACCACCGGAGCATCCGCACTTGCCCGGAGTCACCGCCCCATTCTTGCCACATTATCGCCCGGCGTTTGCGCCAATTACGGTGTGCAAAGTGTAAAGCGCGTGCTGGGGGGCTACTCGGCATGCGTGTGGTTCCCGGGGGATCCTGACACATGAGACGTCTTGTGCTGACGGCCTGCATTGCAGGCTTCGCGATGGCTGGTCCCGTGCCGCCTGCAATGGCTGCCGATGATGCGAGCACCGCATCGGACAGTGCGGCCAAACCGAAAGCCGGCAAGGTCAAGCTCGCCCATGTCCGCTCTGACGGAACCAGGGAGCTGGCGGCACGCAGCGCGGTGACCAAGGCCGCGCGCGAGGTCGAGGCGATCGAGGCCGTCAGCAGCGCCGACACCTCGCCGCCGATGGACGCCAATGCCTCAGCCCCCGCCGACACCGATGCCATCCCGGCCGCTGCGGCCGAGCCCCGCGAGGCCGAGCGCGGGGCGGCCGAGGCCAAGCCCCGCCACATCGACACCGGCCATCCGCACATCGACGCGCTGGTGGCGGTGCACGCCGCCGCCAACAACATTCCGGAATCGCTGATCCACCGCGTCATCGTGCGCGAGAGCAAATACCAGAAGGACCTGGTCGGCCGCTGCGGCTGCATCGGCCTGATGCAGATCAAGCTCGGCACCGCGCGCGGCCTGGGCTACACCGGCGACGCACAGGGCCTGCACGATCCGAACACCAATCTCACCTATGGCGTGCGCTATCTCGCCGGCGCCTATCGTGCCGCCCGCGGCGATCACGACCGCGCCGTGCTCTACTTCGCCAGGGGCTACTACGAGGAGGCCAAGCGGCAGCGCCTGGCCGACGCGCGGCCCGCCGGCCGCTCCGAGCGGACGAGCGGCCCGCTCGACATCACCCCGAAGATTGCAACCGGCCGCCACGCGCGGGCGCACTGATCGCCATTGGTTCCAAGGGACACCGGCTTTGTCTTTCCGTGACACTCCGTTGACACGGAGGGATATCGGTCTATTTTAAGTGCGTTCCGAGGGGAGCTCCGAGGGGAGCTGAGATACCGCAGCGTGATGCGGTGACCCTTTGAACCTGATCCGGGTCATGCCGGCGAAGGGACAGGGATGCAGCAGACAACCACGCGCGGGGATGTCCCCGTTTCCATCATCGGTGCGGGCATCGCGGGTGCCTGGCAAGCCTTGCTGCTCGCGCGCGCGGGCCGCGAGGTCACGCTGCACGAGCGCAGCGACGCCGATCTGATGCTCTCCACCAGCCATTGGGCCGGCGGCATGCTGGCGCCCTATTGCGAGAGCGAGGTCGCCGAGCCGATCATCAGCCGGCTCGGGCTCGCCTCGCTCGACATCTGGCGGCGCGAGCTGCCGGACACGCCGTTCAACGGTTCGCTGGTGATCGCGCATGCCCGCGACCGCGCCGACTACGACCGCTTCGCCCGCCGCACCTCCGGCTATCAGCGGCTCGACGCGCAGCAGCTTGCGGCGTTGGAGCCGTCGCTGGAGGGCCGCTTCCGCGAGGGCCTGTTCTATCCGACCGAGGGCCATGTCGAGCCACGCCGCGTGCTGCCTAAGCTGCATCAGCGCATCGTCGAGGCTGGCGGCCGCGTGCTGTTCAACAGCGACGTCACGGCTGACGATCTCGACGGCCTCGTGATCGACTGCCGCGGGCTGGAGGCGCGCGACGCCGAGCCCGAGCTGCGCGGCGTCAAGGGCGAGATGATCCTGATCGAGACCGCCGAGGTGCAGCTCGCGCGGCCCGTGCGGCTGATGCATCCGCGCTTCCCGCTCTATCTGATCCCGCGCGAGGACAACCTGTTCATGCTGGGGGCGACGTCACTCGAGGCCGAGGACACCGGCGTCAGCCTGCGCTCGGCGCTGGAATTGCTCGGTGCCGCCTACTCGGTGCATCCGGCGTTCGGCGAGGCGCGCATCCTCGAATTCGGCTCGGGGCTCAGGCCGGCCTATCCCGACAATCTGCCGCGCATCACCATCAAGGGCGAGCGCGAGATCCGCGTCAACGGCCTCTACCGCCACGGCTTCCTGATCGCGCCGGCGCTGGCGCAGGCGACCTTGAACTATCTCGCGCACGGCCAGATCGACAACGAGGTGATGCGATGCGCGTGACCGTCAATGGCGAGGCCCGCGACATCAGCGCGACCAGCGTCGCCGCGCTGCTCTCCGAGCTCGACTACGAAGGCACCCATTTCGCGATCGCGCTGAACTACGACGTGGTGCCGAAGAGTCGCTGGGCCGAGACGCAGCTCAAGACCGGCGACGAGATCGAGATCATCACCCCCCGGCAGGGAGGGTGATGCTCATGGAGCTCGCGCCACAACCACCACTGTCATCGCCGGCTTTCGCGGGGATGACAGGCTTCGTTGCGGCGACCACCGTCCGACATGACGGAGACCATTGATGCCCACCTTCTACGACAAGACTTTCGCCTCCCGCCTGCTGATCGGCACCGCGCTCTACCCCTCGCCTGCGATCATGCAGGACGCGATCCGCGACTCGGGCGCGCAGATCGTCACCGTGTCGCTGCGGCGCGAGGCCGCCGGCGGCAAGACCGGCGATGCGTTCTGGAAGCTGATCAACGCGCTCGATGTCACCGTGCTGCCGAACACCGCCGGCTGCCGCAGCGTGCGCGAGGCGGTGACGACGGCGAAGCTCGCGCGCGAATTGTTCGGCACGAGCTGGATCAAGCTCGAAGTGATCGGCGACAACGACACCCTGCAGCCCGACGTGGTTGGTCTCGTCGAAGCCGCTGATATCCTGATCAAGGACGGTTTCGAGGTGTTCCCCTACTGCACCGAGGATCTCACGGTCGCGATGCGGCTGGTCGATGCCGGCTGCAAGGTCGTGATGCCCTGGGCGGCGCCGATCGGCTCGGCCAAGGGCATCATCAACCGCGACGCGCTGAAGCTGCTGCGCGACCGCCTGCCCGATATCACCCTGGTGGTCGACGCCGGCCTGGGCGCGCCGAGCCACGCGGCGGAAGCACTTGAGCTCGGCTACGACGCCGTGCTGCTCAACACGGCGATTGCCAAGGCTGCCGACCCGGTGGCGATGGCCCGCGCCTTCCGGCTCGGGGTCGAAGCCGGCCGCACCGCCTACGAGGCCGGGCTGATCGACGCCCGCGATTTCGCCTCGCCCTCCACCCCTGTCGTTGGGACACCGTTCTGGCATGCCGTATCCTGATCGCTTCTATCCCGTCGTCGACAGCCTCGCCTGGGTCGAGCGCCTGACCAGGCTCGGCGTCGGCACCGTGCAGCTGCGCGCGAAGGACCTCAACGACGGCGAGGCGCTGCAGATCGTCACCGACGCGCTGGCGATCACCAAGGGCACGGCGACGAAGCTGATCGTCAACGACTACTGGCGCGCCGCGATCGTTGCCGGCGCGCAGCACCTCCATCTCGGCCAGGAGGACCTCGCCGACGCCGACGTCGCCGCGATCAAGGAGGCCGGCCTGACGCTCGGCCTCTCGACGCATGACGATGCCGAGCTGGAGACCGCGCTCGCCGCTAAGCCGGACTACGTCGCGCTCGGCCCGATCTTCCCGACGACGCTGAAGGCGATGCGCTTCGCCCCGCAGGGCATCGCGAAGATCACCGAGTGGAAGAAGCGCGTCGGCACCATCCCGCTGGTCGCGATCGGCGGCATCAAGCTGGAGCAGGCCGCGGAGATCTTCGCCGCCGGCGCCGACTCCATCGCCGTCGTCAGCGACGTGACGCAGAACCCCGACCCCGACGCCCGCGTCCGCGCCTGGCTCGATGCGACCAGGGAGCCGGCATGATGCGCGCGGATTTTGCGAATGCGTCTGAGAATTGTTGCAGGAGATCACCTCCGCGAACGCGGTGTGCCCCCCTCCCCCTTGCGGGGAGGGGTCGGGGGTGGGGGTCCACGCGCACAGCTCTCCATGTGACGTCACGTCCGGCACGCTGCAGCTCTAAGGAATCGCCCAACTCATCAGCATCGCATTCCGGGCACCCCCACCCCCAACCCCTCCCCGCAAGGGGGAGGGGGGCGCACTGCACTCGCCGCAAGACCTCCCGCCAACACATCGCCTCTGAACGCCGGGCGCTTTGGCCGGAATAACAACAATTGAGAAGGAGGATCCCATGAACATCCGCTCCAATCCCGACACCACCCTGCCCGCCGTCACCACCGGCCCGCTGCCGTCCTCGCGCAAGATCTACGCAACGCCGGACTCCGCGCCCGACCTGCGCGTGCCGCTGCGCGAGATCATCCTCTCGGAAGCGGCCTCCGAGCCGAACCTGCCGGTCTACGACACCTCCGGCCCCTACACCGATCCGACCGTGACGATCGACGTCAATGCCGGCCTGTCGCGCGCCCGCACCGCCTGGGTGCGCGAGCGTGGCGGCGTCGAGGAGTACGAAGGCCGCGACATCAAGCCTGAGGACAACGGCAATGTCGGCGCCGACAAGGCCGCAAAGTCGTTCACCGCGCATCACAAGCCGCTGCGCGGCCTCGACGGCCACAAGATCACCCAGCTCGAATTCGCCCGCGCCGGCATCGTCACCAAGGAGATGATTTACGTCGCCGAGCGCGAGAATCTCGGCCGCAAGACCCAGCTCGAGCGCGCCGAAGCCGCACTTGCCGACGGCGAGAGTTTTGGCGCATCCGTGCCCGCCTTCATCACCCCGGAGTTCGTGCGCGACGAGATCGCGCGTGGCCGCGCCATCATTCCCTGCAACATCAACCATGCCGAGTTGGAGCCGATGATCATCGGCCGCAACTTCCTGACCAAGATCAACGCCAATATCGGCAACTCGGCGGTGACATCCTCCGTTGAAGAGGAAGTGGACAAGATGGTGTGGGCGATCCGCTGGGGCGCCGACACCGTGATGGACCTCTCGACGGGCCGCAACATCCACACCACCCGCGAATGGATCCTGCGCAACTCGCCGGTGCCGATCGGCACCGTGCCGATCTACCAGGCGCTGGAGAAGTGCAACGGCGACCCGGTCGCGCTGACCTGGGAGCTCTACAAGGACACCCTGATCGAGCAGTGCGAGCAGGGCGTCGACTACTTCACCATCCACGCCGGCGTGCGTCTCGCCTACATCCACCTCACCGCGAGCCGCGTCACCGGCATCGTCTCGCGCGGCGGCTCGATCATGGCGAAGTGGTGCCTCGCGCATCACAAGGAGAGCTTCCTCTACACCCATTTCGAGGAGATCTGCGACATCATGCGCAAGTATGACGTCTCGTTCTCGCTCGGCGACGGCCTGCGCCCGGGCTCGATCGCGGATGCCAACGACCGCGCCCAGTTCGCCGAGCTGGAAACACTTGGCGAGCTCACCAAGATCGCGTGGGACAAGGGCTGCCAGGTCATGATCGAGGGTCCCGGCCACGTGCCGATGCACAAGATCAAGATCAACATGGACAAGCAGCTCAAGGAGTGCGGCGAGGCGCCGTTCTATACGCTCGGGCCGCTGACCACCGACATCGCACCGGGCTACGACCACATCACCTCGGGCATCGGCGCCGCCATGATCGGCTGGTTCGGCTGCGCCATGCTGTGCTACGTGACGCCGAAGGAGCATCTGGGCCTGCCGGATCGCAACGACGTCAAGACCGGCGTCATCACCTACAAGATCGCCGCCCACGCCGCCGATCTCGCCAAGGGCCATCCTGCCGCGCAACTGCGCGACGACGCCCTCTCCCGCGCCCGCTTCGAGTTCCGCTGGACCGACCAGTTCAACCTCGGCCTCGACCCGGACACCGCCAAGAGCTTCCACGACGAGACCCTGCCGAAGGAAGCCCACAAGGTCGCGCATTTCTGCTCGATGTGCGGCCCGAAGTTCTGCTCGATGAAGATCACCCAGGACGTCCGCGACTACGCCGCCACGCTGAACGACCCGACCACCGTCGGCATGACCATCAGCGGCACCATCGAGGACGGCATGGCCCAGATGAGCGCCAAGTTCAAGGAAATGGGCGGCAGCGTGTATCTGGATGCGGAGAAGGTGAAGGAGAGCAACAAGGCGTTGTCCTGAAGCCCGCTCAACTCTCCATCGTCATGGCCGGGCTTGACCCGGCCATCCATCAAGCCGGGCGCAAGCCCGGCTTTTCTTTGACGGCTGCTATATCTTCCGATCCACGATTGACAGTCGGCTGCCGCTCGTCGCGACATATCGCCTGCTGACTATTGTCAGCCTTTCTCATGCTCAGCATGCAGAGAACGGATTATTGGACTCACTCCGCGTTCCTTCATTTTCAGATATCCACAGAGAACGCGAGTGAGCAGTGCCAAGCGTTTAGGTCAAATATCACCTTAATGGTCCACTAAGGCGATTGTCGATCATGGTCTTTGATCATTGCACTTCGTAGGAGAGCACATCAACTTCGCGGACGAAACAGGAGAATCATATGCCTGAACGATCTCCCCGCGAGTCGAAGCAGCACTGGTTGTTCGGTCTAGCAGCCTGCTTGTGGCCAATCGCCTTTGCATTGGTAGGCATATTCGGAAGCCTTCCAATATCTACCGCTGAGGTCCTAACGCGTGTCTTGCGGCTCTGGTGAACATCACATACTTCAAAAAAAAATGGACGTCTCATGCCCATCCACCACATCCTCGCCCCACCCCACATCAAAGCCCCGCCGCTGTCGTTTGGCACCCGGATCGGCGACCTCCTCTTCATCTCCGGCATTCCCGGCTTCGATGCCCACGGCAACCTGCCCGCCGAGTTCGACGCGCAGTTCGCCAATGTCGTGACCAACTTCACCCGCGTCCTGACCGAAGGCGGCGCGACCATCCGCGAGTTGGTCAAGGTCAACGTGCTGCTGACGCGAGCCGCTGACGTCGCGACCATGAACCGGCTCTATGCCGAGGCGTTCGGGCCGGCACCCTACCCCGCGCGCACCACCTGCGTGGTCGCAGCGCTGCCTGATTCGAAGATGCTGATCGAGATCGAGGGCGTCGCGGCGGTCGTGAAACGGTAGGGTGGGTTAGCGGACGGCAACCGACGATCTCTCCATGCTCGCACATGGCTGAAGGCCGTTCGCGTAACCCACCATTCCGCGCAGGCGGCGGGTTACGCGCCCTGGCAAACATTCCCCTGCGCGGTGAAATCGTCCCGCGGGCGTTAACCCGCCCTACGTTCTGCCCGATCCGAAGATGCTGATCGAGATCGAGGGTGTCGCGGCGCTCGTCGTAACGTGAGCTGGTCAGGCCGAGGGCTTTGCGCGATCCGCTTCGGAGCGCGCGAATGCCCCCGCACCCGACCGTCGACCGACCTACGGCACGTTGATCTGCTTCCTGCTCGTGGCGCCGATCACTTCGATCCCCTTCGTGCCGCGCACGTGTGTGATGTCGAGGACAACGTGATACGGCGCGGTCTGCGGCAAGCCGATGCCGCTTTGGCAGCCGACCACCTCGATGCCCCAATATTCGGGTTGCCGGATATAGATCAGCGGATGCAATTCGACCTTCATCGTGATCCAGGGCTTGGTGCCGGTGACGATCAGGAAGTAGGTGTCCGGAACGATGCCGGGCACCACGGTCGCGCTGTCGAACGTGATGATCCTGCACGATGTGGACTGGGGCAGAGCCTCGAATGCCTTGAGGTGCGCTTCTTCCATGACAAGCTCCGTTGAAATGAAACTCAAAAATTCACCGCACTAAAACAATCGCGAATTTTAGACTTCAATTTCGCGAATTACAACTACTGAGTGTAACTCCATGTTGGTGACACCGACACCGTCGTGGACGCGCATTCACCCGTCTAGCGCCCGCACTCCAGAAGATGCTGATCGAGGGCGTCGCGGCGGCCGCGACACCGCAGGGTGGGCAAAGGCGCCGTCGGCGCTCGCAGAGCGGCGGCGGAGGCGTGCCCACCGCGGAGGGCATGGTGGGCACGCGTCAGCCGGCGCGCGGCGATCCAGCGAGACGTCGCTTCGTCCGCCCTACGGTTTTGCCGATGAGGCGACAGTCAATGACTATGATCGTCGTCCAGCGATCGTGCGGCCGATCAACGGACGCCGCTCTGCCGTTCACGCGACCTCGACGAGCGGAAGATGCCGGCCGAGCAACACGCCGTTGCGCTCCGCAGCAGCACCGCGAGCTTCCCTTCGCATCACCTGCACTGACGCCCGCCGTTTGCCGCCACCGCGGGCGGCCCGCCTCATTCTGCTGCAACCCTGCGTCGTGATGGTCCCCGGCCCGCGATTTTCGTCACTTGCGGACGGTTTAACTTTTAAATAGGATTTAATAGTCCGAAACATTATCTCCGAAAATCTGACGATAAATGTTTTATCCATGGCCGATTCATGCCCTGTTCCGCCTCGCGGCCGCCGCCACGGCGCCATTGCGGGAGGCGATCCGGGAGGCCTTCCAGGCCCAGGTCTATCCGCTCGGCTACGTCCCCTCGCATGACGGCATGCGCGGGCTGATGACCCTGGGCGTCGTCACGGCGCATGTCTCCCACAGCCTCGTGCCGGGCGCGGTGCTCTATATCGACCTGTTCTTCGTCGCCAGCGCCTATTACATCACCGGCCTGCTGCTGCGGGACATCGACAAGCACGGCCACATCAGGTTCCGCCAGTTCTACGCCCGGCGCTTCGCCCGGATCGTGCCGCCGCTGCTCCTGATGCTCGCGGCCTATCTGCTGTTCACCTGGCTGCTTCGGCCGCCATTGCTGTCGGCGGTCGAGCGCGCCGCGATCGCGCTCTCCTACATCGCCAACTACTGGTACGTGTTCGACCCGAAGACGATCGAGGACATCGGCCACACCTGGACCTTGTCGACCGAGGAGCAGTTCTATCTGCTGTGGCCGCTGACCTTCGCAATCCTGGTGAAGCGGTTCGGCGTGACCCGGCGGCTGGTCGGGGCCATCTGCACCATCGCAGCCGCAATCTGGGCCTGGCGCGTGGCGCAAGTGATGGATGGCGCGGAGTGGCGTCGGCTCTACACCGCGTTCGATACCCGCGCCGATGCGCTGGTGGCAGGCTGCGCCATGGCCGTCGTGCTCAGGCTGGTGCCGCAGGGCGCCTCCCCCGCGCTCGATCGCCTGTGGCCGAAGCTCGCATGGCCGCTGCTGATCTACTGGATCACGGTCACCTTCCTGTTCTGGCCGGCGGACGGGCCGAGCATGAACTACTATCTGTTCGGCAGCATGGTGTGCGGCGTGCTTCCGGGCATCCTCGCGCTGACCATGCTGGGGCGGAGCCACGGCACGATCTGCCATCGCATCTTCGAATGGCCGGTGGCGATCTTCCTCGGCCGGATCTTCTACGGCATCTATCTCTGGCACCTGCCGATCCTGAACTTCCTGGACAGCTACGGCGTGTGGTGGCCGCTGCGGCTCGCGATCGGGCTGCCGCTGTCGATCGTGGCGGCGACGCTGTCCTACGCCTATCTCGAGCGCCACTTCCTGCGCCGGCGCGCGCGGCCGGTCACCTCGCCGCCGATCGTCACGGGCGCGTCTCCGGTGCTGGTTCCGGCAGCGAGCTTCGGCGCGGATCTCCGCTTCTCGTCGCATGCGAGCACCGAAGGCGTCCGCCCCTGAGCCGTGCGCCGAGGTCGCCGAAACGACCGCGTCGGCCCCGCAATCAAGTCGACGCGCCGAGCCTGCAGACCCGCCTCCCCTTCCGCCGGGATCGTCAGGTGACCACGATCGCGCGCTTTTGACGCACGCGTTCTGCAGACTTGCCTTCAAAATGAACGAGACCGCTCCGACATAGGGCCACCCGCTGGCCGGGCCAGTTCGTTGCCGGAGTTGACGATGCCTCGTTTCACCACAATCTTTTTTGCTGCATCTCTCGCGGCCGCGCTGCTCGCCGCCGCGCCCGCCCAGGCCGGCTACTACATCATCCGCTGGGACAACACCGGCATCTGCCAGGTCTGGAGCGAGGCCTTCGCCTTCAAGCCGGTCGCATGGCCGTCGAGCTATCAGGTCATCAGCCGGCCGGTGCCGACGTTCAACGACGCCGTGACCCGGCAGATCAGGCTGCGCCAGCAGGGCCGCTGCACCCTGTGAGCCCGCGCCTGATGGCATCACGTGACGGCGGCATGCCGTCGTTCACATCCCGGACATCGCTGTGAATGACGGCACGCGCGGCTTGCGTTGCGTGCGCTTTTGTCGCACCACTTTGGCCTTGGTCCGGCCGCAAGGCCGGTGGCCCGCGCGAGCGGGCGATTATCGTTGTTTCGTTTGAGGAGATTGATGATGCGTCGCCTGACCACGCTCGCTGCCGCCGCGGCCATTGCAGCCGCCTCGATCGCGCCCACCGCCTTCGCCGCGCCTGCGCCCAAGTCCGGCTACTACGTGATCCGCTGGGACAACACCGGCATCTGCCAGATCTGGAACACCGAGCTACAATCGAAGCCGGTGGAGTGGCCGTCGACCTACAGGATCGTGTCCAAGCCGGTGCCGACCTTCGTCGAGGCGACCAACATCCAGCTCAAGCTGCGCGACGAGCGCCGCTGCTTCCTGTAAGCGGCGTTCGCACGCAGTCGTGCATGGCGGCGGTCAGGCTGCGCTGACCGCGCTCGCCTGCATCGGCACGAAGCCGGGCAGATCGGCGATCCGCGCCAGCCATGCTTGCACGTTGGGGTACGGCGTCAGCGATACGCCGCCTTCGGGCGCATGCGCGGTGTAACTATAGAGCGCGACGTCGGCGATGGTCGGCGTCGCGCCGGTCAGATAGGGTCGCGCGGCAAGTTCGCATTCCATCACCCCGAACAGGCTGTTGGCGAGCTGGTGCGCCCGCGCCATGTCCAGCGGCACGCCGAACAAGGTCGCAACCCGCGCCGCCGCCGGGCCGAACGCGAGCGGACCGGCCGCGGCCGACAGCCAGCGCTGGACCTGGGCCTGGCCGAGCGGATCGCGCGGCAGCCACGTGCCGGAGCCGTCATAGCGGCCGGCGAGATAGACCAGGATCGCATTGGAATCGGGGATCACGGCGTCGCCGTCGACCAGCACCGGCACCTGGCCGAACGGATTGAGCGCGAGGAAGTCCGGCCGCTTGTGCGCGCCGCCCTTGAGGTCGACCTCGACGAGCTCGCAAGGCAGGCCGAGCAGGCTCAGCATTAGCCGCGCGCGATGCGCGTGGCCGGAGAGGGCGAAATAGTACAGACGACGTTGCGACATCAGGTGCTCCCGTGGCTCCGCGTCACCTAGACCAGGGACGCCGCAGCAACAATGCGGCCTCCCTGCAACAGGCTGTTGCAGCGGCTGCAACAATGCGACAACGCCAGCCATGGACCGCCTGCCCGACCAGCTCCAGCCCGGCCTGCGCCTCGTCTTCGTCGGCACCGCCGCGAGCGAACGCTCGGCGGCGACCGGGCACTACTACGCCCATCCCGGCAACCGTTTCTGGCGCACGCTGTTCGCGGTCGGCCTGACACCGCGGCTGTACCAGCCGCAGGAATTTCCGGCGCTGCTGTCGCTCGGCATCGGCTTCACCGATCTGTGCAAGCTGGGCGCGGGCATGGACCATGTCGCGCTGAAGGCCGGCGTCGACGTCGCCGGTTTCGCCGCAAAGATCCGACACCATCGCCCGGCAACCGTCGCCTTCACCAGCAAGAAGGCCGCGAGCCTGTTTTATGGCAAGCCGACCGGCACGATTGCGCTGGGGCGGCAGCCGGAGCGGGAGCAGGATGATTTCCCGACCGTGTTCGTCCTCGCCTCACCGTCCGGCGCGGCGTCGGGTGCGTGGACGGAGCAGCCGTGGCTGGAGCTGGCGGCGCATGTGGCAAAGATCTGAGGCAAGCGATTTTGCCTCAGATCCCATGATGACCTCAGATCCCATGATGATGAGTAACATCATCATCACTGCGAGCAAACTACTGGCGACCTCCGCGCAGTGCCAATGACTGCGCCCTCGCCCCTTGTGGGAGAGGGCATGTAGGACAGAGCGGCAAACTCGCTTGGGTGAGGGGTTTACCTCGACGAGTTCAACTTGCGGAGGAGCCCCCCTCACCCAACCGATTACGTTGGTGGGCCGGCGATACCCTCTCCCACAAGGGGCGATGGCGCTGTGTTGTACAGCGCAACGCTCGAGCGCAAACGACTGATGTGCCCCGATCTCAGAACGGCCCTATCATTTTCGACCCTTACCCGACGGGCAATCTCCGCATCCCCGCCATGCACCAACTGCCCGTCGTGTTAGTTTGTCGCACGTCCGCGCGCTTGCCATGTCGGGCAAATCAGGACGATGTTTCCGCTCAACCCGCCTCATGCAGAGGGACGTACGCGTCGTCACGATACGTAGAGGTGGGCCGCGGTGGACGTGATCGCTGCGCCCGACGAGCGCGGCTGTCACGTGCGGTGAAGTCGTGATGTCCTGATACCCCGAAGCTGGTATCACGTGCGTGCTCATGCGGAAGCGTGACGCGTGCAATGGCGGCCAACAAGCCGGCGCGCCAGGGAGACCACGTATAAGCCGTCAGACCATGCGCGCAGGGAAGGCCGGGATGTCTCCGCCGAACCTGTGGTTCTGCCGCGTGCTTATCTGTTGCACGCGGACCATGGGAGCGGCGAGCTCCCGGCCTTCCCTGCCCCTCTCAATTTTCGATGGGGCTCGCACGATGCATCCCTCGCGCACGCGGTGCGGCGAGAACGCGGACTTATGAGCAGGAGCGAGGGAGGGAGATGGTGTTGGCAGTGCTCAGCACGCAACGACGGTCCTCGCCCGCGCAGGCGGGCGATGACACCTGTTGTGAGTTGCTACGCAGCCACGATGACGACGACGATGACGCAACTACCTGATCGTGATCGCGAGCCCGGACAGATCGACGTTCGCCAAGAGGCCGATCTGTTCACCCGAGAGTTCCAGCACCGCGCCCTTCTGGTTGGTCAGCACGATGCCGCGCACGCCGCGGCCGACGGCGAGGCCCGCGCCGGCGGCGCCGTAGACGCCCTCGACGTCGGACGGACGCCAGATGTTGCTGACGCGGCCGCGCAGCACCGTGCGCGAGCCGCCGAACACCAGGCCCCAGTCGAGGCCGCCGGTCGACAGCGGATAGGCGCGGCCGTGGAAGTTCAACACGCCGCTGCCGCCGGAGCCGCCGATGATCCACCCCGCCTTGTAGATGGTCAGCGTGATGAAGCCGCCATCCGCGTGCGCCGTGGCCGGAATGACGGCGCCGCAAGCAGCCGTCAGTGCCACCAGCAGACCGCGAAGCGAGGATGCAATTGTCATGGATGAAGTCTCCAGCGAAGTGAATTTGGGCTTGAGGTCATTCGATGGCCGTGTGTGACGATCGTGCCCCACCAAGCGAATCGATCGGGCCGAATTTAGCCCTTTGCGCGGCACCGCGCATGCGCCGCCGCCGGTGTGTTCGAAATGACGCGCTCTCACCGCAGGAATTTGGCGATGCAAACGGCCCGCCGCCGACATTGACGATGGCTGTCGGAGGGCATGCCGGCCGGGCGGGCCGTGATGTGCCGCCAGCGCCGGTGAAATGGGTCGAGACCCGCGCAGAACCAAGGCGATTTCAGGGTATTTGGCGCGCTGGAGGCGGCCGGACGCCGGCGTTAAGGCCCCATTAACCTTGTCCGACCACGGTGATTTACGGGCTGGATGTTTAGTTGGTCTCGATGTTTACGCGTCGTTTCAGTGGCGGCGCGGGCGTTGATCGGGAGGAGTTATGTCGCAAGAGTTGTCATCCGAAGCCGCAAGTCCGTCACTCGTGCCGCTTGCCATGCCACCGTCGCGCTCCGCGGCGGAGGTCCTACCGCTGTTGATCGGCACGCCCTTGTCCGAGATCGAGCGCGAGCTGATCGTGCAGACCCTGGCGCGCTGCAACGGCAATCGTACCCACGCCGCAAGGCTGCTCGGCATGCCCGTGCGTACCTTGCGCAACAAGATCCGCATCTACACGGCCGACGGCATCGCGGTGCCGGCCTATTCTGCCTGATCCGACGGCGGCCACGCGATATCCCATCGCGTGGAACTCATCAGGATGCGGCGCCGATTGATGTTGATCAATCGGCCTCGCAGCCCTGCTGCAATTGCTGCCGTCGTCGCGGCTCTGTTAGGCTTCGCTGCGAATCAAAGACGTGTAGCGGAGTTGCGGTAGTGGCAAGGAATCCGGCCGGACGCGGCCTGCAGGGCCCGGTGGGTCCACGTGGCCCGCAAGGGCAGCCCGGGCGGCGCGGACCGGATGGTCAGCGCGGCAAGCCCGGTCCCGACGGCAAGGCGGGTCCGCAAGGCAGGCCCGGTCCGCAGGGGCCCCGCGGCGAGGCCGGTCCGCCAGGCAAGCCGGGACCTGCCGGACCGCAAGGTCCGCAGGGCGAGCCGGGAGCGCCAGGCACTCTGCCGACGATCGATCAGCTGATGCCCTGGCTGGAGCAGATCTTCGCCGCCTATGACGACTACAAGCGCAACCGCGATCGCGAGGCGCATGAGCGTGAGGCCGAGCTGGTCGCGGTGCGCGACATCTTCGCCGCCACCACGCATGACGATGCACTGGACGAGGCCTTCGAGGACGACGATCCGCACGACATCGACCTCCCGAAGAAGAAGAAAAAGAAGAAGGGCAAGAAAAAGAAGAAGCACGACAAGCACGCCCAGGGGCGCGGCGACCACGACGACGAGGGTTTCTGAGCTTCGCCCTCCGTCAGGGCACGATAGGCCTCAGCGCGGGCCGAACCGGGCCGCCGAGCGTTCCCGCGCCTTGGCCGCCTCGATCTCGCGGTCGCGCGGCGGCGCCTGGGTCTGCAGCGAGGTCAGGAGCCGCCGCGCGGCGTCGGCCACCTCCTCGACCGCGCGGGCGAAGGCGGCCTCGTTGGCCTGGGAGGGCGCGTTGAAGCCGGACAGCTTGCGCACGAATTGCAGGGCCGAGGCCTGAATTTCAGCCTCCGTCGCCGGCGGCTCGAAATTGAACAGCGTCTTGATGTTGCGGCACATGATGAGTCCCATCAATACGGTACTGAACCAGGTCGCAGACCGTGCTATCATGCCTCCGACGCGGCCGGAAGAGTCGCGCATGATCAGGGGGAGTCCATGTTTCGACCGCTTGCCGCCGTTCTTGCCGCCGTCGTCGTTGTTTGCGCGCCGGCCCGCGCCGCCGACTATCCCGCCCCGAAGCAGGGCGACTTCGTCGTCAAGGATTTCAAGTTCCACACCGGCGAGACGCTGCCGGAGCTGAGGCTGCACTATACGACCGTCGGCGAGCCGACCGGGCAGCCGGTGCTGGTGCTGCATGGCACCGGCGGCTCAGGCGGAAGCATGCTGGTGCCGACCTTCGCCGGCGAATTGTTCGGCAAGGACCAGCCGCTCGATGCGAGCAAATACTACATCATCATTCCCGACAGCATCGGCCACGGCAAATCGTCAAAACCCTCCGACGGGCTGAAGACGAAATTTCCCGCCTATGACTATGCCGACATGGTCGACGCGCAGCACCGCCTGCTGACCGAGGGCCTCGGCATCAAGCACCTGCGGCTCGTGATCGGCAATTCGATGGGCGGCATGCACAGCTGGGTGTGGGCCACGCGCTATCCGGACTTCATGGACGTCGCGGTGCCGATGGCCTCGCAGCCGACCGAAATGGCGGCCCGCAACTGGATGCTGCGCCGGCTGATGCTGGAGACGATCCGCAACGATCCCGACTACAACGGCGGCAACTACACCGCGCAGCCGCGCATGATGAAATACGCCGTCACGGCCTATGCCACCGCCTCGGCCGGCGGCACCATCGCCTACCAGCTCGCGGCACCGACCGCCGCCAAGGCCGACAAGCTGATCGAGGAGCGGCTCGCCACGCCGATCCCCACCGACGCCAACGACTTCATCTATCAGTGGGACTCCTCGCACGACTACAATCCGTCCGCCGATCTCGACAAGATCAAGGCAACCGTGATGCTGATCAACTCGGCCGACGACGAGCGCAATCCGCCGGAGACCGGCGTCACGGTCGACGCGATGAAGCGCGTCGCCAACGGCAAGCTCTTCCTCATCCCGACCTCGGCCGAAACGCGCGGCCACCTGACCACGGGAAACGCGAAGTTCTACGCCGAGCCGCTGCGCGAATTGCTGGCGACGGCGCCGCAGCGCGGCATGTAGATCGGCGGAGGGAGCGAACGAATGCGCAGGACGATGCTGGCCGCTGTCACGATCGGCTCGTTCGCCTGCGCGACCGTCGCGCCGGCCTTCGACAATGGGCAGTTCGACAACGTCCCGCCCGATATCCGCGCGTGGTTCAAGAGCGTGATCGCGCCGAACGGCGTGCCATGCTGCGATGTCTCCGACGGCCACCGCACCACCTATGACGTCCGTGACGGCACCTATTGGGTACCGATCGAAGGCCGGTGGATGCCAGTGCCGGAACGCGCCATCATCCGCGACCGCGGCAACCCGATCGGCAAAGCCGTGGTGTGGTACGTCCATCACCGCGGCGACATCATCATCAGCTGTTTCGTTCCCGCCGATGCGGTATGATGCGCATGTGCGCCATCTGACTGCGACTGCTGCGAGTCGTTAGCGACAAGACAGGTCTCAAGCGAGATTTTCAGCTCGGCTCGCGGGCTCGTGACCGGCCCCTGTTGACGCAGGTCAACAAATACGGAAATTGGCCGAAATAGTGTGCAGAATGCGTCATGCATGAACGCGAAGATTCCTGATCGAAATGCTCAAGCGATTGTTTTTCCGGTCCGCAGGCCGTCTGGCCCGCGCGTCTCTCGCGCTGGCTCTCGTCGTCGCGCCCTGCGCTGCGTCGGCCGATGATGAGCTGAAGCTCACGCCAAGCCAGGCGCAGAACCTCGGCGTGCGCGTGACGCATCCGATCTCCAGCCGGATGGACAGGACCCTGCCTTATCCCGCGCAGATCGTCATTCCCACGCCTCAACTATGGGTCGTCAGCGCGCCGGTCGCGGGGATGATCACCAACCTCGCTGTTGCCCGCGGCGATCGCGTGACCGTCGGACAGCCGCTGCTCACGCTGGAGAGTCCGAGCTTCGTCTCGCTCCAGCGCGATTACCTGCACGCGCTGGCACAGGAGGGACTCGCGGCTCAGCAGTTGAAGCGCAACGCCGACCTGTTCGAAGGCAAAGCCATCCCGCAACGCGTGCTGGAGTCGAGCCAGGCCGAAGCACGCCAGGCCAGCATCGTCGTCGCCGAACGACGGCAGATGCTGCACATCAGCGGGCTGTCGGACGAAGCCATCGCCCGGCTCAGCAATGAGGCGGCGATCAGCGCGACACTCACCGTGACGGCGCCACGCGCCGCGTCCGTGGTCGAGATCGCGGTATCGCCGGGCCAGCGCCTTGAGCAGGCCGCGTCCCTGGTAAAGCTTGCGCGGCTGTCGCCGCTATGGGCCGAGATCGCGATCCCCGCGACCAACATCGGCGCCATCAAGACCGGCGCCAAGGTCGACATCGAAGGCTATGCGACACCGGGCCAGGTCATCCTGGTGTCCGAGACGACAGATGCCGCCACGCAGACCATTCTCGTCCGCGCCGAGATTCCAAACAACGGTGAGCTGCATTCCGGACAGATGGCGGCCGCTCGCATCGGCTTCATCTCGGCAGGCGAAAGCGCATGGGAGATTCCCTATAGCGGCCTCGTCCGTCGCGGCGAGCAGACCTCGGTGTTCGTCGCCACGGAAGGCGGTTTCCGGCTCGTCCCCGTGACGCTGCTCGCGGAGGATCAGGATCACGTCGTCATCGCCGGCCCCCTCACGGACAAGGACGAGATCGCCATCGGCGGCATCTCGGCGCTGCGCGGCATCCTCTCGCGACTGGGGCAGTAGATGCTACAGCGGCTTGTCGCATTCGCGCTGTCGCAGCGGCTCTTCGTCATCCTGAGCACACTGCTGGTGATCGGCGCTGGCGCCGTCGTCCTGCCGAGCCTGCCGATCGATGCCTTTCCGGACGTCTCGCCGGTCCAGGTGAAGATCATCATGAAGGCCCCCGGTCTGACGCCGGAAGAGGTCGAGCAGCGCATCACGGTCCCGATCGAGCTGGAGCTGCTCGGATTGCCGAACAAGAAGATCCTGCGCTCGGCGACGAAATATGCGCTGGCCGACATCACCGTCGACTTCGAGGACGGCACCGACATCTACTGGGCCCGCAATCAGGTCTCGGAGCGGCTCTCCAACATTTCGCGCGACTTCCCCGAGGGCGTGAGCGGCGGCCTTGCGCCGATCACGAGTCCGCTCGGCGAGATGTTCATGTTCACGATCGACAGTCCCGATCTGTCGCTGGCCGAGCGCCGGACCTTGCTCGACTGGGTCATCCGCCCGGCCCTGCGCACCGTGCCCGGGGTTGCCGACGTCAACGCGCTCGGCGGCTATGTTCGCGCCTTCGAAATCGTGCCGCGGAACGATGCGCTGGCGGCGCGCGGCATCTCGTCCGAGCTGTTTCGCAAAGCCATCGAGGCCAACAGCCGCAACGACGGTGCCGGGCGGGTCAACCAGGGCGAGGACAGCGCGCTGGTCCGCATCGAGGGCAGCATCCGCGGCATCGACGACATCCGCGCGATCATCGTCGACACCCGCGACGGAATCCCGATCCGGGTCAGCGACGTCGCCCGGGTCAAGATCGGCGCCCTCACCCGCTATGGCGCCGTCACGAAAGACGGCAAGGGCGAGACGGTCGAGGGGCTCGTGCTCGGCTTGCGCGGGGCCAACGCCGGACAATTGGTGCGCGACGTTCGGGCGCGGCTGGATGAGCTGAAGCCATCGCTACCGAGCAGCGTCACCATCAACGTGTTCTACGACCGCAGCCGGCTGGTCAACCGCGCCGTCGGCACGGTGGTGCGGGCGCTGGGCGAAGCCACGGTGCTCGTCGTCGTGCTGCTGCTGCTGTTCCTCGGCAATTGGCGCGCCTCGCTGGTGATTGCGCTCAGCCTGCCGCTCGCGATCGTGATGGCGCTGATCGTGATGCGGGCTGTCGGCATGTCCGCCAACCTGATGAGTCTCGGCGGCCTTGCGATCGCCATCGGCATGCTGATCGACGCGCTGGTCGTGGTGGTCGAGAACATCGTCGGCAATCTCGCAAAGCACGATCACGCAAGCACCACGCCGCTGATCCACATCGTCTACCGCTCGGTCTGCGAGGTTCTGCAGCCGGTCGCCTCGGGCGTCCTGATCATCATCATCGTGTTCGTTCCGCTGCTGACCTTGCAGGGGCTGGAGGGCAAGCTCTTCATTCCGGTCGCGCTGGCGATCATCTTCGCCCTGGCCGCGTCGCTGCTGCTGGCGCTGACGGTGCTTCCGGTCGCAACATCCTTCGTGCTCACATCCGCGTCGCATGACGATCCATTGCTGATCCGCGCAGCGCAGCGCGTCTATGCGCCCGCGCTCGACTGGGCGCTCGGCAACGAGCGCAAGGTGATCGTCGCGGCGCTGGTCTGCCTCGTTGCCGCGGGATATGGCTACACCCGGCTGGGCAAGACCTTCATGCCGACGATGGACGAAGGCGACGTCATCGTCAGCGTGGAGACGCTGCCATCCGTCAATCTCGACGAGTCCCTCGCCATCAATGCCCGGCTGCAGGCGGCCCTGATGAAGGTGCCCGACGTCGCCGGCATCATCGCACGCACCGGCTCGGACGAGCTCGGGCTCGATCCGATGGGACCCAATCAGACCGACACGTTCCTGGTGCTCAAGCCGGCAGACCAGCGGCAGACCAGCGACCGGGATGTCCTGCTCGAGACGCTTCGCGAGGTCCTGACCGGCTTCCCCGGCGTCTCGCTCAGCTTCACGCAGCCCATCGACATGCGCGTGCAGGAGATGATCAGCGGCGTCCGCGGCGACGTCGCGGTCAAGATCTTCGGCCCGGACATCGCCAAGCTCAACGAGATCGCAGCGAAACTGTCGGCGATTCTATCCGATATCGATGGAGCCCAGGACGTCTACACGACGCTCAACGAAGGCGCGCAATATTACACGATCGCCGTCAACCGAATGGAGGCGGGCCGGCTCGGGCTCACGGTGGATTCGATCTCGGCCGCCTTGCGCACGCAGATCGAAGGCCGAACGATCGGCACCGCGCTCGAGGAGGGACGCCGGACGCCGATCCTGGTCCGCGGCGGCGAGGCCACGCGGCAGGCGCCGACGATGCTGGCGGGGCTGCCGCTGACGCTTGCGTCCGGCCAGCATGTTGCGCTCTCGCAGGTCGCACGCATCCAGCGGGTCGATGGCCCGGTGAAGATCGATCGTGAGGACGGCAACCGCATGAGCGTGGTTCGCAGCAATGTTCGCGGCCGCGACATGGTCGGTTTCGTCCAGGCGGCTCAGCAAAGGGTCGCAGCCGAGCTGCCGCTGCCGTCCGGCTATCGGCTGACATGGGGCGGGCAGTTCGAGAACCAGCAACGTGCGGCCGCGCGTCTATCGGTCGTGGTGCCGGTCGCGATCGGCTTGATCTTCGTGCTGCTCTTCACCACGTTCGGCTCGGTGCGCCAGGCCCTGCTCGTCCTCGTCAACATTCCGTTTGCGCTGATCGGCGGCGTGTTCGCGCTGGTCTCGAGCGGTGAATACCTCTCCGTTCCAGCCTCCGTCGGCTTCATCGCACTGCTCGGAATCGCCGTGCTCAATGGTGTCGTGCTGGTGTCTTATTTCAACCAGTTGCGCGCTCACGGGGTCCCCGAGCAGCGCATCGTGGTCGAAGGCGCCAAGCGCAGGCTGCGGCCTGTGCTGATGACGGCGAGCATCACGGCGCTGGGTTTGATCCCGCTGCTGTTTGCATCGGGGCCCGGATCGGAGGTCCAGCGTCCGCTCGCGATCGTCGTGATCGGCGGCCTGCTGTCGTCCACGCTGCTGACGCTGATCCTGTTGCCGATCCTGTATCGCCGCTACGGCGCCGCTGCGAAGGAAGCCACATGAGCAGCCAAGCCGTCTGCCTGACCCTGATCGTGCCGGATGCACTTCACAGCGAGGTGCTCGACCATCTGAGCGAGCAGACCGATCTCGTGACGGGCTTCACCGCCTCGGAAGCAGCCGGACACGGTGCGCGCGTCCGGCTACGGAGCGCTGCAGAGCGGGTGAAAGGACATGCCGACGAGGTCGTCGTGCGGATCGTGTTGCCGGAAGAGGATCTCGAGCGGCTCATCGAGCGGCTCAGAAGCGCGTTTGCGGGAACGCAGCTCGTCTATTGGGTCGTACCCGTCACCGCCTTCGGCATTATCGCGTGAGCGGGTTCGACGTCAGGGGCAGTCGATTCAAGGCTTGAAACACCAGCCCTGAATCGCCTCCCGTTCCGAAGCGGACTGCCGCCTCGCCGACGCCGTCAGTGCTCGCTCTCGAGGCCGCCGACGTGCTTCTGTGTGTAGAGTTCGAGACCGATGCGGTTGATGAGGTCGAGCTGGGTCTCGAGGAAATCGATGTGATGCTCCTCGTCCTTCATCAGCTGCTCGAACAGGTCGCGCGACACGTAGTCCTTGACGCCGTGACAATAGGTTGCGGCTTCCTGATACAACGTCCGCGCACCGATCTCGGCGGCGAGATCGCATTCGATGATCTCCTTGACGTTCTGGCCGATGCGCAGGGGATCGAGCACCTGCATGTTGGGGAAGCCGTCGAGGAAGAGAATGCGGTCGGTGAACTTGTCGGCGTGCTCCATCTCCTCGATGGATTCCTTGCGCCAGACCTTCGCCATGTCGAGAAGGCCCCAATTGTTCAACAGACGATAGTGCAGCCAATATTGGTTGATGGCAGTCAGCTCGCTGCGCAATCCCTTGTTGAGATATTCGATGACCTTGGGGTCGCCCTGCATGGATAAGCTCCGAAAAAGTTAGAGGCCGCAGGCGCTCAATAACAGGTTCGAAGTGCGGAGACGACCCCCGTTCATGTGCATTTTTCGGGCGGAGAACGACGCGACTGACGGCAATACCTGTCAGCAGGCAGCGAGCGCGAAACGGCTCTGAAGGTCGTCATCGATCGCCTTCACCGGTGTCGTCCCATGGTGGAGGCCGTGCTGACAGCCGGCCTGGCAGGCGCGGGCACAGGGACCCAGCGCCTCGTCGATGATCGTCTTGATCGTGCGCGCACAGCGGCCGCATTCCGCGCTGCACCCCAGGCAACCGTAGACCTGCTTGGGGTTCCGCGGCAGTTCGTCCGCGGACTTCACCGCGTTGCGGATATCGTGATCGCTGATGACGTTGCAGGAACAAACAATCATGAGAAACCGGCCAATCGTCCTTGGTCAGGTATCGATAGTCATCCGCAGCTACCCGCGCAAAGGGAAAACGGCGCTTTTGAAGCTATTCCAATTTCCCGATCAATCTAGAATGCCTCCAACTGTACGAGCTTGCCGCAGATCAAAGTTACCGCCGAATAATGATGGTGGGCGGCGATCGAGCAGGCGCAACTCAGTCGCCCCCACCACCGTCCCCTCCACCACCGTCGCCACTGTCACCTCCACCGTCGATCGGGTTTCCCATGACGTCCGGCGAGGTATTGGAAACCAACTTGCGAGACCGCCTCCCTGACTGGAGCTGGACCCCCCCGTCGGAGTCGACGCTGGTGCTGTCCGCGGACGAACGACGGCGGTTGGGCCTGCGGTCGGCACGAACCGACGGCGCGTAGCAGAGGGCCGACGTCAATCCGATCGCCACGACCATCGCCAGCGTGGGGGTCATGCCGGCTCCAATGCGGCAGTGAATTTTGTGCAATGCAGCATTGAACGTATCCTGGACTTGGGTCGTCCAATGGGACGCCCCCGTTCATTGATCATTCAAGCGGGATGTGTGAACCTGCCGTATCGCTAGATACGCGATCCGCTGACCTGGAGTGAGAGAGGTTAAGGTCATGAAGAAGACTCTTGCGGCCCTGGCCGCCGTCGTAACGCTGTCGACCGCAGCGCTGGCCCCTGCTCCTGCTGAAGCGCGCAATGGTCGTGTCGCCGCCGGTGTCGCTGCCGGCCTGCTCGGGGGTGCCCTCATCGGTGGCGCCATCGCTGCGGGCAGCAATCCCTATTATTATGGGCCCGGATATTCTTACGAACCGGGCTACTCCTATTACGGCGGGCCTGCCTACGTCGCCGATCCTGGCTACGCCTGCTATTGGCAGCGCCAGCGCTTCTGGGACGGCTACGGCTGGCGGATTCGCCGCGTCCGGGTTTGCGAGTGACCGTTCACCTTCATTAATTCCATGACCTTGCACCGGAATTTCGAGAACGGCGGCCGGCACGGCCAGAAAAAACCGTTTTTCCGTCGCATCAGGTCGAACAGAGTTTACGAAGGGTTGACGGATTGTCGTGTTTTCTCACGATGCTGACGGCCCAGATCGTGCGTGAATCACCAACCCGGCGCCTGCGAGGGCGCCTTCCAGGAGATCTCGGAACATGAAGAAGATCCTGACCGCAGTGCTTGCGGTTGCGACCATCGCCGGTTCGCTGAGCGTGACGGCACCGGCCGCCAAGGCTGGCGACGTGGGTGCCGGCGTGGCTGCCGGCCTGATCGGCGGCGCCCTGCTCGGCGGCGCGATCGCGTCCAGCCGTCCGGCCTATGGCGGTCCGGTCTACGTCGAAGCCCCTCCGCCGGGCCCGCCGCCGTGCGTGTGGCGCCGTGAGCGCTATTGGGACGGCTATGGCTGGGTGTCCCGCCCGGTTCGCGTCTGCTACTGATCCTGACGATACATCTCGATGCGAAAAGCCCGGCCTTGCTGCCGGGCTTTTTACTGCCGGCTCCGGCCTTCGCGCCGAATCGGCCGCTCAGCGCGCGGCGTTGATCGCCTGCAGTACCGATTCGCTCGGCCAGCAGTCGACCTTCAGGCCGGCCTTCTTCTGAAATGCGCCGAGCGCGGCGCGGGTCTGCATGCCGGCCTTGCCGTCGAGCTTGTCGCCGTAGAGACCGAGCCGCGTCAGGCCCTTCTGCATCGCCTCGACGTCCTTGCTCCGAAGCTGCTTTGACGCCGACCATGGTGTCGCGAACGGAGCCGGGCTCGTCATGCGGTCCGCGAGGTGACCGACGAACAGCACATAGAGATCTGAGAAATTGTATTCCTTGATGACGAAGTAGTTCGCCGTCGTCAGGAACGCCGGACCATAGATGCCCTCAGGCTGCAGCAGCGACGCGGGCTGCTGCTGCTCGGCTGCGCTGAGCCGCTGGCCGCGTACCGGGACAAAGCCGGCGCGCAGCCATTCGCCGATCGGCTTCTTCACCTCCGGCACGCCGATCGCGCAGTCGACAGTCGCCGGCGGCTTGACCTCGTAGGCCCAGCGCAGGCCGCGCTGCCACCCCTTGTTGGCAAGCTGCAGCGCCGCCGAGCCCAGCGCGTCCGGCACCGAATGCCAGAGATCGACCTTGCCGTCGCCATCGAGATCGACACCGTGCTTGTAGTACTCCGACGGCAGGAACTGGGTGAGCCCGACCGCCCCGCCCCATGACGCCCTGAGATCGCGGCGCGACACCACGCCGTCGCTCAGCATCTTCAGCGCCATGATGAACTCGGTGCGGTACTGGTCCTTGCGGCGGCCGACATAGGCCTGCGTCGCCAGCACGCGCAGCGCATCGTAGGGCAGCGCATAGCGGCCGAAATCGGTCTCCCGGCCCCAGATCGCAAGCACGACCGGCCCCGGCACGCCGAAGCGGCGCTCGATCTCGGCGAGCGCCGGACGATATTGCTGGATCAGCTTCTCGCCGTGCGCGGCCAGCCGCGCGATCGACGCTTCCTTGATGTAGTCGGCTGGCACCTGCACGAACTCGGCCTGCGCCGGCGCCCCCGTCACGGGCCGGCCGGGCAGCAGCAGATCGGGAAGCTTGTAGTCAGGCTCCAACCCGCGCGTCTCCGCCTCGAACGTCGCGCGGGAGACGCCCTGCTCCTTGGCTTCGGGCCAGAGCGAGTTGATGAACTGCGTGAAGGCGGCGTCAGCCGCGCTCGCTTGGCCATCGCCGAACATGCAGAGCGCCAGACCGACGAGAACGAGCCTGCGCAAACGGAGTAGCAGCTGCCGAACCATGCCTCAGGGCTACCATAGCCCGCGGCACTTGTGAACGTCAGCAGGCCACCGACGGAACCCGAGGCTGCCGCTCAATGCCCCGCCTGCTTCGCCTCTTCGATCGCGGCATTCGACAATTTGTCGACCACGGCGATGCCGATCGCGGAGAGGATGAAGACCGTGTGGATGATCGTCTGCCACATCACGCCGGTCTCGGTGTAGTTCGACTTGCCCGACGAAAGCGCGCCGGCCTCGATGAAGGTGCGCAGCAGGTGGATCGACGAGATGCCGATGATGGCCATCGCCAGCTTGATCTTCAGCACGCTGGCATTGACGTGGCTGAGCCATTCCGGCTCGTCGGGATGGCCCTGCAGATTGAGCCGCGACACGAATGTTTCGTAGCCGCCGACGATCACCATCACGAGCAGGTTCGAGATCATGACCACGTCGATCAGTCCGAGCACGGCGAGCATGATCTGCTGCTCGGAGAAATCGAAGGCGTGGGCGAACAGGTGCCAGAGCTCCTTCAGGAACAGCACGACATAGACGCCCTGCGCGATGATCAGCCCGACATAGAGCGGCAGCTGCAGCCAGCGCGAGCCGAAGATCAGCATGGGAATGGGGCGCAGCGCTCCGCCCTTGGAGGACAGGGTCGCGTCGGAGGAAGACATGTGAAGAATCTCGCGGCTGGGAGGGATTGCGGATCATGTATCTACGCAATCGCAGCACGCGGAAAAGCGACAACTGGCCGCAGCCGGGGCGCGACGCTTTGTCTCGGAACAGAGACCGCGTCGCGCCTCGCGAGATCAGGGATCAGCGCGTCAGCTTCTTGTACTTGACCCGGTGCGGAATCACGCTGTCCTGGCCGAGCCGGCGCATCTTGTCCTTCTCGTAGTCCTGGAAGTTTCCTTCGAACCATTCGACATGGCTGTCGCCCTCGAAGGCCAGCATGTGGGTCGCGATGCGGTCGAGGAACCAGCGATCGTGGCTGATGATGACGGCGCAGCCGGCGAAATCCTCCAGCGCCTCTTCGAGCGCACGCAGGGTGTCGACGTCGAGATCGTTTGTCGGCTCGTCGAGCAGCAGCACGTTGGCGCCCGACTTCAACATCTTGGCGAGATGCACGCGATTGCGCTCGCCGCCGGACAGCGCCCCGACCTTCTTCTGCTGGTCGGCGCCCTTGAAGTTGAACGCCGAGCAATAGCCGCGCGAGTTCACTTCCTTCTTGCCGAGCAGGATCAGCTCGTTGCCGCCGGAGATCTCCTCCCACACGGTCTTGTTGCCATCGAGCGCGTCGCGCGACTGGTCGACATAGCCGAGATGCACGGTCTCACCGATGGTGATGGTGCCAGCGTCCGGCTTCTCCTGCCCGGTGATCATGCGGAACAGTGTGGTCTTGCCGGCGCCGTTCGGACCGATCACGCCGACGATGCCGCCCGGCGGCAACTTGAAGGTGAGATTGTCGATCAGCAGGCGGTCGCCGAAGCTCTTGGACAATCCGTCGAAATCGACGACGTTCTGGCCGAGCCGCTCGGCGACCGGAATGATGATCTGGGCGGTCTGGGTCTGCTTCTCGCTGGCCTTCTTGAGCAGCTCCTCATAGCGCTGGTAGCGCGCCTTGGACTTGGCCTGGCGGGCCTTCGGCGAGGCCGCGATCCACTCCTGCTCGCGCGCCAAAGTGCGCTGATGCGCGGCATCCTCGCGGCCCTCCTGCTCCAGCCGCTTCTGCTTCTGCTGCAGCCAGGACGAATAATTGCCCTCGTAGGGGATGCCCTTGCCGCGATCGAGCTCCAGGATCCAGCTGGTGACGTTGTCGAGGAAGTAGCGATCGTGGGTCACGATCAGGATCGCGCCCGGATAATTGCGCAGGTGACCTTCGAGCCAGGACACCGATTCGGCGTCGAGATGGTTGGTCGGCTCGTCCAGCAGCAACAGCTCGGGCTGGTCGAGCAGCAGCTTGCACAACGCGACGCGGCGGCGCTCACCACCGGACAGCTTGGTGACGTCGGCATCGTCGGGCGGACAGCGCAGCGCATCCATCGCCTGGTCGACCTTGCTGTCGAGATCCCAAAGGCCCTGCGCCTCGATCTCGTCCTGCAGCTTGGTCATCTCGTCGGCTGTCTCTTCCGAGTAGTTCATCGCCAGCTCGTTGTAGCGATCGAGGATCGCCTTCTGCTTGCCGACGCCGAGCATGACGTTCTCGCGCACCGTGAGCTTCGGATCGAGCTGCGGCTCCTGCTCGAGATAGCCGACGCGGGCACCCTCGGCCACCCAGGCCTCGCCGGTATAGTCCTTGTCGATGCCGGCCATGATCTTGAGCAGGGTCGACTTGCCCGAGCCGTTGACACCGAGCACGCCGATCTTGGCGTCCGGATAGAACGACAGGTGAATGTTATCGAGCACCTTGCGGGTCGGGTAGGTCTTGGACAGACCCTGCATGAAATAGACGAACTGGCGCGCCATCGCGTGTCCCTTGAAGCCTGCCGGAATTTTCGGAAAATGGTTGCCGCTGATGTAACCGCGCGGTCCCCAAAGGGCAACCGGCGAGCCGGTCTCGGCGGGAACAAATGCCGGGAGAATCACGGTCGTTCCTGCGCCGGCCCGGCCTGCCGCCCACGGACGAATACGGGTCCATCACCTTGTGTGTGGCGGATCACGACAATTGCAACCATCTTTTAATTAATTCGGCGGGACACTCGGTCTCGGCCCGCAAGACCCCGCGCGCCCAAGCGGCAAAAGCCGCGACCGACAACAGCGAGAGCCCGTCATGGCAGCCTTCACCTCAGCCTCCCTGCCCGCTCCGGCGGCACACCGCAAAGACCGATCTGGGATCGCGGACGACATCCGCGGCTTCTGGCGCGAATTCGTCGCGCGCGCCTTCAACCCGTACCGGCCAGAATTGCACTACATGCGCGGCCCCGGCCCCGCCTGGCGCGCCAAGTACGGCCATGACGCCGCGTTCAGGCTGAAGACCCGCCTCGACTGATGTCTCCTGGTTCCGCGTGAGAGCGTGACGATGCCTTGCGCAACCACCGCGTTGCGCGCAAGCATGGCTCCATTCCTGACGGCATTCACCATTGCCGCCGTCCCCCGATGAATGGACCCTGCCGATGACACGGCTGCGCTGTGCGATCCTCGACGACTATTACGATACGGCCCTCTCGTTGGCCGACTGGCCCCGGCTGGCCGACAGAGTGGATGTGACGGCTTTCACACAGCCGTTCGGCAACGAGGAAGCGGCCGCCGGCGCGCTCACCGATGCCGACATCATCTGTGCGATGCGCGAGCGGACGCCATTGCCGCGCTCCCTGATCGAGCGGTTGCCGAAGCTGAAGCTCCTGATCACCTCCGGCATGCGCAACGCCGCCATCGACCTGGAGGCCGCCAAGGCGCGCGGCATCATGGTCTGCGGCACGCAATATGGCCGTGACCCCACCGCAGCGCTCACCATGGGCCTGATCCTGGAGCTGACCCGCAGGATCGGCCAGGAGAATGCTCTCATGCATGCCGGGCAGCCCTGGCAGACGCTGGGCGGCGTGGAGATCGAGGGCAAGACGCTGGGCGTGATCGGGCTAGGCAAGCTCGGCACCAAGGTCGCCGGGCTCGGCAAGGCGTTCGGCATGAACGTGATCGCCTGGAGCCCCAACCTGACGCCCGAACGCTGCGAGGCGGCGGGAGTAGGCTACGCGACCAAGGAGGAGCTGTTCACCGCCGCCGACGTCATCACCGTCCACGTCGTGCTCAGCGACCGCTCACGCGGGCTGGTGGGCGCGGCCGACATCGCGCGCATGAAGGCCACCGCCTATCTCGTCAACACCTCGCGCGCGCCGATCGTCGACGAGGCCGCATTGCTGCAGGCACTGCGCGACAAGCGCATCGCCGGCGCCGGCCTCGACGTGTTCTCCGTGGAACCGCTGCCCGTCGCCCATCCGCTGCGCCAGCTCGGCAATGTCGTGCTCACGCCGCATCTCGGCTACGTCACCGAGGAGAGTTTTCGCGCCCATTACGGCCAGATGGTCGATTGTATCGCCACCTGGCTCGCAGGAGCCGAGCCGCCGCGCCGGCTGGCTTGAAGCAGGCGAGCGCGGCCCTCACAGCAAAACACCCTCCGCGAGGAGGGTGTTTTCAACGTGATCAGCTCGCACACGCCCGCCTCAGCGGATCGTCACCGGCGGCGGCAGCGGCTGCATGTTGGCGGGCTGGCCAGCCGCCGGCACAGTCGCCTGGGCCTGAACGGGCGCCGGAGCCGGAGAGGCCGCGGCAGCAGCCATGTTCTTGCCGGAACCCGGAGGCGCACCGCCCGGCATCACGACCACGCGGGTGCCGACCTTGACCCGGTCGAACAGGTCGGCAACGTCGTCGTTCAGCATGCCGATGCAGCCGGAGGACACGAACTTGCCGATCGTCGACGGCTGGTTGGTGCCGTGGATGCGGTACACGGTCGAGCCGAGATACATCGCGCGGGCACCGAGCGGATTGCCCGGACCGCCGGCCATGAAGCGCGGCAGATAGGGCTGCCGCTCGATCATCTCGCTCGGCGGATACCAATCCGGCCACTCGGTCTTCTTGGTGATCTTCTGCACGCCGGTCCAGGTGAAGCCTTCGCGGCCGACGCGGACGCCGTAGCGCATCGCCCGGCCGTTGCCGAGCACCAGATAGAGGTAGGTGTTGGGCGTATCGACGACGATCGTTCCCGGCGGCTCCTTGGTGACGAAGTCGACCTCCTGGCGGCGCAGGTTCGCCGGCAGCGGCGCTGGCGCCGCGTCGGGTTGTTCCTCAGGCGGCAGAGCTGCTACCGTCATCGGACGATCTCCGGCGGACGGGGCCTGCGCCGCGCCCGCGACGGCGGGAGCGCCACCGACGGCGCCGGGCGGCCGCGGCGCGCCTGCGTCGCCACCAGGCGCGCTGTTGCCATAGGCGCCACCATAGGCCTGTTGGCTGGAGGCGGGACGATCACCGTAGATCACCGGGGGCGGACCAGCCGGGCGGCCATACCGCGGATCATCCGGGGACATCACCGGGCCGGTCGGAGCGGCCCCATAGACCGTCGCACCGGCCGGACGTCCATATCGGGGATCGTCGGGAGAAAGGATGGGACCGGTCGGAGCCGCAGCACCATAAACCGGCGCATTGGCTGGACGACCGTAGCGCGGATCGTCCGGCGAGATCACCGGGCCGGGTGGCGGCAACGCCGCGGAATTGCCGGGCGCATCCTCATCGTCGAGCGCGTCAAAATCCTGCCCCTGCCCGCGCGCGTCGGCCGGGTAGGGCGTCGGCGCCGGTGAATACGCTCCAGGCGCGGTCTGATAGACCTGCTGTGCCTCGGCAAACGAAGTTGCCGTCACGCCCGCTGCCGCGACCGCGCAAACCGTCAGGATTTGTCTGATCATCATCGCCCTTGCAGTATCCCCAAGCCGCCGATTGGGACCTTTGCTGTGCCAGATGGCCGAAGATAGCGGCGCATTCAAGACAATTCCGGCCAGAGCGGCCCGACTTCGGCAATTTGTGATCATGTCTCCGTCGTTGCACGGAAGTCTCACGCCGCCGAAAAAGTGCGGCGAAGCCCCCGCAGGCCCTATCGATGCCGTGATTTGCCGAGCGGGCGGGAACACTTCCGGTATTCTGACCTGAGCCTGATTCGCGATGCACGGCAGAAGCCGGCCTCGTCGCGAACGCGGCTATTCCCTGTGATCACCGCGTTCCCTACTGGCTCGAATGTCTCGGCAGTCCCCGCTGCCGTGGCGAGAGTTACCGTCAATGCTTCCCGGCTTTCGTTTTCTGGTCGCCGCGATCGTCTGTTCCATCTCTCTCACCATCTTCGGCATGGGCGCCGCGGCCCTGTTGCGCGCCGCCCACGAGCAGTTCGCCAGCAACGCGTCCTGGCGCACGACTCAGGCGTCGGGCTTCACGACGTTCCTACCGCCGGCCGAGCCCACGCCGGTGCTCGCAGTGCTGCGGGTGGATTCGATTCCGACACCGCCGGTGACGCCGCCGCCGGTCGTGGCCGATGCTGCCCCGGCAACGTCCGAACAGCCGAGCGCGCCGTCGACGGCGGCGCCGCTCACAGAAGCGCCCGAAGTGACACCCGTTGCGGTGGCCACCGACGTGCCGACGCCCTCGCTGCCCGCGGAAACGGTCGACACGTCCCGCACCTCCGCCATTGTCGCGACCGCGTCCGCGACGAACGACCGGATCGAGAGCACCAAGCCGGAGCGCCCCATTCCGGACACGACCGCTTCGATCGTCGCTCCGGTCGAAAAAGCGTCCGACAGGCCGAGCATGGACAGCTCGCCCGAGACTGCAGCGCCGGCCCCGCCGCGGGCGTCGAGCGAAACGGCGGCCGCCGTGGTCGCACCACCGCCGCCAGTTCCTCAGGTCATCGCCAGCGCCGATCCGATGATGACGACCGCAGCCGCCGCTTCAACCGCGCTCGCGCCCGTTCCGGCGGTGCTCGATCCGATCGCGGCCAAGCTCGCCGCGCTGGCCGAACAGCCGGCTCATCAGGAGCGGCCCGCCGCCAGCGAGCATCGTGCCTCGGTGAAGGTCGCGAGCGTTCAGTTGCGCCGGAGCATCCTCAAGAAGCGCCAGGCCCGGGAGAAGCAGATCGCTGCGCGCCGCGCCAAGCAGCGGCGCATCGCCCAGCGGCTCCGGTCGGCTCGGCAAGCCGCGGCCGCCCAGCAGCAACAGACTGCCTTCCCCGATCCATTCGGACAGCAGCCGTTTGGTCAACCGCAGGCGGTCGGCCAGCAGGCTGCCGGGCCGCGCACGCGATAGGCGGAGCCAGCCGATCAGGCCGGCCCCGTCGCAACCGGCGGACCGTTCTCGATGCCCCACTCCGACCACGAGCCGTCGTAGAGCGCGGTGTCGCGGATGCCGAGACGATAGAGCGCCAGCGTCAGCACGGCCGCCGACACCCCGGAGCCGCAGGAGGTGACGATCGGCTTGGCGAGATCGACGCCAGCGGCGCCGAATGCCTCGCGCAACCGGTCGAGCGGCTTCATCACGCCGGTCGCCGCGTCAAACAGCTCCGCATAAGGCAGATTTCGGCTGCCGGGGATATGGCCGGATCGGAGGCCGGGCCGCGGCTCGGCGACCTCGCCCGCGAAGCGCGGCGCCTGCCGTGCATCGATCACCTGCTCGGCATTGCCGGCGAGATTGGCAACCATCTGCTCGATCCGGCGCACGCGCGCGGCATCGAACTTCGCGCTGAACGTGCCGAGCGCCGGCCTGACCTGTCCGCTCTCGACCGGGCGCCCCTCCGCCATCCACTTCTTCAGCCCGCCGTCGAGCACGCGCACATCCGTGTGGCCGAATGACAGGAACATCCACCAGGCGCGCGGCGCGGCGACCCAGCCGCCGGAATCATAGACCACGACCGTATCGCCATTGCTGACGCCGAGCCGGCCCGCGTCGCGGCCGAACTGCTCGGCGCTCGGATACATGTGCGGCAGCGGATTGGAATGGTCGGAGACCTCGTCGACGTCGAAGAACACGGCGCCGGGGATGTGCGCCTTCAGATAATCGTCCTTCGGCAGCGGCAGCACACCCGGCATCTTGAAGGTCGCGTCGAGCACCTTCACCTTGGGATCGCACAGATGCGCAGCGAGCCAGTCGGTGGAGACGAGAGGGTCGTCGTGGATGGTCATGCGCAAGAGCTCCGGACTCACATTCAGTCGTCATCGCCGGACTTGAGATCCGGCGATCCACCTTGTCGAAGCGATGGACACGCGGGTCAAGTCCGCGCGGGATGGGCAGCGATCAATCCTTCTTCTTCGGCGCCCAGGCCTCGACCGGCCCGCCGGCGTCGCGCCACGCCGCGAAGCCGCCGCCGATATGGGCGACCGGCGTCAGACCCATGTCCTGTGCGGTCTTGGCCGCGAGCGCCGAGCGCAGGCCGCCGGCGCAATGAAAGATGAACGTCTTGTCCTGCTGAAAGATCGGCTTGGCATAGGGGCTCTGCGGGTCGATCCAGAACTCCAGCATGCCGCGGGTGCACGAGAACGCGCCGGGAATCCTGCCCTCGCGCTCGATCTCTCGGGGATCCCTGATATCGACGATCACGACATCGTCGCGCTTCGCCGCCGCGATCGCCTCAGCCGCCGAGAGCGTCTCGATCTCGGCGTTGGCTTCATCGAGCAGCGCCTTGATGCCGCGCGTGATGGTCTGGGGCATGCCTTCTTCCTTCGTCGTGTCCAGCCGTCGCGCGGCGCCGTTTCGACCTCGTCATTCGGGGTGGTCGGTCAGGACCGAACCGCCCGGAATGACGGGACTGCCTACCGGACCAGCTCCTTCATCGCCGCTTCCAATCCCTCAATCGTGATCGGATACATGCGCTCGGAGAAGATGCGGCGAATGATGGTGGTGGACTCAGAATAGTCCCAGTGCTTCTGCGCCACCGGATTGAGCCACACCGCGTGTGGATAGGTGCGGATGACGCGGTCGAGCCACACCGACCCCGGCTCTTCGTTGACGTGCTCGACCGAACCGCCGGGCACCATGATCTCATAAGGCGACATCGAGGCGTCGCCGACGAATACGACCTTGTAGTCGTGCGGGTACTTGTGCAGCACGTCCCAGGTCGGCGTGCGGTCGGTGAAACGCCGCTTGTTCTGCTTCCATACGCCCTCGTAGAGGCAGTTGTGGAAGTAGAAATATTCCATGTGCTTGAATTCGCTCTTGGCGGCCGAGAACAGCTCCTCGACCTGCGCGACGTGGGAATCCATCGAGCCGCCGATGTCGAAGAACACCAGCACCTTCACCGCATTGCGCCGCTCGGGACGCATGTGCACGTCGAGATAGCCGTGGTTGGCGGTTTCGCGGATCGTGGTGTCCAGATCGAGCTCGTCGGGCGCACCGGTGCGGGCGAACTTGCGCAGCCGGCGCAGCGCCACCTTGATGTTGCGGATGCCCAGCTCGACATTGCCGTCGAGATCCTTGAACTCGCGCCGGTCCCACACCTTCACGGCGCGGTTGTTGCGGTTCTTCTCCTGGCCGATGCGGACGCCCTCGGGGTTGTAGCCATAGGCGCCGAACGGCGAGGTGCCGGCGGTGCCGATCCACTTGTTGCCGCCCTGATGACGGCCCTTCTGCTCCTCCAGGCGCTTCTTCAAGGTCTCCATGAGCTTGTCCCAGCCCATGGCCTCGATCTCTTTCTTCTCCTCCTCGGTGAGGTATTTCTCGGCCAGCTTCCTCAGCCATTCCTCGGGAATCTCGGCCTTCTCCATCGCGTCGAGCAGGTTCTCCAGCCCCTTGAACACGGTGCCGAATACGCGATCGAACTTGTCGAGATTGCGCTCGTCCTTCACCAGCGCGGTGCGCGAGAGATAGTAGAAGTTCTCTACCGAATGCTCGGCGAGGTCGGCGTCGACGGCCTCCATCAGCGTGAGATATTCACGCAAGGAGACCGGGACCTGCGCATCGCGCAGTGCTGTGAAGAATTGCAGGAACATGCCCATTAGATCGCGCGGCTGGGAGGGCGCGTCAAGGGCCGCTCCACGCCCCACGCTGGACCCGCCGGCATTTTGCTCTACAATCCCTGGAACAACAGGTGGAATGGGGGCTTTGATGGGTATTATTGCAGCACTGATCATCGGCGCCGTCGCGGGCTGGCTGGCGGGGCTGATCGTGCGCGGCGCAGGTTTCGGCCTGATCGGCAACATGGTCATCGGCATCATCGGCGCGCTGGTCGCAAGCTACGTGCTGCCGGCGCTGCACATTGCGCTTGCCAGCGGCACGCTGGGGGCGATCCTGGACGCCACGATCGGCGCCGTCATCGTGCTCGTGATCCTCTCATTGATCAGGCGCGCTTGATTATTTCTGCTTCCGATGGCAGCCATCATCTTAAGGCCGCAGCGGCGTTGCCGCTGTGTAGCCACTCAACACAAGTTCGAACGATGAGCGAGACGCAATGAAATTTACCGGCACCCAGGACTACGTCGCCACCGACGACCTCAAAGTGGCCGTCAATGCGGCGATCGTGCTCGAGCGCCCGCTGCTGGTGAAGGGCGAGCCGGGGACGGGCAAGACCGTGCTGGCCGAGGAAGTCGCCAAGGCCGTCAACGCGCCGCTGCTCACCTGGCACATCAAGTCGACCACCAAGGCGCAGCAGGGCCTTTACGAATACGACGCCGTCTCGCGGCTACGCGACAGCCAGCTCGGCGACTCCAGGGTGTCCGACATCAAGAACTACATCAAGCGCGGCAAGCTGTGGGAGGCCTTCACGGCCGAGCAGCGACCGGTGCTCTTGATCGACGAGATCGACAAGGCCGACATCGAGTTTCCGAACGACCTGCTGCTCGAGCTCGACCGGATGGAATTCCACGTCTACGAGACCAACGAGACCATCAAGGCGAAGCTGCGCCCGATCGTCATCATCACGTCCAACAACGAGAAGGAGTTGCCGGATGCGTTCCTGCGCCGCTGCTTCTTCCACTACATCAAGTTCCCCGATCCGGATACGATGGGCCGCATCGTCGACGTGCACTTCCCGAACATCAAGAAGCGACTGGTCGAGGAGGCCCTGCGCATCTTCTTCGAGGTCCGCGACGTGCCCGGCCTGAAGAAGAAGCCGTCGACCTCCGAGCTGCTCGACTGGCTCAAGCTGCTGCTCAACGAGGACATCGGTCCTGAGCAGCTGCGCGAGCGCGACCCGCGGAAGCTGATCCCGCCGCTGCACGGTGCGCTGCTCAAGAACGAGCAGGACGTCCACCTGTTCGAGCGGCTCGCCTTCCTCAGCCGGCGCGAGGTGTGAGGCGCCCAGCTCCATCCGACCGGCGCGTCATTGCGGCGCCGTCTTCTTGATCAGGCGTCCGAGCGCGCGCATGATCCCATCGACGGCAATCGGCTTCTCGCAGCGGAGGATCTTCGAGAAGCGGTCCGGAATAACCGATTCGTCATAGCCGGTGGTGAAGACGAAGGGCACGCCGCGTTCGACCAGCAGATCGGCAACCGGAAACGCCATGTCGCCGCGCAGATTCACGTCGAGAACGGCGCCTTCGATCCGCCCCTCGCGTTTGATCAAGGCGAGCGCGTCGGGGACGGTTCCGACCGGGCCCAGGATCGTGCCGCCGGCGTCGCCGAAGGCGCAGCGCAGCTCGTCGGCAAGCATGTACTCGTCCTCGACGATGAGGATATGACGGTCGCGAAGCGAGCGTTCAGGCATGATCCTCGAGCTCCAGTGTGGTGAGCGAAACGGGAATCGATATCGTGCAACGGACACCGTCGGATTCGAAGGCGTACGAGGTCCTCGCGCTGAGCTGATAGGGCAAGGCCTGTTCGATCAGCTCGCGCCCTTGCCCCGTGCCGCTGGGCATCGTGGCTGGCGGCGGCATGTCGACGCCGCTTTCGCGCCACTCGATATGCAGCCAGGGCTGTCCCTCCGCGCCTTCGCGCTCGAGCGACCAGACCACGCAGAGCCGGCCCGACGGCTGCGCCAGCGCGCCATACTTGACCGCGTTGGTGGCGAGCTCGTGCAGCGCCATGGCAAGGGTCTGAACGGTCGACGACCGCAGCCTTACGCCGGACGGCCCCGACAGCCCGATGCGCTCCGAACCGCCGGCGACAGCCCACAGCTCGCTACGGATCAGATCGTCGAAGGTGACGCGATCATGCTCCTTGAGGCGGGACAGCAGGCCCTGGGCGCGTGACAGCGTATCCAGCCGATCACGGAAGCGAGCTCGAAAATCGCCGAGATCGGTGCTGGCGCGCGCCGTCTTGTCGGCCATCGAGCGGACCACGCCCAGCAGGTTGCGGGTGCGATGCTGCAGTTCGGCCACCAGCACCTTCTGCCGCTCCTCCCATTCACGCCGCTCGGTCACGTCGACCATGGCGCCGGTCATGCGGATCGGTCGTCCCGCGTCGTCATAGAAGAAGCGCCCACGGCCGTAGAGGTAGCGAATTGCGCCGCCCGGATGCACCACGCGAAACTCGCTGACATACTCTTGGTGCGCCTCCATCGCGCGGTGAAGCGCGGCTTCGGCTGCGGGACGATCGTCGGGATGGATGCGTGCCGCCCAGGCCTCGTAGCTCGGAGTCAGTTCGCCAACGCCATAGCCTTCCATGCGGAAGTGCTCGTCCGACCAGTAGACCTCGCCGGTCGCGACGTTCCAGTCCCACAGGCCGAGCCGACCGACCTCGACCGCGCTGCGCAGGCGCTCCTCGCTCTTGCGCAACTCCCGTTCGGCCTTGTTCTGCTCGGAGATGTCGCGCGCCGTCCCGAACCACTCGATGATCTCGCCGTCACGCCCGAGAATGGGGATGGCGCGCGAATGGATCCAACCGAGGCTGCCATCGATCCGGATGACACGGTGCTCCAGCTCGAACATGCTTTTCGTCGCGACCGCCCTGCTGATCGCCGCAGTCACCTGCGCCTGATCGTCCGGATGAATGTATTTCGCGAGCCAGCCTTGGCTCGGGTTCATTGTATCGGCGATGAAGTCCTTGCCCTGCAACTGGCGCATCTCCCGCCAGTCGGGGCTCATGCGATAGATGACGTCGGAACTCGCGGTTACGAAAGCGCGATAGCGCTCCTCGCTGGCGCGCAGCCGCTCCGTCGCTTCGGCACGCAGACGGGCCATCTTGAGATGCGCCTCGACGCGCGCCAGCAGTTCACGCGCACTGAACGGCTTGATGAGATAGTCATCCGCACCGGCCTCCATGCCTTCGACGCGGCTCTCTTCTCCGGCCCGGGCCGACACCAGGATCAGCGGGATAGTGCCGACCCGTTCATCGGCGCGCAGCCGCGCAAGCAACTGCATGCCGTCGATGCGCGGCATCATCACATCAGACAGAACGAGGTCGGGCTTGTCGCGGGCGATGGCCGCGAGCGCGGCTTCACCATCGGCGACGGTCTCGACATCGTAGCGCGTGGCGAGCAGGCGGCGGACATAGTCGCGCATATCGGCATTGTCGTCGGCCAGCAGGATACGGGGGCGCGGCCCGGCCCTGTCGGCTGACGGGGTGGTGATGTCGATGTCCGGAACGGCATGCGCGTCGAGCGGCGGCGGATCCGGCAGCCAGCGCAACGCCTCCTCGATGAAGGGCCGCGCACCGCGAAGGATCGGTTCCTGCGCTGGCGCCGCGTCGACCTGGTCGAACGGCAGATGACTTCGTCCCCTGGGAATCCTGACCGCGAACGTGCTGCCCTGCCCGGCTTCGCTGGTCGCTGCGACGGATCCGCCGTGCAGCTTGGCGAGCTCATGCACCAGCGCGAGCCCGATGCCCGAGCCTTCATGGGTGCGGCCGAACGCGCCGGCGACGCGATGGAAACGCTCGAACAGCCGCGGCAGCTCGTGCTGCGGGATGCCGGTCCCGGTGTCCTTCACGCTCAGTTCGAAATGACGATCGCAGGTGACGAGCCGGACCTCGATGTCGCCCGCAAAGGTGAATTTGAACGCGTTGGACAGCAGGTTGAGGACGATCTTCTCCCACATTTCGGGATCGACATAGGCCGGCTCCGGCAGCGGCGGGCAATCCACCATCAGCCTGAGGCCGGCGGCCTCGATCGCCGAGCGGAAGGTGCTGGCGATCTCCGCGGTCAGGCTCGCGAGGTCGACCGGCGCGTAGACTGCCTGCATCCTGCCGGCCTCGATCCGCGAGAAATCCAGCAGCGTGTTGACCAGCTTGAGCATCCGCAAGGCATTGCGCTCGGCGATCTCCAACCGGTCGCGATCCGCAGGCGGCAAGGCCTGCGACCGCAGCAGGACATCTTCGAGCGGACCGAGCATCAGCGTCAGCGGCGTACGGAATTCGTGGCTGACATTGGTGAAGAACGCGGTCTTGGCCCGATCGATCTCGGCGAGCGCCTCTGCGCGGCGCCGCTCCTGTTCATAGGCCAGCGTCTCCGCAAAGGAGCTGCCGAGCTGAGCGGCCATCAGATCGAAGAAGCCCTGGTGCTCGGCATCGAGGGCGCGGCGCGGATTGACGCCACAGATCAGGATCGCCGTCGCCTGCTCCCGGCCCGTCGCAACCGGCAGCACCAGCGCCAGCTGTGGCGGCTCGGGCCATGCGCCGGTCGGCACGCCGGCAAATTTCCCACGATCCAGCACGACGCGAATCGGCGCCACCGCGCGCGCCGCCGCCCGGATCGGCCACAGCCCGTCACTGTCGAGGGCAATCTGCGCCGGCGCGATTGCACTGTCCGGGTGTCCCCCCGCGGCGCTCAACAACCGTGCCGATCGCTGATCCTCGCTGAGTTGGTAGATCAGCGCAAACGGGACATCATGCGGATTCTCGGCGAGGACGTCGGTGGCTTCGCGACAAGCATGCGCCAGACTGTCGGCACGGCCGCGCGCGGCAAGATCGCGCAAGGTCCGCATACGGCGCTCGCCTACGACCCGGGCCGTCGTCTCGATGACGGGGGTGAAGACGCCGCCGACGCCGCCGGTCTCATCGCGAATCGGCGAATAGGAGAACGAAAAGTAGGTCTCCTCCAGGTAGCCGTGGCGGTCGATGAACAGCGGCATGTCGCGTGAGCGGGTCGCTTCGCCAAGCCCGACGACGTGCCGCAGCATCGGGCCGATGACCTCCCAGATCTCGGACCATACCGCGCGCCCTGGCGCCCCCAGCGCCGCGGGATGCTTCTGCGAGCCGAGGATTAGGCGATACTCGTCATTGTAGAGCATGACGAGCTCCGGGCCCCACCAGATCAGGATCGGGAACGCGCAGTCCAGGCAGGTGCTGATCGAAGTGCGCAAGGACTGTGGCCAGCTCTCGGGCGGCCCCAACGGCGTCCGCGACCAATCATGGATGCGCATGAGCGCCCCCATCTCCCCGCCACCCTGCAGGAAGTCGGCTCCGCGCGCGAACGCCTTGAACGTCGCGTGACCGGCATCCGAATGCTCGTTCACTCCTGGCCCCTTTTTCGCCGCACAGTACCGTCAAATGCGCGCGGGCGCCAAGCACCGGCCCTCACGGCAAGAGGCGCGTCGACAGGGAACTGGGCAGCCCGCGATCGGGTTCCATCTGCGAACCATCCACAGCCCATCCCGCAATCTGGGACAGTCCATTGCAAACGCTCGACGTGCGCGCCCGCGCTTGTTAAGCGCCAGCCTCTGCGTGAAGCGGGCTTGAGTCGGGGCACATGACGGTTGCAATCGAGATGGGGCAGACGGCGGCGGGATCGCCTGCGGCCCTGGACCTCGAGGAACTCCTGGCGACCCGGCTCCTGGTGCAGGGCAATTCCGGCTCCGGCAAGTCGCATCTCCTGCGCCGCCTGCTGGAGCAGAGCGCGCCCTGGGTGCAGCAGACGATCATCGACCCGGAGGGCGACTTCGTCACGCTGGCCGAGCGATTCGGCCATCTCGTGATCGCGGCCGAGGACCACACCGAGCGCGCGCTGCAGGTCGCCGGCGAACGGGCGCGGATGCATCGCGTCTCGACGGTGCTCAACCTCGAAGGCCTCGACGCCGAGAATCAGATGCGGCGCGCGGCCGCCTTTCTCAACGGCCTGTTTGAGATCTCCCGCGACCACTGGTACCCGATGCTGGTCGTGGTCGACGAAGCCCAGCTGTTCGCACCGGCCGTCGCGGGCGAAGTCTCCGACGAGGCCCGCAAGGCCTCGCTCGGCGCGATGACCAACCTGATGTGCCGCGGCCGCAAGCGTGGGCTGGCGGGCGTGATCGCGACGCAACGACTGGCGAAGCTCGCCAAGAATGTCGCGGCCGAGGCCTCGAACTTCCTGATGGGCCGCACCTTCCTCGACATCGACATGGCCCGCGCCGCCGACCTGCTCGGCATGGAGCGGCGCCAGGCGGAGGCGTTCCGCGACCTCGAGCGCGGCCAGTTCATGGCCTTGGGGCCCGCGCTGTCGCGCCGTCCACTCGGCCTGCGCATCGGCCCGACCGATACCAAGCCGCGCAATGCAACGCCGCGGCTGATGCCGCTGCCGGAGGCTTCGCTAGAGGACGCCCGCGCGGTGATTCTCGCCGCACCCCCGCCCGAGACCAACGCGCGGCCGCAGCGCAAGCCGCAACCGGAGCTGCTCGACCAGCTCATGGCGGCGAAGTCCGCCGCGCTCGAGCTGCGCCCCGAACCGCCAGCACCCGCCGTCAGCGAGGAGGAGCTCGCCGAACGCAAAGCCCGCGTCGAGCGCGTGCTGCGCGCGGTCTTGGCCGAGCCCGACGCCGGCTTCCGCGCCGTCGGCGTGCTCTACCAGGAATTCGTCGTCCGCTGCCGCATCGAGGGGCTGGGCACGGCCGTGCCCGACCTCAACGAGTTCCGCCGCATGCTGACCCGCGCCCGCGCCGGGCTCGGCGGCGACGAGACGGCCGACGATGCCGGCTGGCAGGACGTCACGCTGCGCGCCTCGCTGCTGCCTGAGGACATGCAGGGCGTGTTCATGATGATCGCCCGCGCCGCCAAGGACGGCCGCCCCTGCCCGAGCGATGCGGCGATCGCCCGCGCCTATGGCTCGCATTCGCTGCGCCGGGCGCAGCGCCTGCTGACCTATATCGAGGACCAGGGGCTCATCGTGTGCCAGCTCGACGGCGCCGGCCGCCGCATCGTCACCCTGGTCGAACTTGCCTGGGCGACGGCGCCCGGCGATCCCAATGCCGACGACGCAGCACCCGAAGGTCTCGTCACCTCGTCATCTTGAGGATGCGCCCGAATCGCTCCGGGCGCATCCCGATATCGTTCGCGATCAGGTCGCGGCGATCCTGCCCATCGCCGGGTCGCTGATGCTGGGCCGGCCGTTCTCGACGTGACCCGCGAGCTGCCAGTTGAAGTTGGCATCGCTGTCCGTCGTGACCGTCAGGTCGTACCAGCCATGGGTCTGCTGCAGGCGAACCCGCGTCTCCAGCCGCTGGCCACGCTGCAGGCGGTGCCGCTGGCTGCGTCCCGTATAGTTGTCGGCCAGTGTCACGACACAGCTCGCCCCCTTGTTGGTGAGCGCGATCGCAAGGCTGCGCGAATCGTCGTCATCATCCCAATCACAGAGATGGACCGTATCGACGTCGACCAGCGCGGCGGTGGTGGCGACGCCGCCCTTGAAGTGGCGGAAGAAGCCGTTCGGGCCGTACACCGACAGATCGTACTGGCCGGCGCTGGCCGCGAGGTCCCACACGCCGTGCAGCGATTTCCCGGCTTCGACGGTGTAGCTCCACGGGCCGGTCGCGGTGTTGCCGGAGCGGACGTGGAAGCAGGCGCCCGCCTGCCCCGGATTGGCGAAGCGGATCGCGAACGTCTTGTGCGCAGCATCGGCGTCGCCATCGACCCTGAGATCGTAGGGCAGCGGGCGCGCCGGGCGAATGCCCGGCTCCTGCTGCGGCAACGCCTGCTTGGCCGGCGGCACCGGATGATAGTCGTCGAAGCGGGCACCGGAGGTGATGTCGGCGGCCGGCGGCTTGTAGCCGGCCGTGCTCGGCAGCGGCGCCATGCCTTCGTTGGGCGAAGTGAAGTTGAACGCCGAGGTGAGATCGCCGCACACTGCGCGCCGCCACGCCGGGATGTTGCTCTCGAACAGATCGGGCGCCTTGTGATGGAAGCGGCGCTCGATGAAGCGGATCACAGACGTGTGGTCGAACACTTCCGAGCACACGAAGCCGCCGCGCGACCACGGCGACACCACCAGCATCGGCACGCGGACGCCTAGTCCGTAGGGGCCGGCAACGTGGCTTCCGTCGCCAGCGAAGAGGTCCGTGCTCACATCGACGGTCGACTGGCCCCAGGCCTGCGACATCGCCGGATACGGGCCGACGACATGGTCGAAGAATCCGCCGCCCTCGTCGTAGTTGATGAGCAGCGCGGTCTTGCTCCACAGCTCGGGGTTCGACGTCAGGATGTCGAGCACCTTGGAGATGTACCAGGCGCCCGGCCCGGGCAGCCAGTTCGGATGCTCGCTGAACGCCTCCGGAGCTGCGATCCACGACACCTGCGGCAGCGTGCCGTTGCGGACGTCGTTGCGCAGCCCGTCGAACAGGTTCTCGAACGTGCCGCCATTGGCGATGTTGCTGCCACGCAGCGCCTTCTCGTACAGCGGGCTGCCTGCTTGCGAATTCTGGTACTGATGGAAATACAGCAGCGAGTTGTCGCCGTAATTGCCGATCCACGGATTCTGGGTCCAGCCCCAGGAGCCTTCCGCCGTCAGGCCGAGACCGATGTCCTGGTAGACCTTCCAGGAGATGCCGGCCTTCTCCAGCCGCTCCGGAAACGTGGTCCAGTCGTAGCCGGCTTCCGCATTGGTGATGACCGGGCCGCCGCCCTTGCCGTCGTTGCCGTCCCAACCGGTCCACAAGTAGTAGCGATTCGGATCGGTCGGGCCCATCACCGAGCAGAAATAGGAATCGCACACCGTGAAGGCGTCGGCCAGCGCATAGTGCCAGGGCAGATCCTGCCGGTTCATGCAGGTCATCGTCGTGGTGCCCTTGTTGGCGATCCACTTGTCGTAGTTGCCGTTGTTCCAGGCCTTCTGGCCGTCGTTCCAGCCATGGGCGACGTCCTCGACATAGACCTGGCCGGCATTGTCGACGCGGAACGGCATCACTGCCCCCGCGCCGTTCGGCTGCTGCCACACCGGATTGCCATTCGGAAGCTTCACGGCGCGCGGATCGTTGAAGCCGCGGACGCCGCGCATCGCGCCGAAATAGTGATCGAAGGCGCGGTTCTCCTGCATCAGCACCACGATGTGCTTGACGTCCTCGATGCTGCCGTGGCGGTTGAACGCCGGAATGGCATGCGCGCGCTCGATGCTCTGGCCGAGGGCGGCGGTCGCAGCCGACGCTCCGAGCAGCCGCAGGAACTCGCGCCGGTTGTGCGCGATCGTGTTCGACATCTCGTTCATTCCCCATGGTGATGACGGTGTCGAGCGGCTTAGGTCGGCGCGTTAACAACCGCGTGACCGGGCGGTAAAGGATGTGTGGCAGGCTTTTGACGCCGCGCGGCGGAGCGGCGTTCGCGGCGAGGGCGCCCTGCCGCGATGCGCGTCGAAGCCGCCATTGCCCTTGCGCCGGAGACGAAAAGCTGAATGATCCGTTCGGGTTGCGACGACGACCGGCCGGGCCGCCCCCGGATTTGGCGCGCTGCGTTGTTGAGGATGATTTGCATATGCCGACGTTGACGGTGCAAGCGGCGGGTCTGCAGGGAGCGCCGGTATGGGCATGGCTGCAGGTCGTATCCAACGGACTGATCGCCAGCGCCTTCTTCACCATCGCCTTCGTCGTCGGCACGTTCCTGCGGCGGCGCTGGCGCGACGTCATGTTCCGCGGAATCGTCGGGGCGCTTGCGACCTTCGTGGCCGTCGTCGGGGTCACCCGCCTGCTTGCGATCGTCGATCTCTGGGTACCGACCTCGACCATCACGGACGTCATCAACGTCTTTCTCGGCGTCACCTCGATCGGAATCATCGTCATCATGATCAAGATGCTGCCGCAGCTTCTGGTGCTGCCGACGCGCATCACCTTGCAGAAGGCCTATGCGCAGCTCGAGGAGGAGATCCGGCAGCGCCGCGCCGCGGAAGCGATGGTGCGGCGATTCCAGGAAATCGAGGCCAACGAGGCCCAGGTCCGTCAGGCGCAGAAGATGGAGGCGATCGGCCAGCTCACCGGCGGCGTCGCGCACGACTTCAACAACATCCTGACCGTCATCACCGGGACGATCGAGATCCTTGCCGATGCGGTCAAGGACAAGCCCCAGCTCGCAGGCATCGCCGGCATGATCAGCGCCGCCGCCGAGCGCGGCGCCGATCTGACCCGGCACCTGCTCGCCTTCTCGCGCCGCCAGCCGCTGCAGCCGCGCGCCACCGATATCAATGCGCTCATCGTCGAGGCCGGCCGTCTGCTGCGGCCGACGCTCGGCGAGCAGATCGAGATCGAATCGATGCTGGCCCATGACAGCGCGCCGGCGCTGATCGATCCGAGCCAATTGTCGACCGCGATCCTCAACCTCGCGCTCAATGCGCGCGACGCGATGCCGGACGGCGGCAAGCTGACCCTGGAGACCAAGAACGTCACGCTCGACGAGCACTACGCGCAACTGAACCGCGACGCCAAGCCCGGAAGCTACGTCATGATCGCGGTCAGCGACACCGGCCAGGGCATTCCGGCTCCACTGCTCGACAAGGTGTTCGAGCCGTTCTTCACCACCAAGGACGTCGGCAAGGGATCGGGCCTCGGGCTGAGCATGGTCTACGGCTTCGTCAAGCAATCGAACGGCCACGTCAAGATCTACAGCGAGGAAGGCCACGGCACGACGGTCAAGCTCTATCTGCCGCGCGCCGCCGGACTGCCGGAGACGCCGGCCGCAGAGCCCGGCCGGCCGGCGGTCGCGCGCGGCGACGAGACCATCCTGATCGTCGAGGACGATGCGCTGGTGCGCGACTACGTCGTGGCTCAGGTGCGCCGTCTCGGCTATCGCACGCTGTCGGCCAGCAATGCCGCCGATGGGCTGACAATCATCGACAGCCAGGAACGCATCGACCTGCTGTTCACCGACGTCATCATTCCCGGCGGCATGAACGGCCGGCAGCTCGCCATCGAGGCCGAGAAGCGCCGCCCCGGACTGAAGGTGCTCTACACATCTGGCTACACCGAGAACGCGATCGTGCATCATGGCCGGCTCGATGCCGACGTGCTGCTGCTGGCAAAGCCGTATGTCAGCGCCGATCTCGCGCGCATGATCAGGACGGCGCTGGAAGCGTAAGGCGAACCGCGATGGTGGCGCCGGTCGATGTCTCGTTTGCCAGAGCTCGCGCGTCACGACCGGTGTCGTCCCGGCCTTGCGCCGGGACCCATGGCCACCGGCCATGGTGGCGAAGCGAAATCGATCCACCAGCGTGCCTCACACAAATTCCTGGGGTTATGGGTCCCGGCGCAAGGCCGGGACGACGGCTGAGGTTGCGGTTGGCGCCTTCCATCACACTGTGCCCGAGACATCCCATAAGACACGACGCCGCCTTCCCGCCGCCCATGAGGCCCAGGTGATGCGGCAATCATGCCCCTCCTGAACAACGAGAGGGCGCGAGGAAGGCCGGACCTCGGCTGAGGCCCGTGGCCCGCCTGCTCAAAAGAATGCAGGCG
>NZ_JBNPTX010000012.1:0-242512 GCF_051167875.1 Bradyrhizobium sp. HKCCYLRH3097
CTCCAGCAGAAGCGCTTGACGAGCTGCTGTCACGAATGAAAACACTTGGTGTTGCGACCACCGCTTGAGCCCGCCGGCGTTCTCGGCTGCACCTGTGGTACCTGCCGCCTGCATTTTTTCTCGCAGGCGGGCCGCAGGCGCCAGCCGGCGCCTGGCCTTCCCTGCGCCCTCCGACATTTCAGAGGGTGAGATCTGCAGCATGACCCGGGCAGGATCTGCCGCGGCAGCGCGACGTCACGCGTCGTTCGATGCGCTCCCTCGCGCGGCATCAATGGCGTCGTCCCCGCGAAGGCGGGGACCCATAACCCCAGGGAGCAGTTGGCTTGCGCAAGTCCAACCACCTCGCGTCACGACTTGGTTCGGTGGTTATGGGTCCCTGCGTTCGCAGGGACGACAGCAGTGTGTTTGGCCCGACGCTCAGCCCTGTCTTCTCACCCGTGCACCACCGCCTTCGCGATCAAACAATGAATGCCCTTGGAGCCGTTGACGGTCTGGGTCACCCGCAGGTCGGCGGCGAGGCTGCACAGCGTGTAGGCGTCCTCGCGCGACAAATTGCGCTTCTCGCCGAGCAGCACGATCATGTCGCGCAGCGCCTTCACCGCGCACTGGTCGAGGTCAGGGTCCATCGCCATCGTCATGTAGTGGGTGGCCGTCTCGGCGCGCGGATAGTCGAAGTTGAGATCCTTGCGCACAGTGAGACGGAAACGCCCCTGCAGCGCGGTCTCGATCGCGGTGACGCAGACCTCGCCGTCGCCCTGCACGCCGTGGCCGTCGCCGCAGGAGAACAGCGCGCCCGGCACGAACACCGGCAGATACAGCTTGGCGCCGGCGCCGAGCTCCTTGTTGTCGAGATTGCCGCCCATCGCACGCGGGATCAGCGAGGTGATGCGGCCCCAGGCCGGCGGCGGCGCCACGCCCATCACGCCGAAGAACGGCGCCAGCGGCAGCTCCAGGCCCCACGGCAGCTTGCCGACCATCCGGTCCTTGTCGAGCGGGATGTTCATCAGCCGGCTCTCGTGGAAATCGTCGGGCAGGGTGCCCGCCAGCGGCCGGATGAAATTGTAGCCCCAGTCCTGCCGCAGCTGGACGTCGAGGATCTCGACCTCGAGCACGTCGCCGACCTCCGCGCCCTTGACCGCGATCGGGCCGGTCAGGATGTGGCCGGGCACCATGCGCTCGCTGCGGGCGTGGACGTCGAACAATTCCGGCGGCACGTGGAATTTGCTGGTGTCGGGCACCACGTCGGGCCCGCCGCTGATCGAATCGATCGTGACCTCGTCACCGCTGTCGATCGTGAGCACCGGCTTCAGCCGGGATTCGAAGAAGCCCCAATGGCAGGTCTCGGGGCTCGCGTGCAGATGGTGATGGGCCATGGTCCTCTCATTCGTACCGGTTCGGGACCGAGCATAGCGCATCCGCTGGCCGCCGCAGAGAGATGGCGACGCATGGCCGCTGTCGTGTATGAGGGCGGCCGTGGCACCTCACTCCGCGCCGGAGTTCGCAATGTTCTTTGTGCTGTCGAAGACGCTCGGCCTGCTGGCACTGCCGACCAATTTCATGATCGCGCTGGGCCTCGCAGGCGCCATCCTGATGCTGACCCGGTTTGCCGTGCTGGGGCGCAGGCTGGTCGTCTCGGCCATGCTGCTGCTGGCGATCGTCGGCCTGACGCCGCTCGGCAGCCTGATGCTCTATCCGCTGGAGAGCCGGTTTCCGAAATGGGACCCGGCTAATGGCGCGCCCGACGGCATCATCGTGCTCGGTGGTCCCGTCGATTCCGACCTGTCGGTCATGTACGGCATGCCGGTGACGGTGGCGGGCGCCGACCGGGTGATCCAGGCCGCCGCGCTGGCGCGGCGCTATCCGAATGCGCGCATCCTGTTCACCGGCGGCAGCGCCAACCTGATCGCGACAGAGGCCAAGGAGGCCGATGTCGGCGCCGAGATCCTGCTCAGCCTCGGCGTGCCGAAGGAGCGGCTGCTGCTGGAGCGGCAGTCGCGCAACACCTACGAGAATGCGATCTTCTCCAAGGCGATGATCTCTCCGAAGCCGGGCGAGCGCTGGCTGCTGGTGACCTCGGCCTATCACATGCCGCGTTCGGTCGGGCTGTTCCGCAAGGCCGGCTTTCCGGTCGAGCCCTATCCGGTGGACTGGCGCGTCGGCCGCGTGCTCGACTTCGACGGCATCTCGCTGCTCGGCCTGCGGCGCGCCGACATCGCCGTGCGCGAATGGGTCGGGCTCGTGGCCTACCGCCTGCGCGGCCGCATCGACGATCTGTTTCCGGGACCGGCCTAGGCAATCGTCTTGCTGAAGCCCGCCGCTTTCGCCGCCAGCTCGCCGCGCACGCGCGCGACGACCGGCTCGTAGCGGCAGCTCGAATCCTGCCGGAACAGCCGCGCGCTCGGATACCACGGGCTGTCGTCGCGATCCCTGAGCCAGCGCCAGTCGGCCAAGTATGGCAGCATGATCCAAGTCGGCCGTCCGAGCGTGGCGGCGAGATGCGCGACGCTGGTGCAGACCGTGACGACGACATCGAGACAGGAAATCAAGGCCGCCGTCTCGACGAAGTCGGTCAGCTCGCCGGTGAGGTCGCGGATGCCGCCCTGCTGCGCCAGCAGCGCTCTGTCCGAGGGCCGCAGCTCCTTTTGCAGGCTGACGAAATCCGCGTCGAGATCGAGCAGCGGCAGCAAGGTCGACAGCGGCATCGAACGGTTGCGATCGTTGCCCTGATGCGGATTGCCGGACCAGACGAGGCCGACCCGCAGCCGGTCATGCGCTCCGAGCCGCCGCTCCCAGGCCGCGATGCGCTCGGCCGGCAGTGGCGGGAGATAGCTTGGCGGTGGAATGGTATCGAGCGTGGTGCCGAAGGCCAGCGGCAGGCTCATCACCGGGCAGTGCATATCGAAGACCGGCCGCTGCAGGTCCGGCGCGTAGGCGAGGCATTGCGTCACACCGTCGATGCCGGCCATCAGCGGCCGCAGCGCCTCGCGCACCACCAAGATCACCTTGGCGCCGCGCGCGGCGACCATCGGCACGTAGCGGGCGAACTGGATGGTGTCGCCGAAACCCTCGTCCTCCTCGATCAGGAGGGTCCTGCCGGAAATGTCCTCTTTGCCCAGCCATTTCGGTTCGACAAAGCGCGGATAGTCGATCGAGAAATCCGGCATGGCCCAGCGCGCCTCGCGCCGGGCCCAGCCGGAGACGAAGTCGCCGCACTGCAGCTCGATATGCGCGAGCTGCCACGCCGCCTTGGGATGATCGGGGACGAGCGCGAGAATCTGCCGGTAGACGGCAGCAGCATCCTCGAAACGCAGGAGCTGCATCAGCGCAAAACCCTTGTTGAGCAGCACCTCGACGAAGTTCGGGCGCAGGCTCAGCGCCTCGTCGAACCACGGCAGCGCCTCCGCGTTGCGGCCGAGGCAGACGAACGCATCGCCGAGATTGTTGCTGGCCATCGCCTCGGTTGGCGCCAGCGCATGCGCGCGTTCACAATCGGCCAGATACGCGTCGTAGTGTTTGAGCTCGCGGAGGCACCGGGCGCGCATCTGCAGCGACTGCAGGTCATTCGGCTGCTGCGTCAGGCAGATCGTGAAGGCCTGGGCAGCTTCCTCATAACGCTGCTGCTGATGCAGCAGCAGGCCGCTCTGGAACGCGGCCTCGCGGTGCGAAGGATCGATCGTCAGCGCGTGCTGATAGCTCAGCAGCGCCTCGGCGCCACGGTCGAGCGCCAGCAGCACGCCGCCCATATGCTTCCACAACTCGGCCTCGTCGGGCTTGAGCTGGATCGCCTTGTCGAAGACGGCGAGGGCGTCGTCGAGCCGGCCCATCTGCTTCAGAGTGAAGCCGAGGCTGGTGAGATAGTCGATCTTCGGCGTCTGTCGGATCGCGCGCGAGAACCACGCAACGGCATGGTCGTGCTGGCCGGTCTGCAGCGCGATGATGCCCATCAGCGCAAGGCTGTCGGCGTGGGCCGGGTCGGCCGCCAGCGCCTGCTCGCAGCACATCTGGGCATCGAGCAGACGCCCTCCGCCGAGGTGATGCAGTCCCGCCTCGTAGAGCGCGGCGGGCGACAGCACGGGCGTTCCGCCGGGGCCGGCCGTTGCGCTCTTGGCGCCTTCCTTCCGGTCGCTGCGGGTCATCGACTGATCCTGTCCGAGGATCGAAAATTCATAAGTGATTCCCGTAATATCGAGAAGGATCATGGTATGGCGGGCGAGCCCGAGGGCGGAAATACTGGCATCACGCGGTGCGAGGGTCTAACAAGCGCTCCGAAGTCGAACCACGCATTGGACCGGCAGCGGTGCGGTAGGGAGGGAGCGCCACATGCAACAGCCGAACGGGACGGACAGGCTGGATCTGGCGGCCATGGTGGCCGATCTCAACGGCCTGCTGCGGCTGAAGACGACCGTGATCGGCATCAAGATGTTCGCCCGCGTCGAGGACATGGAAGCGGTGGAGAAGATCCGCCGGCCCAACGCGGTGCACACCACCGACCAGATCGTCAGCATGGCCTCGCGGCTCGGCTGGACAGTCGGCATCACCGGAGATGATCTGGTCGGCGCGCAGTGCCGCGCGGTGATCGGGCTCGGCCCGCAGGACGACACCTGGCTCGAGGGCGCGAACTATGTCGGCGTCTGGCACGGCACGGCGGAGGACGCGCGCAAGCGACAGGAGGCGCTGGATGTCGTGCCGTTCGGCCGCTACCAGGCCATGGCCGTCAGCCCGCTGTCGAGCGGCCGGCTGGATCCGCCGGACATCTGCCTAGTCTATGCGACGCCGGGACAGATGATCATCCTGATCAACGGCCTGCAATATGTCGGCTACAAGAAGTTCGAATGGGGCGTCGTCGGCGAGACCGCCTGCGCCGACTCCTGGGGACGCGCGCTGAAAACCGGCGAGCCGAGCCTGTCGCTGCCATGCTTCGCCGAGCGCCGCTATGGCGGCGTGCCGGACGAAGAGATGCTGATGGCGCTGAAGCCATCCGATCTCGCCAAGGCGATCGCCGGCATGAAACAGCTTGCCAGGAACGGCCTGCGCTACCCGATCGCCCCCTACGGCATCCAGAACGACGTCCGCGCCGGAATGAATGTGTCTTATGGAAAAAAGTAGACCCGCAAACTCCGTCATTGCGAGCGCAGCGAAGCAATCCAGGGCTGAGGACGGGACTCTGGATTGCTTCGTCGCTGCGCTCCTCGCAATGACGGGGCACTAAAATCGCAGCTGATCGCTAGGGAACAAGAATGACGTCATCCAAGTTCGATATCATCGTCTATGGCGCGACCGGTTTCACCGGGCAGCTCGTCGCTGAATATTTGGCCACGCAATATCGCGGCGACAGCTCGCTGCGCTGGGCGATGGCTGGTCGCAGCCTCGACAAGCTCGCGTCCGTGCGCGATGCGATCGGCGCGCCCGCCGATACGCCGCTGATCGCGGCCGATGCCGCCGATCCTGCATCCCTAAAGGCCATGGTGGCGCAGACGAAGCTGGTGCTGACCACCGTCGGTCCCTATCAGCTCTATGGCAACGAGCTCGTCGCGGCCTGCGCCGAGACCGGCACCGACTACGTCGATTTGTGCGGCGAGCCGGTGTGGATGCGGCAGATGATCGACAAGCATCAGGCCACCGCCGAGAAGAGCGGCGCGCGCATCGTGTTCTCCTGCGGCTTCGATTCCGTGCCGTTCGAGCTCGGCGTCTATTTCGTGCAGCAGCAGGCCAAGAAGGTGCTCGGCGCCGCAGCGTCGCGTGTGAAGGGCCGCGTCCGCGGCATGAGCGGCACGCTCTCGGGCGGCACCGCGGCGAGCGCCAAGGCGACCTTCGATGCGGTCGCCAAGGATCTGAGCCTGGTCGCGATCCTCAAGGACTCGTTCGCCCTGACGCCCGGCTTCAAGGGTCCGAAGCAGCCGTCGGGCAACAAGCCCGTCTATGAGGAAGATCTGCAGTCCTGGACGGCGCCGTTCATGATGGCGCTGATCAACACCCGCAATGTCCACCGCTCCAACATGCTAATGGGTTTTCCCTACGGGCAGGACTTCGTCTATGACGAGATGGTGCTGACCGGCCCGGGCGAGAAGGGCGAGGCCAACGCCAAGAAGGTGATGGCGGCGAATGCCGAGAAAACCGGCCCCAACGCGCCGAAGCCGGGCGAGGGTCCCTCGAAGGAGGAGCGCGAGAACGGCTACTACAATCTTCTCTTCGTCGCGATAGCCCCCGACGGCCGCCAGGTCCGCGCATCCGTGAAGGGCAACCGCGATCCCGGCTACGGTTCGACCTCGAAGATGATCAGTGAATGCGCCGTCGGCCTGTTGCGCGACGGCGCCGGCGTGGAGGGCGGGTTCTGGACCCCGGGCGCGGCGCTCCGCGACAGCCTGATCCAGCGGCTGGTGGACCACGCCGGCCTGACGTTCACGGTGGAGGGCTAAGAGCGGTGGAATCCATCCGCCGCGGCCCAGAGAGCAACCATGACGTCGGCTAAATTCGACATCGTCGTTTATGGTGCAACCGGTTTCACCGGCCAACTCGTGGCCGAGTACCTCGCCGCGCGCGATAGCGGCGAAGCCAAGCTGAGCTGGGCCATGGCCGGGCGCAGCCGCGACAAGCTCGCCAAGGTGCGCGATGCGGTCGGAGCGCCGCCTGATCTGCCGCTGATCGTGGCCGATTCAAGCGACCCCGGCTCCATTCGCACGATGGTCGATCAGGCTAGACTGGTGTTGACTGCGGTCGGACCCTATCAGCTCTACGGGGCCGATGTGCTCGCCGCCTGCGTCGCTGCGGGGACCGATTATGTCGATCTCTGTGGCGAGCCGCTGTGGATGCGCCAGATGATCGAGAAGCATCGAGATGAGGCGGAGCACAGCGGCGCAAGAATCCTGTTCTCGTGTGGCTTCGACTCGGTGCCGTTCGAGCTCGGCGTGCTGTTCGTGCAGCAGCAGGCAAAACAGGTGCTAGGTGCGCCACAGCCGCGCGTGAAGGGGCGCATTCGCGGCATGAGCGGCTCGCTGTCGGGCGGCACTTCGGCGAGCGCCAAGGCAACAGCGGCGGCATTGACCGCCGATTTGAGCCTTGTGGCGATCATGAAGGACCCGTTCGCGCTGACGCCGGGATTCACCGGCCCGAAGCAGCCACCGGCCAACCGACCGATCTATGAGGAGGATCTCCAGTCTTGGGCCGCGCCGTTTGCAATGGCGCTGGTCAACACACGCAACGTCCATCGTGCCAACGTGCTGATGGGTTTTCCGTACGGGCAGGACTTTGTCTACGACGAAATGGTGCTGACGGGCGATGGAGAGGAAGGCCAAGCCAACGCCAAGTTGGTCATGGCGGCAAATGCCGAGAAGACCGGCCCGAATGCGCCCAAGGTCGGGGAGGGGCCCTCGAAGGAGATGCGGGACAACGGATACTTCGACCTGTTGTACGTCGCAGTGTCTCCCGACGGACGGCGCGTTTGCGCGTCGGTGAAAGGGAAGGGCGATCCCGGCTACGGTCTGACGGCGAGGATGATCAGCGAATGCGCCATCGGCCTGCAGCGCGATGGTGCCGTTGTGAAGGGCGGTTTCTGGACGCCCGGCGCCGCGCTCGGCGACAGCTTGATCAAGCGGCTGGTCGACCACGCCGGCCTGACGTTCACGGTGGAGGATTAGTAGGCTGCGATGTGCGGGCCGATCCCTGCGGATCGGTTCGCCTCGGCCTGATGGGCGCGCGTGGCGGCGATCATGCCCCACATCGTGCCGAGCATCAGGAAGAAATGCCGCCAGTGGTCGGTGTCGATGATGAAGCTTTCGCCGACGGTGCCGAGGAACGCCGAGAATACCGCGATGTAGGTGCGCTGCCAGGGCACGCGCACGAACAGATAGCGGAAGCCGAGAATGACAGTGGTGAACACCAGCGCGGGATAGCAGATGCCGGACAGCCAGCCACCCGACATGAAGGCGTTCAGATAGGAGTTGTGGGTGTCCTCGGGGAAGTAGTTGTGGAACTGCAGCGGCCCGATCCCGAACGGCAGGTCGAGTGCCATGTCGGCGCCGAGAATGTGGCGTCCGAAGCGGCCGAACCGGCCCTCGTCATAGCTCTGGTCGAAGCTTGCCCGCTGCTTGAACATGTCGGCGATGGAATCGATCGAGAGCAGAACGCCGATCAGGACGATGCCGGCCACGGCGGCCGCCAACGTCATGAAGATGATGCGGGAGCGCTCGCCCCGCGTCTGGCTGGTGAGCACCATCATCGCCAGCATGAAGGCGGCGGTGAGGACGAGGCCGCCCCAGGCCGCGCGCGAGAAGGCGAGCAGGATGGCGAGCGCCATCACGCCGAGCGCAAAGCTGGCGCGCAATGTCGCGGCGAAGCGGGCGGTCACGACGTTCTGCAGCGCGAGCAGCGCCGGCAGGATCAGGAACGCGCCGAGCACGTTGGGGTCCTTGAACGTCCCGCGAGCGCGGCCATACAAGGTGAGGAGATCGTAGCCACCGGGCACCAGATGGAAATAGCCGGCGACACCCGCGAGGGCCGCGATCGCGCCGCCCATCACGAGGCCGCGCCGGAGCATGTCGAGCCGCGCTTCGGTGTCGTCCGACGTGAGCATGGCAATGAAGATCGCCGTGAACGCCATGTACCAGGAGGTGGCGATCCAGGTCGCGATCTTGGAATCGTCGAGCAGCGGTATGGCGCTGATCGTGTAGCCGAGATTGACCAGGACCAGCAACAGGAGGAGCGGCAGGAAGACGAGGCGCAGCCTCATGCCGGTCGCGAAGAACACTGCGGCGGAGGCGAGCGTGACGAGCTCATAGGGGCTCGGTTCGATGAACACGATGGCGCCGGAGACCCCGACCAGCCAGACCAGCGTGCGCTGCAGGGCGACGACGCCCGGAGGGGCCATCGGCCTGGATGCGAACTCTTCGGCTGCTGCCGTCACGGCCATCGCGAACTCACACTCATACGCAACGCAGGGCGGGATCGGCCAGACACACGCGCGAAGCGGACGTGGGCCCGCTCCGGATCCCCGCAATCAATAGGCGTTCTCGCTCTTGGTCATCAGCGCCAGCGGCGTCTTGAGCAGGATGTAGAGGTCGAACAGCACGGACCAGTTCTCGATGTAGTAGAGGTCGAACTCGACTCGCTTCTGGATCTTCTCCTGGTTGTCGATCTCGCCGCGCCAGCCGTTGATCTGGGCCCATCCAGTGATCCCCGGCTTGACGCGGTGGCGGGCGAAGTAGCCGTCGACGGCCTCGTCGAACATCCGGTTCTGTAATTTGCCCTGCACGGCGTGGGGCCGCGGTCCGACCAGCGAGAGGTTGCCCTTGAACACCACGTTGAACAGTTGCGGCAGCTCATCGAGGCTGGTCTTGCGGATGAAGCGGCCGACGCGGGTCACACGTGGATCGTTCTTGGTGACGACCTTGGACGCCGTGGGATCAGCCTGATGGTGATAGAGCGACCGGAACTTGAAGACGTCGATGCGCTCGTTGTTGAAGCCGAACCGCTTCTGCCGGAACAGCACCGGTCCCGGGCTGTCGAGCTTGATCGCAAGCGCAACCAGCGCCATCACCGGCAGTGCGAGCAGCAGGATGAGGCCGCCGACCAGTCGATCGAACAGCATCTTCATCACCAGGTCCCAGTCGGTGATGGGAGCCTCGAACACGTCGAGCGTCGGGACCGCGCCCAGATAGGAGTAGGAACGCGGGCGGAAACGCAGCTTGTTGGTATGGGCCGAAAGGCGGATGTCGACCGGCAGCACCCACAGCTTCTTCAGCATGTCCAGGATGCGGGTCTCCGCCGAGATCGGCAGCGCGAACAGCACCAGGTCGACGCGGGTGCGGCGGGCAAACTCGACGATATCATCGACCTTGCCGAGCTTCGGCGCACCGGCGCAGGCCTCGAGCGATCGCGAGTCGTTGCGGTCGTCGAACACGCCGAGGATCTCGATCTCGGAGTCGTCCTGCGCCTTCAGCGCACGCACCAGGTCCTCGCCGCTCTGGTCGGCTCCGACGATGATGGTCCGTCGATCGAGACGTCCTTGCCTGGCCCAGCTGCGGATCAGGTTGCGCAGCACGACGCGGCTCGCGATCAGCGCGCCGAGCCCCACGAAGAAGAACGCGGCGAGCCAGAGACGGGAGACTTCGCTGCCGATCTTGGCGAAGAAGGACAGTCCTATGAACAGCAGGAACACGAAGCAGTAGGACGAGACCATCCGGGTCATCTGCCGCACCTGGGCGCGGAAGACCTGGATCTGGTAGATGTCGGCGGCCTGGAAGCACACCACCGTGCTCACGGCGAGGCCGACGATGGCAACGAGATACTCCCAATGGAAGCCGCTGAGCGGCACCACGTAGCCGAAATAGACGGCGCTGCCGACGACGCTCAGCAGTACGAAATCGGTGATGCGGACGATGCCGGCGAGGACGATCGGAGAGTAGGCGCGGTGAACCTTCTGATTGGCGACCGCCAGGGCCGCCGGCGACAGGCGGCGACGCCGTTCAACGGCCGGCTTGCCTGCCGCGGCCGTCGATGCGGCCGTGGCCGCAGCAGCATCCAACATCGAGCGAGCGTTGATCGGTTCCACAGTCGTACAAGCCCGGATTATGTTTGTTAGTATTTGTGGTCATGTAAGCGCTGATAGCGCCGGGGGAAATTCTCCACCGGCGGGATTAAGGGCCAAATCGGAAGAAACGGTTAGCGATGGTAAATGACGTCAGGTCTTGGTAAACGCCTCGCGGTAGCTGTCGAGCACGCCCTCGACCATCGCCTTCTGCGAGAAATGCTGGAAGATCCGCTCGCGCAGCGCCTTGGCGCGCAGCTGCGCGGTAGCCGGATCGTCCAGTGCGGCTGCAATGGCGTCGGCCAGCGCGGTCGCGTTGCCTGGCATGAACATCGCGTCGTCGTGCGCCCCGAAGATCTCGGGGATGCCGCCGACCCTCGCCGCGATCATCGGAACCCCAGCGGCTCCCGCCTCGATCACGACATAGGGCATGGAATCGCCACGCGATGGAACGACGAGCAGTCGTCCTTTGGAAAATCCGTCGCGGGCCTTCACATGGCCGATGAAACGCACTGCGGCCGCAAGACCGAGGCGTTCGACCTGAGCTTTGAGTTTCGACATCTCCTCGCCGTCGCCGCCCAAGGTCAGCGTCAGCGGCCGGCCACGGGAGCGCAACTGCGCGACAGCGTCGATCAGCAGATCCGTGCCCTTGATGTGCCTGAACTCGCCGACATAAGCCAGGTCGGTCTGGTCCTGAGCCGGCGTGACCGGGTCGAATTCGCCTGCAGTGACGCCGTTGAAGACGCAATTCACCAATCCGTTGGGATGGCCGATCATGCGCTCATAGGTATCGCGGGCGAAGGCGCTCTCGAACAGGAAGAGATCCGTCCGGTTCATCAGCGCACGTTCAAGCCGGCCATACAGCGCGCCTTTGAGCGTGTCGAGCGGGTAGTGCAGCGAGCCGCCGTGAGGCGTGTAGATGCGGATCGTTCCAGGCCGATGCGGCAGCAGGCGTACGAACGCGCCGGCTTTGGCGCCGTGGCCGTGCAGCACGTCGGGGGCGAGCGCGCGGGAGAGGCGATGGAATCGGCTGAGTGCCAGAATGTCGCTCGGCCAAGGCTCCCGATGAATGGGAACGCGGTGCACGCCGAGTGTCAGGCGAGGCGCGATCTGGGCCAGCGCGGCATCGGCGCGTTCGCCGCCGGTCAGGCTGTCCGCAATGATGCCCACGTCATGCCCGCGATCGACCTGGCCGTTGGCAAGGTCGAGGATGTGCCGAAAGATGCCGCCGACGGGAGCTCTGACCGCGTGAAGGATTTTGAGAGGTTTGTTCTGCGACGGTGCCATGTCGAACTCGCCCGCGCCTTCGGCCTGCGCGTGGTTTAGCCAGGCGTCGCTGCGCGAGCTGATCTGACGACTGGCGGATAGAGGAAGCACGGGCGCCTCTCGTCGCTGAATATTGATAGCTCCAACCTCGATAGAGGCTTGATGGTTAACAAAGTCTCACTTGTCGTCACTGCCGGGCAGGTTCGCTCCAGCATTGTGACGATCTGGCGCAAGCCTACGTGCTGCGAGCAGCATTTGGCGAAGGATGACGATTGTTTGATAGGGCGAGGTTGCAGGCGCTCCGGTTAACCCGTCAGCAACCTTAATGGAGTGTAATTGTACCACGTATGGTAGCGGCGTGGTGTAGGTCTCGCGGGAGTGGATGATGCGGTTGGCGTTCTGGCGTGCCGGCAAGAAGACACAGGTTGACGGGGCCTCCGTCCGACCCGTGACAGGCTCGCCATCGTCGGCGGAGCCGGGCCCGGCCGGCGATCTCGATCTCCGGCTGGTCGGCCGCGCCTTGGCACGAAAGCGTGGCTTCATTCTTTTGCCGACGCTTCTCGCTCTCGTTCTGTCGATCACCGCGGTCAACATGATCACGCCGCGCTACAAGTCCGAAGCGCGGATCCTGATCGACGGCCGCGAGAACGTGTTCGTGCGGCCGAACGGGGAGCGTACCGAAGAGCGGACGGCACTCGATGCCGAGGCGGTCACGAGCCAGGTGCAACTGGTCCTGTCGCGAGATCTGGCGCGCGACATTATCGCGAAGAACAGGTTGGGCGAGCTGCCGGAGTTTGATCCCGTCCTGCGCGGCGTGTCGCCGCTGAAGTCGGTCTTGGCGATGGTCGGGCTCGTGAAGGATCCGCTTGCCATGACGCCGGACGAACGCGTCATGGATGCCTATTACGAACGCCTGACCGTCTACGCCGTCGACAAATCGCGCGTCCTCGTCGTCGAGTTCCAGTCGCAGGATCCGGCGCTTGCGGCGAAGGTCGCGAATTCGATCGCGGACGGCTATCTCGTTGTTCAGCAGAACGCGCGGCAGGCGCAGGCGAAGTCGGCCAGCCAGTGGCTGGCTGGGGAGATCCAGGGCCTGCGCAAGAAGGTCGAGGAGGCGGAATCGCGGGTCGAGGAGTTCCGCGCCAAGTCGAATTCGTTCATGGGGACCAACAACACCTCGCTGTCCAACCAGCAGATGGGCGAGGTCAATACCCAGCTCAACAATGCGCGCGCCTTGAAATCGGATGCCGAGACCAAGGCGCGGCTGATCCGCGAGATGCTGCAGAGCGGCCAGCCGATCGAAGCGTCCGAGGTGCTCAATTCGGAGCTGATGCGGCGCTTGTCGGAGCAGCGCGTGAGCCTGCGCGCGCAACTCGCGGAACAGTCGTCGACGCTGCTCGACAATCATCCGCGCATTAAGGAACTGAAGGCGCAACTGGCTGATCTCGACCGCCAGATCCGCGACGAGGCCGGCAAGATCTCCCGCTCGCTCGACAGCGACGCGCGCATCGCCGACGGGCGGGTGCAGATGCTGAGCCAGAGCCTCGATCAGGCCAAGAAGCAGGCCACCTCGACCAATGGCCTCGATGTCCAGCTGCGGGCGCTGGAGCGGGATGCCAAATCGCAGCGCGACCTGCTGGAATCGTATCTCGCCAAATACCGCGAGGCGAACACCCGTGAGTCGCTCGACACGCCGCCGGCGGATGGACGGATCATCTCGCGGGCGGTGGTGTCCAACACACCGGCGTATCCGAAGAAGCTGCCGATCGTGCTGATCGCGACATTGGCGACCTTGATGCTGACCTCGGGCGTGGTCATCACCGGCGAGCTGCTGCGCCTCACGGCGCCGCGTGCGGTTGGCCCGGCCGCCCCGGCCATGAGCAGCATGGCCGACGTCATGGTGCTCGCGGCGCGGGTCGAGCCGATGATCGCCCCGCGTACGGTCTCCGCGTCGCCGGCCGTTGCACCACCTTCGACGTCGGCGCCGGTTGAGGCCGCGCGTCCGGCTTCGGTACCGCCGCCCCCCACGGCCATGCAGCCGGCCGAGGCGCCGTCGGCCGAGCCGGTCAAGCCTGCGCCGCCACCGCTGAACGAGTTCGAGCAACTCGCCGCCGATCTGCTCGGCGCGGGCGAGGGCGCCCGCAAGGTCACCGTGCTCGGCACGGCCGGCGGCGAGGCCGTCACGTCCACTGCGCTCGCGATCGCCCGCACCATGGCGGCGCAGGCGCGCGTGGTGCTGGTTGACCTCGCCGGCAGCCCGCAACTGCTTGCGGGCGTCTCGGTCGATCCGGCCGCGCCCGGGCTGATCGAGCTGATGCTGGGCGAGGCATCGTTCGCGTCCATCATCACCAAGGACCAGGCCTCGCGGCTGCACATCGTCAATGCTGGCCGTCCCGGCGCCGACCGCAGCCAACTGCAATCGCCGCGGCTCGCGCTCGCGATCGACGCACTGTTGCGCGTCTACGACCACGTCCTGCTCGACGCTGGCAATGCCTCCGATCTGCCGGCCGAGCTCCTGACCGCGGGCGCGCGCGCCGTCGTCGTGCCCGATCCCAAGATGGCCGCCGAGGCGCGCAGCCAGATGAGCGAGCAGCTGCGCGAGGTCGGCTTCGGCGCCGTCACCATGCTGAAGGCACCGGCCGGAGGCGCCAACCGCAACCAGCCGGGGCCGCGCGGCGTCGCCGCCTAATCTTCGGCCCTCTCGTCAGCCTTGGCGGCGCCGCCACGCGATTGCAGCGCGCCGCGCAGCTGTTGCGCCAGACGGAACAGGGCAGGGCTGTGCTTGACGGCATGCTTGGCCCGTCCAACCGCAGCCATCGTCGTCGCGGCGACGCGCCCCCGCGCGGTCAACGACATGAAGCTGTCGAAGATCGGCTCGTCATTCTTGCAGAACATCCGCTTGTAGTCGTCCGATCCGATGCCGAGATCGAGGGCACGAAAATCCTGTTGCGCGTAGTGATCGATGATCGAGCGCATCAGGATCAGTCCGGGACTCCAGCGCGCATTCTCCGACAACGTGTAGGTGTTGAACATCATCGAGAAGCGCGCCCCGTCGGCCACGCCGGCAAACAGTGCGATGATCTCGGCGTCGCAGCGCAGTGCGTGGATATCGATGGCGCGATGCCCGCAGTCGAGCTTTGCCATACAGGCGCTTCGCACGAAGGCCTCGATGCAGGGCTCGGCGAACACGTTCGGCAGCCTCTGCTCGGCCATGCGGATCGGCTTGGTGCGGAAGAACCAGTCGAGCAGTTCGGCGATCTCGGCGTCGCTGCTCGCGACCATGTAGCGGTAGCCGGGCAGCGTCTGCAGCTTCTTTTCCTTGCTCTTCAGCCGCTTTCGGAACGAATTCGACAACAGCGCCGTCGGCGCAGCCCCCGGCGGCATCAACAGCACCGGACAGTCGTTCACCGACGGCTGGTGCGGCCATTGCGCCAGCGGATTGGCGAGATCGCGCCAGCGCTCCGGCTGCTGTGTCAAGGCGAGCAGGTCGACACCGCCGCGATCGCGCAGCCCTGCGAGCAGGACGTCGAGATCGCCGGCGCTGGCGCGCGCGGCGAATTCGCGATCCATCAGCGGCATGTTGAAGGTCGTATGCTTGCCGCCCATGAAGGTGGCGATGCGCACGCCGCAGGCGTGCCGCAACGTCAGCGGCAGCAGCAGCAGCGGGCGTTGCTCGGCATCACGCCCGATAACGATGAACGGCGTCGCATGCTCGCGCGCGCCGACGTCGCGCTGCCATGCGCCGAGCAGATCGAAGCGCTGGTAGGGCGTCGAGACATGTTCGGGGACTTCGAGCGCGCGCCAGACCGGCTCGGCGGCAGCCAGATCGGACACGATCTCCACCCGCGCGAGCCCCGACGGCAGCCGCCGCGCGGGCGCCTGCGCCGTCCGGCTCTCGATCACGGCGGCCATGGTCATCGCGCAGCTCGCGTTGTCGTGGAATTTTGTTGCTTGACGTCCGGAGACCCTCGCAAAGAAGTCTCAACAAAAGGTAATGGCAATGACGTCGTCCCAAATCGGGAATGGCACAAACAAAGACCTGTTCAAATCGGCAGCGGCCACGCGATCTTGACGGCGGACGATCGCTATCATCGGATGGCGGTGATCATGACGCGATCGCGCCACGGTCTGTCCGCATCAGGTGGGCGCGGACGGTCTGGTTTCAAGTGGGATTCGGGGAAGGGGCGCGGGAATTGTCGTCGGACAACAGGTGGCTGCGCAGCGCCCGGCTCGAGCTGGCCTATTTCAGCGGTGGCACGCTGCTCGCGTCGCGCGCCACGGGTGGCGCGGGCGCCGTGCTGCGGTTCGAGCGCGTGCGCCCGCGGCGCAAGGGCGCGTTCCAGCCGCTGAAATGCGCGGAGATCACCCCCGTTTTCCTCGACAAGGTGATCCGGGCGCTGAAGCGCTGGGGCTATGACATCGTCTCGCTCGACGAGGCCTGCGACCGCGCCGTGCGCCTTCCCCAAAGCAGCCGCTTCGCCTGCCTGAGCTTCGACGGCACCGCGAGGGACCTGATCACGCACGCCTATCCGGTGCTGGCGCGCCACGGCGTGCCGTTCACCGTTTACGTGCCCTCGGCCTTCCCCGATGGGCTCGGCGAAGCCTGGTGGCTGGCGCTGGAGGCCGTGATCGCGCGCGAGGCCCGCATCAGCCTTGTGATCGATCATCGTGAGCAGCGCTTCAACGTGGTCACGCCGGCCGAAAAATATGAGCTGTTCGCGTATCTTTCGGCGTGGCTGCGCAAGCTGCCTCCGGCCGAGCTGTCGATCGCGATCCGCGACCTCTGCGCGCGCCATTCGGTCGATCTCGCCGGCCTGAGCCGCGAGTCCTCGATGGACTGGACCGACATCGCCCGTCTCGCCGCCGACCCCAACGTCACGATCGGCAGTGCCACCGTGCACTATTCCGTGCTCGCCAATCTCCGGGATGCCGACGCCCAGCGCGAGATCACGATGGGCAAGGCGGTGCTGGAGACGGCGCTGCGCCGCCCGGTCCGGCACATGGCGTATCCGTTCGGCGACCGCTATTCGTTCCGCCGCAGCGACGTCGTGCTTGCGGAGCAGGCGGGCTTCGTCAGCGCGGCCTCGACGATGCCAGGCGTCGTGCAGAGCGAGGGCCGCACGCATCTGCACATGCTGCCGCGGATCGCCTGGGACGGCCGCTCGCGCTCGCTGCGCGCCTTGAAGGTGCTGATGGCCGGCATCACCCTGCCGCGGGAAAAATCCGCGCCGCAGCCGAAGCTCGATCTCGGCTGATCAGCCTTGCTGCCGCTCCGGATCCGGGCGCAGCATCCAGCTCACGATCGGCATCGCGGGCAGCACCCAGCCCATGCCGACGACGACGTAATAGACCGCCTGCAGCCAGCCGGAGTTGGCGATCAGGGGGAATTGCGCCATCACCATGCCCATCATCGACCAGGCGAAAGCGAGCAGGAGCAGCGCGACGGCGCCGATCAGTTTACGGGTGCGGATCGTCATGACGGGATTGTCAGCTTTGGCTGGGGGCGGCGCGGCTTGCGCGTGATTTCGCCGGGATTATAAGGGCCTGTCAGCCCCGGTTCAATCGAGCGTTCAACGTCCATGACCACGGTTCCCCGCACACGAGATCTCGCCGCGATCCGCATCTGGCTCCTCGCCGTGGCCGGCCTGATCGCGCTGATGGTGCTGGTCGGCGGCGCCACGCGGCTGACCGAATCCGGGCTGTCGATCGTCGAGTGGAAGCCGGTCACCGGCACCCTGCCGCCGTTGTCCGAGCAGGCCTGGACCGACGCCTTCGAGGCCTACAAGACCATTCCGCAGTATCGGCAGATGAATGCCGGCATGACCCTGCACGAGTTCAAGACCATCTTCTGGTGGGAATGGAGCCATCGGCTGCTCGGCCGCGTCATCGGCATGGTCTATCTGCTGCCCTTCCTGTGGTTCCTGTGGCGCGGCGCGGTGTCCGGCCCGCTCGGCCGCAGGCTGTGGCTGATCTTCGGCCTCGGCGCGCTGCAGGGCGCGGTCGGGTGGTGGATGGTGGCCTCGGGCCTCACCGAGCGCACCGAAGTGGCGCCTGTCCGTCTCGCGACGCACCTCGCGCTGGCGCTGTTGATCTATGCGTCGATCGTCTGGACCCTGCGCCGGCTTGCGTCGCGCGAGGAAACCGCGGCACCGGCGCGGCTGCGGCTCACCGCGTGGATGCTGGTCGGCGTCACCTTCGTGCAGCTCTATCTCGGCGCGCTGGTCGCCGGCCTGCGCGCCGGCCTCGTCTACAACACCTGGCCTGAGATCGACGGCGGCCTGATCCCGAAGGCGGCCAATCTGTGGATCCATTCGCCGTGGTGGATCAATCTGTTCGAGAACGATCTGACGGTGCAGTTCATGCATCGCATGACCGCCTACACGCTGCTCGCATTGGCAGCCTGGCACGCCTTCGACGTGATGCGTGCCGGCGTCGGCCGCGACGTGGTGCGTGGCGCGCACCGGCTGCTCGCCGCGATCCTGGTGCAGGCCGTGCTTGGGATCTTGACCCTGCTGGCGCTGGTTCCGATCTCGCTCGCGCTGCTGCATCAGGGCACGGCCATCATCGTGCTGACGTTCGCCGTGCTGCAAGCCGAACGCCTGTCGCCGCGGCGAGTGGCCGCAGTCGCCGTGCCGCAGACGGCCGTGGCGGCCGGGCAGGCGGGGTAGGGCGTTCTCGCGCTCGCTGTTGCAGTGACCTCCGCCGTCATTCCGGGGCGCCCGCAGGGCGAGCCCGGAATCCATTGAGCCGCGAGACACGCTGGAAAATGGATTCCGGGCTCGTGCTGCGCACGCCCCGGAATGACGGTGGAGAGACATTCGCGCAAGCCAACAAGCGTGACTACGCACGCTGCGCAATGATGTGAAGACAAACATCCTCATCCTCGCGCGCAATCACGCCGAGTTCTGCCGGTCGTTTCACCCTCGAAACACGCGAGGGCGCGGGGAAGGCCGGATGCCTGGCCGGCACCCATGGCCCGCGTGCAAAGAAAAAAGCACGCGGCGGTCACCACAGGTACGGCCGAAAACACCCGGCCTTCCCCGCGCGATGGTGTTAACGCTTATACGCGATCTCCCCGGGGACCGGGCTCTCTTGCCCCCGTCATCTCGCGCGATGCGTTGAGCACCGACACGAGACTTAGCGCCAGCGTCGGGGCGCCAGGACCACGCGACTTCGCCGTCCGTGACAGATCGCTCGTCCGCGCGAACTTTCGTCCGCGCACGGCCCGCCACGTCCACCGCATTCCCAATCCCACGCAACTGGACGATCCGGAAGCGCCCCTCGGCTGGACAGGAACAAAAAGAGAACATAAACTGATTTGCGTCGTTTGGCAAGCGTGGCGTGTCGCGGACATCGCCGGGTGGGGCGGACCATGCAATTCGAGTTCGATTGGGATCCGGCCAAGGCAGAGAGCAATCTGCGCAAGCATGGCGTTGCGTTTGAGCGGGCGATGAGCATCTTCAGCGATCCGTTGGCGCTCTCGCGTCTCGATGACGGATCTGGCGCAGACGAGGAACGATGGGTTACGATGGGACGCAATATTGCGCACGAGCTACTGCTGGTCGTGCATACGTACACGGAGCTATCGGCAGACCGCGCAGCGATCCGCATCATTTCTGTCCGTCGCCCGACCCGGCGCGAAATCCGCTCCTACGAGAATGGGTGATTCGATGAAGGATGAATACGATTTCTCGAACGCCGAACGCGGCAAGTTCTTTCGCAAGGGCGCGCGAATGCTGCCTCCGGTGCATCTCGAGCCTGATGTGCTCGATCACCTGACCGGGCTGGCCAGCGCGAGGGGCGTATCGTTGACCGAATTGGTCAACACGCTTCTCAAGGAGGATATTGAGCGGATCGAGGCTGCGAAATAGCTCTTTGGGAGTTTATGCGAGCACCTCATGATGCCTTCGCGACCGCGACACGGTTCGGGCGCGCTCGGACCGCGATCCGGCGTTTCGCGAGGCGTTGTTCCAGGAAGCCGTGAGTGCGCTGCTGCGCGGAGAGGTCGATGACGGCCGCGCCGGCCTGCGTGCGTATATCAACGCAACGATCGGCTTCGAGGCGTTGAGCAACGCGCTCGGGCGGCCGTCGAAGAGCCTGATGCGCATGTTAGGGCCATCCGGCAATCCCACGGCCGAGAACCTGCTTGGCGTGATCGGCGTGTTGCAGGCAGAGACAGGCGTGCAGCTCGACGTGCGCGTCGTGGCCGCGGAGTGAGTTACTGGCGCGCGGATCAACAAGATCACAGCTGCTCTCAACCAATGAAGAACGAATACGACTTCTCGAACGCCGAGTGCGGCTCGTCGTTGAACGAACTGGTCGCGACGCTCCTCAAGGAGGAGATCGCGCGGATCAAGGCGGCGAAATAGATATCAGGAGTGCCGCCGCCGCTGATCTTGGCAATAGCCGAGGGCCGTCCGTCGCAGGCGACCGCGGCGGATGAGGCTGTCTCCGCCGTTGCTGTTGGCACGGATACCGCGGGCTTCAATCGGGCGCATACGCGTCCGGGTCGGGACTGCTGCTGGGCGACTTGAACGCGGCGCGCAGGGGGGCCGGCATCGGGTAGTTGAAGTTGATCCCGGTCGGCGGCACGGGGGATTCGAACCACTTCTTGTAGAGCGCCTCGATGGCGGGGCTCCGATAGAGCTCGGCCGTGACGCGATCGGCGATGGCCTTGAACGGCGCATCGTCCTTGCGCAGCATGATGCCGAAAGGCTCGGGCTTGGAGAATGCGTCGTTGCTGATCGTGTACGCCGCCGGGTCCTTCGACCGCGCGATGGCGACCGCGAGCTGGACGTCGTCGAGCACATAGGCCTGAGCCCGGTCGGTCTCCAGCATCAGGAACGCTTCGGCCTGGTCCTTGGCCGGAACGATGTTGATGCCGAGCTTGCGTTCGACATTGACCTTGTTCAGCTGGGCGATGTTGGTCGATCCGGCGATCGCGACGGCCGTCTTTCCCCTGAGGTCGTCGATCGTCTGGAGCGAGAGCGATTTCTTGGCCGCATAGCGTGTGGCGCTGAGAAAGTGCGTATTGGCAAAGGCCACGAGTTTCTGGCGCTCGGTGTTGTTGGTGGTGGAGGCGCACAGGAGGTCGATCGTGCCGTTCGTCATCAGCGGGATGCGATTGGAGGACGTCACCGGAACGGTTTCGATCGTGAGGTCAGGAAGCCCGAGCTCCTTCTTGACCGCATCCGCGATCCGGGCACAGATGTCGAGCGCGTAGCCAACCGGCTTCTGGTTGCCGTCGAGATAGCTGAACGGCACCGACGATTCCTGGAAGCCGATCGAGATCCTGTTCGTCTCCTTGACCTTCTGGAGCGTGCCCGTCAGTTCCTCGGCGCCGGCGGCGTTTGCAGCGAGCGCTGCCGTCAGCAGAAGTCCCCAAATGCGCATCAAAGCCTCTCCTCGCAGCAACCCTCTTCGCGCGTGCAGCGTTGCCCGCGCAGCGGTGATGCAGCCTCGCTGCGTCCGGCCTGGATGAAAAGGGATAAAACCGCCTTATTTCTCATTCCTGGAAGTGATGGATCGCCGCGCCGGGCGTCGTCGCCGGGGTCACCTGCCCGGTCTAACCTTCGAGTTGACGGCCAAAATCGCAGGTCTGGCGCGCCAGCTCCGCTACGGCGGCCGCGAAGGCCGAGGGTCTGTCGTTGCGATACATGGCCGCATAGGGCACGGCCGGCAGCGTCGGCTTGACGGGCAGGATGACCAGCTTCTTCTGCTCGAAGAGAGGACGAAAACAGCGTTGCGGAAGATAGCTGATGCCGAGGCCGGCCACGGCGAGCCCGACCAGCGCGGTCAGATTGTCGACCGAGATGGCGCGCTTGAACGAGACGCCGTTGGCCGCGAGCCATTTGTTGACGAAGAGGCCGGAGCCCGAGCGACGGCCCTGCATCAGAATAGTATGATGACCAAGCTCGTCGAAATCGAGGCTCCGGCGCGCTCTGACCAGGCCGGGGCGCGCCGTCCACACGTTCTGCACTTCGGCAAGCCGCACTGACGTCACCTCCGGGTCGGAGAAGACGTCCGGGATGACGACGAGATCGAGGCTGCCCTCGATCAGCCGATCGTAGAGGCTTCGGGAGGTTTCGACCTCAGGCTCGATCATCACCGCCGGATGGGCTTCGCGAATCGCCGAAACCAGACGCGGCAGCCATGTCAGCGCGGACAGCTCCGTCGCCCCAAGCCGCAGGCGGCGGGCCGGTGACTGCCGGCCGTCCTTCAACTCCAGGATCTGGTCCTGCAACGCCAACATCTGCCGGCCAAGAGCAAGGATCTGCTCGCCACGTTCGGTCAGGCGAGCCCCGCGCTGGCTGCGATCGAACAGCGGAACGCGCGCGGAGGCCTCCAGCTCCTGGATGCGCTTCGAGATCGCCGATTGCGTGGTGTTCAGCTTGGCTGCGGCGCGTTCGAACGTGCCGAGCTCCGCGATCCAGTTCAAAGCTTCCAGCTGCTTCAGGGTGACCATGTTCGCATTCAAAAAAGAGATGGATCGATATCTCCATTTATCGGTTTTCTGAATTCAAGGCGAGTCCTACACCGCCGAGGCGGCGCGCCATCGAGCGACGCTCTGGACTGTGCAAGACGGGGAGCGAGAATGGGTGAGGGACAAGCGCAGCCTGGTGCGCCGATCGATGCGGCGGTCGTCGCCGCGTTCAAGAGCGTTTCCACGGCCGTGATCAGTGACAACCTTCAGCGGCTGCCTGGTGCAGCCAGTCTACGGCCATTCTATACGGGCTCGCCGATGGCCGGGATCGCGCTGACCGTGAATACGGCGCCGGGGGACAATCTCTTCATTCATCGCGCGCTCGATCTCATCACGCCCGGCGACGTCCTCGTCGTCAATGGCGGCGGCGACGAGACGCGGGCATTGGTCGGCGAGATCATCGCCGCCATCGCGAGGGAACGCGGCGCGGCCGGGATCGTCGTCGACGGCGCGATCAGGGACTCCGGCGTGCTGATGAAGTCCGACTTCCCCGTGTTCGCGCGTGCGGTCAATCACCGCGGCCCCTACAAGAACGGTCCGGGCGAGATCAACGTGCCGGTGTCGATCGGCGGCATGATCGTCACGCCAGGCGATATCGTGGTCGCCGACGCCGACGGGGTGGTCGCTTTCGCGCCGGCGATCGCGTCCGAGCTGCTCGAGTCCGCCCGCGCGCAGGAACAGCGTGAAGCCGAGATCCTGGCGAGCATCCGCGCAGGGCGCTATGCCGGTGCCTACGCAAAATAGCCGGCTATTGCGGTCGTCCGCACGAGCCTCGGTGGTATGCGGAACCTCGTCCTTGTCGTCCCGGATGTCGCTTCGCCCATCCGGGCTACTTACATGCCAACGGCACCCCGCTCAGCAATACCCATACACGCCACACGCGTAGGGCAGGCGGAACATGTAGTTGGTATAGCCTTCGCCGCCGTAATAGGGGCCCTGGTAGTCGTAGGAGAAGGCGCGGCCGTAATAGCCGGGCAGCTCCTGGCGGCCGAACAGCAGCGGCGTCGAGGGCCACATCGGGGAGATCAGCGAGTCCTGGTCCCTGACGACGACGACCGTCGGCGGCGGCGCTCTCACGGCGCGGCGGGCCTTGGTGTGCACGATCTTGTCGTGGACGGCCGGCAGGTCGGCCGCGAGCACGACGCCGTTCGCCGCGATGGCCGCCAGCAGCATCATGATCACCAACGTTCGCATCCTGCTCTCCTCGACTTCTGTTCGGGTGGCGTCGGCGCTTCGCGATACATCCACCGCTGCTTTCACGCGGGTCCGGAAGGCGATTCCACGGGCGGCAGGATGAGCCGGGTATGGTTAACGAAATCCTTCCGGCATCCGACAGTTGGCTGCAATCATCCGTAGAAGGACGGGCATTTTCAGCTTTTGTTAAGTTCTGCGGGTGCAAGCTTACTGCTGCCGGCGATTTTGAAGGTCGGCCGAATGCAGCCCGGCCGCTGCGTCCGGGCGCGAAAATCTCTGCTGCATTTCATCAGAGTCTCAGACCAGAAGGTTTCGAGCATGTCGGTGATCATGTTTTCGGCGTCGGCGCGCCAAAATCTCCAATCACGGACCGGCTTAGTCAACGCTGAACTCGCTGCCATCGAGGAGCGCGCCGCCGGCCTGCAGGCGCTGTCGGCGAGCCGGCTGATCGCGGCCTCCGCGCTGCCTCTGGCCGGCCAGATGCACGCGCGCCTGTTGCAGCTGATGAGATGATCACCTGGAGTTAACGAGGGCGCGGTCCGAGAAGCCGGCAACGGCCCGGCCGTGGGACGAAGGAGAGCGCGGAAGCCCAAGGGGGCCGCCCGCGCTCTCTTTGTTTTCGGGGCCGCTTGCTGCCTCAGCTGTCAGTTGTTCGTCATGCGCGGGCTTTTCCCGCCTGCGGGGCCGAAGCCCCTTCGGCGCGGCGACGGCCCGCGCATCCACGTCGTCATTGCCGGGGCAAAGACATGAATGGCCGGGACAAGCCCGGCCATGACGTGGTGAGAGATGCGCTCGTCATGCCGCATGTCGACGCGCGGCGCGATCCGTGGAGCGAAACGCGCCTTACGTGCTCAGCGCCTGCTCCAGGTCGGCGATCAGGTCTTCCTTGTCCTCGATGCCGACGGAGATGCGGACGATGTCGGGGCCGGCGCCGGCCTTGATCTTCGCCGCGTCGTCGAGCTGGCTGTGCGTGGTCGAGGCCGGGTGGATCACCAGCGAGCGGGTGTCGCCGACATTGGCGAGATGCGAGAACAGCTTCAGGTTCGACACCAGCTTGACGCCGGCGTCGTAGCCGCCCTTGAGCGAGAAGGTGAACACGGCACCGGCGCCCTTCGGGCAGTATTTGCGGGCGAGCGTGTAATACTTGTCCTCGGGCAGGCCGGCGTAGTTCACCGAGGCCACGCCGGGATGCTTGCTGAGATATTCGGCGACCGCCTTGGCATTGTCGCAGTGCTTCTGCATGCGCAGCGGCAGGGTCTCGATGCCGGTCAGGATCATGAAGGCGTTGAATGGCGACAACGCCGGTCCGAGATCACGCAAGCCCAGCACGCGGCAGGCGATCGCGAAGGCGAAATTGCCGAACGTCTCGTGCAGCCGGATGCCGTGATATTCCGGTCGCGGCTGCGTCAGCATCGGATATTTATCGCCGCTGCCGGCCCAGTCGAAGGTGCCGGCGTCGACGATGACGCCGCCGATCGAGTTGCCGTGGCCGCCCAGGAACTTGGTCAGCGAGTGCAGCACGATATCGGCGCCGTGATCGATCGGGCGGATCAGGTAGGGCGAAGCCAAGGTGTTGTCGACGATCAGCGGCACGCCCGCCTTCCGCGCCACCTGCGCGACCGCCTCGATGTCGGTGATGGTGCCGCCGGGATTGGCGATCGACTCGATGAATACAGCCTTGGTGCGTGGGCTCACCGCCGCCTCGAAGCTCGCGACGTCATCGGTGTCGGCCCACACCACGTTCCAGCCAAAGCTCTTGAACGAATGCGTGAACTGGTTGATCGAGCCGCCATAGAGTTTTCGCGCGGCGATGAACTCGTCGCCGGGGGACAGCAACTGCTGCAGCGCCACGACCTGCGCGGCATGGCCCGAGGCAACGGCAAGCGCGGCGGTGCCGCCCTCGAGCGCGGCGACGCGCTCCTCCAGCACGGCGTTGGTCGGGTTGCCGATGCGGGTGTAGATGTTGCCGAATGCCTGCAGTCCGAACAGCGAGGCGGCGTGGTCGGCATCGTTGAACACGAACGACGTGGTCTGGTAGATCGGCGTCGCCCGCGCGCCGGTGGTCGGGTCGGGCTGGGCGCCGGCGTGAATGGCAAGGGTGGCAAATCCCGGGGGACGTTCGGTCATGGTGTTTCCTCTTGGCTTGATCCGTTGCGCGCCGGCGCCGGCTGGCGCAGGGATCGATGATGGGAGACGGTGTCGATAGCGCGCACCGTGCGCCTCCGCGTCATCCCGGCGGAGGACATTTGCCAGCGGCCAGGATGGCGTCAAGGCTGCCGGCGCCGATCGCTCCGATTTGAAATGCGCTGCTGTGTCGCGCCGTCGTCGCAACACGTTCCTTTCGCAGATGCGTCAGGCGGGATCGCTTCTGTCCTTCGCGGCGCGGTCGGCCGCGGCCGTCGTGCCGCCGCCGACGCTGGTGCGGTTCAGCGACAGCCGCATCCCTTGCGTCGGGATCGGCGCGCGCTTGGCGCTGATGGTGCGCGAGTTGACGCCCATCCAGGAGATCTCCGACGACAGCCGGCCATATTCGATCTTTGGGCAGCGGTTCATCACGACCTTCAGCCCAGCGGCGTCGGCCTTTTCGGCCGCCGCATCGTCACGCGCGCCGAGCTGCATCCAGATCACCTTCGGCAAAGGTGAGAGCTTCAGCGCCTCGTCGACGACGGGCATGATGTGCTGCGAGCTCCGGAAGATGTCGACCATGTCGAGCGGGCGGCCAATGTCGGCGAGCGAGGCGACGAAGGGGCGGCCCATCAGGCTCTTGCCGACATGGCCGGGGTTCACCGGGATCATGTCGTAGCCGCGCTGCACCAGATATTTGAAGGCGAAGAAGCTCGGCCGGATCTCCGATGGCGAGGCGCCGACCATCGCGATCACCTTCACGCCGTTGAGAATGCCGCGGATGTAGTCGTCGGGATAGGTGTCGTGATTCATGGCGGGACGCTTCTATTAGTTATTGTCATTCCGGGGCGTGCGCAGCACGAGCCTGGAATCCATACTCCCGATCGTGGTTATGGATTCCGGGCTCGCCCTCCGGGCGCCCCGGAATGACGAGCCAGTTTCAGTTTCTGTCATTGCGAGGAGCACTTGCGACGAAGCAATCCAGGGGCTCGAGCGGGACTCTGGATTGCTTCGCTGCGCTCGCAATGACGAAGGAGAGAGCAGGGCGAGCTTCACTCGTCCCGCCAATTCGGCGTCCGCTTCTCGATGAAGGCGCCGATGCCTTCCTCGGCGTCGCGGGCGAGCATGTTCTGCGTCATCACCTCTGCCGCATAGCGATAGGCGTCGGCAAGGCTCATCTCGGCCTGGCGGTAGAATGCCTCCTTGCCGAGCTTGATCGTATAGGCCGATTTGCGCGCCACTTGTTGTGCCAGCGCAATCGCGGTGTCGCGTTCCGTGCCGGCCGTGACCACGCGGTTGACGAGGCCCAATTCGCGGGCGCGGACAGCGGGAACCGGCTCGCCGGTCAGCAGCATCTCCATCGCCTGCTTGCGGGGTACGTTGCGCGACAGCGCCACCATCGGCGTCGAGCAGAACAGGCCGATGTCGACGCCGGGCGTGGCGAACGAGGCGCGCTCGGAGGCGACGGCGAGATCGCAGCTCGCGACCAGTTGGCAGCCGGCGGCGGTGGCGATGCCCTGCACGGACGCGACAACCGGCTTGGGCAGATGCACGATCGCCCGCATCATCGCACTGCAGGCGTTCATCAGCCGGGCGAAGAAGGCGCGGCCGCGGTCGGCCTCGCTGCGATGCGCGGTGAGTTCCTTGAGGTCATGGCCGGCGCAGAACGCAGGGCCATTCGCTGCGATCACCACGGCGCGCACCGCCCTGTCGGCGCCGATCTCGGCCAGGGCCCGATGCAGCTCTGCGATCAGCGGCTCCGACAGGCTGTTGCGCTGTGCCGGGCGGTTGAGCGTGAGCACGGCGACGGGGCCCGCCATCTCGCGCAACAGAATCGGCGTATCGGCGGCGTCGGCGAGGGCAGGGACGGACATTGCGATTTCCATATGGGCGCATCGATGCAGCTAATGTAACAGATGAGCAACGACGAGAGCAGGGGGAGAGATGACGGCGAAGATGACCATCGCGGAGCTGGAAGCGTTCCTGCACGCGGAATTTCCCCAGGCGTTCCGCACCGGCGGTGACATTTCGATCGAGAGCGCCGACGGCAAGAGCTGCCGGATGCGCCAGCGCTTCAATGAGCGCATGTTGCGCCCCGGCGGCACCGTCTCCGGGCCGACATTGATGGCGCTGGCCGATTTCGCGATGTACGTGGTGCTCTTGTCGGCGATCGGTCCGGTCGGTCTTGCCGTGACCACGAATCTCAACATCAACTTCCTGCGCAAGGGCGCGGCCGGCGCCGATGTGCTGGCGGAGGCGCGGCTGCTCAAGCTCGGCAAGCGGCTCGCGGTCGGCGAAGTCACGCTGCTGTCAGGGGAATCGCCCGATCCGATCGCCCATGTCACGGCGACCTATTCCATTCCGAATGCGTAGGGTTTTCGAGGGTATTATTGCACCATATTTGCAAGCTGCTGTTTTTGTTGCATTAATTTGACGCCGATGGCGTTGACGAATGCAGGCCGCTTCTCTAGAAGCTGCGACCAGTTCGGTGCGTCACCCGCGCCGCATTCTCCCTGTCACGGATATCTCTCATGAAAACCTTTTCGGCAAAGCCGGCCGAGGTCCAGAAGAAGTGGGTCGTGATCGACGCCAAGGGTCTGGTCGTCGGCCGTCTCGCCACGCTGGTCGCCATGCGGCTGCGCGGCAAGCACCTCCCGATCTACACGCCGCACGTCGACTGCGGCGACAACGTCATCATCGTCAATGCCGCGCACGCCGTGCTGACCGGCCGCAAGCGCGAGCAGAAGGTGTACTACAAGCACACCGGCTATGTCGGCCACGTCAAGGAGCGCACCGCGCGCCAGATCCTCGAGGGCCGCTTCCCCGAGCGCGTGATCGAGAAGGCCATCGAGCGCATGATCCCGCGCGGGCCGCTCGGTCGCGTGCAGATGGGCAATCTGCGTGTCTATGGCGGACCCGATCATCCGCACGAAGCGCAGAACCCCGAGAAGATCGACATCGCCAAGTTGAACCGCAAGAACACGAGGGCCGCATAAGATGGCCGAAAGCATCCAGTCTCTCGATCAGCTGTCGCAGCTCAAGGGTGCCGTCACGGCTCCCGACGCTCCGAAGTATGAGAAGAAGGTCGACAAGTTCGGCCGCGCCTATGCCACCGGCAAGCGCAAGGACGCGGTCGCCCGCGTCTGGATCAAGCCGGGCTCCGGCAAGGTCACCGTCAACACCCGCGACATCGAGGTCTACTTCGCCCGTCCGGTGCTTCGCATGATGATCGAGCAGCCGATGGTCGTCGCTGCCCGCAAGGGCCAGTACGACGTGATCTGCACGGTCGCCGGCGGCGGCCTGTCCGGCCAGGCCGGTGCGGTCCGTCACGGCCTGTCCAAGGCGCTGACGAATTTCGAGCCGGAGCTGCGCGGCGTCCTCAAGAAGGGCGGCTTCCTGACCCGCGACTCGCGCGTCGTCGAGCGTAAGAAGTACGGCAAGGCCAAGGCCCGCCGCTCCTTCCAGTTCTCGAAGCGCTGATCGCCTGGCTCCGGCTCCGTCCGGATCCATCAGCTTCAAATACGAACGGGCGCCCTCGCGGGCGCCCGTCTTGCTTTTGACGCAGGCTTGCGCGGGTCAGGCGCTAGCGCGGCGCGCGGTCAGCCATTGGCTCGGCGCCAGCGGTTTCGACACCACGCGGACCTCGCCGATGCTGCCGATGAAGCCGTCCGACGGCGCGCGGTCCCACCAGCCGCAGCCGAGTGCCCAGGGCTGCGACGCCGCCGTCGAGGCGATGCCGTTGCCGCCGATGACGCTGCGCACGACCGGCGCGCCCTCGATGTAGAGCACGGTCGAATTGTCGGCGGGATCGTTGACGATCGCGAGGTGATACCAGGTGTCGAGCATGATCTCGCCGGACCAGTCGGTCTGCGGCTGCCGGGTCGAACTCGACGGCACGACCTCCCACTGCACCTCGCGCAGGTTGGAGATGGCGAACAGGATCGGCGGTGACTCCGGATCGCCGCCGGCATAGCCCGGCAGCCAGCCGCGGTTGCCGAAGCGGGTCAGGATGTTGCACCAGGCGTGATCGGCGGCCTTCCAGTTCGGATCGATCTTGATGAAGGCCTCGACGGTGTAGCCGGATGCGAACGTTGCCGCGTTGATCGGCGCGTTGGCCGCCGTCGTGAACCAGCTGAAGCGGCCGGCGCCCTGCTTGGTGGTGTTGAGGAACTGCACGCTGCCCGGCGCCGACGACAGGCGATGCTTGTCGGCTGTGAAGACGACGTCGGCGACCTGGGCGGCACCCGCCAGCGTGGCGCGCTGCATCGGGTTGGCGGCGGTGAGGTCCGACAGCGCGGTGCCGGCGGCCACGGCCTTGCCGATCGCCGACGACGTGATCCGCCAATGCGCAACGGTCTCGGCCACGAGCGGATAGTCCTGCTCGTTCGCGGGCGGCACCACCACCGGTTCGGGCGCCTCGGTGTAGTTGACGTAGAGATCCTGCTTGAGGCGCGGCAGGATCGGCGTGCCGGCGAAGGCCGGCAGATGGCAGAAATTGGTGAAGCGTGAAAAACGCCGGCGGAAGTCGACGGGAATCGAGAACTCGTGATTGTCCTCGGACAGCCAGGCGCGGTCGAACTGCTTCAGGCTGTCCTTCGGCTTCTCGACCACCCAGGGCGAGAACGAGGCGACGTCGATCTTGTTGGCCGTGAAGTCGAACTCGTACAGCCGCATCAGGCCGTTGCCGCCCTGATAGGCCATCTGATAGTCGACCACCATCTGATGGACGGGGTTATGGAAGTCGTTGATCTTCGTCAGCAGCGCGCCACCGTGATAGTGGCCGTTCAGGGTCATGAAGATCTGGTCGTTGCTGCGGATCAGCTTCTCCCACAGGTACTGGCCGTAGGCGACCTCGAGCGGGCTCGTGCCGTCATTGGCGATGTTCAGCAACTGGTGATTGGCGAGGATCACCGGCAGCATCGGATGCCGCGCGATCATGCTGCGCGCCCAGGCGATCGCATCGTCCGAGGCGCGCCACGACAGCGACAGCACCATGAAACTGACGCCGCAGGCATGGAACACATGCGCCTCGTGCCAGCCGCTCGGATGCCGCTCCAGGAAGGTCCGCTGCTTCGCGGCGCGGCTCGTCGGAAACCATGTGAGATAAGGCTCGGACGCGCCGCGCTGCGCATCGGTGCCCGCGCCCTGGCTCGCCGCGTTCTCGAATTCCAGCGCCGAAAGCACGTCGTGATTGCCCGCGAGCACCGAATACGGCCGGCCGGCGTTCTCTAAGAGCTTCATCGCGGCATCGGCGACCGCCCATTGCTGCGGATGCTTGGACTGGTCGACGACGTCGCCGAGGTGGATCGTGAACGGGATGTGGTACTTCGCTGCGTTGTCGACGATGAACTGCGTCTGCGCGGGGTAGGGCGTGCTGCCATATTGGCGCTGATAGGACTGGCCTTCTTCTGACGTCGCATAGCGCGAGTAGAACTGCGTATCGGGAAGGACGGCGAGCGCGAAGCTGGTCGTGACGTGACGATGGTGATGGTGCATGCGCCAATGCGCGTGCGCCGCCTGGCCGGGCAGCAGGCTGGCGCCGAGGCCGAGCGCCGAGACGCCCATGGCATTGCGCAGCAGGGTGCGGCGATCGACGCCCTGCGCCGGCTGCGGATCACGCGCCGGATGATCGCCTGCGGCCGGCTTGTTGTTCGATGAATCGTCGTCGAAAGACATCCTTGTCCCCACCTCGAGCGGCGGATCGCGCCGCGGTCGGGACGTGTTAGGGAGAGATGATCTCAAATTTGAGAAGGTTTCTTATCGTTTCGATGAGTGTTCGCCGCAGGACGGGAAACCATTGATTCCGCACGATGGGGCGCACAACTATCAATGAATGACGCTGTGCCGTGTACAATCAGGGCGGGCGGTCGCGCGGATTGCCCCGGCATTTTTGAATCCTGTTTGCAGATTTCTTGCGCAGCAATTTGCTGACGAGTTGTGCCGAGCTTTTCGAGAAAACTTGGTATCCCAGGCAAACCTCTTTCCAACAAACCGCCCGCTAGGTTGATCGCGATAAGGCCGCGCTAACCCTGAATTCCCGCGCCGCCGCAGCAACCGAGGTGATCGATGGCGCTTGATAGCATGACGCTCGACATCGTAGCGACCATGGTCGCAGCGCTGCTTGGCGCTATGTTGCTCCACTTCGGCCGGCAGGAGAACACGCCGGCGCTGCGCTGGTGGGGCGCGGCCTACGTCCTCGGCGCGGTCGCGATCGCGCTGTGGACCTTGATCGGCGAGCTCTACGGCGAGGTGGTGTCGCTGTTCCTGAGCTCCATCGGCCTGATCGCCACTGCCATGGTGTGGAACGCCGCGCGCGTGTTTCACGGCAAGCCGGCGAGCGTGCCCGGGCTCGTGCTCGGCGCGACGGTCTGGATCGCCAGCGGCATGCTGCTCGATGCGTCGGCGCAGGCGCTGCGGCTGACGATCGGCGCAGCGATCGTCGTGATCTACGCCATGCTGACCGCGGCCGAGCTGTGGCAGGAGCGGCGGCGGACTCTGCACAAGCGCTGGCCGGCGCTGATCGTACCGGTGATGCATGGCTTCGTGCTGATGTTGCCGATCCTGCTCGGCAACATGCTGCGCGATTCCGACGGCGCCTTCGCCGCCGCCTGGGTCACGATCTTCTCTATCGAACTCGTGCTGTATGCGGTCGGCACCGTGTTCGTGATCTTCATGCTGGTGTCCGAGCGCATCGTCAGCGCCCACAAGCGCGCGGCGACCACCGACCCGCTGACGGGCCTGCTCAACCGCCGCGGCTTTGCCGAGTCCTGCGCGCAGCTGATCGAGCGCGAGGCGCGCGAGCAGCGCCCGGTCAGCGTGCTGATCTTCGACATCGATCATTTCAAGTCGATCAACGACCGCTTCGGTCACGCCGAGGGCGACGAGGTCCTGAAGCTGTTCGCAAACGTCGTGGTCAACAATCTACGCCTCACCGATCTCTCGGGCCGGATCGGCGGCGAGGAGTTCGCAGCACTTCTGCCCTGTTCCATCGAAGAGGCCATGGTCGCCGCCGAGCGTGTCCGCGAGGCGTTCGCGGCCTCCGGCGTGGTGTGCGAGGACAAGCCGGTCGATACCACCGTCAGCATCGGCGTTGCCGGCGGGCCGGGCGGGACCGATCTCGACGTGCTGCTCGCGGCCGCCGATACCGCGCTCTACAAGGCCAAGCGCTCCGGTCGCAACCGGGTCGAGGCCTCGGCGGAGCTGCCGCTGTCGCTCGACCGCTACCGCCGCCAGCGCGCTGCCGCGGCTGCCAGCCTGCCGCAGTCGGGAGAGGCGGTGTTGTCCAGCTGAGGTGCGGCTTTCGCTCTCCCGAGGTCTGGGCTAGACAAGCGGCCCACACCAGGGGAGGCCGACAGAACATGATCACGGAAATCGCCCAGATCGACGTCAAGCCGGGCACGGAGAAGGATTTCGAGGCCGCGGTCGCGAAAGCACGCGCCGCCTTCGGCCGCTCCAAGGGCTTTCACGGCTTCGAGCTGCACAAATCGATCGAGAAGCCGCAGCGCTACCGCCTGATGGTGAAGTGGGAAACGCTCGAGAACCACACGGTCGATTTCCGCGGCTCGGAGAACTTCACCGAATGGCGTGGCCTGGTCGGGCAGTATTTTGCCAATCCTCCGGATGTCGAGCACACCGAGACGGTGCTGACCTCGGCCGGCTGAGGCCGCGCGTCAGCGCTGCTCCGCCACGGAACACAACATGACGCATGACGATCTGGTCGAAGCCTACTCTGCCGGGGGACGGCACTACCACGATCTTCGCCACGTCCAGGATTGCCTGGACCAGATCGATCGCGTCGCGGACCTCAGCGTCCGCGAGCGCGAGATCCTGACGCTGGCGATCTGGTGGCACGACGCCGTGTATGATCCCACGCGGTCCGACAATGAGGAGCAGAGCGCCATCCTTGCCGAGCGTCACGTCGCGCCCGAGCTGCGCGACGAGGTCGGACGCCTGATCCGGCTGACCCGGACGCACGATGTCGCGCCCGACGATCGGCTGGGCGCGCTGCTCGTCTCGATCGATCTCGCCATTCTCGGCGCCGACGAGGCCAGCTACGACGCCTATGCGGATGCGATCCGGCGCGAATATGCTGATGTGCCGGACGACGCCTACCGCGCCGGGCGCGCGGCGGTGCTGGAGCGGTTCGCGCGGCGCCCCGTGATCTATCCGGATGCGGGCTTTGCCGCTGCGCTCGACCAGAAGGCGCGGGCCAACCTCGCGCGCGAGCTGCGCGGCCTTCGATCATAAGCAGGATCAGCTCAGGCGTTTCGCGCGGCCGCGTCGCCGCGGCAATGCAGCCCGTGCAGCATTGCATGTGCTGATAGCGCTTGTCTTTTGCCGTGGCCCGACATGCAATGAGATGACATGCGCGTCGCCATGACGCGCTCCCCATTTTCTGGAACTCCGTCATGCCGATCATCAACCGCGCCGCCGAGCTGGCGGAAGACGCCAAGGTCTGGCGCCGCGATTTCCACCAGCATCCCGAGCTCCAATATGAGGTGCATCGGACGGCCGGGCGCGTCGCCGAGCTCTTGACCTCGTTCGGTGTCGACGAGGTCGTCACCGGCATCGGCCGGACCGGCGTCGTCGGCGTCATCCGCGGCCGCGAGTCGTCGCCGCGGGTGATCGGCCTGCGCGCCGACATGGACGCGCTGCCGCTGCAGGAGGTCAGCGACATCCCGCACAAGTCCACCATTCCCGGCAAGATGCACGCCTGCGGCCATGACGGCCACACCGCCATGCTGCTGGGCGCGGCGCGCTATCTCGCCGAGACGCGCAACTTCGCCGGCACGGCCATCGTCATCTTCCAGCCGGCCGAGGAGGGCGGGGCCGGTGGCCGTGCGATGGTCGAGGATGGCCTGATGGAACGCTTCGGCATCGAGGAGGTCTACGGCCTGCACAATGCGCCGGGCCTGCCGCTCGGAACGGTCGCGACGCGCACCGGCGCGGTGATGGCCGCGGCCGACACTTTCGAGGTGCGCCTGAAGGGCCTCGGCGGCCATGCCGCGCGGCCGAACAAATGCGTCGATCCGATCATCGCCGGCGCGCAGATCGTGACCGCGCTGCAGACGATCGTGGCGCGCAACGTCGATCCGGTCGAAAGCGCGGTGCTGTCGATCACGCGCTTTCACGCGGGGACGACCGCCGACAACATCATTCCGCAGACCGCCGTCATCGGCGGCACCGTGCGCACGCTCGATGAGGACATCCGCCGCTTGATGGACGAACGCTTCAAGGGCCTGGTGACGGCGCTCGCGAGCGGCATGGGCGTGGAGGCGGAGATCGACTACGAATGGGGCTATCCGGTCGTCATCAACCATGCAGAGCAGACCGCGTTCGCGGCCGACGTGGCGCGCAGCGTCGTCGGGCCGGATCAGGTCATCATCGACATGCCGCCCCGGCTCGGCGGCGAGGACTTCGCCTACATGCTGCAGGCGCGGCCCGGCGCGTTCGTCTTCATGGGCATCGGCGATGGGGCCGGCGTGCATCACCCGGAATATGATTTCAACGACGACGTGATCCCGCACGGCATCAGCTATTGGGCCAAGCTGGTCGAGACCGCGATGCCGGCCGGCTGAGCGGGCTCTGACCGGGCCTCAGATCGCGGCCGCGGCGTCCTCGGTGCGGCGGTCGCTCTTGAAATAGTCGATCATGACCTTGGCGATCGCCATCAGCGGCAGCGCCAGGGTCAGGCCCCAGACGCCGAACACGATGCCGAGCAGGATCTGGAACGCAAACAGCGTGGCCGGCGGGATGTCCAGCGCCTGGCGCTGGATCAGCGGCGTCAGCACGTAGCTCTCCATCGCGTGCACGCCGAGGAACAGCACGAAGGCGCTGACCGCAGCGACCCAGCCGGAGGCGAGGCTCGCCAGCACCACGATGACGCCGGCGATGATGGCGCCGACGGTCGGAATGAAGGCCAACAGGCCGGCCTGGATGCCCAGGATGAACGAGCTCTGCACGCCGATGATGGCGAGGCCGATCCAGGTGACGAGGAACACGGCGAACATCGTCGTGATCTGGGCGATCAGCCAGCGCTCCAGCGTGTAGCTGATGCGGTCCACGATCACGGTGGCCTGGTCGCGGTACTTCGCCGGCGCCAGGAAAAGCAATCCGCTGCGGTAGACCGCCGGCTGGGCCGCGAAGGCCAATCCCAGGAACAACACTATGAAGAAGTTGCCGACGGCGCTGACGGTGCCGAGCAGCAGCTTGAAGGTCTGGCTGACGATGGCGCCGCCGGAGGAGGCCAGCGCGCTCGGCGAGGGCAGGCCGCCCGGCAGGCCATGGGACGGCGTCTGGGTCGGTGTGGTCGAGCCGCCATCAGGCGCGGCAGTGGCCGTGCTCGCGGCGTTGAAGTCGAAGAAGCTGGTGTCGATGCCGTTGCGGTCGAGGAAGCCCTTGATGTTGCCGAGCTGCGACTTGATCGTATCGCTCAGCACCTTGGCCTGGTCCGCGATGGTGGTGCCGCCGAGGAAGACGATGCCGACGAGCACGGCCGCGAGCGCCAGGCAGACGATGACGAGCCGCGCCGGATGCGGCCAGGGCAGGACGCGGCCGAGCAGGCTGGTCATCGCGTTGAGCGCGACGCCGAGCAGCATGCCCGCGAACAACAGGAAGATCGCAGCCGCGTAATACCAGGTGAAGGCCATGCCGGCCATGAACAGGGTTACCCCGATGCCGCCCACGGCAATGGCCCAGGCCAGGTCGCTGCGGGCCTGGAGGCGTGGGTCGGCGGGGGCGGTCATGAGGCATCCTCTGTGCTGATCGGCCCCCACACATTGGCGAAAACGGCTGGCGGATCAAGCGCAGGCTTGGGGAAGCGGGGCGCTGCAGGACGCTTGCGGGGGTGTCCGGAATTGGCATTGGGGACCCGCGTGGCCATATGTTGATCCTGCCGTGCGACGCAGGCATGATTTGTGCCTGCCACACTGGCGGACGCGGCCGCCAACGGCCACATAAGAGGGGAGAGAAACAAAAACAATGAAACGTCCGGTGGTCGGCGTGATCGGCAACAGCCATCGCGTCGAGAACAGGTTCACCGTGCAGATGGTGGGCGAGCGCAACCTGAGCGCCGTGGCCGAGGTCGCGGGCGCGCTACCGCTGATGTTTGCCGGTGTTCCCGAGATCACCGACATCGCCGCGCTGCTCGATGTCGTCGACGGCGTGGTGCTGACCGGCGCCCGCGCCAACGTGCACCCGACCCGCTTCAACACCGAGCCGAGCCTCAAGCACGAGCCCTACGACGTCCACCGCGACGAGGTCGCGCTGCAGTTGTCGGAAGCCTGCGTCTCCAGAGGCATCCCGCTGTTCGGCATCTGCCGCGGCTTGCAGGAGATGAACGTCGCCTTCGGCGGCTCGCTGCATCCGGAGATCCGCGAGATTCCCGGCCGCATGAACCACCGCATGCCCAGGTTGGAGAACGGCGAGATCCATCCCGATCCCAACGTCGTGTTCGCCGATCGCCACGAGGTGCGGCTCACGCCGGGCGGTGCCTTCGCCAGCATCCTCGGTTGCGACAGCATCAAGGTCAATTCGCTGCATGGTCAGGGCATCCTGGAGCCGGGCGACCGCGTCGTGATCGAGGGCATCGCCGAGGACGGCACCATCGAGGCCATCCGCATCGCGGACGCGCCATCCTTTGCGCTCGGCGTGCAATGGCATGCCGAATATGACCCGCAGAAGAACCCGATCAATCGCAAGCTGTTCGAGGCGTTCGGTAAGGCGGTGAGGAAGCGGCATCTGTCATCCTGACGTCGGGGCTGAACCGGGTTTCCAAAACGGCAGACGAAGCTGCAGAGACGGCTCATCGTGAGCTCGTCACAAGGAAACCGTGATGCGCCACGTCCTGACTGTCGCCATTGTGCTCCGCGCCGCTCCGGCCTTGGCCCAAGGCACGCCGCCGATGGAAGGCCCGATCACCTGCTCGTCGCCGGTCGCGGCCACCGATTCGGCAAACAGCCTCAAGCAGCGCTATGGCGACGAGGCCGTGGTTCAGGATCTGCCGGGCGCCGAGGGCGAGACCTACAAGGGCCTCGTGCTGTTTCCGCGGGCGATGGACCGGCGCATCGAGGTCGGCTTCATCGACGATAAGGTCGCGACGGTGTCCGGGCTCACCTTGCGCGATACGGCCAAGACGAGCCGCTGGAGCGTGGCCGGCATCACCATCGGGGCCAGCCTCGTCGAGGTCCAGAAGGCCAATGGCAAGTCGTTCGTCGTGAGCGGCTTCGGCTGGGACTATGGCGGCTTCGTCACCGACTTCAAGAACGGCGCGCTGGGACGCATCCTGCCGGGCGGCTGCTCGATCACCGTGCGCTTCGGCAAGGACAAGGACCCACCGCGAGCGCTCTCGGGCGATGGCGTGAAGGTGTCGTCCGACAATCCGGCGCTGGTGAAATTCGCGCCCGTCGTCACCGAGATCGGCATCAATTTCGCCGCGAAGTGATGGCTTCATAGTCGCAGGACTGACCGGGATGAGCATGCGCCGAACGAGCTTGTTGTTGATGCTTCTGGCTGCGCCGGCATGGGCACAGACCGCGCCGCCTGCCGATGGGCCGATCACCTGCACCTCGCCGGTGTCGGTCACGGACTCCGCCAAGAGCCTGATGCAGCGCTACGGCCAGGAGGCGGTGACAGACGACCAGTTGTTCACCGGGGTGGAGGACATCACCTATCAAGGCGTCGTGCTGTCGCCAAAAGTGCCGGACTGGCGTATCGAGATCGGCTTTGCTGACGAGACGATGCGGCGGGTGTCACGTCTCACCTTGATCGACTCCAAGACGAGTCATTGGAACGTTGCCGGCGTGACGCTCGGCTCCACTTTGGCCGAGGTGCAGAAGATCAATGGCAGGCCGTTTCTGATCCGCGAGTTCTTCACCGATGGTGGCGGCTTCGTTGTCGACTGGAAAGGCGGCACGCTGAGCCGTCCTTTGCCGGGTGGATGCTCCGTCAGCGTTCGCTTCGGCAGTGACGACCACGAGGGAAATCCGATCGGTGATCGCATCGCATCCGACAAGGCGGAGTTGCGCAAATGGGGACCGGTGGTCGAGCAGATCGTGGTGAGGTTTCCCGAGAAATAGCGGCTGAGTGCGCCCTCGGGCCTCATGGTTCGAGACGGCGCGCACTTCTGTCGGATGATCTCATTGACTCATGGGCGCGCGCCTCCTCACCATGAGGAGAAACCACGGCCTCGCGCGACCTCCATCTCCTCATCCTTAAGGAGCTTGGCGATAGCCGAGCGTCTCGAAGGACGAGTCCCGTTGGATCATCGCAGATGAGCAGCCACCAACAAAGGGCGCCCGGTGAAGGGCGCTGGGGGCAGGGGTGGTGCGGCAAGATCTCCATCAGGAAAGCTTGCCGCGTTTCTCGATAGCCACGACAACGCAGCGCTCGTCAATGGGCGCCGGTCGCAGGCGCGTCCGGCGGATTCTCCGAGAGCGGCCGTCTCCTACGGCCAAGCCCAATCCGTGCAGTTCGTCCCGCGCGTGGCGAGAGCGCAGCTCCGCTCAGGGCTTTGCGAGATGCCAGGCGTTGTTCAGGAAGCCGTCGCCTGTGATGTCGCCGGGCTTCTGATCCTTGGCGAAGGTGTAGAGCGGCTTGCCCTTGTAAGCCCACTGCCTGGAGCCGTCGTCCCGGGTGATGATGGTGTAGTTGGCGTCGGCCTTGTCGCTGGCTTCGGCTTTCAGGACCGGCCAGTTGGTCGCGCAGGGACCGTTGCAGGCTGATTTGCCGTCGACGTCCTTGTCGAACGTGTAGAGCGTCATGCCCTTGTTGTCGGTGAGGATGTCACCCTTCGTGCTGCTGCCGCTCTTGGTTGGAGGCGCCGCGCTGGCGGACGAGATCGCCGCGAGTGAGATTGCGGCGGTCAGGAAGAGGCGCGAGATCGAAAGCCTGGTCATTCGAAATCTCCCAATGCATGTGGATCACAGGGATAGAAACTCATTCCGGCCCGATCTATTCCTTGCGCCTGTCCCTATTCGTCATTGGGAGGAATGTCGTACCGCCGTTCTGGCGCTCATGCCGGCCTTGGCATTCGCAGCACGGCACTGCGACACCAATGAAAAGGGCGCCCCGTGAGGGGCGCCCTGGTGTCGTCATCCGCCGATCAATCGGGCTGTCAGCCCGAGTAGTACATGTCGAACTCGACCGGGTGCGGGGTCATTTCGAAGCGCTCGACCTCGGTCATCTTCAGCGCGATGTAGCTGTCGATGAAGTCGTCGTCGAACACGCCGCCGGCCTTCAGGAAGGCGCGGTCCTTGTCGAGGTTCTCGAGCGCCTCGCGCAAGCTGCCGCAGACGGTCGGGATCTGCTTCAGCTCTTCCTTCGGCAGGTCGTAGAGGTCCTTGTCCATCGCCGGGCCCGGATCGAGCTTGTTCTTCACGCCGTCGAGGCCGGCCATCAGCATCGCGGCAAAGCCGAGATAGGGATTGGCGAGCGGATCGGGGAAGCGGACCTCGACGCGCTTGGCCTTCGGCGACGAGGTGTAGGGGATGCGGCAGGACGCCGAGCGGTTGCGCGCGGAGTAGGCGAGCAGCACCGGCGCCTCATAGCCCGGGACCAGACGCTTGTAGGAGTTGGTCGACGGGTTGGTGAAGGCGTTGATGGCCTTGGCGTGCTTGATGATGCCGGCGATGTAGGACAGGCAGGTCTCCGACAGGTCGGAATACTTGTTGCCCGCGAACACCGGCTTGCCGTCCTTCCAGATCGACTGGTGGACGTGCATGCCCGAACCGTTGTCGCCATAGACCGGCTTCGGCATGAAGGTGGCGGTCTTGCCGTAGATGTGGGCGACCTGATGGATGCAGTATTTGTAGATCTGCATCTGGTCGGCCATCAAGGTCAGCGTGTCGAACTTCATGCCGAGCTCGTGCTGGGCCGAGGCGACCTCGTGATGGTGCTTCTCGACCTTGACGCCCATGCGGGCCATGGCGCCGAGCATCTCCGAGCGCATGTCCTGCACCGAGTCCTGCGGCGGCACCGGGAAGTAGCCCGCCTTGGTGCGGATGCGGTGGCCGAGATTGCCGCCCTCATATTCGGTGTCGGAGTTGGTCGGCAGCTCCGAGGAGTCCAGGCGGAAGCCGGTGTTGTAGGGCGACGAGCTGTAGCGCACGTCGTCGAATACGAAGAACTCGGCCTCGGGGCCGACGAACACGGTGTCGCCCACGCCCATCGACTTCACCATCGCCTCGGCCTTCTTGGCGATGCCGCGGGGGTCGCGGTTGTACGGCTCGCCGGTGGTCGGCTCGAGCACGTCGCAGGTGATGATCATGGTGGTTTCGGCGAAGAACGGATCGATCGTCGCGGTCACCGGGTCGGGCATCAGGCACATGTCGGATTCATTGATCGCCTTCCAGCCGGCGATCGAGGAGCCGTCGAACATCGTGCCTTCGGCAAAAATGTCTTCGTCGATCATGCTGACGTCGAAGGTGACGTGCTGCCACTTGCCCCGCGGGTCGGTGAAGCGGAGGTCGACGTATTTGACGTCATTGTCCTTGATTGCTTTCAAGACGTCCTTGGCGGTCTTCATGAATACCCCTCTTGGCTTATAACGTCACGGCCCGGCGCGGGACGGCGTCCGCGGGTCATGCTCCATAGCCTCGTGCGGGAGCCAAGACAACATCGGAAACGGCAAAACGGCCGCGTGCAAGCGCCTCGCAGAGGACACTCGAGCTGCCGTGGGGGCTGCTGGCGCAGCAAACGTTCCGTGGGGGGCCCGGAGCGGACGGTCCGTTGAGGCCCCCCGGTCAGGCTAGATCGCGTCCAGCCCGGATTCTCCGGTTCGGATGCGGATGGCTTCCTCGATGTTGGACACGAAGATCTTGCCGTCGCCGATGCGGCCGGTCTGGGCGGCGCGGCGGATCGCCTCGATCGCGCGCTCGACCAGGTCGTCGCCGATCACGATCTCGATCTTCACCTTGGGCAGGAAATCAACGATGTATTCGGCGCCCCGGTAAAGCTCGGCATGGCCTTTTTGCCGGCCGAAACCCTTCGCTTCGGTAACGGTGATGCCCTGAAGTCCCACCTCCTGAAGCGCCTCCTTCACCTCGTCGAGCTTGAACGGCTTGATGATGGCTTCGATCTTCTTCACTGAGCGCCTCCCGGGCATTCCGCTATAAACAACATGTGGGTCATCGTCAGGCTGCGCCCACGCGCAAGTCGTTCGATCATTTCGTTACCGGGCCCAACACTCTCCGGCGGAGGCCCGGTGATTGATTGCCCGACTTGCCCCGTGCCGAAGTGGCTCCACAAAAGCAGGGTCTATGCCAAGTCGTTAACGGGCCCAAATGGAGCCGATATTCAGGCATTTCACCAGCACCCGACGATTCCCTCAAGGAACGTCTAGAATACCGGAGCCTTGAGATTAGGCAAACAGATCAAACATTGTGCAAGTCTTGACGGCGGAGCCGCGCGCTGTCCGAAATGCCCAGGGAAAAGGCGACGTGCCGGGTTTCGTCGCGTCTTGCCAGATGTGCAGCGCCCTTGGAAGTTGCGGGCTGGCGCGGCAATAGGGAGCGCGGGATTCGCCCGCACCGGCTCCGAGGGACGGGGCGCCGACGTCCGCTGCGAGGCGACGGGGACGACATCACGCAGCCGGCGCAGGACGGCGGCTGGGGACGAGAGCGGTAATGGACATCTTGACCACGAGCGAAATGGAGCGCGCCGACCGGCTGACCATCGCGGCCGGCACGCCGGGCTTTTCGCTGATGCTGAGCGCCGGACAGGCGGTGGCCGAGGCGGCCATGGACCTGGTCGAGACCGGGCCGATCGTGGTCGTGTGTGGGCCGGGCAACAATGGCGGCGACGGCTTCGTTGCCGCGGCCGAGCTCGCCGCGCAGGGCAGGGACGTGTCGGTCATCCTGATGTGCGAGCGCGACGCGCTGCACGGCGACGCGGCCTCCGCCGCCAAGGGCTGGAAGTTTCCGGTGCTGCCGTTCACGCCGCAGGCGATCGGCAAGCCGGCGCTGATCATCGACGCGCTGTTCGGCGCAGGTCTCAGCCGGCCCGTCACCGGCGAGCCCCATGACGTCATCGCAGCGATCAACGGCAATGGCGCGCCGGTGCTCGCCGTCGACCTGCCGAGCGGCATCAACGGCACCACGGCCGCGGTGATGGGCATCGCGGTCCGCGCCACCGAGACGGTGACCTTCTTCCGCAAGAAGCCGGCGCACCTGCTGCTGCCGGGCCGCCAGCATTGCGGGCGCGTCCGGCTCGCCGACATCGGCATCGATCCCCAGGTGCTCGCCGAGATCAGGCCGCAGGCCTTCGAGAACGATCCCGAGCTGTGGCAGGGCCATTTTCCGGTGCCACGCATCGACGGCCACAAATACGCCCGCGGGCACGTGCTGGCGATGTCCGGCGACGTCACCGCCACGGGCGCGGCGCGGATGGCCGCGCGGGCCGCATTGCGGGCGGGCGCCGGCCTGGTCACGCTGGCCTCGCCGCGCGATGCGCTGGCGGTCAATGCTGCGGCGCTGACGGCGGTGATGGTGCGCGCCGCTGACACCGCGATCGAGTTCGGCGAGCTGCTCGGCGACAAGCGCTACAACACCTGCATCATCGGACCCGGCACCGGCGTCAGCGAGCGCACGCGCGACCTCGTCTACACCGCGCTGACGGCGCAGCGTCATCTCGTGCTCGATGCCGACGCATTGACGAGCTTCGCCGATGCGCCGGAGCGGTTGTTCGAGCAGATCAGGGCGATGACCGAGGCGCAGATCGTGCTGACGCCGCACGAGGGCGAATTCCCGCGGCTGTTCTCGGATCTCAGCAACAAGCATCCCGGCCGCTCCAAGCTGGAGCGCGTCCGCGCGGCGGCCGCGCGCTGCGGCGCCGTGGTGCTGTTGAAGGGCGCCGACACGACGGTGGCCGCGCCCGACGGCCGCGCCGCGATCGCCGCCAACGCGCCGCCCTGGCTCGCCACCGCCGGCGCCGGCGACGTGCTCGCCGGCATCATCGCCGGCTTGCTGGCGCAGGGTGTGCCGGCGTTCGAGGCCGCCTGCATCGGCGTCTGGATGCATGGCGAGGCGGGCAACGAGGCGGGACCGGGGCTGATCGCGGAGGATCTGACGGAGACCTTGCCTGCGGTGTTCCGGCGGCTCTATGACCGGTTCGGCGTCGAGTATTGATTAGGGGCGAGTCGTCGCCTCAACCACGCTGTCATGCCCGCGAAGGCGGGCATCCAGTACGCCGCGGCCTATCGATTTAGCCACCGATGTCTCGGCGTACCGGATCGCCCGGTCGCGGGTACGGGTGATGACAGTTGAGGGTGAGGCGGCGACGGCGCGTCCTGCTCTTGGCTGTGCTCACGTCACCTGATATTTCGCCACCGCGCTCTCGTTCCAGGCGAGGCCGAGGCCGGGACCTTTGGCTGTCACCTTGCCATCCACCACCCGCAGCGGCTCGGCGAGAATGGCGCCGGCGAAGTCCAGCACCTCGAGCCAGTGCGCCGTCGGCGTCACTGCCAGCACATGGGCGCTCGCCTCGGGCAGGATGTGGCTCGACATCGGGATCGAGGCGGCGTCGGCTTGCCCCGCGACGTTGAGCCAGCCGGTGATGCCGCCGACCTTCATCAGGTCGGGCATGATGAAGTCGGAGGCGCCGGCGGCGATCGCCTCGGCAAAGCCGCGCGGAAACCACCAGTTTTCGCCGGCCTGGATCGGGATCTCCGAGCGCTCGCGCACCCGGGCATGGCCGGAGAGGTTTTCCTGCGGCACCGGCTCCTCGATCCAGGTCAGGTCGTAGGCGGCAAGGTTGGTAATTCGACGTGTCGCCTCAGCGGGATCGAGCGACTGGTTGAAGTCGAGCATCAGCGCCATGTCCGGGCCGAGCAGGGCGCGCAGGCCCTTGATCATCGCTTCGTCGGTCGCGAGATCGCCATGACCGCCCTTGGTCTTGATGGCGCGGAAGCCGTGCTCGTCGCGCGCGGCGCGCAAGGTGCGCTCGTCGTCCTTGGCATCGAGCACGCCATAGCTGTCATAGGCCGGAATCGGCCGCGCCGTGCCGCCGAGCAGCTCGACGACGGGCTTGCCCGCGAGCTGACCGAGCGCATCCCAGAACGCCATGTCGAGGCCCGAGACGGCCATGCCGACGAGGCCCTGCCAGCCGAGCAGGCGGAATTTGGCGTCCATGAGTTTCATCAGGTCGAACGGGACCAGGGCTTGGCCCTTGAGCTCTCGGCCGATCTCCTCGACCAGATGCAGCAGCGGTTTCAAGGCGAGCCTGGTGTAAGCGAACAGGTAGGAATGGCCGGTAACCCCCTGATCGGTTGCGACGTCGATCAGCACCAGCGGTCCGGAGTCGATGATCCCGAACGCGTTGCGCAGGGGGCGCTTCATGGGCGTGATCACGGCGCGCGCCGTGACCCCGGTGATGGCGGCAGTGGTCATGGGGACTGTTCCCTCAGGTTCGTTTCCTCACCTGATCTCATACCACCGCAGCAGCCGCGGCGCCGCCCAGTTGGTCGCCATGCTCTCGACCAGGAACCGGCCGGATTGCTCGGCAAGGAATGCAATGCGCTGGGTCTGGCCGGCCTCCAGCGCCAGCGTGTCGAGCCAATAGGGCTTCCAGCCGTCGTCGAGCCGGTCGAGCAGCCGAAACGGCTGGCCATGAAGGTGGACCACATGGGTGCCGGCGGTCTTGTTCGCCAATGCCAGCACGACCACTTGGCCGGCCTTGGCCTGGAAGGTGGGGGCGCCGGCGGCGTTGAACGCGGCGGGCGGTTGCCAGCCGGCGCCGTCGAGCGCGAGCTCGGCCCGAGCGGCGGTCCTCAGGTCCAGCTTGTCCGGCAACCCGTTCGACGGCAAAGGCGGCGCCGGCGGCAGTGGGGCGGCACGGAGCGGCGGCTCGCTCGATGCCACCAGCCGGGCGAGGGGACGCGGATTGCTGCCGTCGTGCAGCAGCACGGCCAGCACCGTCTTGGCGGCGGGCATGTCGATGAAGACGTCGGTGCGGCCGCCGGGCGGCAGCACCACCGCGCCATTTCGAGCCAGGAAAGGCTCGGCCGGCTGGCCGTCGATGGCCATCACGCGGACGGCGTCGAGGTCGGCGATTTTGATCGCAATCACAGCGCGTTGACAGCCGTTGATGAACCGCAGCCTGACCCGCTCATGGGTCCGCAGCGCGATCTCGGGCTGGACGTGCCCATTGACGGTGTAGATGAGCTCGGTGTCTTGCGCTTCGGTTCTTGGCGCAACCGCGGTGCCGTCCGCCTTGAGCCTGAAATCCTCGACCAGGAAAATTTCGTCGCGGTCGACAGTTACCGTCGCGGCCTCATCGACGATGACAGGCAGCGGGCGGATCGGCACGGCGTCGGCGAGCAGCCGCAGGTCGAGCAGGCCGGTCCCGGCGCGCGACGCCAGGGCTGGAATGGTGGCCCGGCCGCCGGGGCCGATCTCCGCCTGCGCCAGCAGCGGTGCGGGCAAAGCGAGGCCGCGGCTGGACAATGCGGCCGGGATCGAAAGGCCATTCGAAAGGTCAAGATCGAGCGCCGTGCCGCGGGCGAGCCGGACCACCGGGGCCGGTGCAGCCAGCCGCCAGAGCGGGCTGGCCGAGCGTCCCTGGGCCAGCACCAGAGATTCGCCGCGAGCGTTCAACGAAACCGAGATTCGGCCACCGGCCCGAGCCGAGCGGGTAAACGAGGCCGCGCCGGCTGCCGCAAGGCCGCCGAGCAGGGCGCGGCGGCTGAGCCCCTCCGACGGTTCCGTCATGCGACAAAACATCGTGCGATGAGGGGGATGCGGATCATGCTGTTTTCCCTTATCTGTGCGTGCGACACGGTCGATCGGCCTGCCGGTGGTGCTTTCGACAGCCCATTTTTTTGCTGCGGACGGTTTCGTGCGTGGTATAAGCCGCGCCGCCCGCGGCACCGCGGCCGGGCTATCGATGCAGTTCACGCGGGCGTGGCGGAACTGGTAGACGCGCTGGATTTAGGTTCCAGTGACGAAAGTTGTGGGGGTTCGAGTCCCTCCGCCCGCACCAAGCGCTTCTCCGGCGTTTGCCCCAAGTTTTACCGGCAGACCCGCTCTCTCGCACAGAGAAGCGGGGCCGCCGATCCCACCGGCGCAAAGCCTTTTGCTGCGCGTCGTCCACAATTGAGTCAGATGTGTCCGGATCGCAAGGGTTCGGACCGAAGCGGAAGAAGATTGACGCCATGCAGGTCACAGAAACCTTGTCGGAAGGCTTGAAGCACGAGTTCCAGATCAGCGTTCCGGCGGCGGATCTCGACGCCAAGGCGGACGCCAAGCTGGTCGATCTCAAGGACAAGGTCCGCATCAACGGCTTCCGCCCCGGCAAGGTGCCGGTCGCGCATCTGAAGAAGATCTATGGCAAGTCGGTCATGGCGGAGACCATCGACCAGACCATCCGCGACACCAACACGCAGATCTTCACCGAGCGCGGCTTCCGCCTCGCCACCGAGCCGAAGGTGACGATGCCGACGGAGGAGGCCGAGGTCGAGAAGATCCTCTCCGGCCAGTCGGACCTGACCTACACCGTGGCCGTCGAGGTCGTGCCGGCGATTGCGCTCGCCGACTTCAAGACCTTCTCGGTCGAGAAGCCGGTGGCCGACATCACCGATGCCGATGTCGACGAGGCGATCAAGCGCCTGGCGGATGCCAACCGCAGCTACGCGGCGAAGGCCGAGAGCGCGAAGGCGGCGAGCGGTGACCGCGTGAAGATCAACTTCAAGGGCACGATCGACGGCGTCGCCTTCGAGGGCGGCACGGGTGAGGGCATCGACGTCGTGATCGGCTCGAACACCTTCATTCCCGGCTTCGAGGACCAGCTGATCGGTATCGGCGTCGGCGAGACCCGCACGCTGAAGGTCACGTTCCCGACCAATTATCTCAACAACGAGCTGGCCGGGAAGGCGGCGGAGTTCGAAACCACCGCCACCGCCATCGAGGCGCCCGAAGACAAGGTGGTGGACGATGAGTTCGCCAAGACGCTCGGCCTCGAATCGCTCGACAAGCTGAAGCAGTTGATGCGCGATCGTCTCGCCGGCGAGTTCAGCCAGGCGACCCGCCAGCGCGTCAAGCGCGCGCTGCTCGACCGTCTCGACGAGACCCACAAGTTCGATGCGCCGCCGTCGCTGATCGACGAGGAGTTCAACCTGATGTGGAACTCGGTCAAGGCCGAGATGGATTCCAGCGGCAAGACCTTCGCCGACGAGAACACCACCGAGGACAAGGCGAAGGAGGAGTACCGCACCATCGCCGACCGCCGCGTGCGCCTCGGCCTCGTGCTGTCGGAGATCGGCGAGAAGAACAAGATCACCGTGACCGACGACGAGGTCAGCCGCGCCGTGATCGAGCGTGCGCGCTCGATGCCGGGCCGCGAGAAGGAGGTCTGGGACTTCTATCGCAGCAACCCGCAGGCGCTCGCGCAGCTGCGCGCGCCAATCTACGAGGACAAGGTCGTCGACTTCATCCTCGAACTCGCCAACGTGACCGAGAAGAAGGTCTCCAAGGACGAGCTGTTCAAGGACGACGACAGCGACAAGGCGGCCTGAACAGGCTGTCCATCGTAGGGTTCGCGACATAAGCGCGAGATTAAGGTTGACCGGCGAAAGCGCCGGTCGTCCAGGTTCCGGCGCTGGCCGCCGCCGCGGGAATCAGCTTGAACAGGGCAACGACCTCGCTTGCGGCGGCCCAGGGCACCCGGTCTTGTCACCGGCAAATTGGTCCATATCTGTGGGCTCGGTCTTGAAGTTCTGCATCACGGGACACCTGTCCGTCGCTGCTCGTTGAAATGAGCCTCACCTGCGGCGGCCGGTCGTCTCAACTGCTGGTCCAACCCTTGGGTGATTCATGCGCGATCCCGTCGAAACCTATATGAACCTTGTGCCTATGGTGGTCGAACAGACCAACCGCGGCGAGCGCGCCTACGACATCTTCTCGCGCCTCCTGAAGGAGCGCATCATCTTCGTGACCGGTCCGGTCGAGGACGGCATGGCGACCCTGATCGTCGCTCAGCTCCTGTTCCTCGAGGCCGAGAACCCGAAGAAGGAAATCGCGATGTACATCAACTCGCCCGGTGGCGTGGTGACGTCGGGCCTCGCGATCTACGACACGATGCAGTTCATCCGTCCGGCGGTGTCGACGCTGTGCACCGGCCAGGCGGCCTCGATGGGCTCGCTGCTGCTCTGTGCCGGCCACAAGGACATGCGCTTCTCGCTGCCGAACTCGCGCATCATGGTGCATCAGCCGTCCGGCGGGTTCCAGGGCCAGGCGACCGATATCATGCTGCACGCCCAGGAGATCCTGAACCTGAAGAAGCGGCTGAACGAGATCTACGTCAAGCACACCGGCCAGCCCTACAAGGCGATTGAGGACGCCCTGGAGCGCGACAAGTTCCTCACGGCGGAAGCCGCCCAGGAGTTCGGCCTGATCGACAAGGTCATCGACAAGCGGCCGGAAGATCCGGCGGCGATGGGCAAGTGAGCCAACAGTAAGCGACGCGGGGCCCGATGGACGGGCCTGGGGGATGTAACGGCGGCTCCTTTACCGGCTTCGGTCGGCAAAGGTGCTGAGGTAGGGTCCCAAAAGAGCCGCAACCTTGCCGTGCGGCCGGCAAATAGGCGTGGCAAACACGCAACGCTCCGCTGATTTCGCGTGTTATTGCCGTGTCAAGCCCCAAAATCACGGTAATGTCACGGTCTAGGGTCTGTGCTCCGATTAGCGAATTCTTGATAGTCGGATGACAGCATGATTGGCTAGAGTGTCGAGTTATGGATCGTGGGGGATTCGCGTAGGTCGTGGGTGCACGACAGGTGAAGAACAAGGTGTTAATTTTGGTACGAAATTTGCTCTTTCACCAGTCTGGTCCGGCCCGTGCCGGATCGGGACGAACGAGCGGACAAGAGCGAACCGCGGACGGAGACAGGAATGAGTAAGGTCGGCACGAGCGACTCGAAGAACACGCTATATTGCTCGTTCTGCGGCAAGAGCCAGCACGAAGTCCGCAAACTGATCGCAGGTCCAACCGTCTTCATCTGCGACGAGTGCGTCGAACTCTGCATGGACATCATCCGCGAGGAGAACAAGTCCTCGCTGGTCAAGTCGCGCGACGGGATTCCGACCCCGAAGGAGATCTGCAAGGTCCTGGACGATTACGTCATCGGCCAGAACCATGCGAAGAAGGTGCTCTCGGTCGCCGTCCACAACCACTACAAGCGGCTGAATCACCAGACCAAGCACTCGGACGTCGAACTCGCGAAGTCGAACATCCTGCTGATCGGTCCGACCGGCTCGGGCAAGACGCTGCTCGCCCAGACGCTCGCCCGCATCCTGGACGTGCCGTTCACGATGGCGGATGCGACGACCCTGACCGAGGCCGGCTATGTCGGTGAGGACGTCGAGAATATCATCCTGAAGCTGTTGCAGGCGGCCGACTACAATGTCGAGCGCGCGCAGCGTGGCATTGTCTACATCGACGAGATCGACAAGATCAGTCGCAAGTCGGACAATCCCTCGATCACCCGCGACGTGTCGGGCGAGGGCGTCCAGCAGGCGCTGCTCAAGATCATGGAGGGTACGGTTGCGTCGGTTCCGCCGCAGGGCGGCCGCAAGCATCCGCAGCAGGAGTTCCTGCAGGTCGACACCACCAACATCCTGTTCATCTGCGGTGGTGCGTTCTCCGGCCTCGAGAAGATCATCTCGGCGCGCGGCCGGTCGACCTCGATCGGCTTCGCCGCCCAGGTTCTGGCGCCGGAGGACCGCCGCACCGGCGAGATCTTCCGTCACGTCGAGCCTGAGGATCTCCTGAAGTACGGCCTGATCCCCGAGTTCGTCGGCCGTCTTCCGGTCGTTGCGACGCTCGAGGACCTCGACGAGAACTCGCTGAAGAAGATCCTGACCGAGCCCAAGAACGCGCTGGTGAAGCAGTATCAGCGGCTGTTCGAGATGGAGAACATCGAGCTCACCTTCGCCGACGAGGCGCTGGGCGCGGTGGCGCGCAAGGCCATCGAGCGCAAGACCGGCGCGCGCGGTCTGCGGTCGATCCTCGAGAGCATCCTGCTCGAGACGATGTTCGACCTGCCGGGTCTCGAGGGTGTCGAGGAAGTGGTCATCTCGCGTGAAGTGGTCGAGGGCACCGCCCGCCCGCTGTACATTTACGCCGATCGCTCCGATCGCGCGGTGGAAAGCAGCGCCAGCGCGTGAGGCGCGCTGGTACGAGAGACAGAAGACCTCGATTTATTAGATCGGCGATCGCCGCGGACGTCATGTCCGCGGCATCGCAGCGTTTCAGCGTCCCGCCGCGTAAAGCCATTTTTGGCGGGTGTTTACCGATACTTGACACCCCCCGGGTCGATAGCCACCTAATGTCGCGTGGCGATACAAATCTCAATCCCGGGATTCGCCTCAACAACGATCCGAAACAAGCGGGCGATATCGACGCGTCAGTGATGTCCGGATCAGATCGCACCTTGTGGCGGTTGCGCACGATGGCGGACTGCGTGCAAGGGGGCTAAACAAAAGGAACAGGCCATGACGACCCCCAAACCCCGGCCGACCATCGTTTATGGCGAGAGCCACGCCTATCCGGTTCTGCCGCTCCGCGACATCGTCGTCTTCCCGCACAACATCGTTCCGCTGTTCGTCGGCCGCGAGAAATCCATCCGCGCCCTCGAAGAGGTGATGAAGAACGACGCGCTGGTGATGCTCGCGACGCAGAAGAACGCGTCCGACGACGATCCAGCTCCGGATGCGATCTACGAGACCGGGACGCTCGCCAGCGTGCTGCAACTCCTGAAGCTGCCCGACGGCACCGTGAAGGTGCTGGTCGAGGGCCTGGAGCGCGCGCGCGTCGAGAAATACACCGATCGTGCCGACTACTACGAAGCCACTGCCGTTGCGCTCGAGGACACCGACGCCAAGTCGGTCGAAGCCGAGGCACTCGGGCGCTCCGTCGTGTCGGATTTCGAGAGCTATGTGAAGCTGAACAAGAAGATCTCTGCAGAGGTCGTCGGCGTCGTTCAGTCGATCACCGATTTCGGTAAGCTGGCCGACACCGTCGCCTCGCATCTCGCCGTCAAGATCGCCGATCGCCAGGGCATCCTGGAGACGCTGTCCGTCACCACGCGCCTGGAGAAGGTGCTGGGCCTGATGGAGAGCGAGATCTCGGTGCTGCAGGTCGAGAAGCGCATCCGCTCGCGTGTCAAGCGCCAGATGGAGAAGACCCAGCGCGAGTACTACCTGAATGAGCAGATGAAGGCCATTCAGAAGGAGTTGGGCGACGAGGACGGCCGCGACGAGCTCGCCGATCTGGAAGAGCGCATCAACAAGACCAAGCTCTCCAAGGAAGCGCGCGAGAAGGCCCAGCACGAGCTGAAGAAGCTGCGCCAGATGTCGCCGATGTCCGCGGAAGCGACCGTCGTGCGCAACTATCTGGATTGGCTGCTGTCGATCCCGTGGAACAAGAAGTCCAAGGTGAAGAAGGATCTGGAGGCCGCGCAGGCGGTTCTGGATGCGGATCACTATGGGCTGGAGAAGGTCAAGGACCGCATCGTCGAGTATCTGGCGGTGCAGTCGCGCGCCAACAAGCTGACCGGCCCGATCCTGTGCCTGGTCGGACCTCCCGGCGTCGGCAAGACCTCGCTCGGCAAGTCGATCGCGAAGGCCACCGGCCGCGAGTTCGTTCGCGTGTCGCTGGGCGGCGTGCGCGACGAGGCGGAGATCCGCGGTCATCGCCGGACCTATATCGGCTCGATGCCCGGCAAGATCATCCAGTCGATGCGCAAGGCCAAGACCTCGAACCCGCTGTTCCTCTTGGACGAGATCGACAAGATGGGCTCGGACTTCCGGGGTGACCCGTCGTCGGCGCTGCTGGAGGTCCTGGACCCCGAGCAGAACACGACCTTCAACGATCACTATCTGGAGGTCGACTACGACCTGTCGAACGTCATGTTCATCACGACCGCGAATACGCTGAATATTCCCGGGCCGCTGATGGACCGCATGGAGATCATCCGCATCGCAGGCTACACCGAGACCGAAAAGCTCGAGATCGCCCGCAAGCACCTGATCCCCAGCGCGATCTCCAAGCACGGACTGGACTCGAAGGAGTGGTCGATCGACGACGACGCATTGCTGCTCGTGATCCGGCGCTACACCCGCGAAGCGGGCGTACGTAATCTGGAGCGTGAGATTTCCACACTGGCCCGCAAGGCCGTGAAGGAGCTCATGATGTCCAAGAAGAAGTCGGTGAAGATCACCGAGAAGACCGTCGAGGAATTCTTGGGTGTTCCGAAGTTCCGCTTCGGTGAGATCGAGAGCGACGATCAGATCGGGATCGTCACGGGTCTGGCATGGACCGATGTCGGCGGTGAGCTGCTCACCATTGAAGGCGTCATGATGCCCGGCAAGGGCAAGATGACGGTGACGGGCAATCTGCGCGACGTCATGAAGGAGTCGATCTCGGCGGCGGCGTCCTACGTCCGCTCGCGGGCGATCGTCTACGGCATCGAGCCGCCGATGTTCGACCGCCGCGACATCCACGTCCACGTTCCGGAGGGGGCGACCCCGAAGGACGGTCCGTCGGCGGGCGTCGCGATGGCAACCGCAATCATCTCGGTCATGACGGGCATTCCGATCCGTCACGACGTCGCGATGACCGGTGAGATCACCTTGCGTGGTCGCGTGCTGCCGATCGGCGGTCTGAAGGAGAAGCTCCTGGCCGCGGCCCGCGGCGGCATCAAGACGGTGCTGATCCCCGAGGACAACGCCAAGGATCTCACGGAGATTTCCGATGCGATCAAGGGCGGCATGGAGATCATCCCGGTCTCCCGTCTCGACGACGTCGTCGCCCGGGCCTTGGTCCGCAAGCCGGTGCCGATCGTCTGGGAAGAGGATACCAAGGTCCCGGTGAAGGCCGATGGCGACGAAGCCGCCGGCGGCCTGACCGCCCACTGAGGTCCGAACTGATCCAAGGAAACGGCGCCCGTAAGGGCGCCGTTTTCGTTTGGGGGATCGAGCCACCGACCCTTCGAGCGTGCGTGGTCTGCCCCCACCGTTCCCGCTGCGGCGGTTTCTCGCTGCCGCCGCGTGGTTCCGGCGTTGATTGAGGATCGGGCAGGGGGTAAAGAAGCGCGACGTGAGGGCGGCTAGCTCAGCTGGTTAGAGCATCTCGTTTACACCGAGAGGGTCGGGAGTTCGAATCTCTCGCCGCCTACCATTAGCATCCGCTGGGACGCACCCTCGCAATGGTGACGCTGCTATTGTGGTGCGTCGATTTTCCAAGCTGATGGCGATACTCTCCAGAAGCGCGTTTGTGCGTCGGGTTTCATCGATCTGCTGCTCTCCAAGCTGAGCCACCTTGCCATCGAGCCTCGGCGGCTGAGCCAAACCCACGTCCCGATCACGATGATGGCGCCGCCGAGTGCTCAATTCGGACAAGGGTTCAAAATCCTTTGCGACAGCTGGTGCGAAGCGCCCGGACGATTTCGCGTGGCGATGAACCGTTCTTCGGCTAGCTTGGCGCGCGGCGTGAACATCGCGGGCGAACCGATGACCGACTTCCTGCGCCACTGCACCGGCGGACATGAGCGCGCCATTCCGGCGGGCACCATGCTGCTCGAGGAGGGGCACAACACTGGGCATCTCTACATCCTGCTCGACGGAGAGCTGGAGGTGATCAAGGCCGGCGCCACGGTGGCCGTCATCTCCGAGCCGGGCGCGCTGTTCGGCGAGATGTCGCTCCTGCTGGAGCAGCCGCACACGGCGACCGTGCGGGCGCTCGTCGATTGCCGGATCTACGAGATCCCGGATGCGCCACGCTTCCTCAGTGAAAATCCCGAGGCGACGCTCGCGATTGCGCGCATGCTGGCGCAGCGCCTCAACGTCGCCAACAGCTATCTCGCCGACCTGAAGCGGCAATATGCCGGCCATGGCACCCATCTTTCGATGGTCGGCGAGGTGCTGCAGGGCATGATCAACCTGCCGCCGCAGCAGGTTTCGCCAGGAACGGATCTGGAATCCGATCCACGACTCTGAGCCAGTCCGGCGCCGCCGTCACCGGCTGCGCCGGGCGTTGCAGGGGGCCGGCGAGATCGATCCATTCGGCTTGCCCCGCCGCCAACCAGAAGGCGCGCCCTTCGTCGGTGTCGAGCACCATGTAGGTCGGCGGTCGCCCGGGTTGCCGCCCGGTGTTGAAGACCCAAGTCTCACCGACGCGATCGAACCAGGACCCATCCGTGATGAAGGGCGACTGGTGGACGTGGCCGGAGATCACCATCGCCGGGCGGTGCCGCGCGATGAAGCCTTCGAGCTCGGTGTCGCCGAAGAAGCGCTTGCCGCCCCAGCTCACCGGCGAGTTGGCCGGCGGCGCATGATGCACCCAGATCCAGCGGGCTGTGTCGCGCCTCGCGGCGGCATCGAGCTGGCTTGCGATGGCGGCCTTGACGAGAGGACCGTCCCACCATGGGCAAACCGAGAACAGCGTGTCGCCGATCAGAAGGTCATCGCCGTCGGCTGCGATGCCGAGCTCGCGGACCGTCCTGATCCAGGCCGCGATCTTCTCGCCATCCGGGTTGCGCTCCTCCAGGTCGTGATTGCCCGAGCAGATCATGACCCGCGTCTTGGCCGCCAGGAGCGCGAGATATGTCTTCACGACCACGATCTGGGCGCGAATGTCGACGATCGAGGCGAGATCGAGCGCATCGCCGGCGAACACCACCGCATCAAAATGATCGGCAGCCGCCACCAGCCAGTCGAACTGCGGCAGCGAGTAATGAAGATCGGCAACGATGAGTGCGCGCATGTGGCTCCTGACGCACCTGATCGAAGCAAGAGCGAGACCAGACCCGGCGACACCAGAGGCTGTCCCGCTATTGCATTGCGCTACGGCGCTCGCCAGCAGGTCCGCGCGCATCTATCGATCCCTCACCCGCGGCGGTATGATGGGGCCGTTGTTCAGCCGCAGCTGCCAATTGCGAGTGTCCATGTCTCGTCGTCCGCGACCGCCAATGACTGTTTCCTTCGTCCGCACCGGCGAACGCCGCTACGCGGTGCGCGCGACGCTCGGCGACGGACACACCCTCGAAATGAGCCCGGCGCCTGGCTTCGATCCCTGGATGCCGCATGATCTGCAACACTTCATCGTCGAAAAGCATCTCGGGATTGACGGCGCCGTATTCGGGCGGCTCGCGGCCGGCGGCACGGCCGGGACCTTTCATTTGGTCCCGCATGCGACCTCGTCCCGCGAGGCCGCGCGGCTGCGCCGCAGGCATGAGACCAAGGACCAGCGCCTGATGCCGGAACGCAGCGAGGACTATGCCCGCTCCGAGCGCGCTACATATGTGTGCTGGCAGGACTGGCTGCAGCAGGCTGACGATCCGGCGCTGCGGGCGCGCGGGGCCGAGATGGCACCGTCGGCGCGCAGTCTGCTGGACGGGATGTCAGCGGAGGAGCGCGCGGCCTACACGCCGGCGCGGCGCGACGCCATCCGACAGGAGTTCGCGCGTCTGAGCCGACGTTGGAGCGCTCTCGCCATCGGCGAAAGTCTCTCCGAACCGTGGTGAGGAACGGCCCACTTTCTTCCTCAAGCGCATCGCGGCCTCGTGCCTTGACAGGACAGGCGGCTGCATGCGCCATGCCGGCTCTTGCGATGACCTCAATCAGACAGGGCACATCATGCAATTGCCGGCAGGGGACGACCGCAACGCCGACCAGATCGCCTATTGGAACGGGCCCGGCGGCCAGCGCTGGTCCGATCGCCAGGAGGCGCAGGATATCCTGCTCGCACCGGTGTCGCAGATCCTGATCGAGCGTATCGCCGCCAAGCCGGGTGATCGCATTCTCGACATCGGCTGCGGCTGTGGTGGTTTGTCGATCGCACTGGCCGGGCAGGCGGCGCCCGGCGGCTCCGTTCTCGGCGTCGACATCTCCGCACCGATGCTCGAGCGGGCGCGCGCGGTGGCGCCGGCCGGGCTTCCCGCCGAGTTCGTGCTGGCCGACGCCACCGTGCATCCGTTCGCGCCGGCGAGCTTCGATCTGCTGGTGTCGCGGTTCGGGGTGATGTTCTTTGCCGATCCGGTGGCGTCGTTCGCCAACATCCGCCGTGCGCTGAAGCCGGGCGGCCGGGTCGTGTTCGCCTGCTGGCGCGAGCCGAAGGCCAATCCCTGGATGATCGCGCCGCTGCAGGCGGTCTATCGTCACGTCCCGAAGCTGCCGGAGATGGCGCCGGAGGATCCCGGCCCGTTCGCCTTCGCATCCGAAGCGCGAGTGGCGCGGATCCTGGGCGAGGCCGGCTTCAGCGACGTCGCGCTGGAGGCGCATGCGCTGTCACTCGACATCGCCCGCGGGCAGGGTCTCGAGGCGGCAGTGGAGTCGGCCTTCGAAATCGGCCCCGCCAGCCGCGCGCTGGAGGGGCATCCCCAGGAGACGCGCGAGGCGGCGCGGCAGTCGGTCCGCGAGCTGCTGACGCAGCATGTACGCGGCGACAGCGTGACGCTCGCCGGCTCGATCTGGCTGGTGACGGCGCGCGTCTGACGCGCGCCGGACGGCGCTCAGGATCGCTCTTCCCAGATCATCGCCAGATGGATGATGGTCTGCGCCGCCTTCTCCATGTCCTGGACGCTGACCCATTCGAGACGCGAGTGGAAGGCATGCTCGCCGGCAAAGATGTTGGGGCAGGGCAGTCCCATGAACGACAGCCGCGAACCGTCGGTGCCGCCGCGGATCGATGTCTTGACCGGCGTCAGGCCGGCGCGGCGGATCGCCTCCTCGGCATAGGTCACGATCTCCGGATGCAGATCGATGACCTCCTTCATGTTGCGGTATTGCTGCCGAACCTCCATCCGATAGCTCGAGCGCGGATAGTCCTTCAGGACATCCCTGACGATGTCCTCGAGCAGCGCTTCCTTCTGCCGCAGGCCCTGCTCGCTGAAATCGCGCACGATGAAGTCGAGTCGCGCCTGTTCGAGCGCGCCGGAGATCCCGACCGGATGCAGGAAGCCTTCCTTGCCCTCCGTCGTCTCCGGCGAGCAGCCATCCTTCGGGAGCCGATCGACGATTGCGGACGCGATCTTGATCGCGTGCTCCATCTTGCCCTTGGCAAAGCCGGGATGGGCGCTGACGCCGTTGATGAGGATGGTGGCGCCGTCGGCGGCAAAGGTCTCGTCCTCGATGTTGCCGGCGGTTTCGCCATCCATCGTGTAGCCGAAGTCGGCGCCGAGCTTCTTCAGGTCGACCCGGTCGACGCCACGGCCGATCTCCTCGTCCGGCGTGAACAGGATCTTGATGGTGCCATGCTTGATCTGCGGATTGCTGATCAGGAACTGCGCCGCGTCCATGATCTCGGCGATGCCGGCTTTGTTATCGGCCCCGAGCAGGGTGGTGCCGTCGGTGGTGACGATGTCGTTGCCGATCTGGTCCTTCAATGCAGGATGCTCAGCCGCACGGATGATCTGGCTCGGGTCCCCCGGCAGCACGATGTCGCCGCCCTGGTAGTTGCGCACGATCTGCGGCTTCACGTTGGCCCCGGAGCAATCGGGCGACGTGTCCATGTGCGAGCAGAAGCAGATCACCGGCACGGCCTTGTCGGTGGTGGCGGGGATGGTCGCATAGACGTAGCCATGGTCGTCCAGGTGGGCGTCCGAGAGGCCCATTGCCTGCAGCTCGGCTGCGAGCATCCGGCCGAGATTCTTCTGTTTGAGCGTCGAAGGACAGGTCGGCGACGTCGGGTCCGACTGGGTGTCGATCGCGGCGTAGCGGAGCAGGCGCTCGGTGACGGAGTGGGTGTAGCTGCGAAGCGGGTCGGACATGGGCACCAAGAGAGAGAGAGGGAGACGTTACTGGAGGTATCAGTATACTAATATATCAGTTATTGCATGCCAGATACCAGGGGGTGGCAACCTATCAATGGTTTCCGCTCTGATCAAAGATCGTCCGCCAGCTCCCGTGCGGAATACGGCGGGTCGCGGGCCGGCGTTGATCAGCACCGCCTCGCCGACAGCAGGATTGCGCACTCCGGCGCGCGCCACCTGCAGGATACCGACTCCGGCGATTCGAAGCTCATCTTCCTCGCACCGGTGGCGGGCGATTCGTGGGCAGCGTCCGCGAGGAATCTCCTCTCACTCGCTTCCTGGTCAGCAAGTGCGCCTCGGTGGGGACCGCGGCCGGAAATTTCAATGCCCGGTCGGAAGCATGCGCGGTCGGACTTGGCGCCCATTTTGCCATATCCGGCCTGCGACGTCGTCGCGAAGCGACCGCCAGCGCCGCCGCCGCGGGGCGGGGTTGCCGCGGTCCGGAAGGAGAGACGCGGGACAGGTCGATTTGGCCCATCACCGTGCGGCGACTAACGTCGGCTGCCCGGGCCCAGCCAAGGAGATCGGGCGTCCTGCATTGCTCCCCCATCAAGGACTTCGCACAGCTGTCGGTTCATTGTCCTTGACTTCGAAACATCGCCCCTTTAAGTCGCACTCCTCCGCGGATTTCGCGATCACGCGGGAGTAGCTCAGTTGGTTAGAGCGCCGGCCTGTCACGCCGGAGGTCGCGGGTTCGAGCCCCGTCTCTCGCGCCATGTTTTCAATGGCTTAGCTTTCGATATGATCCGTCCGCTGGCGCAATCAGCGCCGCCGCGCGATCCCTTCCCGTCTACGACCTGGCGCTCCGCCGGACTGCAAGTGCTCCGTCGCCGATTTTCCGATCGGGCATGAAAAAGGCCACCCGGCGGGTGGCCTGCGATTGCCGTCAGATGGCAGCGGAGCAGTGGCCTCAGCGGACGACCATCGAGTCGCTGGAACTCGTCATGGTCACCGGCTTGCCTGCCTTCACGACGTGCGATGCCGTCTGGCTGTAGTCGACGTTGGCGCGGGTCGCGATGCCGAAAGCGGTCACCGCGATGCCGGCGACCAGGGCAACGACGACGATCTTCAGATGGGTCGATCGGTCTGCGGAATGCAGCGAGTGGTTCATGTCAGCCTCCCGGCGTCTCAGAGCGCCACTTTGTTGCCTGGACATGTACCCCCGCTTTGTTTCGATCCCGTTTCTTCGTTTCCTCAAAATGGTTTCATCGGTTGCAGCCGCCGCGGCGGCAATCGGGAGTATGCGGCCGGGGCTAACAGCGCGCGGCGGTGCCGGTATCGACGGCGGCCGTGGATGATCTTGATCCGGTGGCCCTTCGTGACCATCTCCCGCGGTAACGGAAGCCTATCGGGTGACGGTCCCGTCGCCTCGTTTGGATCTCCCGATCGAGCGCTGATCCGCATCCGTCTCCGACCAGCCAGCCTGCGCACACCGGCGTGCGTCCTCGCGATTGCTGATCGCCTCAGCGTCCTGCGTTGGACCGTGCGGCACCGTAATGCTGCGGGTCTGCAATGCGGCTCCTGCACGCGTCATCCGCGGCGCCGTTGCTCGGTGTGTCCGGGTTTCCGCAATGTGGGGAGGGATGACACCGGCGAGACGGCTTGTCTTGCGCGGCTTGGTGCGCTGCGCTAAGGCTTCGACCAATTCCAATGCAACGAGTCTGCGGTTTGCACCGAAACCGCAGAGGAAAGTGGCGCCGATGACCGGCATCCTTCAGAACTATCTCCCCCTCGTCGTTTTCATAGGTGTCGCAGCCATCATCGGGGTGGTGCTGCTGATCGCGCCGTTCCTGGTCGCCTACCAGCAGCCCGATCCCGAGAAGCTCTCCGCGTACGAGTGCGGCTTCAATGCGTTCGACGACGCCCGCATGAAGTTCGACGTCCGCTTCTATCTGGTTGCCATCCTTTTCATCATCTTCGACCTCGAAGTCGCCTTCCTGTTCCCCTGGGCAGTCGCATTCGGCAAGCTCGGCGCGGCCGGCTTCTGGTCGATGCTGGTGTTCCTGGCCGTGTTGACGGTCGGGTTTGCCTACGAATGGAAGAAAGGCGCGCTTGAATGGGATTGAGCCCGACCACGTCCTCGACCGGGCCGGCGATCGCTCCGGCCCCGAAGGGCATTCTCGATCCCGCGACCGGCAGGCCGATCGGTGCCAACGACCCGTATTTCCTCGAGGTCAGGCACGAACTGTCGGACAAGGGATTCTTCGTCGCCACCGCTGACGATCTCATCACCTGGGCCCGCACCGGCTCGCTGATGTGGATGACGTTCGGCCTGGCCTGCTGCGCCGTCGAGATGATGCAGGTCTCGATGCCGCGCTACGACGTCGAGCGGTTCGGCTTCGCGCCGCGCGCCTCGCCGCGCCAGTCCGACGTGATGATCGTCGCCGGCACGCTGACCAACAAGATGGCGCCGGCGCTGCGCAAGGTCTACGACCAGATGCCGGAGCCGCGCTACGTCATCTCGATGGGGTCGTGCGCCAATGGCGGCGGCTACTATCACTATTCCTATTCGGTGGTCCGCGGCTGCGATCGCATCGTTCCCATTGACATCTACGTGCCCGGCTGTCCGCCGACCGCCGAAGCGCTGCTGTACGGTGTGCTGCTGCTGCAGAAGAAGATCCGGCGCACCGGCACCATCGAACGCTGAAGGTTTTTCGTTATGGACGACGGCAGGCTCGACACCCTTGGGCAGACGATCGTAAGCGCGCTCCCGGGCGCCGCGATCGGCCATACGGTCGCTTTCAATCAGCTCACGGTGAACGTGGAGCCCGCCCGGATCGTCGAGGTCGTGACACATCTGCGCGACGATCCGGCTCTCCGCTTCGTCAACATCACCGACATCACGGCGGTCGACTATCCTGAGCGCGCCAAGCGTTTCGATGTCGTCTACCACTTCCTGTCACCGACGCTGAACGCGCGCATCCGGCTGAAGGCCGAGGCCGACGAGACGACGCAGGTGCCGTCGCTGATCGATGTCTTTCCGGGCGCCGATTGGTTCGAGCGCGAGGCCTACGACCTCTACGGCGTGATCTTCGTCGGCCACCCTGACATGCGCCGCCTGCTGACGGATTACGGCTTCGACGGCCATCCGCTGCGCAAGGACTTCCCGACGACGGGGTTCGTCGAGGTGCGCTACGACGATCAGGAGAAGCGGGTCATCTACGAGCCGGTGCGGCTCAACCAGGAATTCCGCAAGTTCGATTTCCTGTCGCCCTGGGAAGGTGCGGACTATCCGCTGCCGGGCGATGAGAAGGCGACGAAGTGAGTGGGAGCGCGAGCATGAACGAGCAGAGCCCGGCACTCCGCAACTTCACGATCAATTTCGGTCCGCAGCATCCGGCGGCCCACGGCGTGCTGCGCCTGGTGCTGGAGCTGGACGGCGAGGTGGTCGAGCGCGTCGATCCGCATATCGGCCTGCTGCATCGCGGCACCGAGAAGCTGATCGAGACCAAGACCTACATGCAGGCGATGCCCTATTTCGATCGGCTCGACTACGTCGCGCCGATGAATCAGGAGCATGCCTTCTGCCTCGCCGCCGAACGCCTGCTCGGCATCGAGGTTCCGCGCCGCGGCCAGCTGATCCGCGTGCTCTACTCCGAGATCGGACGGCTGCTGTCGCATCTGCTCAACGTCACCACCCAGGCGATGGACGTCGGCGCGCTGACCCCGCCGCTGTGGGGCTTCGAGGAGCGCGAGAAGCTGATGGTGTTCTATGAGCGCGCCTCCGGCTCGCGCATGCACGCCAACTACTTCCGCATCGGTGGCGTCCACCAGGACCTGCCGCCGAAGCTGATCGACGACATCGACGCATTCTGCGATCCGTTCCTGAAGGTGGTCGACGATCTCGACCGGCTTCTCACCGGCAACCGCATCTTCAAGCAGCGTAACGTCGACATCGGCGTCGTGACCCTGAAGCAGGCCTGGGAGTGGGGCTTCTCCGGCGTGATGGTGCGCGGCTCGGGCGCGGCCTGGGACCTGCGCAAGTCGCAGCCCTACGACGTCTATGCCGAGATGGAGTTCGACGTTCCGATCGGCAAGAACGGCGACTGCTACGACCGCTATCTGATCCGCATGGAAGAGATGCGCCAGTCGGTGCGTATCATGAAGCAGTGCATCCAGAAGCTGCGCGCACCGGACGGGCAGGGCCCGGTGATGATCACCGACAACAAGATCGCTCCGCCGCGCCGTGGCGAGATGAAGCGCTCGATGGAAGCGCTGATCCACCACTTCAAACTCTACACCGAAGGCGTGCACGTGCCGGCAGGCGAGATCTATGCGGCCGTCGAGGCGCCGAAGGGCGAGTTCGGCGTCTATCTCGTCGCCGACGGCACCAACAAGCCGTACAAGTGCAAGATCCGCGCTCCGGGCTTCGCGCATCTACAGGCGATGGATTTCATCTGCCGCGGCCATCTGCTCGCCGACGTCTCGGCCATTCTCGGCTCGCTCGACATCGTGTTCGGAGAGGTGGACCGCTGATGGGCCATGCGCCGATCCAGTTCGATCGTGCTTCCGGAGCGCTCGAAGGAGCGAACCTCTGGGAGCGCACGGCTGCATTGGCGCTGTCGACCGGCTCGAAGATTTCCTCGCATTTCTCGCATCGCGGCTACAACCGCTGTGCCAATCTGCTGCGGCTGGCGCTGCCCGAACGCGACATCGCGGTGAAGCTCAACCCGGACGCCGTGTTCGAGTTTCCCTATGGCGACGGCTATTGGAGCAAGCTGCTCAACCGCGACTATCACTATGAGGACGAACTCGAGTTCCTGTTTCTCGGCACCGTCGATGTCGACTACACCTTCATCGACGGCGGGGCCAATTACGGCTACTGGTCGGTGCTGGTGTCGAGCACGCCCTACGGCGCGCACAAGGCGATCGCGATCGAGCCGTCCTCGGCGAACTTCGCCAAGCTCGCGAACAATGCGCAGATCAACGGCGGCCGCTTCGAAGTGATGAAGTGCGCCATCGGCGAACGCTGCGGCGTCGCGCATCTCACCGGTACCAAGCACGAGGCCTTCAGTATCGCCGGCGACAACGCCGGCGGCGAGCAGGTGCCGGTGATGGCGCTCGACGATCTGATCGACGACGGCAAGGTCGCCGCTTCCGGCAAGTACCTGATCAAGCTCGACGTCGAGGGCGTCGAGATCGAGGCGATCAAGGGCGGGGCGCGGCTGCTCGCGACCGACAGCATGATCCTGTGCGAGGAGCACGGCCAGGATCGCAACCATACGGTCTCGCGCTACATCCTCGATCAGACGCCGATGCAACTGATGGTCTACGACCCCGCAAGCGGCCGCCTCGAGACCGTGACAGAGCTGTCGATCCTCGACCGGATCAAGGCGTCCGCCCACGTCGGCTATAACGTGTTCGGAACTGCAAGTGCCTTCTGGCAGAATCGCGTCGCAGCGCTCAATGCAAGTGCCGCGCGCCGCATGCAATGAAAGATTGAAGAGCCATGTCCGTCCGCCGTCTTGCCCCGAAGGAAGTCCAGCCCGCGAGCTTTGCGTTCACGGACGAGAACCTTGCCTTCGCCAAAGCGCAGATCGCGAAATATCCGGAAGGCCGCCAGGCCTCGGCCGTGATCGCGATCCTGTGGCGCGCGCAGGAGCAGAACGAAGGCTGGGTGTCGGAGGCGGCCATCCGCGTCGTCGCCGACATGCTCGGCATGCCGTACATCCGCGTGCTCGAGGTGGCGACCTTCTACACGATGTTCCAGCTGCAGCCGGTCGGCAAGAAGGCGCATGTGCAGGTGTGCGGCACCACACCGTGCCGTCTGCGCGGCGCCGAAGAACTGATCGAGGTCTGCAAGCATCGCATCCATCACGATCCCTTCCACCTGTCGAAGGACGGCGACTTCAGCTGGGAAGAGGTCGAGTGCCTGGGCGCCTGCGTGAACGCACCGATGGTGCAGGTCTGGAAGGACACCTATGAGGACCTGACGCCGGAGAGCTTCGGCAAGGTGCTCGACGGCTTCGCGACCGGCAACCTGCCGACGCCGGGTCCGCAGAATGGCCGCCAGTTCTCGGCGCCGGCGGGCGGGCCGACCACGCTGAAGGAGAAGACATGAGCCGCAATCGCACCCGCGTTGCGGCCCTGACCGAAGAGGGCGCCGCAATGAAGAACTGGCGCTACGTGGCACTGCATACGCTCGCAGCCGCCGCTTTCATTTTCGTGCTGCAGCGGTTCGCGCTCAATGCGACGCTGGAGTCCAGTCTGCTGTGGGCCTTGGTGTTCGGCGGCTGCGCCGCCTTCATCGCCACCATGCAGTCGAACCGCTGACACCCGAGGAAGCCGTCTGATCATGCTCGACGACAAGGACCGCATCTTCACCAACCTCTATGGCCTGCATGATTGGGGCCTCGAAGGCGCACGCCGGCGCGGCAGCTGGGATGGCACCAAGGCGCTGATCGAAAAAGGTCGCGACTGGATCATCAACGAGATGAAGGCTTCCGGCCTGCGCGGCCGCGGCGGCGCCGGCTTCCCGACCGGCTTGAAATGGTCGTTCATGCCGAAGGAATCGACCGACGGTCGGCCGAGCTACCTCGTGGTCAACGCCGACGAGTCCGAGCCCGGCACCTGCAAGGATCGCGAGATCATGCGGCACGATCCGCATCATCTCGTCGAGGGCTGCCTGCTGGCCAGCTTCGCGATGAACGCGCATGCCTGCTACATCTATGTGCGCGGCGAGTTCATCCGCGAGCGCGAGCGGCTGCAGGCGGCGATCGATCAGGCCTATGAGGCCAACCTGATCGGCAAGAACAACATCCATGGCTGGCCGTTCGATCTCTATGTCGCGCATGGCGCCGGCGCCTATATCTGCGGCGAGGAGACCGCGCTGCTGGAGAGCCTCGAAGGCAAAAAGGGCCAGCCGCGGCTGAAGCCGCCTTTCCCAGCGAACGTCGGCCTCTATGGCTGCCCGACCACCGTCAACAACGTCGAGTCGATCGCGGTGGCGCCGACCATCCTGCGCCGCGGCGCCGCGTGGTTTGCCGGCATCGGCCGTCCGAACAATGTCGGCACAAAACTGTTCTGCATCTCCGGTCACGTCGAGCGGCCTTGCAACGTCGAAGAGGCGATGGGCATCCCGTTCCGCGAGCTGATCGAGAAGCATTGCGGCGGCATCCGTGGCGGCTGGGACAATCTGAAGGCGGTCATCCCCGGCGGCTCGTCCGTGCGCATGGTGCCGGCCGAGCAGATCATCGATACGCCGATGGATTTCGACAGCCTGTCGAAGCTGCGCTCCGGCCTCGGCACCGCGGCCGTGATCGTGATGGACAAGTCGACCGACCTGATCCGGGCGATCGCGCGCATTTCCTACTTCTACAAGCATGAGAGCTGCGGCCAGTGTACGCCGTGCCGCGAGGGCACCGGCTGGATGTGGCGCGTGCTGACGCGCATGGCCGAGGGCCGGGCGCACAAGCGCGAGATCGACATGCTGCTCGAAGTCACCAAGCAGATCGAGGGCCACACGATCTGCGCGCTGGGCGACGCGGCAGCTTGGCCGATCCAGGGGCTGATCACGCATTTCCGTCACGAGATCGAGGCGCGCATTGACCAGTATTCGCACAAGGCCGATGTCGACGACGTGGGCGTGCGCGATCCCGCGCACATGGTAGCGGCGGAGTAGGTGATGGCGGCCCGGTTCGCCAGCAACGTTTTCCCCGCGCTCGCGCCCTCACGGTGCGCAGCGGCGCGGTGGTCCGTGGTTTGAGAGAGATGTGAGGCAATGACCAAGATCATCATCGATGGCAAAGAGATCGATGTGCCGCCGGAGTACACGCTGTTGCAGGCGTGCGAGGCGGCGGGCGCCGAGATCCCGCGCTTCTGCTATCATGAGCGGCTGTCGATCGCCGGCAACTGCCGGATGTGCCTCGTCGAGGTGAAGGGCGGACCGAAACCGGTCGCGAGCTGCGCCTGGGGCGTGCGCGACTGCCGGCCGGGCCCGAAGGGCGAGCCGCCGGAGATCTCGACGCGGTCGCCGATGGTCAAGAAGGCGCGCGAAGGCGTGATGGAATTCCTTCTGATCAACCATCCGCTGGACTGCCCGATCTGCGACCAGGGCGGCGAGTGTGACCTGCAGGACCAGGCGATGGGCTATGGTGTGGACACCAGCCGCTTCGCCGAGAACAAGCGCGCCGTCGAGGACAAGTATCTCGGCGCATTGGTCAAGACCTCGATGAACCGCTGCATCCAGTGCACGCGTTGCGTCCGCTTCTCGGCGGAAGTCTGCGGCGTGCCGGAAATGGGCGCGATCGGCCGTGGCGAGGACATGGAGATCACGACGTATCTCGAGCAGGCGCTGAGTTCGGAGCTGCAGGGCAATCTGGTCGACATCTGCCCGGTCGGTGCGCTGACCTCGAAGCCCTACGCTTTCGCCGCACGCCCCTGGGAGCTCGGCAAGACGCAGTCGATCGACGTCATGGATGGCGTGGGCTCGGCGATCCGTGTCGACACCCGCGGCCGCGAGGTGATGCGCATCCTGCCGCGCATCAACGATGCCGTGAACGAGGAGTGGATCTCCGACAAGACCCGCCATGTCGTCGACGGCCTGCGCACGCAGCGGCTCGATCGTCCCTACGTTCGCGAGGATGGCAAGCTGCGCGCCGCCTCCTGGCCGGAGGCGTTCAAGGCGATTGCCACCAAGCTGTCGCGCATCGACGGCAAGCGCATCGGCGCGATCGCCGGCGATCTCGCCGCGGTCGAAGAGATGTTCGCGCTCAAGGATCTGCTCGCCAAGCTCGGCTCGACCAACGTCGCGGTGCAAGGCGGTGACAGCTTCGATGCCAAGCTCGGCCGTGCGTCCTATCTGTTCAATCCGACCATCGCGGGTATCGAGCAGGCCGACGCGATCCTGATCATTGGCGCCAATCCGCGCAAGGAAGCGGCCGTGCTCAACGCCCGCATCCGCAAGCGCTGGCGCTCGGGCCAGCTCAAGGTCGGCGTGGTCGGTCCCAAGGCCGACCTGACCTATGCCTATGAGCACATCGGCGCGGGCACGGACTCGCTGAGCGACGTCGCCGCCGGCAAGCACTCGTTTGCGACCACCTTCCGCAACGCCAAGAACCCGATCGTGCTGGTCGGCGCCGGCGCCGCCGCGCGCCACGATGGCGGCGCGATCCTGTCGCTGGCCGCCAAGATCGTGATGGACGTCAACGCCGTGCGCGACGACTGGAACGGCTTTGCCGTGCTGCACGACACCGCCTCGCGGGTCGGCGCCCTCGACATCGGCTTCAACGGAACCGGCCTCACGGCTGCGCAGATGACGACGTTCGGCACCATGGACGTGATGTTCCTGCTCGGCGCTGACGAGGTCGATGTGCCCGAGGGCGTTTTCGTCGTCTACATCGGTACCCATGGCGACCGCGGTGCCCATCGTGCCGATGTCATCCTGCCGGGGGCTGCCTACACCGAGAAGTCCGGGCTCTACGTCAACACCGAGGGCCGGGTGCAGATGACGGGCCGGGCGTCATTCCCGCCGGGCGAGGCACGCGAGGACTGGGCGATCATCCGGGCGCTGTCCGACGTGCTCGGCAGGAAGCTCGGCTACGACTCGCTGGCCGCGCTGCGCGTTGCGATCATCAAGGCCGTGCCGCATCTTGGCCGCGTCGACCAGATCGAGGCGGGCAAGATCGCCGACATCAAGACCCTGGCTGGCAAGGGCGGCAACCTCGAGAAGGCACCGTTCAAGCCGCTGATCGACGACTTCTATCTCACCAATCCGATCGCGCGCGCATCGGCGGTCATGGCGGAATGTTCCCGTCTGGCTTCCGGGCAGATGCTGACGGCAGCGGAGTGAGCGTGACCTGATGGCTGATTTCTTCGCAAGCTCGTTCTGGACCGGCTTCCTCTGGCCGCTGATCATCATGGTCGCGCAGAGCGTCCTGCTGCTCGTCGTCCTGCTGGTCGCGATCGCCTACATCCTGCTGGCCGACCGGAAGATCTGGGCGGCGGTGCAGATCCGCCGGGGTCCCAACGTGGTCGGGCCCTGGGGCCTGTTCCAGTCGTTCGCAGACCTGCTGAAGTTCGTGCTCAAGGAGCCGATCATTCCGGCCGGCGCCAACAAGGGCGTGTTCCTGCTGGCACCGCTGGTGTCCTGCGTGCTGGCGCTGGCGGCCTGGGCGGTGATCCCGACCAATCTCGGCTGGGCGATCGCCGACATCAATGTCGGCATTCTCTTCATCTTCGCGATCTCGTCACTGTCGATCTACGGCATCATCATGGCCGGCTGGTCGTCGAACTCGAAGTATCCGTTCCTGGCGGCGCTGCGCTCGGCGGCGCAGATGGTGTCCTACGAGGTCTCGATCGGCTTCGTCATCATCACCGTGCTGCTCTGCGCCGGCACCTTGAACCTGTCGGCGGTGGTCGAGGCGCAGCATGCCCGCGGGCTTGCGAGCCTGATCGGCCTGCCGCAGCTGACGATCCTGAACTGGTACGTCTGGCCGCTGTTCCCGATGTTCGTGGTATTCTACGTCTCGGCGCTGGCCGAGACCAACCGTCCGCCCTTCGATCTCGTCGAGGCGGAATCGGAGCTCGTTGCCGGCTTCATGGTGGAATACGGCTCGACGCCGTATCTGCTGTTCATGCTCGGCGAGTATGTCGCGATCACCACGATGTGCGCGCTGGCGACGATCCTGTTTCTGGGTGGCTGGCTGCCGCCGATCGATCTGCCGCCGTTCAACTGGGTGCCGGGCGTCATCTGGTTCTCGCTCAAGCTGTTCTTCATGTTCTTCCTGATCGCGATGGCGAAAGCGATCGTGCCGCGCTACCGCTACGACCAGTTGATGCGACTGGGCTGGAAAGTGTTCCTGCCGCTGTCGCTGGCCATGGTGGTCATCGTCGCAGGCGTGCTGCACTTCGCCGGCATCGCGCCGAAATGAGGCTGTCATGAACATTTCCGCCACCGCACGGTCGCTGCTGCTGCAGGAGTTCGTCTCCGCATTCTTCCTCGCGATGCGCTACTTCTTCCAGCCGAAGCCGACCCTGAACTATCCGTTCGAGAAGGGCCCGATCTCGCCGCGCTTCCGCGGCGAGCACGCGTTGCGGCGCTATCCCAATGGCGAAGAGCGCTGCATCGCCTGCAAGCTGTGCGAGGCGGTCTGTCCCGCGCAGGCGATCACGATCGAGGCCGGTCCGCGCCGCAACGACGGCACCCGTCGCACGGTGCGCTACGACATCGACATGGTGAAGTGCATCTATTGCGGCCTGTGCCAGGAAGCTTGTCCGGTCGACGCCATCGTCGAAGGACCGAACTTCGAGTTCGCGACCGAGACCCGCGAGGAGCTGTATTATGACAAGGCCAAGCTGCTCGCGAATGGCGACCGCTGGGAGCGCGAGATCTCCAAAGCCATCGCGCTCGACGCGCCGTACCGCTGAGGCCGTCCGATGATCCTTCCTGCGCTCTTCTTCTATCTCTTCGCGGCGGTCTGCGTGGCCTCGGCCGTGATGGTGATCGTCTCGAAGAACCCCGTTCACTCGGTGCTCTATCTGATCCTCGCCTTCGTCAACGCCTCCGGCCTGTTCGTGCTGATGGGCGCCGAATTCCTGGCGATGATCCTCGTGGTCGTCTACGTCGGCGCGGTCGCGGTGCTGTTCCTGTTCGTGATCATGATGCTCGATGTCGACTTCACGGAGCTGCGCGAGGGCTTCCTGCAGTACATGCCGATCGGACTCGTCATCGGCGGCATCTTCCTGTTCGAGCTGCTGCTGACGGTGTCCTACTGGGTCATCAACCCGACGACGCCGAAGGCGATCACCGCGGCGATCCCGACCAACGTCACCAATACCGAGGCGCTCGGCCTCGTGCTCTATACGAAGTACATCCATTACTTCCAGCTCTCCGGCATGATCCTGCTGGTGGCGATGATCGGCGCGATCGTGCTGACGCTGCGCCACAAGGCGAGCGTCAAGCGCCAGGACATCAACGTCCAGAACGCGCGCACGCCGGAGATGGCGATGGCGGTCCGCAAGGTCGCGGTCGGGCAGGGGCTGCAGGACACGGACGCGGCGGAGTGGGTGAAATGACCATCGGATTGGGGCACTATCTCGCCGTCGCGGCCATGCTGTTCACGCTCGGCATCCTCGGCATCTTCCTGAACCGCAAGAACATCATCGTCATCTTGATGTCGGTCGAGCTGATCCTGCTTGCGGTGAACATCAATCTGGTGGCGTTCTCGACATTCCTGGGCGACATCGTCGGGCAGGTGTTCGCGCTGCTGGTTTTGACAGTTGCGGCGGCGGAAGCCGCGATCGGCCTTGCCGTGCTGGTGGTCTACTTCCGCAACCGCGGCTCGATTGCGGTCGAAGACGTCAATATGATGAAGGGCTAAGGGCGCATGATCCGCACAGATGGGGGCCGGCTCGCCGGCAAGGTCATGCGTAAGGGAACGGGCGAATGATCCAGGCCATTGTCTTTCTGCCGCTGCTGGGCGCGATCCTGGCCGGCCTGATCGCGCTGCTCGGCGCGCATGCGCGCCATCCGAGCGGTGATACGGTCGAGCATCATCACGACGACGGTCATCACCACGGCGCCGCCGACGCGCACGCGCATGACGATCACGGCCACGGACACGACGACCATCATGTCGCCGAGCCGCCGGCCTCCGGCACCTGGGCGGCGCAGGTGATCACGACGGCGCTGCTGTTCGTGTCGGCCGGCCTGTCCTGGGCGATGCTGATCAGCGTCGGCTTCATGCACCACGAGGCGGGTGTGAAAGAGCTGTTGCCCTGGATCAATTCCGGCGAGCTGCAGGTGTCCTGGGCGCTGCGTGTCGACACGCTCACGGCGGTGATGCTGGTCGTTGTGACCAGCGTGTCCTCGCTCGTCCACCTCTATTCGATCGGCTATATGGACGAGGATCCGAACCGTCCGCGCTTCTTCGCCTATCTGTCGCTGTTCACCTTCGCGATGCTGATGCTGGTGACCGCGAACAACCTCGTGCAACTGTTCTTCGGCTGGGAGGGCGTCGGTCTGGCGAGCTACCTGCTGATCGGCTTCTGGTTCCAGAAGCCGTCGGCCAACGCTGCCGCCATCAAGGCCTTCGTCGTCAACCGCGTCGGCGATTTCGGCTTCGCGCTCGGCATCTTCGCCGTGTTCCTGCTGGCGAAGTCGACCGACTTCGAGACCATCTTCGCCGCCGCGCCGAGCTTTGCCGGCAAGACGATCAACTTCCTCGGCTGGCATGCCGACGCGCTGACCCTGACCTGCCTGCTGCTGTTCATGGGCGCCATGGGCAAGTCGGCACAGTTCCTGCTGCATACCTGGCTGCCGGACGCGATGGAAGGTCCGACCCCGGTCTCGGCGCTGATCCATGCCGCGACCATGGTCACCGCCGGCGTCTTCATGGTCGCGCGCCTGTCGCCGCTGTTCGAGCTCGCCCCGAACGCCCAGGCCGTCGTGATGTTCTTCGGCGCGACCACGGCGTTCTTCGCTGCGACCGTCGGCCTCGTGCAGAACGACATCAAGCGCATCGTCGCCTACTCGACCTGCTCGCAGCTCGGCTACATGTTCGTGGCGATGGGAGCAGGGGCCTATTCGGTCGGCATGTTCCATCTGTTCACGCATGCCTTCTTCAAGGCGCTGCTGTTCTTGGGCTCTGGCTCGGTGATCTACGCGATGCATCACGAGCAGGACATCCGCAACATGGGCGGCCTGTGGCGCAAGATCCCATACACCTTCGCGGTGATGACGGTCGGCACCCTGGCGCTCACCGGCTTCCCCGGCTTCGCAGGCTTCTTCTCCAAGGATGCGATCATCGAGGCGGCGTACGCCGCGCACAATCCGTTCGCGACCTACGCGTATTTCCTCACCATTGTCGCCGCCGGCCTGACCTCGTTCTATTCCTGGCGCCTGGTGTTCAAGACCTTCTTCGGCACGCCGCACGATCAGCATCATTATGATGCCGCACACGAGAGCCCGATCTGGATGCTCATCCCGATCGGCGTGCTCGCGGCAGGCTCGATCCTGGCCGGCCTCCCGTTCAAGGGCGTGTTCACCGATCCCCATGGCGTCGAGCACTTCTTCGGCGAGTCGCTGAAGATGAACCCGCACATTCTCGAAGACATGGAGCACATGCCGGCCTGGCTCGCTCAGCTTCCCTTCGTCATGATGGTGCTGGGATTTGTGGTCTCCTACATCTTCTACGTCAGACGTCCGGACATCCCGGAGGAGCTCGCCGCGCAGCAGCCGCTGCTCTACAAGTTCCTGCTCAACAAGTGGTACTTCGACGAGCTGTATGACGTGATCTTCGTCCGTCCGGCGAAGTGGCTCGGCCGCTTCCTCTGGAAGAAGGGCGACGGCTTCGTCATCGACGGCTTCGGTCCGGACGGTGTCTCGGCGCGGGTGCTCGACATCACGCGCAACGTCGTCAAGATCCAGACCGGGTACCTCTATCATTACGCCTTTGCCATGCTGATCGGCGTCGCCGGCCTGATCACCTGGTTCATGTTCATGGGGGGCCAGCAATGACCACCTGGCCAATTCTCTCCGTCGTCACCTTCCTGCCGATCGTCGGTGCGCTGCTGATCTATCTGGTCCGCGGCGACGACGAGGCGGCTAGGCGCAATGCGCGCTGGATCGCGCTGTGGACCACGCTGATCACGTTCGGGGTGTCGGTGATCCTGGTGCTGCGCTTCGATCCCGCCCAGACCGACTTCCAATTCGTCGAGAAGTCGAACTGGCTGGCGGCCGGCATCAGCTACCACATGGGCGTCGACGGCATCTCGCTGCCGTTCGTGATCCTGACCACCGCCCTGATGCCGTTCTGCATCATCGCGAGCTGGAAGTCGGTGACCAACCGGCTGCGCGAATACATGATGGCGTTCCTGATCCTGGAAACGCTGATGGTCGGCACGTTCTCGGCGCTCGACCTCGTGCTGTTCTATCTGTTCTTCGAGGGCGGCTTGATCCCGATGTTCCTGATCATCGGCGTCTGGGGCGGTCCGCGCCGGGTCTACGCCTCGTTCAAGTTCTTCCTCTACACGCTGCTCGGCTCGGTGCTGATGCTGCTCGCCATCATGGCGCTGTACTGGAACGCCGGCACGACCGACATTCCGACCTTGATGCATACGGCGGTGCCGCGGTCCTTGCAGACCTGGGCGTGGCTGGCGTTCTTCGCCTCCTTTGCGGTGAAGATGCCGATGTGGCCGGTGCACACCTGGCTGCCGGACGCGCACGTCGAGGCGCCGACCGCGGGCTCGGTGATCCTGGCCGCGATCCTCTTGAAGATGGGTGGCTACGGCTTCCTGCGCTTCTCGCTGCCGATGTTCCCGCTGGCCTCGCACGACTTCGCGCCGCTGGTGTTCACGCTCTCGGCGATCGCGATCATCTACACCTCGCTGGTCGCGCTGATGCAGGAGGACATCAAGAAGCTGATCGCCTACTCATCGGTGGCGCATATGGGCTTCGTCACCATGGGCATCTTCGCGGGCACCATGCAGGGTGTCGCCGGAGGCGTGTTCCAGATGATTTCGCACGGTATCGTCTCGGGCGCGCTGTTCCTTTGCGTCGGCGTGGTCTATGACCGCATGCATACCCGCGAGATCGCGGCCTACGGCGGCCTCGTGAACCGGATGCCGGTCTACGCGCTGGTGTTCATGGTGTTCACGATGGCCAATGTCGGCCTGCCCGGCACGTCCGGCTTCGTCGGCGAGTTCATGACCCTGCTCGGCACTTTCAAGGTGTCGATCCCGACCGCGTTCTTCGCGACATCAGGCGTCATCCTCTCGGCGGCCTACGCGTTGTGGCTTTACCGCAAGGTGGTGTTCGGTGCGCTGACCAAGCCGTCGCTCGCCAGCATCAAAGATCTCACCCTGCGTGAGGGCGTGATCCTGTTTCCGCTGGTGGCGCTGACCATCCTGTTCGGCGTTTATCCGAAGCCGATCCTCGACATGTCGGCGGCGTCGGTGCAGCAGCTCGTCAACAACTACAATACCGCCGTGACGGCCGTGAAGGCCGCCGCGCTGCTCCAATGATGAGACCTTGAGGGGTCGGGACACAGACGATGATCGAGAATCTTGGGCCTCAGCTTTGGGTGGTGCTGCCGGAGCTGTTGTTGGCCGTGGGGGCCATGGCGCTGTTGATGCTGGGCGCGTTTCGCGGGCAGGAGACGACGGGGCTCGTCACGTGGTTGGCGGTCGCTCTGCTGATCGTGGTCGGCATCCTCGTGCTCAGGCAGCCGGGCGGCCAGGCCTTCGGCGGCAGCTTCATCGCTGACAGCTATGCGCGCTTCCTGAAGATCCTGACGCTGATCGGTTCGATCGCGACCCTGATCATGTCGGCGGAGTTCCTGTCGAAGCCCGATCGTCGCATCTTCGAATATGCCATCCTCGTGCTGCTCTCGACCTTGGGCATGCTGGTGCTGATCTCGGCTGGCGACCTGATCACGCTCTACCTCGGTCTCGAGCTGATGTCGCTCGCGCTCTACGTCGTCGCGGCCAGCCATCGTGACAACGTCAAGTCGACCGAAGCCGGCCTGAAGTATTTCGTGCTCGGCGCGCTGTCCTCCGGCATGCTGCTCTACGGCGCCTCGCTGATCTACGGCTTCACCGGCACGGTGAGTTTTGCCGGAATCGCGGCGGCGACGAAGACCGGCAGCGTCGGCATCATCTTCGGCCTCGTCTTCCTGTTCGCCGGCATGTGCTTCAAGGTCTCGGCGGTGCCGTTCCACATGTGGACGCCGGACGTCTATGAAGGCGCGCCGACGCCGGTGACGGCGTTCTTCGCCTCCGCGCCCAAGGTCGCGGCGATCGCCGTGTTCGCGCGCGTCGCGCTGACGGCGTTTCCCGGCATCACCTTCCAGTGGCAGCAGATCATCGTGTTCGTCTCGATCGCCTCGATGGCGCTCGGCTCGTTCGCCGCGATCGGCCAGACCAACATCAAGCGCCTGATGGCCTATTCGTCGATCGGCCACATGGGCTTTGCGCTGGTCGGTCTCGCCGCCGGTACGGTCGAGGGCGCGCAGGGCGTGCTGACCTACATCGCGATCTATGTCGCGATGACGCTCGGCTCGTTCGCCGTGATCATGGCGATCAAGCGCAACGGCCAGTCGTTCGAGAAGATCAGCGACTTCTCGGGGCTGTCGCGCACCAATCCGCTGCTTGCCTTCTTCTTCGCGATGCTGCTGTTCTCGCTGGCCGGCGTGCCGCCGCTCGCGGGCTTCTTCGCCAAATGGTACGTCTTCGTCGCTGCCATCAAGGCCGGGCTGTTCACGCTGTCGGTGATCGGCGTGCTCACCAGCGTGGTCGGCGCCTACTATTATCTCCTGATCGTCAAGACGATGTATTTCGACGAGCCGCTGCCGACGCTCGATCCGGTCCGTATCGAGCTGCGCACGGTGCTCGCGATCTCCGGCGTCTTCAACATCCTGTTCTTCGCCTATCCCGGCCCGCTGGTCAGCGCGGCCGCGGCCGCGGCGAAGTCGCTGTTCTAGATGACGTTTGCGCTAGGGTCCCAGGCTGACAAGGCTGGCTACCGACTCGTCACGTTCGACCAGACCGGCTCAACCAATGTCGAGGCGCTGAAGTCGGCCCGAGAGGGCGGCAAGGCGCCGTGCTGGTTTGTCACATCTGAGCAGACGGCCGGGCGCGGCCGGCGCCAGCGCCCGTGGATCGCCCCGCGCGGCAATCTGGCCTCGAGCGTGCTGGAAGTGCTGAACGTGGCTCCTGCGATCGCAGCCACACTCGGCTTCGCCGCCGGCCTCTCCATCGAGAGCGCGTTGCGCCAGGTGAGCATCGAGGCCGCGCTGCGGTCCGGAGCACGCGCGTCATTCGCGCTGAAATGGCCCAACGACGTGCTGGCTGACGGCCGCAAGATCGTCGGCATGCTGCTCGAGGCGGAGCAGGTGGCTCAAGGGCTTGCGGTGGTTGCCGGTATTGGAACCAACGTGGTCGCGGCGCCGCTGGATACCCCGACACCGGCGGTGTCGTTGGCGGACCTCGGCATCCAGGTGACCGCCGAGGACCTGTTCTCGGCGCTGTCGGATGCCTGGGTCGAGTATTTCGGCATCTGGAACGAGGGACGGGGCTTCGGTGACATCCGGAAACTCTGGCTCGAGCGCGCCGCAGGCCTCGGCCAGCCGGTCGCCATCAGGTCCGGACATGCTATCATCGAGGGGATTTTCGACACGATCGACGAACAGGGTTGTATGCTGGTGCGGACCGCGGAGGGACGATTGGAGCCGATCACGGCCGGTGATGTTCATTTCGGCTCGGTCGCATCCAAAGGAGCGGTCTAGATGGCACGTCCCGACGAACTGACATTTGCGCCGCTCGGAGGTGTCGGCGAGATCGGCATGAACCTGTCGATCTACGGGCTCGGCAATCGCCACCAGCGCTCGTGGCTCGCGATCGATCTTGGCGTCTCCTTCGGCGACGAGGAGCATCTGCCGGGCATCGACCTGATCATGCCCGACGTCGCTTTCCTGGAGAAGGAGCGCAACAATCTCGTCGGCCTCGTGCTGACCCACGCGCATGAGGATCATTTCGGCGCGATCATAGACCTGTGGCCGCGGCTGAAATGCCCGATCTACGCGACCAAGTTCAGCGCCGCACTGTTCGAGGCCAAGTGCGAGGCCGAGCGCCTCCCAGCCAAGATCCCGGTCAAGGTGATCCCCTCCGGCGGCCGCGTCGACATCGGTCCGTTCAACGTCGAGTTCATTCCGGTCGCGCATTCGATCCCTGAATCGCACGCGCTGGCGATCCACACCGAGGTTGGCACTGTCCTGCATACCGGCGACTGGAAGATCGATCCGACGCCGGTGCTGGGCGCGCCGACCGACGAGAAGCGGCTGCGCGAGCTCGGTGATGCCGGATTGCTCGCACTGATCGGCGATTCCACCAATGCCGTGCGCGAGGGACGCTCGCCGTCCGAGGCCGAGGTTGCCAAGACGATCGCGGCTTTGGTGAAGGAAGCAAAGGGCCGCGTGGCCGTGACCACCTTCGCCTCCAACGTCGCGCGTATCCGCGCCGTTGCCGAAGCGGCGCGCGAGGCCGAGCGCGAGGTCGTCATCGTCGGCCGTGCCATGGAACGCGTGGTCCAGGTCGCGCGTGAGACCGGTTATCTCGACGGCGTGCAGAACTTCCGCGGCATGGATCTCTACGGCCATTTCCCGGCCGACAAGGTGCTCGCGCTCTGCACCGGCAGCCAGGGCGAGCCGCGCGCGGCGCTCTCGCGCATCGCCAATGACGATCATCCGCTGGTCACCTTGAACAAGGGCGACACCGTCATCTTCTCGTCGCGCACCATCCCCGGCAACGAGAAGGCGGTCGGCGCCGTCATCAACGGGCTGGTGCAGCAGGGCATCGAGATCATCACCGACCGCAACCATCTCGTCCATGTCTCCGGCCACCCGCGCCGCGACGAGCTGCGCGACATGATCGCGTGGACGCGGCCGCAGCTCCTGATCCCCGTGCATGGCGAGGCGCTGCATCTGCACGAGCACGCGAGGCTGGCGCGCGCCTGCGGCGTGCCCAAGGTCATCACCTGCCGCAATGGCGACCTCGTCAAGCTCGGCCCCGGTGATCCCGGAATCATCGACCAACTGCCGGCGGGGCGGCTCTACAAGGACGGCAGCATCGTCGAGGATTCGAAGTCGCGCGCTGTGGTCGAGCGTCGCAAGATGGCCTTTGCTGGCTGCATCTTCGTGGCGCTCGCCATCACCGAGAAGGGCGAGCTGGCCGACGATCCCGAGGTCGACATGGTCGGCATCCCCGAGAAGAATGCGGCGGGCGAGGAGATGGACGACATCGTCTTCGATGCTGTCGTTTCCACCTTCGAAGGTCTGCCGCGGGCGCGTCGGCGCGATTCTGACGCAGCGGCAGAATCCGTCCGGCGGGCGGTGCGTTCGGCGGTCAATGAGCAGTGGGGCAAGAAGCCGATCTGTCTCGTCCATGTCTTGGAAGTCTGACGCGGGCCTGCTGAACGGCCGTTCAAAAAGAAAAAGTGGAGGATGTCATGCTGGGCCGGCTCAACCACGTCGCCATCGCGGTCAAGGACGCCGAAAAGGCCGCCAGGATTTATGGCGCGGCATTCGGTGCTGAGATTTCGGCGGCGGTACCGCTGCCGGAGCATGGCGTGATCACGGTGTTCGTCACTCTGCCCAACACCAAGATCGAGTTCATCCAGCCGCTGGGCGAGGCGTCACCGATCGCCAAATTCCTCGAGCGCAACGCGGACGGCGGCATCCATCACGTCTGCTACGAGGTGGCCGACATCATCGCCTCGCGCGACACCCTGATCAAGGAGGGTGCCCGCGTGCTCGGCGACGGCCAGCCGAAGATCGGCGCGCATGGCAAGCCGGTTCTGTTCCTGCATCCGAAGGATTTTTCCGGCGCGCTCGTCGAGATCGAGCAGGCCTGAGGCAGCGGGGCGACCATGGCCTATACGATCTCCACCTGGCTCGCGATCTACTTCGTGATGTGGTGGGTCACGCTGTTCGTGACCCTGCCGTTCGGCATCCGCAGCCAGCACGAGTCCGGCGGAGGCCCGCTAGGCACCGACCCCGGTGCGCCGACGATCAGCCGAATGGGGCGGCGCCTGATCTGGACGACGCTGCTGTCGGCCGCGATCTTCGCCCTGTCACTCGTGGCCTATCAGGCCGGCTATCTCAGCGTTGAGCGGCTTTCGCGGCTGATGGGGATTCCGTTCTAGCCCCGCTCGCATCGCACAACGTTCTCTCGAAGCCGATGCGCGGACGTGCGTCGGCTTTTTTGCTATAGGAGGTCAAAACAAGACCGACAGGGAGGTTGCGCGTGATGATATCGGCCGAAGCCCGGAACGGGACGCAATCGGGCTATCGCATTCTGAACGAGGTTGATCTTCGAAACTATCTCGCGGGGATCCCTTCAGTTGCAGGGCAACTCGGCGGACCGGCCGAGCGCTGGTCAATCACCGAGGTCGGCGATGGCAACCTCAATCTGGTCTTCATCGTCAAGGGATCGTCCGGCGGTCTCGCGGTGAAGCAGGCGCTGCCTTACGTGCGGCTGGTCGGCGAGAGCTGGCCGCTGCCGCTGTCACGCGCCCACTATGAGCATCTGGCGCTGACGCATCAGAACCGCCTTGCCCCCGGCCTCGTGCCGGCCATCGTCCACCATGATGCGGCGCTGGCGCTGACGGCGATGGAGCTGCTGGAGCCGCACATCATCATGCGCAAGGGGCTGGTCGCGGGCACAACCTATCCGGCCTTCGTCGATCACATCACGACCTTCATGGCGCGGACGCTGTTCTTCTCGTCCGACCTCGCACTGTCTGCCGCCGAGAAGAAGGAGGCGATCGCAAGCTTTGCCGGCAATCATGCGCTGTGCAAGATCACCGAGGATTTGATCTTCACCGACCCCTATCGCATCGCCGAGCAAAACCGCTGGACGTCACCGTGGCTCGACGCGACCGCGGCCGACATTCGCGCCGATCTCGATCTGCACGTCGCGATCTCCAGGCTCAAGCTGAAATTCCTGTCCTGTGCCGAGGCGCTGATCCATGGCGACCTGCACACCGGGTCGATCATGGTGACGGACACCGAGACCAAGGTGATCGACCCGGAATTCGCCTTCTACGGTCCGATGGGATTCGACGTCGGTGCGGTCCTCGCCAATCTGCTGATGGCCTATTTTGCGTCCGAAGGACACGAGCAGCGGGCGGGCGAGCGGGAGCACTTCGAGGGATGGGTGCTGGCGGCAGTCGATGAGGTCTGGAACGGTTTCGCGGGCAAGTTCCTGGCGCTGTGGCGCAGCGAGGCGACAGGCGATGCGTATCCGCGGTCACTGTTTCCGGGTGAAGCGGGCGCCGCACGCCTGGAGACCGAGCGTCAGGCCTACGTGGTGAGATTGTTCCAGGACGCCATCGGTTTCACCGCGGCCAAGATCATTCGTCGCATCCTCGGCCTCGCGCACAACATCGATTTCGAACTGATCGAGGACGCCAAGCGGCGCGCGACCTGCGAGGTGCGGGCACTGCGGTTGGCACGGACGCTGATGGTGGAGACGACGACGTTCACGACGATCGGGGCGGTGACGCGGGCTGCCCGCGAGTTGCGCCACTGGCAGCCGGGGCTTTAATTCCGTCGCCTCGGCCTTCTACGTCGTTATGAGGGGCGAGCTGCGCTCGCAACGTTGCGGAAGAGCTCGTAGCCCGGATGAAGCGACATCCGGGTTTTCCGATACGGCTCGTGTGATCGCGGATGTCGCTTCCGGGCTACGGCAGCGCGCGTCGCAGCACGCTCAATCCGCCGCCTTCGCCCGCAGCCGCTGGGCATAGACGTTGATCACCAGGGCGGCGAGCAGGATCAGGCCGCGGATCAGGATCTTCAGGAAACTGTCGATGTTGACGTGGTCGAGGCCGTTGTTGAGCACGCCGAGCACGAACAGGCCGACGATGGTGTTGCCGATGCCCCCGCGGCCGCCGAACAGGCTGGTGCCGCCGACCACGACGGCGGCGATCGAATCCAGCAGGTAGGTGTCGAACTCATTCTGCTGCGCGCTGCCGAAATGCGCCACGCCGAGCATGCCGCCGATCCCCGAGCAGACGGCCGAGATCACCATCACGCTGCCGAGGATCAGCTTGACGTTCAGCCCCGAATACTCCGCCGCCTCGCGGTTGCCGCCGACCATGTAGACGTAGCGGCCGAACCGCGTGTAGGTCAGCACGAGGTGACCGAGCAACAGCATCAGGGCGGCCACGATCACGATCCAGGGCACCCCCGCCACGGAACTGGAGCCGAGCGTCGTGATGATGGGGGGAACCTTGTAGGCGATCTGGCCGCGCACCAGCATCGCCGAGATGCCGGCGGCGATCTGCATCATCGCGAGCGTCATGATGAAGGAGGGAATGCCGATCACGGTCAGGCCGAAGGCGTTGACCAGGCCGAGCAATGCGCACAGCGCCAGCGCGAGCAGGATGGCGACAAAACCGGGCATCGGCACGTTGGCGATGTTGACGTAGGACTCCTGCATCGTGAAGTAGGCAACGGCGATGCCGGTCACGTTGGCGATGGCGGCGATCGACAGGTCGATCTCGGCGCACAGGATCACGAAGGTGAGGCCGACCGCGATGATGCCGGTGACCGACACCTGGGTCAGGATGTTGCCAACGTTGTCGAGCGTGGCGAAGGACGGACTCGCGATCGCGAAGAACGCCGTGAGGAAGATCAAGGTCAGGAACGGCGCGATGTTGCGCATCTGCGAGCGCAGCAGCGATGCGACCCCGCCTGCGCGCCGCGACGGCGCCTCCGGCATCGGAACGGTCTCGCCATGCGCCATGACAATCTCCCTACGCCGCCTCGAGCAGACGGTCTTTGCTGATGGTTTCGCCGGCAAATTCGCGCACGACCTCGCCGCGCTTGAGCACGATGACACGGTCGGCCATCGACAGCACGGTCTCCGGCTCGGTCGAGAGCACGATCACGGCGATGCCCTGGTCGCGCAGCTTCCGCACGATTCCGATGACGTCGCTCTTGGCGCCGACATCCATACCGCGGGTCGGCTCGCACAGCACGAGCAGCCGCGGCGGATGGCTCAGCCATTTGGCCAGCGCGACCTTCTGCTGGTTGCCGCCGGAGAGCAGGCCGAGGTCGATCTCGACATCCGCGGGCCTGATCTGCAACTGCTCGACCTGGCGCTTGGCGAGCGCGCGCTCGCGCGCCGGCTTCAACAGCACGGCGTTGATGCGGTCGAGGATGCTGATCGAGATGTTCTTGTAGACGGGCTCCTGCAGGAACAGCATGTCGCGCCGGCTCTCCGGCACGAAGGCGATGCCGGCGCGGCGCGCATCCGCCGTGCTCTTGAAGCGGTTGCGCTGGCCTGATACGCGCAGCTCGCCGGCGTCGGGCGCAAGCTTGCCGAACAGGATGCGCGCCAGCTCGAGCTGGCCGCAGCCCATGAAGCCGTAGATGCCGAGCACCTCGCCGGCACGCACGGCGAACGAGACGCGCTTCAGATTGCGCGCCAGCGACAGGCCCTCGGCTTCGACGACCACGGGCTTGTCGGCCGTCGGCGCGGGCAGGGTGATGTCGTGGGTGTAGCTGTCCTCCAGCGCATCGCGTCCCTTGCCGATCATGGCCTCGATCAGCGCGGCCTTGCTGGTGTCGGCGGCACGCGTCTCCATGATCTTGCGGCCGTTGCGGAACACCGTGACCTCGTCGGAGATCAGCAGGATGTCCTCGATGAAGTGTGAGATGAAGACGATCCCGGTGCCCTGCTCGCGCAGCTTGCGCAACGCCGCGAACAGCCGCTCGACCTCGGGCGGCGACAGCGCCGAGGTCGGCTCGTCCAGGATGATGATGCGCGCGCCGGAGAACAGCACCCGCGCGATCTCGATCAGCTGCTGAACGCCGATCGGCAGATCTCCCAGCCGGCTCATCGGATCGGCGTCGATGCCGAGTCGCTTGAGCTGCTCGGTGGCCTCGCGTGCCATGCGACGCCACTGCACGATGCCGAGCGCATTTGTCGGCTGGTTGCCGAGAAACACGTTCTCGGCCACGGTGAGGTCCGGCGCGACGCTGAGTTCCTGGTGCACCATCGCGATGCCGGCCGCGCGAGCGTCCCGCACGGAGTTGAAATGAACCTCGCGGCCGTCGAGCAGGAAACGGCCGGAGAAACCGGTGTGCACGCCGGCGATGATCTTCATCAGCGTGCTCTTGCCGGCGCCGTTCTCCCCGACGAGACCATGGATCTCGCCGGGGCGAAGAGTAAAGTCGACGCCGCGCAACGCGGTGACGCCGCCGAACGACTTGGTGATGTCCTGCAATTCCAGAAGAGGCGGGCGGCTGTTCGACATGGGAGGGACTTCAGATCAGGAAGTGATCCTCCATCCATTGCATGCCGGCGGCATTGGCCTTGGTCACGACGGGCCCGTCGGTGATGACGTGCTTCGGAATGCCCTGGCCGCTCTTTTCGCCGGCGGTGACCGCGGCGACGCCTGCGACGATCGCGCCGCCATGGATGCGGCAGGACGGATTGCGCACGGTCGCGAACATGCGGCCCTCGCTGACCGCCTGGATCGCCGGCGGCATGGCGTCGACACCGCCGATCAGGATGTTGGTGCGGTTGCGCGCCTTCATGATGTTGTAGGCGGCGAGGGCCATGTCGTCATTGTGGAAGAACGCCGCGTCGATCTGCGGATATTTCGTGAGATAGGTCTCCCACAGCCGTGCCGCCTTCGACACGTCCCAGTCGGCCGGCTGCGTGTCCAGCACCTCGATGTTCGGGAACTGCTTGATCACCGAGTTGAAGCCCTTGGCGCGGCCCTGCGCGCCGGTGTGGCCGAGCGCGCCCTGCGTCATGATGATCTTGCCCTTGCCGCCCATCGCAGTCGCCAGAGCCTGCGTGACCGATGCGCCCATGAACTCGTTGTCGGGTGCGAGGAAGGAGTGGACGTTGATCTGATCGAGCGGCGCGATCAGCGTGTCCATGTCGATCACGGGAATGCCGGCATCGATCATCTTCTGCACCGGCTGAGTCAGGGTTCCGATGCCGAACGCCTGGATCGCGACGAAGTCCCACTTCTGCGACGCCATGTTGTCGATCGCGGCGCGCTGCTTCACCGCATCGAGTTGGCCGTCGAACCAGGTCACCTCGACATTGAGCAGCTTGCCCCACCATTCCGCGGCCTGCTTGCCCTGGGCGCACCAGGTCGCCTGCAAGCCGGCATTGGAGAAGGCTGCCTTGAGCGGCTTTTCGGAGCGGCCCATCTCGGCGGCCATCGCCGGAGTGATGCCAAAGCCGGCGAGAAGGGCCGCCGCAGAGCCCGCGGCCGTCGCCGCCTGGAGAAGATCGCGCCTCGTCGTGGACGTTTTTCTAGTGCCGGACATCCCGTGCTCCCTGTCCCATCGTTGTCCGGCGGCGTCATTGATCGCGCCGCCGAGAGCAGCAGTGTTTCACAACCCCATTGATCACGCCACAGCCGGATGTTGTGCGTCGCACCGAGCGACTTTCGCGCTGCACGCGCGATGTCAGAAAACCGTGATGCGCCCGTGGTACGCGGCAGCGCAGCTTTGGGAGAGAACCTTTGGCAACGACGCGCATCGCCGTGATCGCCGACATCCATCACGGCCGGGATACGCCCACGAAGCGGGGATCGGTGGCGCTGCAACTGCTCGAGCGCTTCGTCACGGAAGTGAACGCCGAAGACATCGATGCGGTCATCGATCTCGGCGACCGGATTTCTGACGAAGATCCCGAGCGCGATCGGCTGCTGCAAAGCGATGTCGCGATGTGCTTCGCGAAGCTCGCACCGACGCATCATCACGTCAGTGGCAATCTTGATGTCGCATTGTTCAGCCTCGCCGACAATGAAGCGATCCTCGATCGTCCGAGCGGATCGCGCGCGGTGATCGTCGGTGATGTCAGATGTGTGTTCTGGCAGCCCGACGTGAGTCTGACGCCGACGCGCGGCTTTCGCCTGTCCGCGAGCGATCTCGACGCGCTGGTCCAGCTGCTCGCTCAGGATGACCGGCCGACCTTGCTCGTCAGCCACGTGCCGTTGTCAGGACATGCTCAGACCGGCAACTACTACTTCGAAGCCAATCCGGGACACGCGGCCTATGCCGAGACCGACGCGATCCGCGCGGCGATCGCGGATGCGCCGTGCCCGATCGTCGGACTCGCCGGCCACGTTCATTGGAATACGCTGACAACGGTCGATGGCACACCGCATCTGACCTTGCAGTCGCTGACGGAGACGTTCATCTCGGGCGATCCAGCCGAAGCGGCGGGCATCCTGACGATCGGCGATGGTTCGTTGCGCTGGACGGTGACTGGCCGCGAACCGCTGTCCGTGACACTGCCATGGCCGAGGGCCAAGGCGCGGTGGTGCGCTCCGTTGTCGTGCTTTGCGACTGCTGCGATGGCCTGAGGTGATTGCGTGTTCAGACAGCGTTCATGCGGCCCGCGATACCGTCAACGGAGAATATCGTGGCGCGCTGCGATGACTGCCAAAAAAATAGAGCAGGGCAGCGGGCCCTGCTCGGAAATTGTGTCGACCCTTTAGATATCCCGCAAGTTCAGATTTGATCTTGTTAAGCGGGGTGACGCTGCTTGTTGCGCGCCAGGGCTCCTCCCGAGACTTGGACCACCAGACTTCCGCAAGCGATAGCCTGAGGCCCGAATTCGTAGACGATCTTTTGGCGTTTGTCATCCTTTTCGGCAACGATTGTTCAAATTTCGCGCACTTCCTGAAATGATCGGTAAGTGCTTGCAATTGACGAGCTTTATTTTCGAGTCTTCTCGCGGTAGGTGCTGAATTACCTTGGAGGCTGGCGTCCCGCGAAGGCCCATCCGGGCGTAGCGGATTGTTCTTAATCAACGACCGCTGGCGAAATGTGCTGACTGTGCCCTGCGCGACCTCGACTCCGGGCGTTCGCTCGGGCACAACAATTCAGTTCATTTGGCAGGCTTTCATGCGGCAGCGGCTGCAGGCGTTTCTCCCGATCATGCTGATCGCACTGATGGTGCAGATCCTGGCGCCGATCGGCGTTGCCTGGGCGGCCGCGTCAGCCGTGGCTGATCCCCTGCACGGCCTCGAAATCTGCCACAGCCAGCCCGGTTCCCAGTCGGTGGACGACGAGTCGCCGGCCAAGCCCGCGCTCCACGGCTGTTCGCTGTGCTGCCTGGCGCAGCCGGTCACCCTGGATGGGCCGGAGCTGTCCGTCATCGCCACGCCGCAACGGGATTCGGGCGAGGTCGTGTGGCGGGCCGGTGATCCGGCCGGCCGGATGACCAAGGCCTTCTCGAACGCGCAGGCAAGGGCTCCGCCCGCAGCGTGACGCCGCGCTGGCCGCTGTGCGGCCCTCATCTCCAAATCGCAAGATTACGACCTGCGTTGTCTGCTCGGCCCTGGCCGTGCGGATACGCGCCAATCGATCAAGCTGGCGCATCGCCGCCAAGAAAAGGATGACGACATGACCTTCCTCGGACGCTCTCTGCTTGCATTCGCTCTCCTGTTGGGAGGATCTTCTGCCGCCTTCGCCGCGGACGTGAAGGCCGGTGACCTCGTCATCACCCAGCCATGGAGCCGCGCCACGCCGGGTGGCGCCAAGACGGGCGCCGGCTATCTGACCATCGAGAACAAGGGCAGCGCGCCGGACCGCCTCGTCGCGGTGACCGGCGCTGTCGCCGGGCGGGTCGAGATTCACGAGATGGCCGTCACCAACGGCGTGATGACCATGCGTCCGCTCGACAAGGGAGTCACGATTGAGCCGGGCAAGACCGTCGCGCTGGCGCCGGGCGGCTATCACCTGATGCTGATGGATCTGAAGAGCCCGCTGAAGCAGGGCGACAAGCTGCCGGTCACGCTGGAGTTCGAGAAGGCCGGCAAGGTGTCCGTGACGCTCGAGGTGCAGGCGGTCGGCGCCAAGGGGCCGGGGGGCGAGGGCGGCAGCATGATGAAGCAGCACGATCATTCCGGCATGAAGATGTAGGCCGGGCGCCTCGCGACTCCGACGGAGGGCCGGCCTCGATGAACCAACGGGTGTTGAACGCCGCCATGACAGCCGGTTCGCGCGCGAGCCGGCTGGTGGCGGCTGACCGCGCCCGACGTCCTGCCAATGTCCGTCAGAAGCTTGGCCGATATCTGCCGGTCGTGCTGCTAGCAATGCTGTTGCAGGTGCTGGCGCCAGTGGCGGTGTCCGCCCTGAGCGCCGTGACGATCGCGACGGCCGATCCGTTCGGCGGGATGGCGATCTGTCATGCCGAGACGGATGCGGCGCCCCCTGGTGGCGATACCGACCGCACCGCCTGCGGCCTTGACTGCGTCATGTGCTGCGTGCTGCACGCCGCCGCGGCGCTCGATACGCCGCCCGCGCCGTTCGATGCGGCTCCGCTGGGTCTGACGGCGTCCATCGTCTGGACGGCGCGCGAGCTCCGCCTCGTTCATCTGCTTGCCCGGGCACAGGCGCAACCAAGAGGACCTCCCTCCCTCTCCTGAGGACAGAAATCGTCATCGGCCGCAGCCGCGTGCCGATCCGTTTTGAATCAGGAAGACCGGCCGTGCAGAGCCGGCATCGGGGAAGTCAAACATGTTCCGTCGTCATGCCCTGGGTGGTGTGAGCGTGCTCGCACTGCAGCTCTTGCTGCTGCAATCGGCCACGATCGCGCGCGCCGAGACCGAGAAGGAATTGCCGTCCGTCACCGTCGACGCGCCGCGTGCCGCACCACAACGGGCCGTGCGCAAGCCGGTCACGCAGCCAACGTCCGTCCGCGCGCGCGCGCCAAAGCCGGCTGCCGCATCCGTGGTCAGCAGCTCCGGACAGGGAGGAGCGGTGTCCGACCGAGCCTCGGGTGCCGGCGCCGCCCGCAACCAGCTCAGCCAGTCGCCGACCGGCCAGACCGCGACCACGATCGACCGCAGCCGCTACGATGACCGGCCTGCGTTTTCCGTCGGCGACATCCTGCGCGAAAGCCCCGGCGTCTCGCTCAAGCAGGGCAACGGACCGCGCGACCTTGGCATCTCGATCCGCGGCTCCAATGCCCGCAACGGCTTCGGCATCCGCAACATCGTGCTGTTCGAGGACGGATTTCCAGTCACCCAGCCGGACGGGCTGTCGCGCAGCGACCTGATCGATCCCCACGCCTATGGTGCGGTCGACGTGATCCGCGGGCCGTCCTCGGCGCTCTACGGCAACTATGCGACCGGAGGCGCGATCAATTTCCGCACCCGCCCGGGCAGCAGCATCGACGGTGCGGAGATCGGCAGCGAAGGCGGCAGCTTCGGCTATCTCAGCAACTACATGACGTTCGGCAAGAAGGTCGGCAACTTCGAGGGCTCGTTGTTCACCAGCGACGTCCGCGGCGACGGCTATCTCGGCAATAGCTGGTTCAACACCCAGACCGTCAACTTCCTCGGCACCTACAAGGCGACGCCCGACGACCGCTTCACCGTCAAGATCATCAACAACGACCTGTTCACGCGGCTGCCGCTTCGATACACGCTGAGCCAGTACTATCAGAACCCGTATCAGCAGGGCTGCACCACCTGGGCATCCAGAGCAGCCGGCTGCGCGATCGTCGGCCTCAATAAGAACGGATTGAATACACTCGGTGGGGTGGATCAGGAGACCGCATTGCAGGCGGGCCTCGGCCGCAACGACCGCCGCACCATCGTCGGGGGCCGCTGGGAGCACGACTTCGACAACGACACGACCTGGCGCAACCAGTTCGTGTTCGACGACCGCAACATCAGCCAGCCGACCGGATCGACCAGCGCGATCGGCGACTATCCGTCATACAATTACATGAGCGACATCACCAAGAGGGGTGAGATCTTCGGCCTGGAATCGACCGCTTTCTTCGGCGGGTTCTACAACACGCTGACCGCGTCGGGAGATACGCGCTTCGTCGTGCCCGGCGGCAACGCGGCGCTCGGCGGCCTCTCGGCCAATACCTGGAGCGAGACCACCAACTACGGCCTGCGGGCGCGCGAGGAGCTGAAGCTGACGGCGGCGCTGACCGCGGTGGCCGGTCTCGGCTGGGAGCGCACCCATCTGCGCGGCGTGAACACCGCTTACACCTACGGCGCGACGGCAACGACGACCACGATCACGACCGCGGACCGGCAGTTCGACAATCTCGCTCCCGAACTGGCGCTGCTCTACCGGGTGAACAGCGATTGGCTGCTGCGGGCCCGCGTCGCGACGGGCTACGGCACGCCGCAGGTCTCGAACCTGTTCGTGCTGCCGACCGGCGATTTCGGCAACAACACCCAACTGAAGTCGCAGACCAATCTGGGCTACGACGTGGGTTTCGACTGGACGCCGAACCGGTCTCTGACCCTCAGCGCGACGGGCTTCTACGAGTTCTTCCGCAACGAGATCGTCACCCAGGCCGTCACGGGGACGCAGAACACCTCCTACACCTTCAACGCGCCGCGTTCGGAGCACAAGGGCGTTGAGCTGACGGCAGACTGGCGGTTTTTGCCGGGATGGCGGTTCACCGCCGCCTACACCTACCTCGACCAAGTCTACACCGAGTATTCTGAGAACCTTGTGAACGGCAGCAACCTGTTCAGCTTCAACCGCGCCGGCAACAAGATCCCCGGCATCTCGCCGAACGAGCTTACCGCGCGGCTCGGATATGATCACGACAGCGGGAGGTTCGCCGGACTTGGTGGGTTCGTCGAGGTCCAGTGGAAGGACTCGTTCTATATGGACAATGCGAATTTGCTGAAGGCGCCGGGCTACGATCTCGTCAATCTGAACGTTCACTACAAGACCGAGCTTGCCTCGGACACGTTCAAGTCGATGAACGTCTTCTTCGAAGTCCGCAATGTGTTCGACCGCACCTACATCGCCTCCGCAAACAACCTGCAGAATACGGTGACGGGCGCCGGCGTGCAGGGACTGGCGGGCACGGGAACGATCTACGCCGGCTCGCCGCGCGCCTTCCTGGCCGGCATGAAGGTGGCATTCCGATGAGGACCGAGATGACAAGGATCGCACAGCTTCGGAGTGGGCTCGTCGGGCTGGCGATCGCCATGCTTTGTCCGCTCACCGCCCAAGCCCAGATGGCACATCAGCACGGATCGGACGCCGCATGCGAGGGCACCGAGCTCCGATGCGCCACCAAGGTGACGCCGTTCTTCGCTGAAGACGGCAAGCTCTGGCTCGTCTGGATGGCCGGAGGACGGGTGTCGGTGGCGGGCTCGACCGACGGCGGGAAAACGTATTCCGCCGCCGTACCGGTCACCGAGCAGCAGCTCAATCTCGACTGGGGGCCCGATGCCCGTCCGAAGCTGGTGGTCGACGGCAAAGGCGTCATAGCGGTGGCGTTCTCGATCTTCCGCGACCAGGCGTTCAACGGGCAGGTGCTGTACTCCCGGTCGGAGGATGGCGGCAAAAGCTTCGCGGCGCCTCGTCCCATCACGCCAAACAACGAAAGCCAGCGCTTCGAGGCGCTGGCGCTGGACCAGGACGGCACCGTCTTCGTGGCGTGGCTCGACAAGCGCAATCGGGTGCCGGCGAAGGCCGCCGGGCGCGCCTACGAGGGCGCGGGATTGTTCTTCTCATCATCGCGCGATGGCGGCGCCACCTATGCCGAAGCGACGCTGGCCCAGGACAACACCTGCGAATGTTGCCGGCTCGGCGTTGCCTTCGCGGGGCCGGGACGTCCGGTGGTGATGTTCCGCAACATCTTCGAAGGCAGCGTGCGCGACCATGCGGTGGTCACGTTCAGCGACCTCGGCACCCCCGGCGAGGTCCACCGGGTCAGCACCGATGATTGGCAGATCAAGGCCTGCCCGCATCAGGGGCCGAGCCTGACCGTGTCGCCGGCGGGCACCTATCATGTCGCCTGGTTCACAAGCGGCAAGGTTCGCAAGGGGCTGTTCTACGCGCATTCGCGCGACGGTGGCCGGACGTTCTCGGAACCCATGGCGATCGGCCAGGCCGACCGCAATCCGACGCGACCCTATGTGCTCGCGACCCAGGACAGCACGACGCTGGTGTGGAAGGAGTTCGACGGCGAGCGCACCACGGTGATGGGAATGCAATCGCGGGACGATGGCGAGACGTGGTCGAAGCCGCGCGCCCTTGCCAGCACGGACAATGCGTCGGATCACCCGCTGCTGGTCGCCCGTGGCAGGCAGATCTTCCTGTCCTGGATGACCAAGTCGGATGGCTATCGGTTGCAGCCGATCGGAGATGAGTCATGAAACGCGCATTCGCCGCCCTTGCGATCTTTGGCTTCGTCGCCTTGACGGCGTCGAGCACCGCAGCACCGCCATCGCTCAAGCCGTTCGAGCGCGGCACCTGGCGCGAGGTGCTGCGGACCCATGCGGGTCGTCCGACGCTGATCCATTTCTGGGGCGTCACCTGCGGCCCCTGCAAGCTCGAGCTGCCGCAGCTCGGCAAGTTCATGTCCGATCATCCCGAGATCGACGTGGTCACCGTCAGCGCCGATTTGGTGCCGAACCTGAACGCTGCGACCCAGGCCATGCTGGACAAGGCCGGACTCACCACGGCGGAGAACTTCATCTTCAACGACGGATATGTCGAGCGTCTCCGGTTCGAGATCGATCCGTCCTGGCAGGGTGATATCCCGCGCACGATACTCGTGACCCGCGAGGGCGCGGTCTCGACCATCGAAGGCAGCGCCGAGATCGGCGATCTCGACAAATGGTCCTCGGAACAGGGGCGGGGGCACTAAGACGGCCGGGGCGCGGGGATCTTGCCCGGTCGCCCTGCGCGAGCCTCATCACGGCGACGTGCGCCGTTCATCCTCCACTTCAGCGGAACCGGTAAATTGATTGGGAATCCGGCGGCTTAGCCGCCTTTTTTCAAACCCAGCCTTGTGTTTTGCCGCCTGATCCGGTTTGACTGCGCCAGCCCGAACCGAATCTCGAAGGCCTCGCCCATGCGTCTGTCGCGGTTTTTCCTGCCCATTCTGAAAGAAAATCCGAAGGAAGCCGAGATCGTCTCGCACCGGTTGATGCTGCGCGCCGGCATGCTGCGGCAGGAGGCGGCCGGCATCTATGCCTGGCTGCCGCTGGGCTTCAAGGTGCTGAAGAAGATCGAGCAGATCGTGCGCGAGGAGCAGAACCGCGCCGGAGCGCTGGAACTGCTGATGCCGACATTGCAGCTCGCCGACCTCTGGCGCGAGAGCGGCCGCTACGATGCCTATGGCCCGGAGATGCTGCGTATCAGCGACCGCCACAAGCGTGAGTTGCTGTACGGGCCGACCAACGAGGAAATGATCACGGAAATCTTCCGTGCCTATGTGAAGTCCTACCGCAACCTGCCGCTCAATCTCTATCATATCCAATGGAAATTCCGCGACGAGCAGCGTCCCCGCTTCGGCGTGATGCGCGGCCGCGAGTTCCTGATGAAGGACGCCTATTCGTTCGACCTCGACGAGGCCGGCGCGCGGCGCGCCTACAACAGGATGTTCGTCGCGTACTTGCGCACCTTCGCGCGGATGGGCCTGAAGGGCATCCCGATGCGCGCCGAGACCGGTCCGATCGGCGGCGATCTCAGCCACGAATTCATCGTGCTCGCGGAGACCGGTGAATCCGGCGTCTACTGCGACCGCGACGTGCTCGACCTGCCGATCCCGCCGGCGTCCGTCGATTATGACGGCGACCTGACGCCGATCATCAAGCAATGGACGTCGCTCTATGCGGCGACCGAGGACGTCCATGACGCCGCCCGCTTCGAAGCCGAGGTGCCGGCTGAGCGGCGGGTCCATACCCGCGGCATCGAGGTCGGCCAGATCTTCTATTTCGGCACCAAATATTCCGAGCCGATGAAGGCGCTGGTCGCGGGCCCCGATGGGGCGGAGGTGGCCATCCACGGCGGCTCCTATGGCGTCGGCGTGTCACGGCTGGCTGGTGCGATCATCGAGGCCTGTCACGACGACGCCGGCATCAGATGGCCGGAGGAGGTCGCTCCGTTCCGCGCCGTGATCCTCAACCTGAAGCAGGGCGGCTCCGACACCGATGCTGCCTGCGAGCAGCTCTATCGCGATCTCCTGGCCAAGGGGGTCGACGTGCTCTACGACGACACCGAGCAGCGTGCCGGCGGCAAGTTCGCCACGGCGGACCTCATCGGCATCCCCTGGCAGATCATGGTTGGCCCCAAGAGCCTCGCCGAGGGCAAGGTCGAGGTGAAGACCCGCAGCGACGGCGCCCGCCAGATGATGTCCCCCGCGGACGTCGTGGCACGGCTCGGCGGCGGGACATTGGCTGGCTGAGACGCGCGTTCGATCATCGGATTATCCACCGGGGCTGCCCGTCCCCTTCAGGCCAATCCGGCCACATTCGGCCCGAATCATGGGATGATCGCACAATGGATGACGCCATGACCGAACCGGTGCAGACCACCACCCCCTTCGCTCCCTTCGAGTGGATGCTGTCGGGGCGCTATCTGCGCGCGCGCCGCAGGGAAGGGTTCATCTCCGTCATCGCGGGGTTCTCCTTCCTCGGCATCATGCTGGGCGTCGCCACCCTGATCATCGTGATGGCGGTGATGAACGGCTTCCGCAAGGAGCTGCTCGACAAGATCCTCGGTCTGAACGGGCATCTGCTGGTGCAGCCGCTGGAGTCGCCGCTCACCGACTGGAAGGACGTCTCCGAGCGGATCGCGCAGGTGCAGGGCATCCGACTTGCCGCGCCGGTGGTTGACGGACAGGGTCTGGGCTCGTCGCCATTCAATGCGTCAGGCGTGTTCATCCGCGGCATTCGCGCGCAGGACCTCACGAACCTGACGTCGATCGCCAAGAACATCAAGCAGGGTTCGCTGGAAGGTTTCGACGAAGGCCAGGGCGTCGCGATCGGCCGCCGGCTCGCGGACCAATTGTCGCTGCATGCCGGTGACAGCATCACCCTGGTCGCCCCGAAGGGCGCCGTGACGCCGATGGGCACCACGCCGCGCATCAAGCCCTACAAGGTCGCAGCCGTGTTCGAGATCGGCATGTCCGAATACGACTCCAGCTTCGTGTTCATGCCGCTCGCGGAAGCGCAGGCCTATTTCAACCGCAACAACGACGTCACCGCGATCGAGATCTTCACCAGCAATCCCGACAAGGTGGAGCAGTTCCGCAAGACGGTGACCGAGGCGGCGGGACGACCGATCTTTCTGGTCGACTGGCGCCAGCGCAACTCGACCTTCTTCAACGCGCTCCAGGTCGAACGCAACGTCATGTTCCTGATCCTGACCCTGATCGTGCTGGTCGCCGCGCTCAACATCGTCTCGGGGCTGATCATGCTGGTGAAGGACAAGGGGCAGGACATCGCCGTGCTCAGAACGATGGGCGCGTCGCAGGGCGCGATCATGCGGATCTTTCTGATCACCGGCGCGTCCATCGGTGTGGTGGGGACGCTCACCGGGTTCGTCGTCGGCTTGCTGATCTGCATGAACATCGAGACCATCCGGCTGTTTCTGTCGTGGCTGACGAACACGGAACTGTTCGATCCGACGCTCTATTTCCTGTCAAAGCTGCCGGCAGAGATCGATGCCGGTGAGACCAGCGCAGTCGTCATCATGGCCCTGACCCTGTCCTTTCTGGCCACGCTCTATCCATCATGGCGCGCCGCCCGATTAGATCCGGTCGAAGCGCTTCGCTACGAGTGAGGCGCTGATGGACGAGCAGGGGGCCGAGGATGTGCCGGTCGTTTATCTCCACGAGATCAAGCGGCGGTACATGCAGGGTGAGCAGCAGCTGACCATTCTGGACGGCGCCAAGCTGGCGCTGTGGGCCGGTCAGTCGGTGGCGCTGGTGGCGCCGTCGGGCTCGGGCAAGTCGACATTGCTGCACATCGCGGGTCTCCTGGAGAGTCCCGACGAGGGCGAGGTCTATGTCGGGGGCGTGCCGACGTCGCAGTTGACCGACATCGAGCGCACCCAGATGCGCAGGACCGACATCGGTTTCGTCTACCAGTCGCACCGGCTGCTGCCGGAGTTCACGGCGCTGGAGAACGTGATGCTGCCGCAAATGATTCGCGGCTTGAAACGGTCCGAGACGGTGAAGCGGGCGACCGAGATCCTGGCTTATCTCGGGCTCGGCGAGCGCATCAAGCACCGCCCGGCCGAGCTCTCCGGCGGCGAGCAGCAACGCGTCGCGATCGCGCGTGCGGTCGCCAATGCGCCGCGTGCGCTGCTGGCGGACGAGCCGACCGGCAATCTCGATCCTGGCACCGCCGATCACGTCTTTCACGCGCTGATGCAGCTCGTGAAGGCCACGCGGGTCGCGATGCTGATCGCGACCCACAACATGGAGCTGGCCGGCCGCATGGACCGGCGCGTCTCCATCGTCGGCGGCAAGGTCGTCGAGCTCGACTGAGTCCGGCCGCAGTCAGGGCCTGATCACCGTCATCTTGAACGGCTCGCGATGGGCGGCGGCATGGGCGACCGCGTCGTTGGCATGATCGAGGTCGAAACAGGTCGGCTCGAACTGCGCGAGGTCGAGCAGTCCGGCCCTGATCAGTCCCACCATCTTCACTGTCGCTGTCGGCGGGCACATCCAAACGCCGCGGATGGTGATGCAGTCGCGCATGATCCAGGGATAGGGCAGCTCGAGCCCGGGGCCGCCGAGCATGCCGACTCCGCCCATCAACACCACGCGCCCATAGGGACGTACGGTCATCACGGCGGTCCGCACGACATTGGTCGTGACCGAGGGCGGCATGATGTCGAGCACGCAGTCGATCGGGCCGGGCGCGGCGCGCTTCATGCGCTCGGTGTCCTCGCTTTCATGGCCCGACAGCCTGACTGGATGGATGCGTGCGCCGAACCGGCGCTGGAGCTCGGCCAGCATGGCCTCGTTGCGACCGGGCGCCACGACCGCAGCGGCGCCCATGGCGAGCGCCACCGCGACTGCGGCGCTGCCGAACCTGCCGGTGGCGCCGCTGACCAGCACGGTCTCGCCCGCCTGCAGATTGGCGGCAAGAAAGCCGCCATAGGGCACGAGCAGGGTGCCGAGCGCGCACCACCGCGCCGCGTCGCGGGCATCGATGACACCGATCGGCTTGGCGTTCTCCGTTGGCAGCCGCATGCGCTCGGCGAACGAGCCGTGCCGGAAATGCCGTTGTAGCTTGAGCCCGCCCGGTCCGCGCGCGCTCAGGCCTTGCAGGGTTATGTCGGGGGCGAGCGCATTGTCACGTGAGCGCACCGTCGGATCGCAGAACACCCAGTCGCCAATCGCAAGATGCGTGGCATCGGGGCCGAGCGCGCTGACCCTGCCGATGCCGCTCGTTCCCGGGATGACCGGCAGTTCCAGCAGATATTTGCGTTCTCCGCTGAACACTTCATTCGCATAGGACAGCACGCCGGCCGCGGCGATGTCGACGATGACCTCGCCGGTGCCGAGCACGGGGTCTTCGACATGCTCGATCTCGAGCGGCGATCCAAATCGTTTGAGCACGGCGGCCTTCATGGTCCTTCTCCATTTTCGCGATGGCGAGGCACCAGTCTGCCGGTCTATCCTACGCGCAAGAAGGCCTGGTATTATCCTAGGATTGAAGAAGCCCAGGCTGGGCGCACCGCCATCGGGGGCGAACCATGAGTGATCTCGGAGATGAGTGATCCAAGACATGCCGAACTCGGAAACTTCCTGCGCTCGCGGCGCGAGAAGCTGACGCCGCAGGCGGTCGGGCTCGCAGCCGGGCGGCGGCGACGCACCGCAGGGCTGCGGCGGGAGGAAGTAGCCGAGCTCGCTGGCATCGGCGTCGACTGGTACATCCGAATCGAGCAGGGCCGTGCGGTGAAGCCGTCCTCATCCACCATCGATGCGCTGGCGCGCGCCCTGCGCCTGAGCCGAACCGAGCATGCTCATCTCAAGGCGCTGGTGCGCGATCCTGCGCGCAAGCCGTTCGTGCGCGAGCAGGTGCCGCCCCGACTGCGCGAACTCGTGCAGAGTCTGAACCAGCCGGCCTACATCTCCGGACGGCGATGGGATGTGCTCGCCTGGAATGCGGCGGCGGACGAGATCTTCGGCTTCTCGCAACTCGCCGACGATGAGCGCAACACGTTGGTGCTGATGCTGTGCAAGCCCGGCGTGCGCCGGCTGTTCGGCGCGCAATGGAAGGAGCTGGCGCAACGCATGGTCGCGCAGTTTCGCGCGACCTATGATCTGTGGGCGGGCGATCCCGCCTTCGTCGATCTGATCGCGCGGCTGCGGCGTGGCAGCCGCGAGTTCGATGGCTTGTGGGCGGCGCACGACGTCAATGCGCTTGCTGCGGGCGAAAAGCTGCTCGAGCATCCGAAGAAGGGCCGCGTGAGGCTGCGATACGCGACCTTCCAGTCCAACGACGATCCCGCGCTGAAGTTGGCGATCTACTACACGTGATGACGATGCCGCTCCGGACGAGCGTGCATTCCGCGTCGGCCGGGAAGCACCACACATTCGTCCGCTTTGCGCATGATGATGCTACGCATTCGCAAGACTCGTCGTGCTGCCCTGAAGAATTCACGACTGAGACGTGACAGGGGTCGTTCCGTGACCGGGAGTTTCCCGATCACGATTTTGCCGTCGCTCGCATTGTGGCCATGGATGGACGCCGGCCACGACTCCTCCTTACATCTTATTAGTTGTTTGTTCATGTTGCCGGCAAAGCCTTGAAAAACAGGCATTTGCGTCCAATCCCATAAAAGCCGGAAAGAATGGTTCTGATCTGCACATCGGTTGATGTCGGCGGAGCGAATGCGGGTGGCATAGTCGCTTCGTCGCGCTGCATGTTTTTCGCACGGAACCAGGGGGCCTGGGGACTTTGGGACAGAAGCTACGGAGTTCGATGATGAAGACGCTTTTCGGCGCAACGGTGGGGCTCGGCGCAATCGCCGCGGCGACGTCTGCATTCGCAGCTGATCTTCCAATGAAGAAGGGGCCGTACACCAAGGCGCCGCCCGCCGTCGTGGCGACGGTGTATGACTGGAGCGGCTTCTATGTCGGCTTCAACGCCGGCGGAGGTTCCAGCCGGGATTGCTGGAATCTGGTTTCGAACGCCGGTGTGGCGGTGAACCCGGCAGCCAACCGCGAAGGTTGCTCCGGCGGCGGCGGCGCGGCCGTCGGCGGCCAGGTCGGCTACCGCTATCAGATGGCCAACTGGGTGTTCGGCGTCGAGGCGCAGGGCGACTGGGCGAATTTCAAAGGCACGAATCGCAACCTGATTCTTCCCAATGTCAGCGACCGTTCACGCACCAACGGCTTCGGCCTGTTCACCGGCCAGGTCGGCTATGCCTTCGACAACATTCTCGGCTATATCAAGGGCGGTGCCGCGGTCGTCGGCGATCGCTACGACACCTTCACCACGGGCACCAACGTGATGCTCGATCGCGCCAACACGACGCGTTGGGGCGGTACGATCGGTGCCGGCCTCGAATATGGCTTTGCGCCGAACTGGTCGGTCGGCGTCGAGTACGACCACATCTTCCTGGGCAACAAGAACCTGAACTTCGTCGCCGCGGCCGGCGCGCCCGCGATGACTCATCGCATCAAGCAGGACGTCGACATCGGGCTCGTGAAGCTGAACTACAAGTTCGGCCCGGGTTTCGGGATGATGCGCTGACGCAACGTCACCCTTGATTGCTCCGGTTCGTCGAAGCCGCGGCTTCGACGAACCTTCGATGGTATGGCCTGAGACGGCGGCTCGCTGCGTCGAAGGTGGGGACGGGTCAGTCCTCTTCGAACACGAACGGGTTGGGGAACGGCGCGTAGGGATTCGGCGCCGGCGGACGCGGCCTGATCCGCTGCCTGTGCGGATACGGATAGGGCGTCGCGCGCGGGTCATTGCTGACACCGGCGAAATAGGGGTTCGCGATGCAGTTCAGCAGGCGTCCCGACGCCGTCGCCTGGCATTGCGCGTAAGTGTCGAAGGTGCAGTGGCTCAAGCCCGGAAACTCATCACCCTGCAGACAGAACGCATGCCTGACACCGACGGCGTGAGCCGGCGCATGGGTTGCGACCACGAGGCCGGCTGCAGCCAGGGCCGCAAATAAAACCTCACGCATCAACGATCTCCCTTCATCCCTTGATGACCAGAACGCGCGCGCTTCATGGCGAAGCACCGGCGCGACGGCCCTCACGCGTGTGTAGTCGGTCGGCCCTCGATTGCAAGCTGGAAAGTTCCATCAACACACTGTGATTAAAGATTAATTTCCTAACATGTCTCGTGGCCTTTCAGCAGCGAGCTGTGACTGAGCGGCTACAGCAATTGTGGCGCAGATCGGTAAGAGGTGCGGCTGGCCTGGGGGCCAAATGAGACGAGACTGGACCTGTGATGAAGAAACTTCTGTTGACGACGACGGCGCTCGTGGTGCTGGCCTCGCCGGCGCTTGCCGCGGATCTCGCTGCGCGTCCCTACACGAAGGCACCGCCGCCGGTGATGGCTGCGATCTATGACTGGAGCGGCTTCTACATCGGCGCGAACGGTGGCGGCGGCTGGAGCGAGAACACCTGGGATCTGGTCGGCGGCGGCCGCGAGGGTTCGCATGATGCATCCGGCGGCACCGTCGGTGGCCAGGTCGGCTATCGCTGGCAGATGGGCCAGATCGTGTTCGGCGTCGAGGCGCAGGGCAACTGGGCCGACCTCACCGGCGACAATCAGAGCGCGCTGTTCGGAACGCGTAACCGCACCAAGACCGATGCGTTCGGCCTGTTCACCGGCCAGGTCGGCTACGCCATCAACAACGTGCTGCTCTACGCCAAGGGCGGCGCGGCCGTGACCAGCAACAAGTACACGATCACCAATGCGGCGACCGGCGCGTTCCTCGCCTCCAACGACGACACGCGCTGGGGCGGCGTGGTGGGTGCCGGCGTCGAATACGGCTTTGCGCCGAACTGGTCGCTGGGCGTCGAGTACGACCATCTGTTCATGGACCGCCAGACCGTCAGCTTCGGCGCGCTCGGCTCCGACAGCATCAAGCAGGACGTCGATCTGTTCACCGCCCGCCTGAACTACCGCTTCGGCGGCCCGGTCGCGACGCGGTACTGAGTCGATCCTCGCTCGATCGGCCGATTGGAAAGCCCCGGCGTTCGCGCCGGGGCTTTTTGTTTGCGGAGGCGGGTTAACCATTTGCTGTGCCGGCGCGGCGATGAGCCGATCAGCGCGCTTGACCTGAGAACAGAAAAGGAACATTGTTCTTCATATGTTCTGACTCAGGGAGGTCCCGATGCTCAAGGTTTTCGTTCAAGAAGCCGCCGCGCTGGCGTCGATCACGCTGTTCGTCGGCATGATCGCGCTCTGGGCGCAAATCATTCCACAGCTTTAGTTTTCCGAGCGCAGCGGCTGGGGACAAGGCAGGCGAGGGCGCCGGACTCGCCGGAGGTCGTCCGATATGATGCGGAGCGAGTCGGTCGGGGTCGGGGGCATGGCGGTTCATGACTTCGAGCCAAGCCCAAGGCTTGGCCCCGCACCGTGATCTCGGAACAAGCCCCAGGGAAGCTGCAAGGCGAGCATGTCCAGCGCCGGATTCGTCCATCTCCACGTCCATTCCGCCTATTCGCTGCTGAAGGGCTCGATCAAGATCGGCAAGCTCGGCGAACTCGCCAAGGCCGACCGTCAGCCGGCGCTGGCGCTGACCGACACCGACAACATGTTCGGTGCGCTCGAATTCTCCGACAAGATGGCGAGCTATGGCATCCAGCCGATTGCCGGCTGCGAGCTCGCCATCGATTTCGGCGACATGGACCCGAATGCCCGCAATGCCGGCGCGGTCGCGCAGCCCTCGCGAATCGTCCTGCTCGCCGCACGCGAGGAGGGCTACCGCCACCTGATGCGGCTGAACTCGCGCGCCTTCCTGGAGACGCCGACGCATCAGGCGCCGCACATCAAGTTCGAGTGGCTGAACGAGGGTGTCGATGGTCTGATCGCGCTCACGGGCGGGCCCGATGGGCCGATCTCGCTCGCGATCCAGCACGACATGGCGGCACTTGCGACGCAGCGCTGCGAGCGGCTGGCAAGCCTGTTCGGCGACCGCCTCTACATCGAGCTGCAGCGCCACGGCGTCGACCGCGAGCGCCGCGTCGAAGGCGGCCTGATCGATATCGCCTATGGCAAGGGCCTGCCGCTGGTCGCGACCAACGAGCCGTATTTCGCGACCGCCGACGACTACGAGGCGCATGATGCGCTGCTGTGCATCGCCGGCGGCCATCTGATCGCCGACACCGAGCGCGTGCAACTGACGCCGGATCACCGCTTCAAGACCCGTGCCGAGATGGCGGTGCTGTTCGCCGACCTTCCGGAGGCCTTGGCCTCGACGGTCGAGATCGCCGAGCGCTGTTCGTACCGGCCGCGGACGCGCAAGCCGATCCTGCCGTTCTTCACGGTCGGCGCCGGCACCGGCAGCGATGCCGTGGACGCCGCCAGCGCCGAGGCCGCCGAGCTGAAGCGACAGGCGGAGGAGGGTCTGGAGCGGCGCCTCAAGGTGCACGGCATGGCGCCGGGCATGACCGAGGAGGACTATCAGAAGCGGCTCGCCTTTGAGCTCGACGTCATCATGCGCATGAAGTACGCGGGCTACTTCCTGATCGTGTCGGACTTCATCAAATGGGCCAAGGCGCACGGCATCCCGGTGGGACCGGGGCGCGGCTCCGGTGCAGGCTCGCTGGTCGCCTGGGTCTTGACCATCACCGACCTCGACCCGATGCGGTTCGCGCTGCTGTTCGAGCGCTTCCTCAATCCCGAGCGCGTCTCGATGCCGGACTTCGACATCGACTTCTGCCAGGACCGCCGCGGCGAGGTGATCTCCTACGTGCAGCAGCGCTACGGCCGCGACCAGGTGGCGCAGATCATCACCTTCGGCACGCTGCAGGCGCGCGGCGTGCTGCGCGACGTCGGCCGCGTGCTGCAGATGCCCTACGGGCAGGTCGACAAGCTCACCAAGCTGGTGCCGCAGAATCCGGCCGCGCCGGTGACGCTCGCCGCCGCGATCGAGGGCGAGCCGAAGCTGCAGGCCTTCCGCGACGAGGACCCGGTGGTGGCGCGCGCCTTCGACATCGCGATGCGCCTCGAAGGCCTGACGCGGCATGCCTCGACCCACGCCGCCGGCATCGTCATCGGCGACCGGCCGCTGAGCGAGCTGGTGCCGATGTATCGCGATCCGAAATCGGACATGCCGGTCACCCAGTTCAACATGAAATGGGTCGAGCCCGCCGGCCTCGTCAAGTTCGACTTCCTCGGCCTGAAGACGCTGACCGTGCTCGACGTCGCCGTGAAGCTGCTGAAGCAGCGCGACGTCCACGTCGATCTCGCGACCCTGCCGATCGACGACGCGCCGAGCTATCAGATGCTGGCGCGGGGCGACGTGGTCGGCGTGTTCCAGGTTGAAAGCCAGGGCATGCGGCGTGCGCTGATCGACATGCGCCCGGACCGCTTCGAGGACATCATCGCGCTGGTGGCGCTGTATCGTCCCGGTCCGATGGCCAACATCCCGACCTACTGTGCCCGCAAGCACGGCGAGGAGGAGCCGGAATATCTGCACCCGATCCTGGAGCCGATCCTGAAGGAGACCTTCGGCGTCATCATCTACCAGGAACAGGTGATGCAGGTCGCGCAGCAGATGTCCGGCTATTCGCTCGGCGAGGCCGACCTCCTGCGGCGCGCCATGGGCAAGAAGATCCGCGCCGAGATGGACAAGCAGCGCGTCCGCTTCGTCGAAGGCGCCGTCAAGAACGGCGTGCCGAAGGACCAGGCCGACACGATCTTCGACCTGCTCGCCAAATTCGCCGACTACGGCTTCAACAAGTCGCACGCGGCCGCCTATGCGCTGGTGTCCTACCACACCGCCTACATGAAGGCGCATTATCCGGTGGAGTTCATCGCGGCGTCGATGACGCTCGATCTCAACAACACCGACAAGCTCTCTGAATTTCGTACCGAGGCGCAGCGCCTCGGCATCAAGGTCGAGCCGCCGTCGATCAACCGCTCGGGGCCGACCTTCGAGGTCAGCGGCAACACCATCTTCTACGCGCTCGCCGCGCTCAAGGGCGTCGGCCCGCAGGCGATCGAGATGATCGTCGAGGCCCGCAACAAGGGCGGCCCGTTCACCTCGCTCGCCGACTTCGCCTCTCGCGTCAATCCGCGCGCGATCAACAAGCGCATCATCGAGACGTTGGCGGCGGCCGGTGCGTTCGACGTGCTCGACAAGAACCGCGCCCGCGTGTTCGCCGGCGCGGACGCGATCGTCGCCGCCTGCCAGCGCGCGCACGAGGCCGCCACCTCCGGCCAGAACGACATGTTCGGCAACGCCGCCGATGCGCCCGCGATCATCCTGCCGAACATCGAGAACTGGCTGCCGGCCGAGCGTCTGCGGCGCGAATATGATGCGATCGGCTTCTTCCTGTCGGGCCATCCGCTCGACGACTACGCGGCGGCGCTGAAGCGCCTGCGCGTGCAGAGCTGGGCCGAGTTTTCGCGTGCGGTGAAGACCGGCGCGACCGCGGGCAAGGTTGCCGCCACCGTGGTGTCGCGCATGGAGCGGCGCACCAAGACCGGCAACAAGATGGGCATCATGGGTCTGTCGGATCCGACCGGCCATTTCGAGGCCGTGCTGTTCTCTGAGGGCCTCGCACAATATCGCGACGTGCTCGAGCCGGGCGCGGCGGTGCTGCTGCAGCTCGGCGCCGAGCTGCAGGGCGAGGATGTCCGCGCGCGGGTGCTGCATGCCGAGCCGCTCGATGATGCCGCCGCCAAGACGCAGCGCGGATTGCGCATCTTCCTGCGCGACACCAAGCCGCTCGATTCCATCGTCAAGCGCCTGCAGGGGCCGGAAGGTGCCGCGGTCAATGGCAACGGGGCGATCGCCAAGAGCGCCGCGCCGCCCTTGGCGCCCCGCACCGCAGCAGGCGAAGGCGAGGTGTCGCTGGTCATGATGCTGGACCTCGAAACCGAGGTCGAGATGAAACTGCCGGGGCGCTTCAAGGTTTCGCCACAAATCGCAGGTGCCATCAAGGCGGTGACCGGCGTGGTCGACGTGCAGCAGCTGTAATCGAGGCGATCGTTCCGCTGGAGCGGCTGCGTTCGGCGATCTTGCTGGTCGAACGGGGGGACGAGGAACAAAAAAGCTGCGCGTGGGCTGTACGGACATGCCTCCGTTCAACCGCGGTTCAGCCATTCTCCCGCTGAATCCGCGGCGGGTGCCTCGAAGGGGCTTGAACCATGCGCTTGACCAAGATCACCGCGAAGATCGTCCTGAGTGTCTCGCTCTGCCTGCTCGCCTTGGCGGCCTTGCCGCGGCTTGCCGCAGCGCAGCAGCCCGGCGCCGAAAAGCGTATCGCTCTGGTGATCGGCAACGGGGCCTATGCCAAGGGCCCGCTGGCGACGGCGGCCAACGACGCCGGCCTGATCGCGCAGACGCTGCAGGCCGCGGGCTTCGATGTGGTCGGCGCGCGCGATCTCGATGCCGACACGCTGCGCAAGAGCTTTCGAGATTTCATTCACAAGGCCCAGTCAGCCGACACCAACACCGTCGCAATGGTCTATCTGGCCGGCTACGGCATGCAGCTCGCCGGCGAGAACTATTTTCTTCCCGTCGACGCCAACATCGGCAGCGACGTCGACATTCCGACCGAAGGCCTGCGCCTCAGCGACTACATCCGCCAGCTTGCGGCGACGCCGGTGAAGGCCAGCGTCGTGGTGCTCGATGCCGCCCGCCAGCAGCCCTTCATCGCCAGCGGTCCGGCGATCGCCGGCGGCCTGGCGCTGGTCGAGCCCGATGCCAACATGCTGATCGCCTTCAATGCGGCGCCGGGCACGATCGCGCCGAACGAGACCGGCGCCTACGGCGTCTACGCGCGCTCGCTCGCGGAGATGATCCGCACCGGCGGCCTGTCGCTGCCGGAGGTGTTCGACCGGCTGCGGCTGCGCGTCAACGAGGAGACCAAGGGCGCGCAGGTGCCGTGGGATGCGCAGAAGATCCAGGCCGCCTTCACCTTCTTCGAGCGGGCGCCGGACGCGCCTGCCACGCCGGATTCGCCGGAGCAGACCGCGGCGCTGCGCTCGCGCCCGATCCGCGAGCTGCCGGTGCAGGAGGCCTATGCCGCGGCGCTGGAGCGCGACACGCTGCAGGGCTATGAGGATTTCATCGCCGCCTATCCGAGCGACCCGCTGGCGCGGCGCGTGCGCGCCCTCGTCGCCGCTCGCCGCGAGGCGCTGACCTGGCGACGGACGTTTCGCACCGACAGCCCGGAGGCCTATTGGTCTTACCTGAAGCGCTATCCCTATGGCGCGCATGCCGAGGACGCCCGGCGGCGGCTGGCGATGTTGTCGGCACAGCCGGCGCCGCCGCCGACCTTCGCGATGATCGAATATGACGTGCCGCCGCCGCCGCTCGACGAGGTGATCTATGTCGAACGTCCGGTGCTGCTGTTCTCGGATCCCGAATTCGATTTCGTGCCGCCGCCCCCGCCGCCGGTCTACATCCTGCCGCCGCCTCTGCCGGAGTTCGTGGAGCTGCCGCCGCCGTTCGCTCCGGTCGGCCTGTTCATCCTGCCGCGGCCGGTGTTCGTGCCGATCCCGGTCTATGTCCGGCCGCCGGCTTTCGTTGCCCCGCCGCCGAACAACATCATCTACCAGAACATCCACAACCCGACCGTCATCAACACCGTGATCAATCGTCCGGCGCCGCCGGCCGCGCCGATCACTGCCGGCCCCGCGGCCGTGACGACGCCGGCCGTGGCGGTGGCACCGGCCTTGCCGCCGGCCGTCGCGCAGCGCGCCACGCTGATCCAGCAGGGCAAGGTCCCGCCGCCGGGAGGACCGCTCACCAATCCCACGGTCCGGCCCGGTGCAGCACCGGCCATTCAGGCCAACGCTCCGCCGGGCGGACCCTCGCCGGCCATGACGGGACCCGGGCAGGGGCATGCCAATGTCAATCCGCTGCCGGTGCCCGGTCGCGGTGGTCCGCCGGTGCCACCATCGGTTCAGGCTCCTAGTCTGCGCCAGCCGGCACCGGCATCGCCCTCTGCCGCGCTGCCACCGCCCGCGCGCCAGGATCTGCGCGCGAACCGCACGCCGCCGGGCGCAGTCGTGCCGCAGCCCGCAAGGCCATCGGTGACGCCGTCCCGTCCGGTCATGCCGTCAGCCGTTCCGCGCGGGCCTGAGGTGAGCCCGCGCATTCAGCAGGCGACGCCACCGCAGATCCAGCGCCGCCCGCCGCCACCACCGGCGACGGCGCGTCTGAGCCCGCCACCGGCGCCGCCACGACCGCCGGTTGCACCGATGGTTCGGGCGGCTCCGCCACCTCGGCCGGCGCCACCGCCGCCGCAAGTCATGCGTCCGTCCGCTCCGCCACCGATGGCGCGTCCTGCGCCTCCACCGCAGATGGCGCGTCCCAGTCCGCCGCCGATGGCCGCCGTGGCCCGGCCAGCGCCGCCACCGCCGCCGATGGCACGGCCCGCGCCGCCGCCGCCACGTCCGGCGGCCCCGCCGCCGGGCAAGAGATGTCCGCCGAACGTCCCGCATTGCTGAGCCGCGGCGCGTTGGCCTGAGGTCGGCGCGGTTGCAACATCGGCCTGTTTTCGATATGGCCGGACCGCCGGACTGATCGATCGTGGGCGCAGGACGTCGGCGGCCGACGACGTGTTGCGGGGGCATCAGTGATATCAGCGTTTGTCGGGACCTTGCGCACGCTGTCTTTGCGAAGCTCAATCATGGCCGCGCTTTGCGGCGTCGGTATCGCCGGCCTGCCATCGCCAAGCGATGCTCAAGCGCTGCCGGGCGCCGAAGCCGTCTATGCCTCGGCGCCGCCGCGCCTGCTCCAGATCCGCACGCTCGTGGCCGATGCCGGCCGCCAGACCTCGACCGGATCCGGCTTTCTGGTCTCCGCCGACGGGCTCGCGGTCACGAACTATCACGTTGTGTCGGATGCAGCACTCGAGCCGAAGACATACCGGCTCGAATATACGGGAGCCGATGGCACGCAGGGCGGCGTCACGTTGCTCGCTGTCGACCTGCCCAACGATCTCGCGCTCGTTCGCGTCGACAAGCAGAACGCGCCGTTCTTTTCGTTCGACAAGGCCGCGCTCGACGGCAGCCTGCCGAAAGGCGAGCGGCTCTATTCGCTCGGCAACCCGCTCGACCTCGGCTTCACCATCATCGAGGGAACGTATAACGGTCTCGTCGAGCACAGCTACAACGATCACATCCATTTCACCGGCGCGCTCAATCCCGGCATGAGCGGCGGGCCCGCGGTGAATGCGCAAGGCCAGGTGGTCGGCATCAACGTCGCCACGCGCCGCGGCGGCCAGCTCATCAGCTTCCTGGTGCCCGCCCGCTTCGCGGCCGCGCTCCTGGCGCGCGGCCAAGATGCCAGGCCGGCGGCGGCCGATCTGCACAAGGACGTGATCGCGCAGCTTACGAGCTGGCGTGGAGCGCTCTACAAGTCGCTGGGCGAGGAGGGCTTCCGCGATCGGGTGTTCGGCTCCTATCAGGCGCCGGAGACGCGCGCGGGCTGGTTCGAATGCTGGGCGAGCACCAATGCCAGCGCGTCGCCGAAGCCGCGCGCCAGCATCAATTCGACCAGTTGCAAGGCCGAGGCCAGCGTCTATGTCGCCTCCGACCTCAACACCGGCGTGGTCGAGGTCAGCCACTCCTACGCGAAATCGATCGACCTCAATCAATTCCAGTTCGCGACCGTGCTGACGCAGCTGGCGCAGCCGCGACTCACCCAGGGCGGCTCGTTCCGCAAATGGTACACGCCGCAGCATTGTCATGCCGATTTCGTCGGCGTGACGCCGGCGGCCGCTCATCCGCCGCTACGCGTGCTGTGGTGCGCGCAGGGCTATCGCGAGTTCGACGGCCTCTATGACGTCGTGCTGGTCGCGGTGACGCAGGACCATGCCGACGAGGCGCTGGTGTCGCGGCTGAACCTGCAGGCGATCGCCTATGACGACGCCTTGCGCCTCGGCAAGAGCTTCCTCGAACGCCTGCAGGTCGCACGATGATCTGGATCGAGATCCTCTCCAAGCATCGCGACGTCGCCGGCCGCTTCCGCGTCGATGCCGCCGAGATCAGCATCGGCCGCGGCTACGACAATCACGTCATCCTCGACGATCCCTATGTCGCCGCGCGCCATGTGCGAATTTTCCGCGACGGCGAGGGGCGCCTGGTCGCCGAGGATCTCGGCAGCGCCAATGGCCTCTTTCTCGATCGCGGCAAGAGCCGGAAGCCGCAGCTCGTCCTCGACGGCGCCAAGCCGATCCGGATCGGCCAGACGCTGCTTCGGATCCGCGACGCCGGCCATGCCGTCGAGCCGGAGCGGCTCGCGGGCTCCGAACGCGGGGCGCTGCCGATCATCGCCGCGATCGCCCTCGGTGTCGTCCTGCTCGCGATCAACGCGGTGATGACCTGGTTTGCGCAGACCTCCGAGGCGCATCTGTCCGATTATCTTGTGCCGACCGTCACGATGATCGGGGTGGTCGTCGCATGGGTTGGCGTCTGGGCGCTGCTGGCGCGGCTGTTTTCCGGCCGCTCGCATTTTCTGCGCCACCTCCTGATCGCGCAGGCGGGTCTGATTGCGTTCTGGGTCTACAGCGAGTTCGCCCAGATTGCCTCGTTCGCCCTGACCTGGAGCGCTGTCTTCACCTACGGCTACGTCGTTTCGTGGATCGTTCTCGCCGCGACCTGCTTGCTGCATCTGCGTGAGGTCGGACGCACCCATATGCTCGCCAAGGGCCTGGTGGTCGGCCTTTTGCTGGTGGTCGCGATCGCGATCCAGACCGTGCAGCGGTCGGAGGCGTTGGCGAATTCCGGCCGTCCCAATGTCAGCCACGTGCTGATGCCGCCGTCCCTGCGCCTGGTCCCGGTGCAGGACGAGCAGACCTTCTTCGAAGACGCCGCGCGGCTGAGGGCGAAGCTCGATGCCGACCGCGCCGCGCTGGCCCCGGCCGGTGTGGAGCGCTGATCACAGTTCCACTGTCTTTGCTCCCGGAGGTTGAAAGTTCCCTGGTTCCCGTCATAGCCTCGAACCCCGGGTTTCTACGGGGGGGCAATGAACAGGCGAGCGCTGCTGGGATTGGGAGCGGCATTTCTGGTATCAGGATGCCTGACAGGCAAGGAAGGCACCGAATACGCTGTGGTGTCACAGAAGATCGGGGCACCGCGTGCCGGGCAGTCCCGCATCATCATCATGAGCTTGAAGGATGCCTGGCTGGACCGGACCACGTGCGACGCCAAGGTCGACGGCGTCGCGCTGAGTCGCCTGATCCCCGGAACCTATGTCTACGTCGACCGTCCGGCCGGTCCGCACCACCTCGTCGCCACCCAGACCCTGTTCCCAGGCGACTCGGTGCTCGATTTCAACACCGAGCCGGGGCGGACCTATTTCTTCTCGATCAGGCCCAGTGATCGGTCCAGGGCCATGCAGGGCGGCGGCATGGCGTTCGGCCTGCTCGGCATGGGCGTCATGGCCGCGGCCTCGTCGGGCGCTGACAACAAGGGTCCGGTCGACTTCGTTCCGCTGCAGGAGGGGCAGGCCCGGACGGCGATGGTCGAGCTTCTGCAGGCCGAATGAGCCCATTTTCCTTGCGTTGCGCCAAAATCCGGCTATATAGCCCGCCATCTCACACGGAAACTTGGCTCTCCTAGAGGGCGTCCGGTGGCAAGCCGGGCCTTGACGGCCCGTTGTTGCTCACGCGTTTCCGGAGGAATCAACCGGAGAATATCCAATGGCGCTGCCTGAATTCACGATGCGTCAGCTGCTCGAAGCTGGCGTGCACTTTGGTCACCAGTCTCACCGCTGGAATCCGAAAATGGCCGATTTCATTTTCGGAGCCCGCAACAACATCCACATCATCGATCTCGCCCAGACCGTGCCGCTGCTGCACACGGCGCTGCAGGCCGTCAGCGACACCGTCGCCAAGGGCGGCCGCATCCTGTTCGTCGGCACCAAGCGCCAGGCGCAGGACAACGTGGCCGACGCAGCCAAGCGCTGCGCGCAGTATTTCGTCAATTCGCGCTGGCTCGGCGGCACGCTGACCAACTGGAAGACGATCTCGGCCTCGATCAAGCGCCTGCGTCATCTCGACGAGGTGCTGTCCTCGGGCGAAGCCAACTCCTACACCAAGAAGGAGCGGCTGACCCTGCAGCGCGAGCGCGACAAGCTCGACCGCTCGCTCGGCGGCATCAAGGACATGGGCGGTCTGCCCGACATGATCTTCGTGATCGACACCAACAAGGAAGACATCGCGATCCAGGAGGCCCAGCGCCTCAAGATCCCGGTGGCCGCGATTGTCGACACCAATTGCGATCCGAAGGGCATCACCTATGTCGTGCCCGGCAATGACGACGCCGGCCGCGCCATTTCGCTGTACTGCGACCTGATCGCGCGGGCCGCCATCGACGGCATCTCGCGCGCGCAGGGCGAGCTCGGGATCGACGTCGGCGCCTCGGCGGCTCCGCTCGAGGAAGATCTTCCGGCTGCGTCCACTTCGACGTTCCAGGGTCTGCCTGGTCCGCGCGGCACCGCCGATGATCTCAAGAAGCTCACCGGCGTGTCCGGTGCGATCGAGAAGAAGCTCAACGACCTCGGCATCTTCCACTACTGGCAGCTCGCCGAGCTCAACCACGACACCGCGCACCAGATCGGCGAAGAAGTCGGTCTCCCGAGCCGGGCCGATGCCTGGGTCGCGCAGGCCAAGTCGCTCGCCGACGCGTAAGACGACACAACACCATTCTGGCCGGCGTCTCACGCCGGCCGTCGCGACTGAGATAGGTTTTTCCTGGCAGCGGGCGGCGACGAGCCATCCGCTGCGTCGCGCTTTGGACAGGCAAAAGGACGTTCAACGATGGCTAATATCACCGCAGCGATGGTGAAGGACCTGCGCGAGTCGACCGGCGCGGGCATGATGGACTGCAAGGCCGCGCTCACCGAGAACGGCGGCGACATGCAGGCCGCGCAGGATTGGCTGCGCAAGAAGGGCCTGTCGAAGGCCGCCAAGAAGGCCGGTCGCGTTGCGGCCGAGGGCCTGATCGGCGCGCTGACCTCCGGCAAGAAGGGCGTGGTCGTCGAGGTCAATTCCGAGACCGACTTCGTCGCCCGCAACGAGCACTTCCAGGGTCTGGTCAAGATGATTGCCCAGGTCGCGCTCGACGTCGGGGCCGACGTGGAGAAGATCAAGGCCGCCAAGGTGGGCAGCATCACGGTCGAGGCCGCGATTGCCGATTCGATCGCCACCATCGGTGAGAACCAGACGCTGCGGCGTGCGGCTTCGCTCGAAGTGAGCCAGGGCGTCGTGTCGAGCTACGTCCATGGCGCCGTCATCGAGGGTGCCGGCAAGCTCGGCGTGATCGTGGCGCTGGAGTCGCCCGGCAAGACCGACGAGCTCGCCGTGCTCGGCCGTCAGCTCGCGATGCACGTCGCCGCGGCCAATCCGCAGGCGATCGATGCGGCGGGTCTCGATCCGGAGCTCGTCAAGCGCGAGAAGGACGTGCTCGCCGACAAGTATCGTCAGCAGGGCAAGCCGGAAAACGTGATCGAGAAGATCGTCGAGTCCGGTCTGAAGACCTACTACAAGGAAGTCACCCTGCTCGAGCAGGCCTTCATCCATGACAGCGGCAAGTCGGTCGCGCAGGCGCTGAAGGAAGCCGAAGGCAAGGTCGGCGGTCCGATCAAGGTTGCCGGTTTCGTCCGCTATGCCCTCGGTGAGGGTATCGAGAAGGAAGAGACCGACTTCGCTGCCGAAGTCGCCGCCGCCAGCGGCAAGAAGTAACGACTGAGCACAGTCACGATCCGGCGCGGCGTTCGCGCCGGATCTCAACGCGCGGGATAGGAGAGCATTGGCACATGGCTGAGCCGGTCTATCGTCGCGTCGTGGTCAAGCTGTCCGGCGAATATCTCGCGGGCCCTCATTCTTTCGGCATCGACCAGCCGACCGTCGACCGCATCGCCGATGACCTCATCGCGGCCCAGAAGCTCGGCGTCGAGATCGCAGTCGTGGTCGGCGGCGGCAACATGGTGCGCGGCGTCGAGGTGTCGTCGCAGGGCGTGTCGCGTCCGACCGGCGACACCATGGGCATGCTCGCCACCGTCATGAACTGCCTGGCGCTGGAAGCCGCCATCCAGCGCAAGGGCACCCCGGCGCAGGCGCTCTCGGCTTTCGTCATGCCGGAGGTGTGCGAGCTGTTCACCCGCGCTGCGGCGCACAAGTCGCTGGCCGAAGGACGCATCGTCGTGCTCGGGGGCGGCACCGGCAATCCCTATTTCACGACCGATACCACAGCGGTCTTGCGGGCGGCCGAGATCGGTGCCCAGGCCGTGCTCAAGGCCACCAATGTCGACGGGGTCTATAGCGCCGATCCCAAGAAGGATCCGGCCGCCAAGCGCTTCGACCGGCTGACCCATTCACAGGCCATCGAGGGCGGCTACAAGGTCATGGACGCGACCGCATTCGCCCTTGCCCGGGAAACGTCGCTGCCTATCATTGTGTTCTCCATTGCCGAACCGGGCTCGATCGGCGCGATGCTGCAGGGCGAAGGGCGCGGCACCATCGTCGCGGGGTGAGCCGCGGCACCGTCGGCCGCCGGTGTTGGACCGATCCCGAGCCTGCGGTAGAAGCGTAAGCGAGACAGGAATTCATCCGGGAGTCGCCCGAGTCCGGCCGCAGGCATTTCAAGGCCTGGCAGAGCCGGCCGCAACGCCCCGGATTGCAGAAAGGAAAGCGTGATGAGCACGGGCAATTTCGACCTCAACGAACTGAAGCGCCGCATGCAGGGCGCGACCCAGGCGCTGAAGCACGAGCTCGGCGGCCTGCGCACCGGCCGCGCCTCGGCATCGATGGTGGAGCCGGTCCAGGTCGAGGCCTATGGCTCGCACATGCCGCTCAACCAGCTCGCGACCGTCTCCGTGCCCGAGCCGCGCCTGCTCTCGGTGCAGGTCTGGGACCGCTCCATGGTCAAGGCCGTCGAGAAGGCGATCGTCGATTCCAACCTCGGCCTGTCGCCGGCGACCGAAGGCCAGGTGATCCGGCTGCGCATTCCCGAGCTCAACCAGGAGCGGCGCAAGGAGCTGGTCAAGGTCGCGCATAAATATGCGGAAGCTGCCCGTGTCGCCGTCCGCCATGTCCGCCGCGACGGTCTCGATACCCTCAAGAAGCTCGAGAAGAATCACGAGATGTCCGAGGACGATCAGGAGCGCCTCGCTGCCGATGTGCAGAAGGCGACCGACAGCGTGATCTCGGAGATCGACCAGCTGCTGGCGGCGAAGGAAAAGGAAATCCTCACCGTCTGAAGGATGCGCTTGATGTCCAATGCCGCGGCCCCGATGACGGAGGCGCCGGACCGGTCCGACGGACCGGCCCATGTTGCCATCATCATGGATGGCAACGGCCGCTGGGCTGCGGCCCGCGGGCTGCCGCGCGCGGAAGGGCATCGCCGTGGCGTCGAGGCGTTGCGCCGCGTGGTGCGCGCCTCGCATGAGCTCGGCATTCGCTATCTCACCATCTTCTCGTTCTCGTCCGAGAACTGGTCGCGTCCGGCCAGCGAGATCGGCGACCTGTTTGGGCTGCTCCGCCGCTTCATCCGCAACGATCTCGCGACCCTGCATCGCGACGGCGTGCGTGTCAGGGTGATCGGCGAGCGCGACGGGCTCGAGCCCGACATCTGCGCGCTCCTCAGCGAGGCCGAGGAACTGACCCGGGGCAACACGAAGCTGACGCTCGTGGTCGCCTTCAACTACGGCTCGCGCCAGGAGATCGCGCGCGCGGCGCAGCGTCTGGCCAGCGAGGTCGCCGAGGGCCGGCGCGATCCGGCTTCGATCGATGCCGATGCGATCGGCGCTCATCTCGATGCGCCCGATATTCCAGATCCCGATCTCATCATCCGCACCAGCGGCGAGCAGCGGCTGTCCAACTTCCTGATGTGGCAGGCGGCCTATAGCGAGCTGGTGTTCGTGCCGATCCATTGGCCCGACTTCGACAAGGCCGCGCTGGAGGGCGCGATCGCCGAGTTCGGCCGGCGTGAACGCCGCTTCGGCGGTCTCGTGGCGAAAACCGCCTCGTGACCAAACCGGATACCGCTGCCGTGAGAGACGCCGCCAACGCCGCGCAGCGCAATGATCCCGCGCCGCCGAAAAAGGCTGCAACCAGCAATCTGGTGATGCGGGTTGCCGCGGCGCTGGTGCTGGTGCCGCTGGCGCTCGGCGCCGCCTATGCCGGCGGCGTATTCTGGACCGCACTGGTCACGGTGGTCGCGGTCGGCCTGTATCTCGAATGGCTGATGGTGGTGGGCGAGGTTCGCACGGCCAGCGTCGGCACGGCCGGCGCACTGGCCATCGGCGTTGCCGGCCTTTGCTGCGCCTATGGCCTGATCGACTTCGCCGTCGTCGTGCTTGGGCTCGGCCTGGTCGCGGTCACGGCGCTCGCTGCGGGACGTCGCGCCTGGGTGGCCGCCGGCTTCGCCTACGCGTCGGCCGCCGAGCTCGGCTCGGTGCTGGTGCGCTTCGATGCGGCCGAGGGATGGCATGCGCTGGTGCTGGTGTTTCTGGTCGTATGGGCCAGCGACATCGGCGGCTACGTTGCGGGCCGCAGCATCGGCGGGCCGAAGCTCGCGCCGCGGATCAGCCCGAACAAGACCTGGGCCGGCGCCGTCGGCGGCTTCGCCGCCAGCCTCGTCGCCGCGGCCGCCTGGTCGATGGCCGGCGCCGGCGGCCTGATGGCGATGCTCATGCTCGCCGCGGCGCTGTCGGTGGTCTCGCAGCTCGGCGACCTGCTCGAATCTGCGGTGAAGCGGCAGTTCGGGGTCAAGGACTCCAGTCACATCATTCCCGGCCATGGCGGCCTGTTGGATCGCCTGGACGGCTATGTCGCGGCGATCGTCGTCGCCGCGTTGCTCGGTTTGCTGCGCGGCGGCCTCGATGGCGTCGGCCGCGGTCTTCTGGTTTGGTGACCGGCAGCGCGGCTGGCCGGTCGAGATTGTTTGGTGAGAACATGAGCGCAGTGCCATTGCGGAACAACAAGGCCGGTCTCGCGGAGGTGCGCAGCGTCACCGTGCTCGGCGCCACCGGCTCGATCGGCGATTCGACCATGGACCTCGTGCGCGGCGCGCCGGAGCGCTACCGCGTCGAGGCGCTGACCGGCAACAGCAACGTCCAGGGCCTGGTGAAGCTGGCCCGGGAATTCAACCCGCGCTTCGTGGCGGTGGCCGATCCGGCCGGCCTCGACGAGCTGCGCGACGCGCTGGCGGGCACCGGGATCGAATGCGGGGCAGGGGAGAGCGCCATCATCGAGGCGGCAGCCCGTCCCGCCGACTGGGTCATGGCCGCCGTCTCCGGTGCCGCCGGCCTCAAGCCGGCGCTCGCCGCGGTGGACCGCGGCGCGACCGTGGCGCTCGCCAACAAGGAATGCCTGGTCTGTGCCGGCGATTTCTTCATGGAGCGGGCCGCGCGGGCTGGCGCCTGCATCCTGCCGGCCGATTCGGAGCACAACGCGCTGTTCCAGGCGCTGTCCTCGGGCAATCGCGAGGAACTGGTGCGGGTGATCATCACCGCCTCCGGCGGCCCGTTCCGCACCTGGGCGCCGGCCGATATCGAGCAGGCGACCTTGGCCCAGGCCCTGAAACATCCGAACTGGAGCATGGGTCAGAAGATCACGATCGATTCGGCCTCGATGATGAACAAGGGCCTCGAGGTGATCGAGGCGTCCTACCTGTTCGCGCTGTCGCCCGACGAGATCGACGTCCTGGTCCACCCGCAGTCGATCGTCCACGGCATGGTCGAGTTCTCCGACCGTTCGGTGGTGGCGCAGCTCGGCGCGCCGGACATGCGGATTCCGATCGCCCACTGCCTCGGCTGGCCGGAGCGCATCAAGGGGCCGTCGGCCCGGCTCGATCTCGCCAAGATCGGCACGCTGACCTTCGAGGCCCCGGACTTCGAGCGGTTCCCCGGCCTGCGGCTGGCGTACGATTCGCTGCGCACCGGGCGCGGCGCGACGACGGTGTTCAACGCGGCCAACGAGGTCGCCGTCGCGGCCTTCATCGCTGGTCACATCCGGTTCGGTGCGATCGCCCGGCTGGTCGAGGCGACCCTCGAGGACTGGACGCGTTCGGGTAATCTGGCACCGTTGACCTCGGCGGACGACGCCATCGCCATTGACCATGACGCGCGAAAAAGGGCCTCCGGCCTCTTGCCTCAAATCGCCGCAAAAGCATCTTAAAGGGTTGGACGGGCCACTGGCCCATCGGGAAGGTCATCGATGTCGGAATTTTTCCACCATATCTTCAATACGTTGAGCCACGGCCTTCTCGGCTACATCGTCCCGTTCCTGTTCGTGCTGACGATCGTGGTGTTCTTCCACGAACTCGGCCATTTCCTGATCGCGCGCTGGGCCGGCGTGAAGGTGTTGACGTTTTCGCTCGGATTTGGCCCAGAACTGATCGGTTTCAACGACCGCCACAACACCCGCTGGAAGATCTCGGCGATCCCGCTCGGCGGCTACGTGAAGTTCTTCGGCGACGAATCCGAGGCCTCGACGCCGTCGGCCGAGGCGCTCGCCAAGATGACGGCCGAGGAGCGGGCCGACAGCTTCCACCACAAGACCGTCGGTCAGCGCGCTGCGATCGTCGCGGCCGGCCCGATCGCCAATTTCATCCTCGCGGTGATCATCTTCGCCGGCATGGCGCTGTATTTCGGCAAGCCGAACACGACCCCGCGGGTAGATGCCGTCCAGCCGGACAGCGTCGCGGCCCAGGCCGGCTTCAAGGACGGTGACGTCGTCGCCGCCATCGACGGCCGGGCGATCGAGACCTTCGCCGACATGCAGCGCGTCGTCTCGGTCAGCGCCGGCACGGAATTGTCCTTCCTGATCAAGCGGGATGGCACAGAACTCACCCTGAAGGCGACGCCGGCGCTCAAGGAGGTCAAGGACCTGTTCGGCAACAGCCACCGGATCGGCGTGCTCGGCATCCAGTACAACGCCAAGCCGGACGAATCGCGGTCGATCCCGGTCGGGTTCCTCGAGTCGATCAAGATCGGTTTCGAGCAGGTCTGGTTCATCATCTCCACGACCTTCAAATTCATCGCCTCGCTGTTCGCGGGCGCCGGGAGCGCCGGCGACGTCGGCGGTCCGATCCGAATCGCACAACTCTCGGGACAGGCAGCCAGCCTCGGCTTCCAGTTCGTTGTGCAACTGTGCGCGACGCTGTCGGTCTCGATCGGGCTCCTGAACCTGTTCCCGGTTCCGCTGCTCGATGGCGGACACCTGTTGTTCTATGGGGTCGAGGCCGTCCGCGGCCGGCCGCTGTCGGAGCGGGCGCAGGAGATGGGGTTCCGAATCGGCCTCGGGCTGGTCCTCATGCTCATGGTCTTTGCAACCTATAACGATATCCTTCACCTCGCCGGGTCCTGAGCGCGGCTTTTTTACGACGTGGCCGTTGGGCAACGTTTTGAAACGAATTTGAAAATTCAGAGAGATCCGGCGTTTGCCGCCGGGTCCAAATTGGCTACAAGCGAACGACAAATGGGAATCTGTCGGGTTCGTAGGGGTACGGAACCGGCAACGGAATATAAGGGCGCGTAGCGCATGAAGTTCGGATTGCGGGTGCGGGGGGGCTTGGCGGCCGCCTTTATCATGTTCGCCGGCCCGGTGGCTTTGCCGCTGGCGAGCGTGGTTCTTTCGTCGCCAGCTGCGGCTCAGACGGTCAACTCGATCGAAGTGGTCGGTAACCGCCGCGTCGAGCTGGAGACCATCCGATCGTACTTCAAGCCGGGCCCCGGCGGGACGCTCGACGCCGGCCGGGTCGATGACGGCCTCAAGGCGCTGATCGAGACCGGCCTGTTCTCCGACGTGAAGATCAACCGCCAGGGCGGACGCCTGATCGTCACGGTCGTCGAGAATCCGGTGATCGGCCGCGTCGCGTTCGAGGGCAACAAGAAGGTCAAGGACGAGCAGCTCCAGGCGGAAGTGCAGTCGAAGCCGCGCGGCACGCTGTCGCGCCCGATGGTGCAGTCCGACGCCCAGCGCATCGCGGAGATCTATCGCCGCTCGGGCCGTTACGACGTGCGCGTCACGCCGGAAATGATCGAGCAGCCGAACAACCGCGTCGACCTGATCTTCACGATCGAGGAAGGCGCGAAGACCGGCGTGAAGTCGATCGAGTTCGTCGGCAACAACGCCTTCTCGTCCTATCGCCTCAAGGACGTCATCAAGACCCGTGAGACCAACCTCCTGAGCTTCCTCGGCTCGGGCGACGTCTACGATCCGGACCGTGTCGAGGCCGACCGCGACCTGATTCGCCGCTTCTACCTGAAGAACGGCTATGCCGACGTGCAGGTCGTGGCTGCGCTCAGCGAGTACGATCCGGAGCGCAAGGGCTTCCTCGTGACCTTCAAGATCGAGGAAGGCCAGCAGTACCGGGTTGGTTCGGTCGACTTCCAGTCGTCGATCGCGACGCTCGACGCCACCACGCTGCGCGGATATTCGCGCGTCAGCGTCGGCTCGCTCTACAACGTCGAGAACATCGAGAAGTCGGTCGAGGAGATGCAGATCGAGGCCTCGCGGCGCGGCTACGCGTTCGCGGTGGTCCGTCCGCGCGGCGATCGCAACTTCGAGGCTCATACGGTTTCGGTCGTGTTCGCCATCGACGAGGGCCCGCGCACCTATATCGAGCGCATCAACATCCGCGGCAACACCCGCACCCGTGACTACGTCATTCGCCGCGAGTTCGATATCTCCGAGGGCGACGCCTACAACCGCGCCCTGGTGGACCGTGCCGAGCGCCGCCTGAAGAACCTCGACTTCTTCAAGGACGTGAAGATCGTCACCGAGCCGGGCTCTTCCAGCGACCGCGTGGTCCTGAACGTCAACCTGGAAGAGAAGTCGACCGGCGACTTCTCGATCTCCGGCGGTTATTCGACCACGGACGGTGCGCTCGCCGAGGTCTCTATCTCCGAGCGCAACTTCCTCGGCCGCGGCCTGTTCGCCAAGGCGTCGGTGACCTACGGACAGTTCGCCCGCGGCTACTCGCTGTCGTTCGTCGAGCCCTATCTGCTCGACTACCGGGTCGCGCTGGGCCTCGACCTGTACCAGCGCCAGCAGCTCGCCAACAACTTCATCTCCTACGGCACCAAGACGCTCGGCTTCAGCCCGCGCCTCGGCTTCCAGTTGCGGGAAGACCTGTCGCTGCAGCTGCGCTACTCGATCTATCGCCAGGAGATCTCGCTGCCGGCGACGCTGTCGGACTGTAACAACGTCGCGGCCGGCACCCTGATCGGCAACCGCTTCGTGCCGTTCAATCCGACGCCGGCGTTCATCAATGCGAATGGTCTCGCCGATCCGAACGGCGGTCTCGGCTGCTTTGCCAATGGCGAGGCCTCGCTGCCGGTCCGCCAGGAGCTGGCGAACGGCGCGACGCTGACCTCGGCACTCGGCTACACGCTGAACTACAACACGCTCGACAACAACAAGAACCCGACCGACGGCCTGCTGGTCGACTTCAAGCAGGACTTCGCGGGTGTCGGCGGCGATGTGTCGTACCTGAAGACCGCGTTCGATGCGAAGTACTTCACCCCGCTGGTGTCGGACATCGTCAGCATCGTCCACCTCCAGGGCGGCATCCTGAACAAGATCGGCAATACGCAGCTGCGCATGCTCGATCACTTCCAGATGGGTCCGAACCTGGTTCGCGGCTTCGCTCCGAACGGCATTGGTCCGCGCGATATCAATCCATTCGGCACGCAGGACGCGCTGGGCGGCACCAAGTACTGGGGCGCTTCGCTCGAACTGCAGATGCCGTTCTGGTTCCTGCCCAAGGAGACGGGCCTGAAGGGTGCCGTTTACGCCGACGCTGGCGGCCTGTGGGGCTATCAGGGTCCGACGTCCTGGGCTGCGACGGGCGAGGTTAATACCCCCGGCTGTATCAAGCCGACGCGCAACCCGAACAACGCCGGCACCTGCCTTGGTCTGCAGTTCGATGACCAGAACAAGGTCCGGACCTCGGTCGGCGTGGGTCTGGTGTGGGCGTCGCCGTTCGGTCCGCTGCGCTTCGACTACGCGATCCCGCTCACCAAGGGTCAGTTCGACCGGACGCAGGAATTCCGGTTCGGCGGCGGTACCTCGTTCTGAGCCTGGGCCGATCGAATCCGGGTTGGCATCGACCAACCTCGCCGGTGTAAGAAATGGGAGCTCGGTTCCGGGACACCGGAGCCGGGCTCTGACTTTTTGTCTTGAGAGTACGACGGAATGGCCCAGCCGACCTTCTTCCAATCGCCGCCGCCCACGACCCTGGCGGCGATCGCCGCCGCCGCCAAGGCCACCCTGGTCGACCCATCCCGCGGCGAGCAGGTCGTCAAGGGACTGGCGTCGCTCGACGAGGCCGGCCCGATGCATCTGGCGTTCTTCGACAACCTCAGATACGCAGGCCAGCTCGCCGGGACCAAAGCGGGCGCCTGCCTGGTCAGTCCGCGATTCGAGGCGCGCGTGCCGTCCCATGTCGCAGTGCTTCGCGCCAATCAGCCGTTCCGCGCCTTCGTGCAGCTCGCGCGCGAGTTCCATGCCGACGCACTGCGGCCGCAGCCCTGGTTCGGCGACGATGGAATCTCGCCTCAAGCCATCATCGATCCCACTGCGCGGCTGGAGGACGGCGTCATCGTCGAGCCGCTCGCGGTGATCGGCGCCCATGTCGAGATCGGCTCGGGGACGATCGTTGGTGCGGGTGCCGTGATCGGCCCTCACGTCAAGATCGGTCGCGACTGCAATGTCGGTGCCCGTACCGTCATCCAGTGCGCGCTGATCGGCAATGACGTCCTGATCCATCCTGGCTGCAGCATCGGCCAGGATGGCTACGGCTTCATCTTCTTCGGCGCGGATGGGCACACCAAGGTGCCGCAGACCGGGCGGGTGCTGATCCAGAACCATGTCGAGGTCGGCGCCGGCACGACGATCGACCGTGGCAGCCTGCGCGACACGGTGATCGGCGAGGGCACCAAGATCGACAACCAGGTGCAGATTGGCCACAATGTCACAATCGGACGGCATTGCCTGCTGGCGGCCCAGATCGGGCTGGCAGGAAGTCTCACGATCGGCGACAACGTCGCGCTCGGGGCGAAGGTTGGTATCAACAATCACCTGACGATCGGCGATGGTGCGCAGGTGACGGCGATGAGCGGCGTCAAGGACGACATTCCGCCGAACGGCCGGTGGGGCGGTTTCTTCGCCAAGCCGACCAAGCAGTGGTTCCGCGAGATCGTTGCGGTGGAGCGGCTGGTGCGAGATTCGACCGCGACGAACAGGGACGAGGGACGGGAGTGATGGAGGAGTCACCCATCAGGTTTGCGGACGTCGACATCAACGAGATTCTCAAGACGCTGCCGCACCGTTATCCATTTCTCCTGATCGACCGCGTGAAGAACATCCGGGCCGACTACAGCGGCATCGGCGTCAAGAACGTTTCGATCGGCGAGCCCTGCTTCCAGGGGCACTTTCCGGAGCGGCCGGTCTATCCGGGCGTGCTGATGATCGAGGGCATGGCCCAGACCGCCGGCGTGATCGGCATCAAGTCGGTCGAGGGCACGGAAAAGCCGCGCGCGGTGTATTTCCTCACCATCGACAAGTGCAAGTTCCGCAAGCCGGTGCTGCCCGGCCAGACCATCGAGTATCACATGCGCTCGATCGGCCGGCGCAAGACGATGTGGTGGTTCCACGGCGATGCCAAGGTCGACGGCGTCGTCGTCGCCGAGGCCGATGTCGGCGCGATGCTGACCGACTGACGGGCTGGTAGAAAGTTGATTGCGTCGAAATGAGCAAGATTGATCCCACCGCACGCGTCGAGGATGGCGCCGTCATCGGTGAGGGGACCGTGATCGGTCCTTACTGCATCGTCGGCCCCAACGTCGTGATCGGGGCCAACTGCAAGCTGATCAGCCACGTCCAGATCATGGGCCACACCACGCTCGGCGATGACAACGTGATCTCGCCCTTCGTCGTGCTCGGCGGCGCGCCGCAGGATCTCAGCTATCGCGGCGAGCCGCATCGGCTCGAGATCGGCTCCGGCTGCACCTTCCGTGAAGGCGTGACGATGAACATCGGCACCACGAAAGGCGGCGGCCTGACCAAGGTCGGCAATGCCGGGTTCTTCATGAACAATGCCCATGTCGCCCACGATTGCGTTGTCGGCGACAACGTGATCTTCGCGACCTCGGCGACACTTGGCGGCCATGTCGAGGTCGGTGATTCCGTCTACATCGGCGGCCTGTCCGCGGTGCATCAGTTCACCCGCATCGGCCATGGCGTGATGGTCGGCGGCGTCTGCGGCGTACGCGGCGATATCATTCCGTATGGCCTCGCCAACGGCCAGTATGCCGCGCTCGAAGGTCTCAACGTCATTGGCATGAAGCGCCGCAAGTTCACACGCGAGCGCCTCGCCACGGTGCGTGCCTTCTATCAAAAGCTTTTCCATGGCCCCGGCGTGTTCGCCGATCGCCTCGCGGCGGTGCGACCGCTGGCCGGCGAGGATCCCGCCATTGCCGAGATCCTCGCCTTCATCGATGGCGGCCGACATCGCGCCTTGTGCCTGCCCGAGATCGGCAGGCCGGCCATCGAGCCGTAGCGCCATGGCGACGCCGGCCGCCGAGACCTCTCCGCCGATCGGCATGATCGCCGCGGGCGGGGTGCTGCCTTTCGCGGTCGCCGATGCCATCGTCGCGCGCGGCCAGACGCCGGTGCTGTTCGCCCTGAAGGGCATCTGCGATCCAAAGCCGCTGGCGCGCTTTCGTCATCACTGGATCGGCCTCGGCCAACTCGGCAATGCCCTGAAGCTCCTGAAGGCCGAGGGCGTTCGCGATCTCATGTTCATCGGCAATCTCGTTCGTCCGGCCGTGTCGGAGATCCGCTTCGACTGGGGCACGCTGCGCGAGCTGCCCTACATCTGGTCGGCCTTTCGCGGCGGTGACGATCATCTGCTGTCCGGCGTCGGCCGCATCTTCGAGCGTCACGGCTTTCACATGATCGGCGTCAAGGACGTCGCCCCCAATCTGCTCGTCCCCGAAGGGCGGCTGACGCGGAGCGGGCCCAACGATCTGGTGACCGGCGACATCGCCAAAGGAATGTCCGTGCTCCGCGCCATGGCGCCGTTCGATGTCGGGCAGGCCGTGGTCGTGATCGACGGCCACGTCGTTGCGCTCGAGGACATCGAGGGCACCGACGGGCTGCTGGCCCGCGTGGCGCGGCTGCGCGCCGATCGCCGCATTCGTGCTGCTGCCGGGCGCGGCGTGCTGGTGAAGGCGCCCAAGGCCGGCCAGGACCTGCGTTACGACCTGCCGACCATCGGTCCGCGCACCGTCGAGGGGCTTTCGGCCGCGGGTCTCGCCGGAGTCGCCGTCGCTGCCGCCTATACTCTGCTCGCCGATCCCCAGGAGACAGTGGCTGTCGCCGATCGGGCAGGCGTGTTCATCACGGGTGTCACGGCGTGACGCCCCGGCCTCCGGCAGGCCCGGCCATGCGCAGGATCTGCCTGGTCGCGACCGAAGAGTCCGGTGATCGCCTCGGCGCCAGCCTGATGAAGGTGCTGCGCCAGCGGCTCGGCGACGGCGTCGAATTCTCCGGCGTCGGTGGCCGCGGCATGACACGCGAGGGACTCGCCTCGCTGTTTCCGATCGAGGAGCTCTCGATCGTCGGCTTCGCGGCGGTGCTGAAGCAGCTGCCCAAGATCCTCCGTCTGATCCGCGGCACCGTCGATGCGATCGTTGCGGACCAGCCCGACGTGCTCGTCATCATCGACAGTCCCGATTTCACCCAGCGCGTGGCGAAGCGGGTTCACGCGCGCGATCCCGAGATTCCGATCGTGAACTACGTGGCGCCGACCGTATGGGCGTGGCGCCCGGGCCGGGCGCGCGCGATGCGCGGCTACGTCGATCACGTGCTGGGCTTGCTGCCGTTCGAGCCGGAGGCGTTCCGAAGGCTCAATGGTCCGCCCTGCACCTATGTCGGCCATCCCCTGATCGAACAGCTCGCCAACCTGCGCCCCAATGCGGCAGAGCAGGCGCGCCGAGATGCCGACCCTCCCGTTCTGCTGGTGCTTCCTGGCAGCCGGCGCAGCGAGGTCGCTCGCCACATCGCCGTGTTCGGCGAGACATTGGCGCGGCTGCGCGCCCAAAACCTGGCCTTCGAAGCCGTGCTGCCCACCACGCCGCATCTCGAAGCCGCGGTGCGGGCTGGAGTCGCAAACTGGCCGCTCGTTCCGGAGATCATCACGGGCGAGGCCGAGAAGCGGGCAGCCTTCAGGCGCGCGCGCGCCGCGCTCGCCAAGTCCGGCACGGTGACCCTGGAGCTCGCGCTGTCCGGCGTGCCGATGGTGACGGCGTATCGCGTCGGCGAGATCGAGGCGTTCATTCTCCGGCGAGTCGTCAACGTGCAATCGGTCATTCTGGCCAATCTCGTGATCGGCGAGAACGTCATTCCGGAATTCCTTCAGGAAGCCTGCACCGCCGACAATCTCGCGCCCGTTCTCGCCGATCTCCTGGGCGACGGTCCGATACGTTCGCGCCAGGTCGAGGCATTCAATCGCCTCGACGCGATCATGTCCACGGGCGCGGCCTCGCCAAGCGTGCGCGCGGCCGACATCGTGCTGGCGACGATGCGCAGCGGACGGCGCTGATCAGGCCTGAAGCGGCATCTTGAATTCGAAGGTCGCTCTGTCGCCGGTCGACGTGGCCTGGAGCGTGCCGCCATGCGCTCGCGCAATCTCAGAGGCGATGTAGAGTCCGAGCCCGAGACCATGCTGGCTCGGACGCTCGCCACGCATGTAGGGCTTGAACAGATTCTGCATCGCCTTGTCCGAGATCGGCGGTCCGTGATTGGTGACGGCGAGCACGAAAGAGCCCTCGCTCGTCGTTGCGGAGACCTGGATCGGCTTGTCCTTGTCGCCGTAGGAGATGGCGTTGCCGAGCAGGTTCGAGAACAATTGCCCGATCTTGCTGCGGTCGCATTTGACCGGCTCCGCGATGTTGATCCGGGTCTCGATCTCGTGATCGGGCCAGGCCAGACGGATCTCGGAGATGACCTGCTCGATCACCGGCGCCAGCGGTTGCCGCGCGTCGGGCTTGATCGTCAGGCCGCCGCCGAGGCGCCCCCGGGCGAAATCCATGATGTTGTCGACCAGTCCGGCCATGCGCATGACTGATTTCTGAATCATGGAAATGATCTCAGGCGCTCTGGCGCTGTCCTGACTGCGGAGCAGCACGCGCATTCCGGCGTCGATCGAGGCCAGCGGATTGCGGAGGTCATGGCCGAGAACGCCGATGAATTGCTCTCTCAGCTCGGCGGTCCGGCGCTCGTCGAGCAGGTCAGCCTGGGTGATCTTCAGCCGTTCCTCGGTCGAAAACCTGCGCTTCTCGCTGAGGCCGAGGCTGGCCTGACTGAGCGCGAAGCGCTGATGAAGCTCCAGCTGGGCCGCGATCAACTCCCCGAACAGCTGAAAGGTGCTGACGATCTCGGGCCGGTCCAGCTCGCGCGGCGCTGGATCGATCGCACACAGGGTGCCCCAGATGGTCCCGTCGGACAGGGTGATCGGAGCGGAGATATAGCTGCGAAAGCCGTAGAGCTTTGGCGTCGGGTGATCGCGAAACATGCGATCCGTCTCGACGTCACAGATGACGACAGCTTTGCCTCGCTCCCGGACCTCGCTGCAGATCGTCGTCTTGACGCGCAGCTCGCCACCCTTTTTCAGGCCGAAATTGATGTCGTCGCGAACCGCACAACAGACCCATCGATCCGAGGTCACGCGCGCGACCGCGACGAATCCCATCCCGGTGATCCTGCTCACCGAGTCCAGAATTTTGGGAACGGCGTCGAGCTGCTGGACAGCGTCGACGTCCGGGTTGGGATTGGTCGTCATCGTATGCTCGAGCTGGTCCCCGATCCAGGATGCAAGTCGTGTCTTCGATTTGCACCGTTCAACGCATTCAGCCCCGGAACGTTCGCCGGAACAAAATGATCGTCGTGCGATTGAATGAGATTGGACAGGAGACAGAGTGTCCCGCGTTCGGCTCACAAGAAAAACAGTTCTGGTCGTTGAGGACGAGGGGCTGATCCGCGCCAACGCTGTCGACATGATCAGAGACCTCGGTTTCGAAGTCATCGAGGCAGCTGACGCCGATCAGGCCATTTCGCTTCTCGAACGATGTGACCGCATATCGGTGGTCTTCACGGACGTCCAAATGCCGGGGTCGATGGATGGCCTGCGGCTGGTCGCCGTCATCAGGGACCGCTGGCCTCCGGTCGCGCTCCTGGTGACGTCAGGTCAGGTGACCCCTTCGGAACTGCCGTCCGGCGCGCGCTTCCTTGCTAAGCCATACGGGGCCGAGCAGCTCAGGTCTCATCTCGAGGCGCTGGCCTGATGCACTCCCGGCCGATGCCGCGAGTCAGAAAGGTGCGACCTCACAAACGAAACGGCGCCGTCGGGATCGACGGCGCCGTTCGAAAGCGGAGTTGCGCTGCGCTCAGCCGCGCTTGTCCATCTCGACATAGTCGCGCGTCGCGACGCCGGTGTAGAGCTGGCGCGGACGGCCGATCTTCTGTTGCGGATCCTCGATCATCTCGCTCCACTGGCTGATCCAGCCGACGGTGCGGGCGACGGCGAACAGCACGGTGAACATCGACACCGGGAAGCCCATCGCCTTCAGGGTGATGCCCGAGTAGAAGTCGACGTTCGGATAGAGCTTGCGCTCGATGAAGTACTGATCGCTGAGCGCGATCTTCTCGAGCTCCATCGCAACCTTGAGCATCTGATCGTCGGCGTGGCCCGTCTCCTTGAGCACCGCGTGACACATCTTCTGCATGATCTTGGCGCGCGGGTCGTAGTTCTTGTAGACGCGATGGCCGAAGCCCATCAGGCGCACGTCGCTGTTCTTGTCCTTCACCTTGGCGATGAAGTCCGGAATCTTGTCGACGGTGCCGATCTCGGCCAGCATGTTCAGCGCCGCCTCGTTGGCGCCGCCATGCGCCGGACCCCACAGGCAGGCGATGCCGGCGGCGATGCACGCGAACGGGTTGGCGCCCGACGAGCCGGCGATGCGCACCGTCGAGGTCGAGGCGTTCTGCTCGTGATCGGCGTGCAGGATGAAGATCTTGTCGAGCGCGTCGGCGAGAACCGGGTTCGGCTTGTACTCCTCGCACGGCACCGCGAAGCACATGTGCAGGAAGTTCTCGGCGAACGAGAGCGAGTTCTTCGGATAAACGAAAGGCTGGCCGATGGTGTATTTGTAGGCCATCGCCGCCAGGGTCGGAATCTTCGCGATCATCCGCATCGACGCGATCATGCGCTGCTTCGGATCGTTGATGTCGGTGGAGTCGTGGTAGAACGCGGCGAGCGCGCCGACCGAAGCGACCATGACCGCCATCGGATGCGCGTCGCGGCGGAAGCCGTGGAAGAAGCGCGACATCTGCTCGTGCACCATCGTGTGGTGGGTCACGCGATAGTCGAAATCCTGCTTCTGGGCCTTGGTGGGAAGCTCCCCGTACAGCAGCAGATAGCAGGTCTCCAGGAAGTCACCCTTCTCGGCGAGCTGCTCGATCGGATATCCGCGGTATTCCAGGACGCCGGCATCGCCGTCGATATAGGTGATCTTGGACTGGCAGCTGCCGGTCGAGGTGAAGCCGGGATCATAGGTGAACATCCCGGTCTGGGCGTAGAGCTTGCCGATGTCGATGACGTCGGGACCCACGGTGCCGCTCAGGATCGGAAGATCGAAATTCTTGTTGCCGACGGTGAGGGTCGCGGTCTTGCTTGCGGATTTTGCGTCCATCGTTTGTCCCCGATGAGATCGTTAGGCTTGGCCCTTGTTCTTTTTGAGAGATGGCAGGGCGGGTGGACTTTATCCAGTGCGGTGGCTTTGACATTCGCGTCACTGTCGCTGCCAACAGCTTAAGCGAAGGTCAAATCCGAAACCGTACTGGAATCTTATACTTACTAGTGTCCTTCGGCCCTAACATCCGTCAACGAGCCCGCCGCAACGTGTGAAGGATGTTCGAGCCGGGAAAACCAGTGGGTGCCGCGCAAATGCGTATCGTATTGCCCTGTGCGCTGCAAGATGGGGGGCCATGAGACCTTATGAGGTGGTCTGGTCCTCCAGACGGCCCAAGGATTCATCACGCCCCAGGATCGCCAGAACGTCGAAAATACCGGGTGAGGTGGTTCGGCCGGTGAGCGCCGCGCGGAGCGGCTGCGCCACCGCGCCCAGCTTGAGATTGTTGGCTTCAGCAAACGCACGCAGCGCGGCTTCTGTGGCCGGTCCGCTCCAGGACGCGACAGCAGCCAGCGCGTCACGCAGCCGGCCGATCAAGGCGCGGCTGTCCGGCGTCAGCAGGGCGGCGGCCTTGGCGTCGATCGGAAGCGGCCGGTCGGCAAAGATGAAGGCGGCGCCGTCGATCAGCTCCAAGAGCGTCTTGGCGCGCTCCTTCAGGCTCGGCATCGCCAAAGTGAGCTGCGCGCGCGTGGCGTCGTTGAGCTTGGCCTTGAGAGCCGCGCCGTTCGGCACGTAATTCAGCACGTCCTCGAACTGGCGCACCAGCGCCGCATCGTCGCTGTGGCGGATGTAGTGGCCGTTGAGATTTTCCAGCTTGGCAAAGTCGAACCGCGCCGCCGAGCGGCCGATCGCCGGCAGGTCGAACGCCTTGATCATCTCCTCGGTCGAGAAGATCTCCTGGTCGCCATGGCTCCAGCCGAGCCGCACCAGGTAATTGCGCAGTGCCGACGGCAGATATCCCATCGCACGGTAGGCGTCGACGCCGAGCGCGCCGTGGCGCTTCGACAGCTTCGAGCCATCGGGCCCGTGAATCAGCGGGATGTGCGACATCGACGGCACCGTCCAGCCGAGCGCATCGTAGATCTGCTTCTGGCGCGCGGCGTTGATCAGATGGTCGTCGCCGCGGATGACGTGGGTGACGCCCATGTCGTGGTCGTCGACGACGACCGCCAGCATGTAGGTCGGATTGCCATCGCCTCGCAGCAGCACGAGGTCGTCGAGGTTCTCGTTCTGCCAGACCACGCGGCCCTGGACCTGATCCTCGATCACGGTCTCGCCGGTCAGCGGCGCGCGCAGCCGGATCGTCGGCTTGACGCCTTCGGGCGCCTCCTTGGGATCGCGGTCGCGCCACATGCCGTCGTAGAGCCGGGTGCGGCCTTCGGCGCGCGCCTTCTCGCGCATCGCGGCCAGCTCCTCGGCGGTGGCATAGCAGCGATACGCCATGCCGCTGGCGAGCAGTTGCTCGGCGACCTCGCGATGGCGCGCGGCGCGGCTATATTGGTAGATGACCTCGCCGTCCCAATCGAGCTCGAGCCATTTCAGGCCGTCGAGGATGGCGTCGATCGCCGCACTGGTCGAGCGCTCGCGGTCGGTGTCCTCGATCCTGAGCAGCATCTTGCCGCCGCGGCCGCGCGCATACAGCCAGTTGAACAGGGCCGTCCGGGCGCCTCCGATGTGGAGAAAGCCGGTCGGGGAGGGGGCAAAGCGCGTGACGATCGGGGTGGTCATGGGCGGCAGCACGAAATCCAGGCAGGGGCTCAAGAGGGCGGGGGGTGTATAGCAGGCCTATCGCATAACTAAAGCCTTCCTTGGGGGAAGCGGATTTGGCAGATAGGCTGCCAAATTCCGGAGCAGGATATTCTTGATGACCACGACGACAGACACGGCGGCGACGGCAGAGGCAGGGCGCGACTTCATCCGCGACATCGTCCAGGCCGATCTCGACAGCGGCAGGCACAAGACGGTCGTCACCCGGTTCCCGCCGGAGCCGAACGGCTACCTGCATATCGGCCATGCCAAGTCGATCGGCCTCAACTTCGGCATTGCCCAGGAGTTCGGCGGCCGCTGCAATCTGCGCTTCGACGACACCAATCCGACCAAGGAAGAGCAGGAATATATCGATTCCATCCAGGCTGACGTGCGCTGGCTCGGCTATGACTGGGGCGACAACCTGTTCTTCGCCTCGGATTACTTCGAACGCCTCTACGACTGGGCCGAGGGCCTGATCAAGGCCGGCTTGGCCTATGTCGACGACCAGTCTCAGGAAGACATTCGGCTGTCGCGCGGCACGCTGACCGAGCCCGGCAGGAACAGCCCGTTCCGCGACCGTTCGGTCGAGGAGAATCTCGACCTGTTCCGGCGCATGAAGGCCGGCGAATTCCCGAACGGCGCGCGCGTGCTGCGCGCCAAGATCGACATGGCCGCCGGCAACATCAACCTGCGCGACCCCGTGCTGTACCGGATCCTGCACGCCCACCACCCGCGCACCGGCGACGCCTGGAAGATCTATCCGAGCTATGACTACGCGCACGGGCAGTCCGACGCGATCGAGGGCGTGACGCACTCGATCTGCACGCTCGAGTTCGAGGATCACCGGCCCCTCTACGACTGGTTCCTGGACAAGCTGCCGGTGCCGTCGCATCCGCACCAGTACGAGTTCGCGCGCCTCAATCTCACCTATACTCTGCTATCCAAGCGCGTGCTGACGCGGCTGGTGCAGGACGGCCATGTCTCCGGCTGGAACGATCCCCGCATGCCGACCATCGCCGGCCTGAAGCGGCGCGGCGTGCCGCCGGCGGCGGTGCGCGAGTTCATCAAGCGCATCGGCATCGCCAAGGCGAACAGCATCGTCGACGTCGGCATGCTCGAATTCTGCATTCGTGAGGAGCTGAACCGCACGGCGCTGCGCCGGATGGCGGTGCTGCGGCCGCTGAAGGTGGTGATCGAGAACTATCCGGAAGGCCAGGTCGAGGAGCTCGAGGCGATCAACCATCCCGACGATCCCGCAGCCGGCACGCGCAGGATCGCGTTCGGCCGCGAGCTCTATATCGAGCAGGACGACTTCATGGAGAATCCGCCGAAGAAGTTCTTCCGCCTGTCGCCGGGCAACGAGGTGCGGCTGCGCTACGCCTATTTCATCAAGTGCCGCGACGTCATCAAGAACGACGCCGGCGAGATCGTCGAGCTGCGCTGTACCTATGATCCGGCGACCAAGGGCGGCAACGCGCCTGATGGCCGCAAGGTCAAGGCGACGATGCACTGGCTGCCCGCTGCACAGTCGCTGACCGCCGAGATCCGCCTCTACAACCAGCTGTTCGCCAATCCGAGCCCCAATGCGGCCGACTTCACCGCCGATCTCAATCCCAACTCGCTCGAGGTCCTGACCGACGCGCGCATCGAGCCGGCGATCGCCGAGAGCAATTCCGACGCGCCGATGCAGTTCGAGCGCCAGGGCTACTTCGTGCGCGATCCGGATTCGACACCCGACAAGCTCGTGTTCAACCGCACCATCGGCCTGCGCGACACCTTCGCCAAGGAAGTCGCGAAGGGGTGAGGCAAGCGGAGACCGCGGGACGCGTGTGGCTCAGCTGATCGCGTCCTGCCCGGCCTCGGTCAGCGTCGGCACGCCGTCGGTGAGTTCGACGAGGCCGCGCTCGGTGAGCAGCGAAAGATCTTCGTCGGCGACAGGGGACAGCGTCAGCCGGTGGGCCTTGATGTCCCGGAGAGTCCAGCGCAGGTGGATCGCCTTCTCGAGCGCGAGGTCGGCGAAGGGGTCTTCAGGGTCGTGGGCGTCCATCCCCTGAAAAGCACGTGCGGCGCAAAAAGTTCCCCCGCAGCGGCCGTGCAGATTTCCAGGATTCCCGTTCCGTTCTGCTAGGCGCGCTCGCGCAGCTTCCGGTAGCCTTTCCGCCCGTCGGGTAACGGGTGGTGTGGGGGCAATGGCGGAGCCGGTCAGGCCGCCGGGAGGGCGTCGCGGGATCGCGGGCGTGATGGCCGATGTCTGGCCGCCGCGCGGCGCGCTGGCCGGCGGCTGGCCCGCGATCGGGGCCGGTGCGTCGTCGGTGTTCGCCGCCCGCCTGAAGAGCTGGGCGGCCGAGGAGGCCGGGGCGGGCCGGCTGCTACCCTGGGTGCCGGTGGCGTTCGGGGCCGGCATCGCGCTGTACTTCACCGCCGATCACGAGCCCGTGCTCTGGATTGCCGCCACCACCGCGGCGCTGCTCGGCATCGTCGCCATCATGATGCGGCGGCATCGGCTGTTTCCGGTTGCCGTGATGATCGCGGCGGCGGCGTGCGGCTTCGCCGCGGCGACCGTCAAGACCGCGCGCGTCGCGCATCCGGTGCTGGCGCGGCCGTTGTATTCGGTGGCGCTGTCCGGCTTCGTCGAGGCGCGCGACATCCGCGAGCGCAGCGACCGCATCGTGCTGCGGGTGACGTCGATGGAGAGCCCGCGCAACGCCGTCACCATCGCGCGTGTCAGGCTCGCGGTGCGCAAGGGCGCGGCGCCCGAGGTCGGCAGCTTCGTGCAGCTCAAGGCGCGGCTGCTGCCGCCGATGGCCCCGGTGCGGCCGGGATCCTACGACTTCGCGCGCGACATGTTCTTCCAGGGCATCGGCGCCTCCGGCTTCGTGATGGGCGCGATCACGACGGCGACGCCGCCGCAGGCCGCCGGCTTCGGCCTGGGCTATGCGGCGGCCATGCAGGGTCTGCGCGATGCGATCGACGCACGCATCCGCGGCCGCCTGTCGGGCGACGAGCGCGCCATCGCCACCGCGCTGCTGACCGGCCGGCGCGACGCCATCACGCCCGATGTCAACGACGCGATGTTCGTCTCCGGTCTCGGCCATGTGCTGTCGATCTCCGGCTATCACATGGCGGTCGTCGCCGGCGTCGTGTTCTTCGCCGTGCGCGCGCTGCTGGCGCTGATCCCCGGCCTCACCATCAGCCATCCGATCAAGAAATGGGCGGCGGCCGCGGCGCTGGTCGCGGCGGCGTTCTATCTGTTGCTCTCAGGCGCGGAGGTCGCGACCCAAAGGTCGTTCTTCATGACGGCCGTCGTGCTGATCGCGGTCATGGTCGACCGCCGCGCCGTCACCTTCCGCACGCTCGCGGTCGCGGCGATGATCGTGCTGGCGGCGGCCCCGGAAGCGCTCGTGCATCCGAGCTTCCAGATGTCGTTCGCGGCAACGCTCGGCCTGGTCGCGCTGGTGCAGTTCGGCCTGCCCAGACTGTTCGCGACGCCGGACAGCTCGGCCACCCAGCGCATCGCGCTGTGGGGCGGCCGCGAGCTTGCGATGCTGTTGCTGGCCTCGCTGATCGCGGGGCTCGCCACCACGCCCTATGCCGCCTTCCATTTCCATCGCGTCACGCCCTATGGCGTGCTCGCCAATCTCGCAGCGATGCCGGTCGTCTCGGCGCTGGTGATGCCGGCCGGCCTGATGGGCCTCGTGGCGGCGCCGTTCGGACTCGACGGTCCCTGGTGGACGCTGATGGGCCTCGGCATCGACTGGATGATCGCGGTGACGCGCTGGGTGGCGGCGCTGCCCGGCGCGGTCGGGCGCATCCCGGCCTTCGGCATCGGTCCACTGATCCTGGCCAGCCTCGGTGTCATCCTGATCGGCCTGCTGCGCACCCCGCTGCGCTGGTCGGGCGCCGTGGGGCTCGTGGTGGCCGCCGCGTGGGCCGCCGCGACGCCGCTGCCCGACGTGCTGATCGCCGGCGATGGGCGCGCGGTGGCGGTGCGCGGTCGTGACGGACGCCTGCATGTGATGCGCACCGGCAAGGACGTGTTCGCCACCAAGGAGTGGCTCGCGGCCGACGCCGATGCCCGGCTGCCGGCGGATTCATCGCTCACCGATGGCGTCTCCTGCGACGAGGCGGGCTGCGTGGTCGCGATGGCCGACGGCCGATTCGCCGCCCTGACCCTGCGCGCCGAGGCGCTCGCCGATGATTGCGCCCGTGCCGCGCTCATCGTCACCGCGCGCGCCGCGCCGTCATCCTGCGCGGCGGCCGTCATCGATCGCGAGCGGCTGCGGCAGCAGGGCGCCTTGATGCTGGTGCGGCAGGGCAGGAGCTTCGCCGTCACGCCGGCGCGCGCCGGCGGCACTGACCGCCCATGGTGGCCGGCGCCCGCCGAGGCCGGCGAGTTCGACACGACGCTGACGCCGCGCGCGCCGGCCGTGCGGCCTCAGGACGCGACGCCGCCGGAGACGGAGCAGGGCGAAGAAGACTGAGTGCCGGGCAGCTCGAACGTACCGAGATGATACTCTGTGTCGCCAGGGTCCATGTTGCCAAGTCCATCGAACAGCGAGGGGCTTTCGGCCAGCGTGAACGCAGCGCGCGGATAACGTTGCCAGATGGCGATGTCGTCAGCCGTGACTGTCAGCCATCCGAACACAAGCATATTGCAGCCGGGCTCGGTGATCCCGGCGGCCTTGTTCCAATCGATCTTGTTGACCACGGCAGCAGGCTCCCCCGGCACATCATGGCGGCCGAGGGATGTCGTTCCTATCCGATGCGATGCCGGGGCGTGAGGTTCGCCCGAGAGGACTTTGCGCTTGCAGAACCCAAATCTCCCACGGTCGAAAGCTCGCTCACGACCGAGAGAAATGCCGATGCGGAGACCCCTCAGGTGATGCTGATGCGGCGAATCGGTGTGGCCTGCGAAGGCGGCACGTCCTCGGCGATGTCCGGGCGTCGCTCCGCCGGCTGCTTGCTGACCGGCAATTGCAGCACGGTGACGCGCTGGCCCTCGCAGAGCTGGGTCACCAGCACGTGGCGGCCATCGGCGAATTCGATCGCGTCGTGATGGCGATCGGGAATGTGAGTCTCGATGCTGTTGAACTTTGCGACGCGCTCGCGGATCGTCCGGGTCCAGAGCCAGCGGCTGTCGTAGCGGACGTCCTCGGCGAAGGCCAACTCGGTGCCGGGCAGCATGCAGACTGCGACGGTCGGCTCGCTCTCCAGCGCGAAGCCGCGGGTGGCGGTGCCACGGAAGATCATCGAGATCAACGTCTCGCCGACCTTGGCGGGACGGGACGCAACCGCATGGAGGCTGTAGTCACACATCGGATCGCTCCTCGTTGAGAGATAGCCGACCCACGCTCCCCCCGGACAGGCGCAGGCCTCTATCAGAGTGGACATCGATGGTGATGTTAGCGCGCGCTTCGCGGCAATTCTGCGCTGATCTGCATCGCGTGTGCCCGCAGCCGATCACAAGCGTTTGAGCATGCCGCGCTGCACATCATGAGGTGCATTCGCGCGTGACGTATTTTGCTGGGCAGCCTCCGATCGGCGGCGAAAGCGCGTGCGCCCGCCGCCCATCGACCGATCCCATTCGCGATCAGTACTTGCGGTACAGCCCGACCAGCTTGCCTTGGATCTTCACCCGGTTCGGCGGCAGGATGCGTACCTCGTAGGCGGTGTTGGCCGGCTCCAGCGCGATCGATGCGCCGCGGCGGCGGAAGCGCTTCAACGTCGCTTCCTCATCGTCGATCAGCGCCACCACGATGTCGCCGGTGTCGGCGGTCTCGTTGCGTTGGATCAGCGCCATGTCGCCGTCGAGGATGCCGGCATCGACCATGGAGTCGCCGCGCACCTCGAGCGCATAGTGATCGCCGTTGCCGAGCATGTCGGCAGGCACGCTGATGGTGTGGCTGCGCGTCTGTAGCGCCTCGATCGGAGTACCGGCGGCGATGCGGCCCATCACCGGCACTGCGACGGGGCGCTCGCCATCGTCCAGCGCGGGAGTGCTGGTGCGCACCTTGCCGAGATTGCCCTCGATCACCGATGGGGTGAAGCCGCGGCGGTTGTTGGCGGCCTGTGACAGCTCGGGCAGCTTGATCACCTCGATCGCGCGGGCGCGGTTGGGCAGCCGGCGGATGAAGCCGCGCTCCTCGAGCGCCGTGATCAGGCGATGAATGCCGGACTTCGAGCGCAGATCGAGCGCATCCTTCATCTCGTCGAAGGACGGCGGCACGCCGGCTTCCTTGAGCCGCTCGTTGATGAACCGCAGAAGTTCGTACTGTTTGCGCGTCAGCATCTCGACCTGGTCCCCGGTTTGTTGTCGTCCGAGTCCAAGAGCTGCGCCTCGCGCACAAACCGGCTGAGAGCGCCCTGGAGTCGGACCGTCATCGCGTCGCCCGCAACATACTAAAAACAAATCATGAACGGACACTATATGTTCGATGTGTGTTCCGCAATCCTAAAAATATGATGAACAGACCGGGCTTTACCGGGGAAGCGGCTCAATTCGGCAGGCGCAGGATCTCGCACGGGCTGCCGGCAGGCGCCTTCGGCGCAAACGCCGGCCGGATCACCACAGCCTGCGAGAGCGCGAGATTGCCGAGCAGCGACGAATCCTGCTGGCTCACCGGGGTGGCGATCAGCGTGCCGTCGGCGCGCTCTTCGAGCCGCGCCCGCAGATAGTCCTCGCGCGAATCGTTCGGCCCGAGCTCGCGGCCGAGCAGGGCGGTCTCGCGCGGCATCACGGCCTCGTCGCGGCCGAGCAGCCGCCGAATCAGCGGCACCAGGAACAGGAGGGCGCAGACATAGGACGACACCGGATTGCCGGGCAGTCCGATCACCCTGATGTCGCCGAGCCGTCCGTGCATCATCGGCTTGCCCGGCCGCATCGCGATCTTCCAGAACGCCATCTCGACGCCCTCGGCTTCGAGCGCCTGCTTGACCAGGTCGTGATCGCCGACCGAGGCGCCGCCGGTCGTGATCAAGATGTCGGCCTTGGCCTCTCGGGCCCGGCGGATGCCGGCGATCGTCGCCTCCATCGTATCCGCGGCGATGCCGAGATCGATCGGGGTCCCGCCCTCGTTGCGCACCAGCGCCCGCAAGGCGTAGCCGTTGGAATAGACGATCTGGCCCGGGCCGGGCGTCGAGCCCGGCATCACCAGCTCGTCGCCGGTGGCGAGCAGCGCCACCTTCGGCCGGCGCCGCACCGGCAGCGCCGGATGATTCATGCTGGCCGCCAGCGACAGGTCGCGGTCGCTGAGCCGGCGCCCGGACTTCAGCAGCACCATGCCCTGGTGAAAGTCGACGCCCGCCGGCCGGATATGCCGGCCCTTGATCGCGGCCTCGGTGATCACGACGTGGCCATCTTCGGCGATCGTGTCCTCCTGGATCACCACCGCGTCCGCGCCCTCCGGAACAACGCCACCGGTGAAGATCCGCGCCGCCTCGCCGGGTCCAACCACGCGATCGAACGGCCGCCCCGCCGCGACCTCCCCGATGACCTTCAGCCGCGCCTTGGCCTGGGCGGCGTCCGCCGCGCGCACGGCATAGCCGTCCATCGCCGACATCGCCTCGGGCGGCTGCGTCCGCAGCGCCGCGAGGTCCCGCGCCAGGATGCGGTGAAACGCTTCGTCCAGCCCGACCTGCTCCTCGGCCAGCGGCTCGGCGCCGGCGAGCACGGCGGACAACGCATCAGACACCGGCATCAGGGCCATGGGAGTTCCTTCGGACGGAGACGGCAGATCGAATGAATCGCCTTCTAACCGAACGCGCACGGCGCGGCCAAGGGCCTAGGCCGGCTCCCTGCGTTCCGACCGTCTGCTGTGGGCCGTGCCCGGGGCGCGGCCTCACGATCGCGCGAGAAAGTCTGCAATCAACCGCGTGACCTCCTGCGGACGGTCCAGGCTCGGCAGGTGCGCCGTTCCGGCCAGCTCATGTCCTGACCCGTTCGGCATTGTTGCGGCGAGCAGCCTGCTTCGCTGCTGGATGTGAGGAAAGTCCAAGTCCCCCCAGATGACGAGCGATGGCGCGACGATCTCCGCGAGGCGCGGGAAGGCTGGTGCCATATCGAGAGTCGCGCCGGTTGGCGGCGCGCGGAGTGCGGCGGCGTTCTTCTTCAGGAACGTCTCGCGCGGCTCGCCGGAGATGCGTCCCTCGCGCTGCAAGGGACCGTCGACCCACAGATGCGCCTTGATAGCGCTGACCCGATCCCAATCCTGTGCGGCCTCGGCAGCGGCCAACGACGCCGTTAGCGCCTTGATCTCCGGTGGATAGACCGGCTCCGGCGCGCCGCTGATCGAAGGTGCGATCAGCACCAGCGATGCCATACGTGACGGATGGCGAAGCGCGAAGTCGAGCGCGATGCGGCCTCCTTGCGAGCAGGCAATCAGCGTCGCCGGCCGCCCCGGCGCGAACGCGTCGACGACGGCGAGCAGGTCCTCGACCGGAGAATGAGCTTCCTCATAGGCGACCGTCTCACCAAATCCGCGCCGGTCATAGGCGATCGCCATATGCGTTGCCGCGACGCCCTCGATCTGCGCGCGCCACATGGAGCGGTCGAACACTGCGGCGTGCAGGAAGACGACAGGGTCTCCCTGGCCGGCAACCTCGGCGGCGAGCCGCGCGCGGCCGGAGCAGACGTGATGCAGAGAGTTCATTTTGAATGCTATCCCGCAGCCGCGCGACAGGCGGCGCGCTCGGTCGTGTGCAGGATGTCCGCCACCATGTTCCGCAGCCAGACCGATGCTGCATCACGATCGAGCTGCAGCGGCCAGACCATCGAGACGGCCGGCAGCCGCAGCTTCAACGGCGCGGGACAGAGCGCCAGCCCAAACCGCGGCCCGTAGAGCTTCGCCATCCTGGTCGGTATCGTCGTGATCACCGGTGATGCGGCGACCGTCGCCAGCACGCTGAGGAATTCCGAGGAGGCCGAGACCACGTTGAGCTCGGTGCCGATCTCATCCAGCGCCGCCTCCAGGCAGCCCTGCAGGCTGTTGGTCAGCGTCACCAGCGCGTGCGGAAGCGACAGATAGTCGGCGAGGCTGATCGGCGTTTTCATCGCGATGCGCTTTGGATTGTAGACGCAGCTCAGAGCCTGCTCGAACAGGAATTGCGATCTGTGCCGCTGTGCCACGGCCTCGAAGCAGCCGACCGCAACATCCAAGGCGCCATCGTCGAGCAGCCGATGCACCTCGTTTCGCTCGGTCGGCCGGCTGAGCAGCCGCACGCCGGGCGCGGTTCGACGGAGCTGCGCCGCAAGTTCGGGGATCAGCAGCAGCTCCACCTCGCTCGAAAATCCCAAGCGGATGGTGCGCTGCTCGGTCGCCGGGTCGAACTCCGGTGCGGCGTGCAGCGCAGCCTGCATCTGCCCCAGCGCCGCCCGAACCGGCCCGGCGAGCGCCGCCGCCCGCGGCGTCGGTTGCATGATCGTGCCGACGCGGACGAACAGCTCATCCTGCAGCAGCACGCGAAGCGTCGACAGCGAATGGCTCATTGCCGGCTGCCCCACCTTGAGGCGCGCCGCCGCGCGCGTCACGCTGCGCTCCTGCATCAGCGCGTCGAATGCGACCAGCAGATTGAGGTCGAAGGAGCGAAGATCGAAGTGATCGATGGACTGCATGAGCTGGATCGATTTGAGGAATGTATGACCTAGTCCTAGATCTCGGCCCAGACAAGACCACCGTTCGGATCGAGGCCGCCAGACATGCAGGACATCACGACCTATCGCGTCGGAGACGCCACCATCACGAGGATCTTCGAGATCGGCCTCGATGCGGTCGAGGGGGAGTTTCTGTTTCCTGGTGTGGACGCCGCCAGCATTGCCCGGGAACGCGGCCGGTTCGGGCCGGGATCAGTCGATCCGCGCACGGGATCGTTGCGCCTGAGCATCCATAGCTGGCTGGTGCGGACGCCGGAGCGGGTGGTTCTGATCGACACCGCCACCGGCAATGACAAGGAGCGACCCGACGCGGCCGTCCTGCATCGCCTGAACGAGCCGTTTCTGGACCGGCTGCGGGCAGCCGGCGTCACCCCCGACGATGTCGACCTCGTCCTGATGACGCATCTGCACGCCGATCACGTGGGCTGGAATACGCAGCTTGTCGATGGCCGTTGGACGCCGGTGTTTCCCAACGCCCAGCACGTCTTCTCAGGCCGCGAGCGCGCCTATGTCGCCGCACTCTCGGCCGGCAACGGCTCGGACGCCGCAATCAGGGACGCAGCTGGGCTTGGCCCCATGCTGCATCCACCGATGCCAGGGGTCTACGAAGACAGCGTGCTGCCGATCGTCGAGGCCGGCCTCGCGCGCGAGATCGCGGTGGATGGCAGCGAGGTCGCCGACGGCTTCCGTTTTCTGCCGAGCCCCGGTCACAGCATCGATCACGCCTGCATCAGCTTCAGCTCACGTGGCGAGCGCGCGCTGTTCTGGGGCGACGTGATGCATCATCCGCTGCAGGTCGCGCGTCCGGACTGGAACTCGGTCTATTGCGAATTCCCGGATGCGGCGCGGACCTCACGCCGATGGGCGATGAACCATGCCGCCGAGATCGGCTCCCTCGTGTTCACGACCCACTTCGCCGAGTCCTCGGCCGGGCGGATCAGCCGCGACGGCGACCGGTTCGCGTGGCACTTCGCCTGATCCGAGGTGACCATGACCGAGAACGCAACGTCCTCCTCGCGCATCGTTTCCCAGCACCGCCTGATCGAAGGGCCGGTGTCCGATGTCCAGCTTCAGCTCATCAACAAGCGCCGGCATGACGTGCAACGGTTCTCGGCCGACCGTACGCTGGTGATGATGCACGGCGCCACCTTTTCATCCGCCAGCCTGTTCGACGTCGCGGTCGGCGGCGCCTCCTTCATGGATGTCCTGGCGCAGGCCGGCTACGACGTCTGGGCCGTCGATGCGCGCGGCTATGGCGGCTCCAGCCGGCCGCCAGAGATGTCGCGGGCGGCCGAGGAGGGATCTCCATTGGTCAATGCGCGGACCGCCGTGGACGATTTCGGCGCGGCAGTGGACTTCATCTGCCGGCATCGCGACGTCCCGCGGGCCAACGTGCTCGGCATGTCCTGGGGCGCCACGGTCGCGGGCATGTTCGCGAGCGCGGCGAGCGCGAAGCTCGAGAAGCTGATCCTGGTGACGCCGCTCTGGCTGTCCAGCGAGCCGCTGCGCATCGACGCCGGCGGACCGCTCGGCGCCTATCGGATCGTCAGCCCGCGCGCGTTCGAGGCTGTGTGGCGCGGCGCCGCTCCGGAGCAGGCGCGGGACAAGCTGATTCCGGACGGCTGGTTCGAGTCCTGGGCGGAGGCGACGCTCGCGACCGATCCGGACTCGCCGTACCCCGGCGCGATCCGCGCGCCTTCGGGCGCGGTGCAGGACGTGCGCGAGCATTGGACCGTGGACCAGCCGATCTACGATCCCAGCACGATCGACTGCCCGGTTCTCGTGCTCGCGGCGGAATGGGATGTGGATGTCCGCTTCGCGATGGCGCACGACCTGTTCGTTCGCCTGGTGAGCGCGCCATACAAGCGCCTGGTCGAGATCGGGCAGGGCACGCACATGATCCTGATGGAGCGGAATCGACGGCAGGCGTTCGACGCGGTGATCGGATTTCTGGACGAGCGCGTCGTGCCGGCGCGTTGATCGTCGCGGGAGACGGGCCGGATGGTGCCGTTGCCGGCCGTCGCATTTAGGATTCGCTTTTTCGGAAAAAGCTGCTATGCTGATTTGGTCCCGTGCTCGACAGGAGGGGCGCTTCGCGATCGTCACGGACGTGGAGCGCGGGATGCGGTGGCCGCGACGTGTCGCAGCGTGCTCTGATGGCGCGCGGACGAACGGCATGGCGCGGACGTGAAGTCGCGTGGTCCTGGCATCCCGACGCTGATGCCAAGCCGGCGGGTACTGATGATCCCGTCGGCGACGGTGGCCAACAAGCCGAGCACCGGGGAGATCGCGTATAAGCGTGAAGACCATCGCGCAGGGAATGCCGGATGTCGGCTGGACCTGTGGTGACTGCCGCCTGCTTTTTTTCTGCAGGCGGGCCATGGGTTGCGGCCTGCAGCCCGGCATTCCCTGCGCCCTCCGATTGGAGGAGGGTGAAATGAGAGCAGCAAAGCTCGGGCACATCGTGCCGCGAGAACAATTTTGCAGGAGTGGGCACCGTCATTGCGAGCGCAGCCCTTCAGAACGTCACGCCGCTGGCCATGACGCACCCTTGCGCGACGCGATCAGATCCCGAGCGCCTCCAGCGCCGCGGCGATGTCGGCCGTCGAGCGCACCAGCACCGCCTGCAGCCCGCTCGTCCGCGCGCCGTCGATGTTTTCAGCGAGATCGTCGAAGAAAACGATCCGCTCGGCCGGCACGCCGATCGCCTGCACGACGTGATCATACGCCTCGGCATCCGGCTTTCGCAGGCCGATCGACGACGACAGGAAGATCTCGCGAAAGTGACCGAGCAAGTCGGCATAGCGCGGCGAGAAGTGATCGATGTGCGGCTGGTTGGTGTTGGAGAAGGCATAGAGCGGCAGTCTCGAAGCCGCGCGTGCGAGCAGCGGGGCGATGCCCGGCATCGGGCCGACGAAGATCGCGTTCCAGCCCTCGAGAAACTGCGCGTCGGTGATGTCGATGCCGAGCTGCCGGCGCAGGTTGGCGAAGAACGCGGCATCGGAGACGGTGCCGCGCTCGTGCCCGTGATAGATCTCGTCGCGCACGAAGCGCGCGGCGATGCGCTCCGGCGGACAGCCGGCATGCGCTGCCCAGCGCGAGACCACCTGGACGAAATCGATGTCGATGACGACGCGGCCGAGGTCGAACAGCAGCGCGTCGGCGACGCCGGGGCGGAGAGCGGAGGCGGGCATGGGGCGGGTCGACGATGCCTTGCGTGGGACGGAAGCGGCGCCTCCTCAATAACGGTAGGGCTCGATGTCGACCAGCGGAAACGCGCTGACCACGCTGGGCAGGTTGGTGGCGGCCGCCGGATGCAGATAGGACGCGTTCAGCTCCGCGAACGAGGTGACGCCGAGCAGGCCGAGCGTGCGGATCACCTCGTCCTCCAGCAGCTCGAGCATGCGCAGGATGCCGTCCTCGCCTGCGGCCGCCAGCGCCCAGCATTGCAGCCGGCCAATGCCGACGAGATCGGCGCCGGCCGCAATCGCCTTGACGATGTCGGTGCCGCGGCAGAAGCCGCCGTCGACCATGATCCTGGCCCGGCCCTTCACCGCCGCGACGATCTCCGGCAGCACGTGCATCGCGCCGCGGCCATGATCGAGCTGGCGGCCGCCATGGTTCGAGACGTAGATCCAGTCGACGCCGTGATCGACGGCGATCTGTGCGTCCTCGGCGGTCGCGATGCCCTTGATGATCAGCGGCAGCTTGAACTTGTCCTTGATCAGCTTGACGGTATGCCAGCTCAGCGCCTTCTGATGATCGCCGCCGGTCGCGCGCAGCCGGCTTTCGCGCACGTAGCGCTTGGCGATGTCGCGCTCGCGCCGGCTGTAATGGGCGGTGTCGACGGTGAGGCAGAACGCCGTGTATGTGTTGGCGATGGCGCGGCTCACATAGTCCTCGACGAAGGCGTCGTCACCGCGGACATAGAGCTGGAAGATGCGCAGCGCGTCGGGAGCGGCCTGGGCGGTCTTCTCCAGCCCGGGCTCGGACACCGAGCTCAGCATGTGCGCGACCCCGAACCGGCCCGCTCCACGGGCCACGCTGGCGGCGCCTGCCGGATCGAAGATTTCGAGCGCACCGACCGGGGCCATGACCACCGGCAGGCGGAGCCTGCGGCCGAAAGTTTCGACCGAGGCATCGACCCTGGAGACGTCGCGCAGCACGCGCGGACGGAATGCGATCTCGTCGAGCGCCATCCGGTTCCGGCGCAGCGTCGTCTCGGTCTCGGCCCCGCCGATGATGTAGTCCCAGGCATTCTGGTTGAGCTGGGCTCGCGCCTTGCGGATGAACTCGTGAAGGTTCTGGAACTTCTCGTCGCTCGAACCGAGCTCGACGTTCCTCCACCCGGCCTCGATCGGGGTCCGTTGGTTCATGGTTGCCTCCCAGCGACTGTCCTGTTTGCGGTTTTGCCGCGGAGCATTGCCCATCGAGCGGTCCGGGTGCAAGGCATTCCGAACTGGAGTTCGCCGCCGCGCGCGGGGGCGCCGCCGCAGGCGCAGGCCATCAATCGCGTCGCTGCACACGGCTCGTCGAATTGTGATGACAGGTGCCGTGAAAGACCGGATATGTGCAGCCGGGCCCTGGAGGACGACAGGCGCAGCCCTGATCTTGATTTCAGCCTGCGAACGTCCATTTCGGATACGGCGCCGGCGGTCGGGCTCCGGTACGGCGGCGCAATATCGGCCTTGAAGAAACCGGAAATGTGGTGTGAGTTCGCAACACAAATCGCGCCGGCGATGCGTGCGGACCCTTTAGATCGGCCGGCCATCCAACAAACGCTCGGGAAGCAAACAATGCGGAAAAACTGGCTGTTCTTGGCGGGCACGATGACCGGCGTCGGTCTGACCCTGATGGTGACGGGTCCCGACGGCGCGCAACTCGTGGCCAAGGCCAAGGCCGCGGCCGGCATGGCCGACACCTATTCGCAGCTCAATCTGTTCGGTGCGGTGTTCGAGCGTGTCCGCGCCGACTATGTCGAGAAGCCCAGCGATCCCGCGCTGATCGAAGGCGCCATCAACGGCATGGTGTCGTCGCTCGATCCGCATTCGCGCTACATGAACGACAAGTCCTGGCGCGACATGCAGGAGACCACGTCCGGCGAGTTCGGCGGACTCGGTCTCGAGGTCACCATGGAGGAGGGCCTGGTCAAGGTCGTCGCGCCGATCGATGACACGCCCGCGTCCAAGGCCGGCGTTCTCTCGGGCGATCTCATTGCCAAGATCGACGGCGAGGCGGTGCAGGGACTGACGCTCGAGCAGGCCGTCGCCAAGATGAAGGGCGGCGTCAACACCAAGACCAAGCTCACCATCATGCGCAAGGGCAAGGACGCACCGCTCGACGTTACGCTGACGCGCGAGATCATCAAGGTGCGCCCGGTGCGCTATCACACCGAAGGCGGCGACATCGGTTATATCCGCATCACATCCTTCAACGAGCAGACCACCGAGAGTCTGCGCAAGGCGGTCGCCAGCATCTCCAAGGAGATCCCGCAGGAGAAGCTCGCCGGCTACGTGGTCGACCTGCGCAACAATCCGGGCGGGCTGCTCGATCAGGCCGTGTCGGTCTCCAGCACGTTCCTGCCGCGGGGCGAGGTGGTCTCCACCCGCGGCCGCAATCCGGAGGAGACGCAGCGCTTCACCGCGCGCGGCGGCGACCTCACCAAGGGCAAGCCGCTCGTGGTGCTGATCAATGGCGGCTCGGCCTCGGCGTCGGAGATCGTGGCCGGCGCGCTGCACGATCACAAGCGTGCGACCCTGGTCGGCACGCGCTCGTTCGGCAAGGGCTCGGTGCAGACCATCATTCCGCTCGGCGCTGGCAACGGCGCGCTGGCGCTGACCACGGCGCGCTACTACACGCCGTCGGGCCGCTCGATCCAGGCGCAGGGCATCGCGCCGGACATCGAGGTGAAGCAGGACGTGCCGGACGAACTGAAGGATCGCGGCGACCTCAAGGGCGAGGCCGGCATGCGCGGCCATCTCTCCGCTGCCGACGGCACCGAGCAGACCGGCTCGCAGTCCTACGTTCCGCCGGACGAGAAGGACGACAAGGCGCTGCACGCCGCATTCAACGTGCTGCGGGGCGTCACGGTGAACGCCGACGTCCGCGCCAAGGCGGCGGTGCCGAACTGATCTGCGAAGCGGGCGGGTGCGCGGCTTGCGACGCGCGATGCTCACACCCGACGGGGCGGCCCTGAGGCCGTCCCGCCGTGGTTTTCGACCAGCGTGTACAGGCGAACACGGAGTATGTCCGTCTGTGTCCCGTAGATCATGGCGGAGCCGTGGACTTCAAGGCATGACCGGTCGGCAGGGTTTGAATCTGGCTTGCGGAAAAGCCTCAAATTGCAACGGTATTTATCGGTTCGGAACCGGCTCAGGCGGCGTCCGAGCGCGAACGGCGGCCGGATGAGGGATTGGCGCGCTGCGCGGCGAACAATTGCCGCACGTCGGCTGCGGGCTTCGGAGGGCTGAACAGATAGCCCTGCATCTCCGAGCAGCCGAGCCGCTTCAGCACCTGCCGCTGCGCCTCGGTCTCGACGCCCTCGGCGGTCGTCGACATCTTGCGGATGGCGGCGATGTTGACCACGGCCTGGACGATCGCCGCGGAACCCTCGCTCTCGGTGATGTCCTTGACGAAACAGCGGTCGATCTTGATCTTGTCGAACGGAATGCGCTGGAGATAGCTGAGGCTCGAATAGCCGGTGCCGAAATCATCGAGCGCGATGCGGACGCCGAGCGCGCGCAACTGGTGCAGGGTGTCGAGCGCGTCGTCGTCGCGGATCAGCACCGCTTCGGTGATCTCGAGCTCCAGCCGATGCGGCGGCAGGCCGGAGGTCGCAAGTGCATTGGCGACCTTGAGCGCCAGGGTGCCGCTCTTGAACTGCACCGGCGAGACGTTGACGGCGAGCCGGATGTCGTCCGGCCAGCTCACCGCCTCGGTGCAGGCGACCTGGAGGACGCGTTCGCCGAGCAGGTTGATGAGGCCGGTGTCCTCGGCGATCGGAATGAACTCGGCCGGCGAGACGGCGCCGCGGGTCGGATGCTTCCAGCGCACCAGCGCCTCGCAACCGACGATGCGGTCGTCCTGCAGGCTCAGACAAGGCTGGTAGTAGACCTCGAGTCGATCGTCGGCCATGGCCTGGCGCAGGTCGACCTCGAGCTGGTGGCGCGCCTTGATCTGGGCGTCCATCTCGGGCTCGAAGAAGCGCCAGGTGCGGCGTCCCGCGGCCTTGGCGGCGTACATCGCCAGATCGGCGTTCTTCATGATCTGGTCGAGATCGGTGCCGTGCTCGGGGATCAACGCCACGCCGATCGAGGCGTCGGTCGTGAGCTGATGGCCGAGGCAGTCACGCGGGGCGCGGATCGCGCCGAGAATATCCTCGATCAGCTGTTCGACATCCTCCCGGTTGCGGATCGCCGTCTGGACCACGGCGAACTCGTCGCCGCCAAGGCGGGCGACGAACCCTGCGCTGCCGACACAGGCGCTCAGGCTCGCCGCGACGGATTTCAACAGCTCGTCGCCGATGAGGTGGCCGAGCGAATCGTTGACGCCCTTGAACTCGTCGATGTCGATGTAGTGCAGCGCGAGGCGCCGGCCGTGGGGGACGCCGGTCAGCTCCTCCTTGAGGCGCTCGTGGAACAGGGTGCGGTTCGGCAGATCCGTCAGGGCGTCGTAGTGCGCCAGATGCGTGATCTGCTCCTCGGACCGTTTGCGCTCGGTAATGTCCTCGTGGGTGGCGAGCCAGCCGCCGCCCGCGATCGGCTCGTTGACGATCTGGATCCAGCGACCGTCCGTGGTCTCGATGATCTGCGAGGTCTTGCGGCCGATGTCGCGCAGCACCGCATCGGCATATTCGACGTCGTCGCCCGCCAGCGAGCCGGTGGCCTTGCGGTGCGCGATCAGCGCGCGAAACGTGCAGCCTGGTTTCACGACGTCGGCAGACAGGCCGTACATGTCGACGTAGCGCTGGTTGCTGATGACCAGGCGCTCCGATGCATCGAACAGCAAGAGGCCCTGGGTCATGTTGTTGACGGCCTTGTCGAGCCGTTCCTTCTCCAGCGTCAAGCGGCGGCTGGAGGCGTCGTGGTCGCTGATCAGCCGGCGCACCACGACGTAAAGCATGCCGGCGATCAGCAGGACCGACGTCACGCCGACGGCGATCAGGAAGCGCATCTGCTCGCGCCAGTCGGCGAGCGCCGCCGAGACCGTCGTCGTCGCGGTCACGATCAAGGGATAGCTCGTCAGCCGGTGCGATGCGCCGATGCGGTGCTCGCCGTCGACGGGGCTGCTGAAAATGCCCGTGGTGTTGCCATCGCCGGCCAGGATCTGGCGGAAGATCGGCGCGCTCTTGTAGTTCTGGTTCTGCATGCCCTCATGGCGTGGATGGCGAGCCAGAAGGGTTCCGTCGCGATGCATCATCGAGATCGCCGCGTCGGGCCCGAGCGCGACCGAGGCGAAGAACCGCTCGACATTGATGGGTTCGAGACTGCGGCTGATGATGCCCAGGAACTCGCCGTTGGGACTGGTCAGTTTCAGGGCGATGACTGCGACATATGTGCCGGTGATCCGGCCCACCACCGGCTCGATCAGCAGTTGCGGCGCGGTCGGATCGGATTTCAGCCGCTTGAAAAAGGTGCGATCGGCAATGTTGACGGGCGGCACCGGCCAGGCCGCTCCGGAGTTGATCAGGTTGCCGTCGGAGTCGAAGATGTTCAAACCGCCGACATAGGTCACCGCGCTCAGCTTGTCCTTCAGCATGGCATTGACGGCGGCGCTTCCCATCTGCTCCTTGAAGCGGGCGCCGCTGTCGATGTGGTTCTGTCGGACGTAGTTGGCGAGATCGCGCTGGATCGCGCCGAGATCCTCCATCTGCTGATCGAAATGGCGCGCCAGCAGAAGGACGGTGTTCTCCAGCTCACGCGTCGCGCTGTTCAGCGCGCGTTCCCGGAAACTGTCGGCCATGATGGTCGTACCGATCGCGATGGCTGCAATCAGCACGAGGCCTCCGCCGACCAGCCAGCGGATCGGTCCACCGCGGTCGGTCGAAGCTCTGAGGGCATTCCCTGGACTAGCGTTGGTCGTCATCGGTCCTGAATACGCTTGCGATCGGCGCTTCGGGATGGAACCGCTACGATGTCCCTCCCACAACCATTGCTATCGGTCCGCAATGGAAGTGAGGTTAGGAAGTTGAGTTAGCGAACAATTAATTCGAAGTTGTATTTGGCTTGGTAATCTCTTCAAGCGCGATAGTGCCCGGACTTGCCGCCGATCTTTTCGGTCAAGCGGATACCTTCGATGCGTACGCCGCGCTCGGCCGCCTTGATCATGTCGTAAATGGTCAGGCAGGCGACGGACACGGCCGTCAGGGCTTCCATCTCCACGCCGGTCGGCCCGGTCACCTTGACGGTGGCGCTGACGAGGCAGCCGGGTAGTGCGGCATCGGGCGTGATGTCGACGGTGACTTTGGACAGCGCCAGCGGGTGGCACAGAGGAATCAGCTCGGAGGTCCGCTTGGCGGCCATGATGCCTGCGATGCGGGCAGTTCCGAGCACGTCACCTTTTTTGGCGTTGCCGGACAGGATGAGCTCGAGCGTCGCCGGGCTCATGACGACGCGGCCCTCGGCGGTCGCGGTTCGCTCGGTCGCGGCCTTGTCCGACACGTCGACCATGCGGGCTTCACCGCGGGCGTCGATGTGGGTCAGGGCGGGAGCGTCGGGCGACTTGTCGGCCATGGTCACTCAGCCGCGCTGGCGGAGGCGGCATTGCGCGCAAGCAGCGCGCGCGTCGCCGCCGTGACGTCCGCCTGCCGCATCAGGCTCTCGCCGACCAGGAAGGTCTGGATGCCGACGCGCGCCAGGCGCGCGAGATCGGCCGGCGTGAAGATGCCGCTCTCGCCGACCAGAAGACGCTCGACCGGGACCAGCGGCGCCAGCGCTTCGGAGGTCGCCAGCGTGGTCTCGAAGGTTCGCAGGTTGCGGTTGTTGATGCCGATCATCGGCGAGCGCAGCTTCAGCGCGCGATCGAGCTCGGCGCGATCATGGATTTCGATCAGCACATCCATGCCGTGGGCGAGCGCGGCAGCCTCGATGTCCGCAGCGGCGGCATCGTCCAGCGCGGCCATGATGATGAGGATGCAGTCGGCGCCGTGAGCACGCGCCTCGATCACCTGGTAGGTGTCGAACATGAAGTCCTTGCGCAGCACGGGCAGGGCGGTCGCGGCCCGCGCGGCGACCATGAAGTCGAGATGGCCCTGGAACGACGGCGTATCTGTCAGCACCGACAGGCAGGCCGCGCCGCCGGCCTCGTAGGCCTTGGCAAGCACCGGCGGATCGAAATCGGCGCGGATCAGTCCCTTGGACGGCGAGGCCTTCTTCACCTCGGCGATCAGCGCGTAGTCGCCGTTCGCATGCTTGGCTCGGATCGAGGCAACGAAGCCGCGCGGCGGCGAAGCGTCACGCGCGCGGGCCTCGAGCTCCGGCAACGGGCATGCCCGCTTGGCGGCCGCGATCTCCTCGCGCTTATACGCTTCGATCTTGGTCAGGATGTCCGACATGGCACGCTCCGGTGGATCAGCTGTTGGAGACCTCGATCAGCTGCTTCAGCCGCGCCGCCGCGGCGCCGCTGTCGAGCGAATCCCGGCCGATTGCGACGCCTTCCTTCAGCGTCTTGGCGCGTCCGGAAACGACCAGCGCCGCCGCGGCGTTCAGCAGCGCCACGTCGCGATAGGGGCTCGGCAGGCCGTCCAGCACGCTCTGCAGGGCCACCGCGTTGGCTTCGGCGTCGCCGCCCTTCAGACCGTCGCTGCCGCACAGGCCAAGCCCGGCCTCTTCGGGCGTGACCTCGAAGGTGCGGATATGACCGTTCTCCAGCGCGGCGACAAAGGTCGGGCCGGTCAAGGTGATCTCGTCGAGCCCGTCGGAGCCGTGCACGACCCAGGCGGCCTCCGAGCCGAGATTCTTCAGCACGTGGGCCAACGGCTCGACCCATTGCCGCGAGAACACGCCGACCATCTGGCGCCTGACGCCGGCCGGATTGGACAGGGGACCGAGCAGATTGAAGATCGTGCGGGTGGCGAGCTCGACCCGGGTCGGCCCGACGTTCTTCATCGCCGGATGATGCGCGGGTGCGAACATGAAGCCGATGCCGGCCTCGCGCACGCAGCGCCCGACCTGGTCAGGCTTCAGGTCGATCTTGACGCCGAGCGCGGCGAGCACGTCGGCGGCGCCGGAGCGGGACGACAGTGCGCGGTTGCCGTGTTTGGCGACCGGCACGCCGGCGCCGGCCACGATGAAGGAGGCGCAGGTCGAGACGTTGACCGAGCCGGAGCCGTCACCGCCGGTGCCGACGATGTCGACCGCGCTCGCCGGCGCATCGACGCGCAGCATCTTCGCCCGCATCACGCTGACGGCGCCGGTGATCTCCTCGACCGTCTCGCCGCGCACGCGCAGCGCCATCAGCAGCGCGCCCATCTGCGACGGCGTCGCCTCGCCCGACATCATGCTGTCGAAGGCGGACGCCGCCTCCTCGCGGGACAGCGGCGCGCCGGTCGCCACCTTGCCAATGATCGACTTGAGATCGTCCATCACGCGTGCCCCTAGCAAACCCGTCACTGATTGTTGCCGCCGACCACCTGGGCCACCGCAGCCTCGTTGATCGTCGTCCCGATGTCCTTCTCGAGCTTCATGACATAGGCCGTGCCTTGCTCGTCGGCGAGCGCGCGCTGCAACTGGTCCTTCAGCTTCTTGGTGTCTTCGGACGCGAGGTCGACCTTCGGCTCGATGATGTCGGTGACACGGAACACAATCCACCGCCGGCCGCCATCAGCCTCGGTCTGGCCGACGCCGTCCTTCGCCGTGCGGAATGCGGCGGTGATCGCGCCGGTGGGGACGCCGGGCACCGAGGCGTCGCGCTTGAACGCGCTGGCCGTCTCGACCTTCACGCCGAGCGATGCCGCCTCGTCGGCGAGCTTGCCGCCCTCGCTGAGCTTCTTGACCAGCTCGGTGGCCTTCGCGCGCAGCTTGGTGGCGACTTCGTCGTCGCGCCAGCGCGCGGCGACCTGATCCTTGACCTCGTCGAGGGGGCGATCGCGCGGCGGGGTGATGCCGAGAACCTCGAACCAGACATAGCCGCCGCGGAACGAGATCGGCTCGTTGTCGACACCGACGTCGCTGGTGAAGGCCTGCGCAACGACATCCAGGCCAAGCGGGATGTTCGAAACGGGCTGGCCGTTGGGTTGCTTGCCGGACCTGTCGACGGCTTCGAGTGTGATGGCATTGAGACCGAGCTTCTTGGCGGCCTCGGCGACGCTGGCGCCACCGCCGCGCTCGTCTTCCATCTTGTCGCGAAGATTGGCGACTTGCGACTTGGCGCGGTCGGCTGCGATCTCCTTCTTGATGTCGGCAGCGACGCTCTCATATTCGGGCTGCTGGCCCGGCTGAATCGCGCTGACCTTGACCAGCGCCACGTTGAATGCGCCCTTGACGGGCTGGCTGACCTCGCCGGTCGGCAGCGAGAAGGCGGTATCGGCAACGACAGGGTCGAGAATCGCCGATTTCGTCACCAGACCGAGATCGAGATCGGCTGGGTTGAGGTTGCGCTCCTTGGCGAGTTCGTCGAACGTGACTTCACCCGCGGCGATCCGGGCGCGCGCCGCTTGCGCCTCCTCCATGGTGGGGAAGGTCATCTGCTGGACCTGGCGCTTCTCCGGCGTGCCCATCAGCGCCTTGCGCTGGTCGAACAGCTTCCTGGCGTCCTCGTCAGATACGTCGGTCCACTTGCCGATCTCTTCGGGCGTCACCACGACGAAGGAGATCTTGCGATATTCCGGCGCCTTGAACTGGGCTTTGTGCTCTTCGAAATAGGACGCGAGAACCTCGGGCGAGGGCGCATCGATGGTGCCGGCCTGCGCCGCGTCGAGCTTGATGTAATCGATCGAGCGCTGCTCGTTCTGGAAGCGGCCGAGCGCCTCGAGCATCGTGTTGGATGGCTCCAGCCCGGCCGCGATCGTGCCGGTGATCTGCCGCCGCAGCGACTGTCGGCGCTGGTCAGCCAGGTAGCGCTGCTCGGTGAAGCCGAAATTGCGGATGATGGCCTGGAAGCGCTGCGGGTCGAACGCCCCGTTCGGGCCCTTGAAGTTGGGATCGCTGAGGATCACCCGCATGGTCTCCGCATCGGACTGGGCGAGACCGAGACGGCGAGCCTGCTCATCGAGGGCGGCTTCCGCAATCGTCTGCTGCAGCACGGAGCGGTCGAGCCCGAACATGCGGGCCTGCTCGGTGGTCAGCGGACGACCGAGCTGGCGGCCGATCTGCTGCAGCCGGTCGGTATAGATCTGCCGGAACTCGTTGACCGAGATCTCCGTGCGTCCCACGGTTGCAGCCGTCGACTGCCCGAAGCCGCGGAAGATGTCGGCGATGCCCCAGATGCCGAAACTGACGATCAAAACGCCCATGACCACCGCCATGATGGTCTTGCCGAGCCAGTTTGATGAGGCCTTGCGTAATCCTCGAAGCATGGGTCCAGTCTGTCTGCAGGAAAAAGGATGAAGAGGCCGCGCCTTAAAGCAGATTCCGCAAAAGGCCGTCACCGAGTTGAAACGGCTTATAAAGAGGCGGCCGCCCGGTCGCAACCTCGGCCCTGAGGCCGATTGAAGCGGTGGGAAGACGGCTCCCGCTCTGGTGCTCGTCGAAGGGCTCTGCTAGCCGATGTCTGTCACAACATTTGCTGGAATTCCGCCATGACCGACCGCATCCGGCCGCTGATCGCCGGCAATTGGAAAATGAACGGCCTGAAGGCCTCGACCGCCGAGTTCGACGCCATGCTGGCCGGAGCCGCCGAGGTCACCGGAAAGGCCGACCTGCTGGTCTGTCCTCCCGCCACCCTGGTGGCAGGCTTCGCCGAAAGGGCGCGCGGCTCCCACGCGATCGCGGTTGGCGCTCAGGATTGCCACCCCAAGGCGTCGGGAGCCCATACCGGGGACATTTCGGCGGAGATGCTGGCCGATGCTGGCGCCACCGCCATCATCGTCGGCCATTCCGAGCGGCGTGCCGATCATGGCGAAAGCGATGTTGTGGTGCACCAGAAGACCGAGGCGGTGTGGCGCGCCGGGCTGGTCGCGATCGTTTGCGTCGGCGAAACCCAGCAGCAGCGCGATGCAGGGCAGACGCTCGACATCCTGCGCGGCCAGCTCAACCTCAGCCTGCCGCAGGAATCACGGGCCGGCAACCTGGTCGTGGCCTATGAGCCGGTTTGGGCGATCGGCACCGGCCTGACCCCGACTGCCAAGGATGTCGAGCAGATTCATGCCTTTATCAGAGAGCTGCTGATCGATCGCTTCAAGCAGGAGGGAGCGCGGACGCGCATCCTCTATGGCGGCTCGGTGAAGCCCTCCAATGCGGCCGAGCTGATGGCGGTCGCGAATGTCAACGGCGCGTTGGTCGGCGGCGCCAGCCTGAAAGCCTCAGACTTTCTCGCCATTGCGAAGGGCTGTTGAGATGCAACGTGAGCGAAAGCGCGCGCCTCAGTCCGCCCGTTCGATTCGCTTCCAATAGATCTTCGTGCCGGTAAGGCCGCCATGCGGCTTCAAGGCATAGTCCGGAATGGTTCCGCTCAGCTGGAAGCCGACGCTCTCATAAAGCCATGAGGCGCCCCCATCCTCGGCGGTGTCGAGGACCAGCATCGTCCGCCCATGCGCGCGGGCGAGGTCTTCGACCGCGCTCAGCAGCGCGGTCGCAACTCCGCGTTTGCGGTGGCTGATGCGCGTCATCATCTTTGCGATCTCGGCGCGGTGCGGCTGGTTGGGCGGCAGCTTCAACTGCAGCGTCACGGTCGCGATCACATCCTCACCGTCGAAGGCGCCGAGGACGGCTCGTTCGCCGCGGGCCGCGGCCGAAAGCGATTCCCGCCAGAACGCGTCGGCGTCCTCCTCGCGAAGCGGATGCATGAAGCTGACCGAGCCACCATGGGCGACCGTTTCGATCAGCATTGCGCGAAGCGCGCTTCGAACGACCGGCGTGTCCGATAGGGCTGCAATTCGAATCGCGGACATTCTCAACTCCGGGCAAGCGCCACGACGTAGACGCAGGGTGCGTCCGACTCGTTGGCAAAGGTGGTGTCGATCGGTGGGCCGAAGCCGAGGCAGTCGCCGGGGCCAAGGACGTGGCGGTCCGCGCCTTCCGTGATGGTCAATTGCCCGCTCTGCACCCAGAGAAGCTGGCGGATGTGGATGTAGGAGGAGGCCGGCAAGGTCACGCTGCGGTGCGCCGGCATTTCGACGGTCACCAGTTCGATCGGATGATCCGGCCTGAGAAAGACCTGGCGCCTGACATAGCCCGTGTCCGGATCGCGCCAGACCGGCTGCTCGGCCGCCTTGGACAGGCGCTCCGACTGGGCTTCGGCGCGGAGCATCAGGCCGGCCAGCGTGAGATCGAAAGCGCTTGCGAGCTTGACCAGGATGACCGCGGTCGGGCTGACCTCGGCACGCTCGATCTTGCTGATGGTGGCCTTCGACACGCCCGAGCGCTCGGCCAGGTCGGCCAGCGACCACCCGCGGGCGTCCCGTTCCAGCAGCAGGCGGCGCGCGAGCCGATGGCTGAAATCGTCCATTATTTGATCCATTCGTCTCTAATAATAGATATTGGGGCGGACGGCAAGGGGCGACTCCGAGGGCTGAGTTGACGCTTGTGCGAAGCGCAGTTGGAATTATCTGCGGGGTGGCGTTGCGCGACACGATCGTGTAACACCGCGCAAATTTCCGAATAGCCCGCGAAGCTCTCGCGATCCCGGCCTCCGGCCGGGGCCTGCGAGGGCTTGTGACGGAAGGTCACCATGCAGACTGTCTTGATCGTCATCCACCTCATGATTGTTACCGTCCTGATCGGTACGGTGCTGTTGCAGAAATCCGAGGGCGGTGGCCTTGGCATGGGCGGCGGCGCCGGTTTCATGTCGAGCCGCGGCACGGCCAACCTGCTGACGCGCACGACCGCGATCCTGGCACTCCTCTTCTTCCTCACCAGCCTGGCGCTGACTTGGCTCGCGGGTCTGGATCGCAAGCCGACCTCGATTCTGAACAACCTGCCGGGGCAGACCCAGTCTGGCGGGGCGACCCCGGCAGCGCCGACGAGCGGCGGCGTGCTCGACCAGCTCAAGAAGGCCGACGAACAGCAGGCCCCCGCGGCACCGAGCGCACCGCAGGCCCCGCAGTCGCAATAAAGCGGGCAAGCCATGCAGGAACGCAATTGGCGTCCTGCGTCATGAGGCGGTCTCAAGTACCTGAGACCATTCAGATTTTGAAGTAACCCACAGGTCCGCGACAGCGTTGCGGGCTGCAAGCGATTCGTTTTGGCGAATCGAGCGCGCGGCATTAAAGGTAGGGTCCCATGGCGCGGTACATCTTCATCACCGGCGGCGTGGTTTCCTCGCTCGGAAAGGGTCTGGCTTCAGCCGCGTTAGGCGCGCTGCTGCAGGCCCGCGGCTACAAGGTCCGGCTTCGCAAGCTCGACCCCTATCTCAACCTCGATCCAGGCACGATGTCGCCGTATCAGCACGGCGAAGTGTTCGTGACCGACGATGGCGCCGAGACCGATCTCGATCTCGGCCACTACGAACGCTTCACCGGGCGGCCCGCGACCAAGGCCGACAACATCACCACGGGACGCATCTACCAGGACATCCTGACCAAGGAGCGGCGCGGCGACTATCTCGGTGCGACCATCCAGGTCGTCCCGCACGTGACGAACGCGATCAAGGATTTCGTCCTGTCCGGGAATGACGAGTACGATTTCGTGCTGGTCGAGATCGGCGGCACCGTCGGCGACATCGAGGGCCTGCCGTTCTTCGAGGCGATCCGGCAGCTCGGCAATGAGCTGCCGCGCCATCACGCGATCTACATCCACCTCACGCTGCTGCCCTACATCCCGAGCGCCGGCGAGTTGAAGACCAAGCCGACGCAGCATTCGGTCAAGGAGCTGCGCTCGATCGGCATCCAGCCTGACATCCTGTTGTGTCGCACCGACCGCCCGATCCCGAAGGAGGAACGGCGCAAGCTCGGCCTGTTCTGCAACGTGCGCGAAAGCGCCGTCATCGAGGCGCGTGACGTCGACAACATCTATGCCGTGCCGGAGGCCTATCATGCCGCCGGCCTCGACGACGAGGTGCTGGCCGCGTTCGGCATCGAGCCGCGGGTGCCGCCGGCGCTTTCGAGCTGGCACACGATCAACGAGCGCGTCCGCAACCCGGAAGGCGACGTCACGATCGCGATCGTCGGCAAGTACACCGGCATGAAGGACGCCTACAAATCGCTGATCGAGGCGCTGTCGCATGGCGGCATCGCCAACAAGGTGCGCGTCAAGCTCGACTGGATCGAGAGCGAGGTGTTCGAGAACGAAGACCCCGCGCCATTCCTCGAGCACGTCAATGGCATCCTGGTGCCCGGCGGCTTCGGCCAGCGCGGCGCCGAGGGCAAGATCCGTGCGGCGCAATTCGCGCGGGAGCGCGACGTGCCGTATTTCGGCATCTGCTTCGGCATGCAGATGGCGGTCATCGAGGCGGCGCGCAATCTCGTCGGCATCACAGAGGCCAATTCGACCGAGTTCGGTCCGACGCCGGAGCCGCTGGTCGGCCTGATGACGGAATGGCTGCGCGGCAATGAGCTGGAGAAGCGCTCCAAGAGCGGCGATCTGGGCGGCACGATGCGGCTCGGCGCCTATCCTGCGGCGCTCAAGCGCGGCAGCCGCGTCTCCGAGGTGTATGGCGGCGCCACCGAGATCTCCGAGCGCCATCGCCACCGCTACGAGGTCAACACCGCCTACAAGGATCGGCTCGAGCAGCACGGTCTGAAGTTCTCCGGCCTGTCGCCGGACGGCGTGCTGCCGGAGATCGTGGAATACGAGGACCATCCCTGGTTCATCGGCGTGCAATTCCATCCCGAGCTGAAGTCGCGCCCGTTCGAGCCGCATCCCTTGTTCGCGTCGTTCATTCAGGCCGCGGTGGTGCAGAGCCGGCTTGTGTAGCAGGCCTTTGTCGCCAAGTGCCGTCATTGCGAGCGGAGCGAAGCAATCCAGAGTCGCGGGCGGGACTCTGGATTGCTTCGTCGCTGACGCTCCTCGCAATGACGGCCGAGGCGCGCAACGCGACCTTTGACGGCCGCGACGATTGTTGCGACAACGCTCCCCGATCGCGCGAAGCCAGAAAAGATCAGGGAGGATCAGATGATCTACGAGAGCCGCATCTATCGCTGCATTCCGGGCCGGCTGCCGGCGCTGCTGAAGCGTTTCGAAAACACGACGCTGAAGCTGTGGGAGAAGCACGGCATCCGCCCCGTGGGCTTCTTCACGACCCTGATCGGCGAATCCAACCAGGACCTGACCTATTTCCTGGCCTGGGAATCGCTCGCCGAGCGCGAGACCAAGTGGACCAAGTTCATGTCCGATCCCGACTGGATCTCGGCGCGTGCCAAGAGCGAGGAGGACGGCCAGATCGTCGCCAACATCACCAGCCAGTTCCTGGTGCCGACGGCGTTTTCGGCGCTGAAATAGAGGCCGGGGAGGGGCTGGGATGACCGATCCCCGCAACCCTGCTATTCGCAGGCAAACGCCGGTTGATCCGGCAGCCGGCGCTGGGCCATGGTCGCGCGCTCTCATGAGGATGATGTCGTGAACGCTTCGATCTCTGCCGCGCCGGTCGTCAGCCTCGGCTCCGTCAAGTTTGGCAACCACCTGCCGTTCGCCGTGATCGCCGGCCCATGCCAGCTCGAGAGCCGCGCGCATGCGCTCGAGGTCGCCTCGGCGCTGAAGGAGATCGCGACGCGGCTGAACATCGGCCTCGTCTACAAGACCTCGTTCGACAAGGCCAACCGCACCTCCGCCTTGGCGGCCCGTGGGCTGGGGCTTTCGCAATCGCTGCCGATCTTCGCCGAGATCCGCTCCTCGCTCGGCCTGCCCGTGCTGACCGACGTGCATGACGCCAGCCAGTGCGCCGAGGTGGCGCAGGCCGTCGACGTGCTGCAGATCCCCGCGTTCCTGTGCCGGCAGACCGACCTGCTGCTGGCGGCCGCGGCGACGGGCAAGGTCGTCAACGTCAAGAAGGGCCAGTTCCTGGCGCCCTGGGACATGGCCAACGTGGTCGCCAAGATCACGGGCTCCGGCAATCGCAACGTGCTGGTCACCGAGCGCGGCGTCTCGTTCGGCTACAACACGCTGGTCTCGGACATGCGCGCGCTGCCGATCATGGCGCGCACCACCGGCGCGCCTGTCATCTTCGACGCCACGCATTCGGTGCAGCAACCCGGCGGGAAGGGCACATCGTCGGGCGGCGAGCGCGAATTCGTGCCGGTGCTCGCACGCGCGGCCGTTGCCGTCGGCGTCGCCGGTGTGTTCATCGAGACCCATCCCGATCCCGATCACGCGCCCTCCGACGGGCCGAACATGGTCCCGCTCGCGCAGTTCGAGGGGCTGCTGCGAACGCTGATGGCCTTCGACGCACTCGCCAAGGCGCCGTCGGCGGACGCCGGGCGCTGATGCACCAGACCGCCGCCAAGTCCGCGGGAAAGTTTCCACCAGCGGTGAACATCATCGCGCTGGCGGGCTTCTCGGCGGCGCTGTCGACGCGGGCGCTCGATCCGGTGCTGCCGCATGTCGCTGAGGATTTCGCGATCAGCATCACCACGGCGGCGAGCATCGCCGCGGGCTATGCGCTGATCTACGCGCTGATCCAGCCGGCGATCGGCGCCGCCGCCGATCTGTTCGGCAAGGCGCGGCTGATGACGCTGTGCCTGGCGCTGCTCGGTGTCGCGAGCATCCTCGGTGCGCTCGCCACCTCGTTTCCGCTGCTGTTCGCGACGCGCATCCTCGCGGGCATCGCCTCGGGCGGCGTGTTTCCGGTGGCGCTCGGGCTGACCAGCGATCTCGTCGCGCCCGACAAGCGGCAGGTCGCGATCGGACGCACGCTCGCGGGCTCGATGGCGGGCAACCTGCTCGGCGCGACGGCATCCGGCATCATCGGCGATTTCATCGGCTGGCGTGGCGTGCTCGCGATCCTCGGCGCGCTCGGGCTGATCGCCTCCTTCGCGGTGGCCGCAGGCTTTCGCGGCGCCAAGGTCACGCATGCGCCGACCACCGATCTCGCCGCGCTGAGGAAGGGCTACCGCACCATCTTCACCAACCCCAATTCGCGTTTCTGCTTCTCGGCGGTGTTCGTCGAAGGCTGCTGCGTGTTCGGGCTGTTTCCGTTCATCGCCTCGTTCCTGTTCGATCTCGGCGAGACCTCGCTGTCGATCGCGGGCATCGTCATCGCGGGCTTCGCGGTCGGCGGCCTGTTCTACACGTTCACGGTCTCGAACTTCCTGCCGCGGCTCGGCGTCAAGGGCATGATGATCACGGGCGCTGCCCTGGTCGGGCTGCAGCTTGCCGCGCTCGCCTTCGGCCCGGGCTGGAAGCTGCAGTTCGGCTGCATGCTGCTGATGGGCTGGGGCTTCTACATGATCCATGGCTGCCTGCAGGTGTTCGCCAGCGAGCTGTCGATCGGGGCGCGCGCGACCGCGATGTCGCTGCACTCGTTCTTCTTCTTCATGGGCCAGACGGTCGGCCCGATCGCCTACGGCTTCGGCCTGGTCCACGGTGGCAAGCAGCCGACCTTGCTGATCGCCGCCATCATGATGGTCGTGCTCGGCTTCGCCTGCGCCGCGCTGCTGCGGCAGCGGCCGCCGGCGGATGCGGCGGTCAGCTGACGGCCATGTCGGACACGGGCGCGGGCCCATTGCATCTGAAGACATGGTCCCGTCGCGGCAGCAACGCCTGCTAATTTGTTGCTCCGTCATGGCCGGGCTTGTCCCGGCCATCCACGTCGTTCGGTGCGCTGAGAAGGACGTGGATGCCCGGGCCTTCGCCGCGCCGAAGCGGCTTCCGCCGCGCAGGCGGGACAAGCCCGGGCATGACGACGTGGAGACGGGCGAGGGCAAAATGCCCATCGTTAGCTGCGATGGTCCTGGGAAAGTGCGCCGAGGGCGTTTCTCGCTCTCGATGCTGAAGATGCGCGGCTGAGACATATCGGCGCTTTCGTTGGCCGCGGGACGCACCGCCGCCATCTCGCGGCGCGTCTGCGTCCGAGCTTTGCCTTGGGACATGCCCTCTTTCTGAGAAGAGGGCGCGGGGAATGCCGGGAGCTGGCCGCCCCCATGGCCCGCCTGCAGAAAAAAATGCAGGCGGCAGGAACCACAGGTTCAGCCGAGACATCCCGGCATTCCCCGCGCGATGGTTGGGCGGCTTATACGTACTCTCCCCGGGGACCGGGCTGTCTTGCCCCCGTGACCGGCGGATCATCATCACCGCCAGCGGAGCCTCAGCGTCGGGAGGCCAGGACCATACGACTTCGCCGGCGTATCAGGCTCGTTCGTCCGCATGACTGATCACGCTGCGAACCCGACACGCCCACCGCATCCCGCCTCAACGTCCGTGACGACCGCGAAGCGCCCCTCTGATCGAGACGGGACGACGATAGTCAATCACGAATTCTGATAAAACGAAAGTAGAATATTTTTCGCGGAAGGTCTGGACAGGGGTGATCGGTTTGAAGGCGCAGGAAAAATCGGCTTTCAGGAGCAGCGGTTTGGTGGTTGCAGAGAACGGGAAAGTCAAACGGGAACGCACCCGTCGGGCGACTCAGAACCATGGATCGACGCTGGGCTGCGGCTGCTGTACCCGCATTTACGGTCCGCCACCGCTGGTCGTCCCACGACGCTGCAACGCCATCGCGAGGACCCAAGCAAAGAAGCGTTTGGAGTTCACTGGGTTCGTTCCGGCGGTCATTGAAAGCCTTTGTGGCGCAACCTTTGGCGTTGCCGAAGCACCTCGGTTGAGCTTGAGTGGTATTAGGCTAAGCACCGGCGAAACGGGCAAGCAGAAGCCGCTCTTGTATTTCGACGAAAATATTCCAGCGTCGATCATTGATAATTTTAGGAAGCGATCTTGGTGGAAAAAGAAGGTGAAGGTGCTTAGTGCGGTAGAGCTAGGCAATCAGGGTCGGTCTGACGACTTTCATTCCAGTACTGCTCGCGGCTCGGATACACGCTCGTCTCTTTTGATACCGACTTCAATGATGATGCAGCCTACCCGTTTTCAAACGGAAGAATGTACGGGGTAATCATGTTGAAGGGGTCGAAGAAGAACTCGAATCGATCGAAAAGCGATCTTGCCTCCCTCCTGGATTTCGTTTTGGCGACTCCTTTCCCGAAGTCGTTTTTGCAGGAAAGCAAGTTTGTCATAAGCGGAGAAGGATGTGTGATGCGGGGGAGAGATGTAAAAACGAAAGAGATCAAATCCATGCAAATTGAATCTCGTAAGACCCGCCTGGGAGAGGTTTGGAAGCACTTCTCAATAATGTAGTTTAGCGGTAGTGCGAAAGTGCGTACGAGGCGCCGGGGACCGGCGGCCTTCAGGCCCGCGCGCGATCGGCGACTACCAGTCGAGATTTGCCGACCGGCACATCTCGCAGACGATCACATCGTCCTTCCGGGAAAGGGGACGGCGGCAGCGGTGACACGTGCCCGCGGTCTGTGTGACGTGTAGCGTCAGGGCCTTTGCTTCCGCCATGGAGAAGCCGAACTCGGCGGCGAGCAATTTGTGGCCCGCAATCTGACTGCGGCGGATTTCCCTTGCGATCCTCGCCTTGTGTTCTGCTGACAGCGAGGGCGGCCACGTGACGGTTATGGTGCACTTGGGACAGTGCACCGACAGGCGGGCATGCTTTACTGCGCCGTTCACGGCGTACCTCCTTCCTCGATCAGCTTCACCCCCGCCCACGATACGGCGCCACGCCCTGGTCTGGCACCCACAGGCCCTTCGGCAGCTTGCCGGTCTGCCAGAACACGTCGATCGGGATGCCGCCGCGGGGGTACCAGTAGCCGCCGATGCGCAGCCATTTCGGCTTGATCTCGGCGGCGAGGCGCTTGCCGATGGCGACGGTGCAGTCCTCGTGGAACGCGCCATGGTTGCGGAAGCTGGCCAGATAGAGCTTCAGCGACTTGGATTCCACCAGCCAGGGGCCGGGGGCATAGTCGATGACCAGATGGGCGAAATCCGGTTGTCCCGTCACCGGGCACAGCGAGGTGAACTCGGGCACCGTGAAGCGGGCCAGGTAATCCGTGTCCTTCTGCGGATTGGGAACGCGGTCGAGCGTTGCCGTTTCCGGACTGTCGGGGGCGGCCACATGGCGGCCCAGCTGAAGGCCGGCCGATGTCATGGTGGTGTTGGATCTTTTCGCCATATGTCGTGTCACCTGTCGCGATTGGCGCCCGTTTAGCCAATCGCCGGGCGTGCGTCATCCGGTTCGTGATTTCGACGCGAGTTCTGCTCCACTTGGCCTTTTCGCCCCCGTGACCTTGCGGTAGAAGCGGCGCAGCAATGCCCACCCGGAAACGCCGTAAGAGGACCCCATGACCGCCATCGTCGACATCATCGGCCGCGAAATCCTGGACAGCCGCGGCAATCCCACGGTCGAGGTCGACGTCGTGCTGGAGGACGGCTCGGTCGGCCGCGCCGCGGTGCCGTCCGGCGCCTCCACCGGCGCCCACGAGGCGGTCGAGCTGCGCGACGGCGACAAGCACCGCTATCTCGGCAAGGGCGTGCTGAAGGCCGTCGAAGCCATCAACGACGAGGTCTATGAGGCGCTCAGCGACATGTCGGTGCAGGACCAGGTCCAGATCGACCAGATCCTGATCGAGCTCGACGGCACCGAGAACAAGAGCCGGATCGGCGCCAACGCGATTCTCGGCGTCTCGCTCGCCTGCGCCAAGGCCGCGGCGATCTCCTACGACATGCCGCTGTATCGCTATGTCGGCGGCACCTCGGCCCGCACCCTGCCGGTGCCGATGATGAACATCGTCAATGGCGGCGTCCACGCCGACAATCCGATCGATTTCCAGGAGTTCATGATCATGCCGGTGGGCGCGCCGAGCTTCGCGGAGGCGCTGCGCTGCGGCTCGGAGATCTTCCACACGCTCAAGGCCGAGCTGAAGAAGGCGGGCCACAACACCAATGTCGGCGATGAGGGCGGCTTCGCGCCGAACCTGCCGTCGGCGGACGCAGCCCTCGACTTCGTCATGAGCGCGATCGGCAAGGCCGGCTACACCGCCGGCGAGGACGTCATGCTGGCGCTCGACTGCGCCGCGACCGAATTCTTCAAGGACGGCAAGTACGTCTACGAGGGCGAGAACAAGTCGCGCTCGCGCTCCGAGCAGGCCAAGTATCTTGCGGATCTGGTCGCCCGCTACCCGATCGCCTCGATCGAGGACGGCATGTCGGAGGACGACATGGACGGCTGGAAGGAGCTGACCGACCTGATCGGCCACAAGTGCCAGCTCGTCGGCGACGACCTGTTCGTCACCAACGTCAACCGTCTCGCCGACGGCATCCGCAACGGCCGCGCCAACTCGATCCTGATCAAGGTCAACCAGATCGGCACGCTCACCGAGACGCTGGCCGCGGTCGAGATGGCCTACAAGGCCGGCTACACCGCCGTGATGTCGCATCGCTCCGGCGAGACCGAGGATTCCACGATCGCCGATCTCGCGGTCGCCACCAATTGCGGGCAGATCAAGACCGGCTCGCTGGCGCGCGCCGACCGCACCGCCAAGTACAACCAGTTGCTGCGCATCGAGCAGGAGCTGGACGCGCAGGCCAAGTATGCGGGCAGGGCGGCGCTGAAGGCGCTGGCCTGAGTCTGGACCAAGCTAAAGCAAAGAAAAAGGGAGGCACGCATGGGTGTCGAGACACAGGGCCTGCAACTGCGGACGTTGATCAGGCGCAGCGGCGAGCTCGAGCTCTCGCTGGTCGACGTGCCGACCCCCGAGCCGGGACCAGACGAGGTCGTGGTGCGGATCGAGGCGGCGCCGATCAACCCGTCCGATCTCGGCCTCCTCGTCGGCGCGGCGGACCTCGCGACCATGCAGGCGTCCGGCACCAAGGAGCGGCCCGTGATCACCGCCAAGGTGTCGGAGGCGGGGATGCGGGCGATGGCCGGCCGGCTCGACGAGTCCCTGGCCGTAGGCAACGAGGGCGCGGGCGTGGTGGTCAAGACCGGCTCCTCGGATGCCGCCAAGGCGCTGATGGGCCGCACGGTCGCGGCCATCGGCGGCGCGATGTACAGCCAGTATCGCTGCCTGAAGCTCTCCGAATGCCTGCCGCTGCCGGCCGGCACCACGCCGGCCGAGGGCGCCTCCTGCTTCGTCAATCCGCTGACCTCGCTCGGCATGACCGAGACGATGCGGCGCGAGGGCCATACTGCGCTGGTGCACACGGCCGCCGCGTCCAATCTCGGGCAGATGCTCAACAAGATCTGCCTCAAGGACGGCATCCCGCTCGTCAACATCGTGCGCAGCGCTGATCAGGCCGAGCTGTTGCGCGGCATCGGCGCGAAATACATCGTGGATTCGACGGCGCCGACTTTCATGGACGACCTGATCGCGGCGCTGGTCGAGACCGGCGCGACCATCGCCTTCGATGCGATCGGCGGCGGCAAGCTCGCCGGCCAGATCCTCAACGCGATGGAAGCTGCGATCAACAAGTCCGGCAAGCATTCCTACAGCCGCTACGGCTCGAACGTGCACAAGCAGGTCTACATCTACGGTAGCCTCGACACGCGCCCGACCGAGATCACGCGCGGCTTCGGCATGACCTGGAGCGTCGGCGGCTGGCTGCTGTTTCCGTTCCTGATGAAGATCGGCAAGGCGGATACCGAGCGGCTGCGCCAGCGCGTCGTCGACGAGCTGAAGACGACCTTTGCGAGCCACTACACCAAGGTGGTTTCCTTGTCCGAGGCGCTCGATCCGGCCAACCTTGCCGTGTACGCCAAACGGGCCACCGGCGAAAAATTCCTCATCGACCCCAACAAAGAGAAGTGACCTAACGTCGCTCCTCGGACGTTGCTGACGGGCTTGCGTTTGGCCCGCATGCGGAGACAATCCGCCCCGTTTGTCTGGGGGCGGTGTCAGCCGCATGGAGCACTGAGGAGAGATTTGTCATGACCCGATTGGATCGCCGTCGATTTCTGGCCGGTGCGGCCCTCGCCGGGGCTGCAACCGCTTTGCCGCCGCTGGCCGGACGGGCACGCGCAGCGGTTGCACCCGCCGGCGCGCAGGCGCCCGGCTTCTATCGCTACAAGGTCGGCGACTATGAATGCACCTCCGTCAATGACGGCGCGCGCACCTTCCCGATGCCCGACACGTTCGTCGTCAACACGGCGAAGGACGACGCGCTCGCGGCTGCCGAAAGCGCCTACATGCCGAAGGGCATGATCACGATCCCCTTCAATCCGCAGCTGATCAACACCGGCTCCAAGCTGGTCCTGATCGACACCGGCAACGGCGCTGGCGCCTTCGAGGCCAGCAAGGGCGCGGTTGGCCGCACGCTGCAGAACCTCGCTGCCGCCGGCGTCGATCCGAAGAGCATCGACGTCGTCGTGCTCTCCCACATGCATGGGGACCACATCAACGGCCTCAAGCTCGCGGACGGCTCGCTGGCGTTCCCGAACGCCGAGCTGAAGGTGCCGGCTAAGGAGTGGGCGTTCTGGAATAGCGACGAGAACGCCGCCAAGGCGCAGACCGACTTGATGAAGGGCAACTTCGCCAACTTCAAGAAGGTGTTCGGCGGGCTCGAGAGCAATATCACTCAGTACGAGTGGGACAAGGAGGTCGCGCCCGGCATCACCGCGCTCGGCACGCCCGGTCACACGCCGGGACACACCTCGTTCGCGGTCGCGTCCGGCAACGCCAGGGTCCTGATCCAGGCCGACGTCACCAACGTTCCCGAGCTGTTCCTGCGCAACCCCGACTGGCACGTGATGTTCGACACCGATGCCGAGATGGCGCAGGCCACGCGGCACAGGTTCTACGACATGGCCGCCGCCGAGAAGGCCAAGGTGATCGGCTTCCACTTCTCGTTCCCTTCAGTGGGCTATGTCGAGAAGGACGGCGCCAAGTACCGGCTGATTCCGGCGCCGTGGAATCCGGTGATCTGAATATCGGTTAGCGTCATTGCGAGGAGCCCCCGGGTCTCGCCTCCGGCGAGCCCGAGGACAGGCTCCGCGACGAAGCAATCCAGAGTCCCAACCGAGCCCTGGATTGCTTCGCTTCGCTCGCAATGACGGAGGAGAGAGGGGGCCGCCTTCGGGCGGCCTGAGCGTTTTTGCATATGCGAAATGCCGGGCTTTCCGGGCCTGTTGCGAACCCCTATGTCGAGCACCTCGGAAATCCCGCAGGATTCGTATGTCGACCGATCCCTCTCCCTCCAACGCCGATCTCTCCAACTGGCGCACTGCGCCGTTCAGCCGCTGGGCCTTTCACAACATCCGCGCGATCCTGCCGGTCGCCGACATCGAGAGCGCGCCGGGCAGCGCCTGGACGCTGCCGTCGAGCCTCGTGTCGTTCGACGATTTCAGCGTGCGGCTGCCCAAGGGCGGCACGCTCGATCTCGACGGTTTCCTGAAGGCGACGGCGACCGACGGGCTCCTGATTCTGCAGGACGGCCGCATCGTCTTCGAAATGTATGACGGCGGCACCGACCGCGACACGCCGCACATCCTGATGTCGGCGACCAAGTCGATCACCGGCCTCATGGCCGGCATCCTGACCGGCCGCGGCGAGCTCGATGTCGACGCCGAGGTCACGCGCTATGTGCCGGAAGTGGCCGCCACGGCCTATCGCGGCGCTACGATCCGGCAGCTGCTCGACATGCGTGCGGGCGTCGTGTTCGATGGTGCCGGCCTGCAGGCCTATGCCGACGCCGCGGGCTGGGAGCCGGTCGCGCCGGGCACGACGCCGAACCTGCACGATTTCTTTGCGACGATGCGCGCTCAGGCGGCGCCGCATGGCGGCGCCTTCAGCTACGTCTCGTCCAACACCGATCTGCTGGGATGGGCGATCGAGCGCGCCACCGGCCGCAGCTTCGCGAGCCTCGCCGGCAGCCTGCTGTGGAAGCCGATGGGGGCGAGCGGCGAGGCCTTCATCACCCTCGACCGCAACGGCGCGCCGCGCTGCACCGGCGGCTTCTGCGCCACCTTGCGCGACGTCGCCCGGCTCGGCCAGCTCGTGCTGTCAGGCGGGCGGCGGGGCTCTCACACGATCATTCCCGAAGGTTGGATCGACGACATCAGGCACAATGGCGATGTGCAGGCCTGGCGCGACGGCCAATGGCGCGACAGTTTTGCCGCGATCAGCCGCAACATGCACTATCGCAGCGGCTGGTACGTCACAAACGACGCGCCGCAGCTGATGTTCGCGATGGGCATTCACGGCCAGAACCTGTTCGTCGATGCCGCCAACGGCATCGTGATCGCCAAGGTCTCGTCATGGGCGCAGCCGGTCGACGGGCAGGCGATCTGGCTCACACATCAGGCGGTGGCGGAATTCACGCGCTGTCTCAAGGGGACCGGCTGAGCTCCACGACGCGGGCAAGGGTCGGGAACACTCGGGCGTTGCTTGCGATGAAACGCAGTGTTTCGCGTGAGGATGGTCCATGCACTTGCATGTTCCTGCTCGCGCGCCTTAAGTGCGCTCCACACCCCGCTCCTCAAAGGATTCCCCATGCCCGCACCTTATTCGATCGTCGCCCTCGTCGGCAGTCTCCGCAAGGAGAGCTTCACCCTGAAGATCGCCAATGCGCTCGCCAAGCTGGCGCCGGCCAGCCTGAAGATCGACGTGACCACGCTCAACGGCCTGTCGTTCTTCAACCAGGATCTCGAAGCCAATCCGCCGGCCGACTGGCTCGCCCTGCGGGAGAAGCTGAAGGCCTCGAACGGCGTGCTGATCCTGACGCCGGAATACAACCGCTCGATTCCCGGCGTGCTCAAGAATGCGATCGACGTCGCCTCGCGTCCCTATGGGCAGAGTTCGTTCCTGGGCAAGCCGGTCGGCCTCATCTCCAATTCGCCGGGCCCGCTCGGTGGCGTGGCGGCGGCCAAGCATCTGCAGAACATCATGCCTGGCATCTCTGGCCCGGTCATGGGGCAGCCGGAAATCTACCTGAATGGCGTCGGCGACGCCTTCGACGCCCAGGGCGAGCTGGTCAAGGATTCGCTCAAGACGGTGTTGCAGCAATATTTGGATGCATTCGCCGCATTCGTGGCCAAGCAGAGCGGCTGATCGCGTTCGCCGCCGCCGCGTCCACCTGCGGCGGTCGGCAACTGCATGACGGGTATGATGCGGGCAGGGCGTTGACGCGCCTTGCCCGATCCGTTTCAAGGCGATGCCGGACCTGCGCAAGGATGCGCGTTGCCAAGGACAGATGATGGCCCATTCGTTCACACCCGCGTCGTCGTCGAGGCCCGGCCCGAACCAGCCGGATCTCGACTCGGAGGCCGTCTGGCAGGCGCGGATCGACCTCGCGGCCTGTTTCCGGATGGCGGCGCGGCACGGGTTCGAAGAGGGCATCTGCAACCACTTCTCGGCGCTGGTCCCCGGCTATGACGACCTCTTCATCGTCAATCCCTACGGCTATGCGTTCCGCGAACTGACGGCCTCGAAGCTCCTGGTGTGCGACTTCGACGGCAACGTCGTTGCCGGCGACGGCCGCCCGGAGGCGACCGCCTTCTACATCCACGCCCGCATCCACAAGGCGCTGCCGCGCGCCAAGGTCGCGTTCCACACCCACATGCCCTACGCCACCGCGCTGTCGATGACCGAAGGCGACCCGCTGATCTTCGCCGGGCAGACGGCGCTGAAATTCTATGGGCGAACCGCGGTCGACGCGAACTACAACGGGCTGGCGCTCGACGCGCGGGAGGGGGATCGCATCGCCGGGGCTGTCGGTGATGCCGACATCGTCTTCATGAAGCATCATGGCGTCATGGTTCTGGCGCCGACCATCGCCGAAGCCTGGGACGATCTCTACTACCTTGAGCGCGCCTGCCAGGTGCAGTGCCTGGCGCTGTCGACCGGCCGCAAGGTGGTGCCGGTCGCGCCCGAGATCGCCGAGGCCGCCTATCGCCAGATGCGCGAAGGAGATGCGGAATCGGCTCGGTTGCACCTCGAGGCCGTCAAGCGCATGCTCGACCTCGAAGAGCCGGTCTACCGGAGCTGAGGACGGATCGTCTGGAGGCTGGTTCGATGTCCAAATTGGAGCTTTCTGCCGAGCAGCACGCAGCGCTGGATCGCCCCGTCTGGTCAGCCCTGACCACCGGGCACCGAGCGCTTGCGGAGGGCGCCGCGCATGCTCGTCGCTATCCGGCGGCGATTGCGCCATTTGCCGCCATGTCGGACGACAGCGATGCGGCGTGGTCTGAACTCGCCGACCTTGCCAATGAGGATGTGGTTGCGATCGTGACCCCCGTACCCCCGGGCGATGTGCGCGGCCTTGGCGTCCGGCTCAGAGCCAGCGTCCGCCAGATGGTTGCCGTCGGGGCGGTCGATCCCGTGGGGGATGCCGCGGTCGAGGTGCTGGACGAGCGCGACATCCCTGCGATGCTGGAGCTGACTGCACGGACCAAACCCGGTCCGTTCCTGGCCAGGACCCGCGAGCTGGGCCGCTACATCGGCATTCGTGACGGGGAGCGACTGGCCGCCATGGCCGGGGAGCGCATGCGCCTCGACGGGTTCACGGAAATCAGCGCGGTCTGTGTCCATCCGGACTATCGCGGCCTTGGCTATGCCCAGAGGCTCGTCACGGTCCTGATGACGGCCATCAGGGGCAGGGGCGAGACGCCGTTTCTCCACGTCATAGACGACAATCATGCCGCGATCGCGCTGTATGAGCGTCTCGGCTTCGTGTCGCGAGCCACCTTGTGTTTCACGGTGCTTCGGCAATCCGTCAGCCAGTGACGCGTGATGGGACCTTCGGAACGAAGCCGCGCGGCGTAGATTAGCAGATCCTTAACCAAGGCGCCCCATCTTCCGGCCCATGGTCTCCCGCGCGCGGCTCAAATCGTTCCTGACCGGGCTCGCCCTCTACACGATGGCGGCCGCCATCATCGGCTATTTCGGCATCAACGCCTATACCGGCCGCTACGGCCTGACCGCGCGTCAGGAGCTCGACCAGGAGATCATTGCGCTCACCTCCGAGCTCGCCCGGCTGAAGCAGGAGCGGGCGGAGGGTGAGAAGCGCGTGTCGCTGCTGCGCTCCGACCGGGTCGATCCCGACATGCTCGATGAGCGCGCCCGCTTCCAGCTCGGCTACGCTAACCCGCGTGATCTGATCCGGATCAATCGGCCGAACTGAGCGAGCCGGTCTCCGCGATGCATCCGTTGTGAGACTCGCCTCGCGTCAGCGTAACGAACGCAGGCACGACAAGCCCATGACGAGGAAGACCCGCGCTGCGCGCGGGCCTTCGACGATCGCTGATGGGCTGCCCCTTATGCGGCCCGCACGGTGGCGAGGAACTTGTGGACCTCGGCCTTCAGGCGGTTGCTGTCCTGGGACAGTGACTGCACAGCGTTGAGCACCTGGGACGAAGCCGTCCCCGTCTCGGTTGCTTCGCGCTGGACGTCGGCAACATTCGCGGAGACCTCTTTCGTACCGCTGGCGGCTTGCTGGATGTTGCGCGAGATTTCCTGGGTTGCGGCGCCCTGTTCTTCGACAGCGGCTGCGATGGTGGCGGCGATTTCCGACATCCGGCCGATCGTGTCGCCGATTTCCTTGATGGCGGTCACCGAATGCTGAGTGGCGGTCTGGATGGCGCCAATCTGCTGGCTGATCTCTCCCGTCGCCTTGGCAGTCTGCTCGGCGAGCGCCTTGACCTCCGAGGCGACAACGGCGAAGCCGCGGCCAGCTTCACCCGCCCGCGCCGCCTCGATGGTGGCGTTCAAGGCCAGCAGGTTGGTCTGGCCGGCGATGGTGTTGATGAGCTCCACCACGTCGCCGATGCGAGCCGCCGCTTGCGACAATTCGCCCACGCGTTCATTGGTCTTGCGGGCCTGCTCAACGGCTTCACTGGCGATCGCCGAAGACTGCTGCACCTGTCGGCTGATCTCGTTCACGGAGGAGGACATTTCCTCGGTGGCGGCGGCGACCGACTGGACGTTGTTGGAGGCGGCGCCTGAGGCGCCGGCTACGACGGTGGCAAGACCCTTCGAGCGCTCGGCCGTTGCGCTGAGCGACTGGGCCGATGACTCCAGATCGGTCGCTGCCGACGACACCGTCTCGATGATCTGGCCGACCGCTGTCTCGAAATCGTTCGCAAGGCGCATCGTATCGATCTTGCGCTGCTCGGCCTGGCGTGCCTCCAGCTCGTTCTGCTCGGCCTCGAGCCGCTGGCGGGCGACGGCATTGACCTTGAACACCTCGACGGCACGGGCCATCTCGCCGACCTCGTCGCGCCGTTCCGAGTTCGGGATCTGCACAGCGAGATTCCCGTTCGCAAGCTCGGTCATCGTCCGGGTGATCGCTTGCAGCGGCCGGACCAGGCCGCGCGCGATCATCAGGGTCGCAACGCACAGCAGGGCGATCAGTCCGACGGCCCACATCAGCGTCACCTTGACGGAGGCGTAGAACGCCTCGTCGAGATCGTCGACATACACGCCTGTGCCCACAACCCAGTTCCACGGATCGGCCTTCATGGTGTAGCCGAGCTTCGCCACCGGGACGCTGCTGCCGGCGCGCGCGAACATATAGCTGACGAAGCCGCCACCAGGCTGGGTCGAAGCCGCGATCAACTCGCGTACGAAGGGCAGACCATTGGCGTCCTTTTCGTTGAGCAGACCCTTGCCCTCCCAATCCGGCTTCGGGCCAAGCACGAGGTTCACGCCGTCCGGCTGGTAGACGAAGATGTAGTCGTTCTTGCCGAACCGAATGCCGCGGAGCACGGCCTTGGCGCGGTTCTGCGCCTCGTCCGCGGTCAGGGCCCCCTTCGCCGCCGCATCGGCAAAGCCCTTCACGATCGACACGGCAGATTGCACCTGTCCGACGACTGCAGCCTTACGCTCTTCGACCAGGGCTGTTCGGGTGGCCAGCAGCTGGCTGACCACGGCGACGATACAGACGCCGATGGATAACGCGACCAGAACCGCAAAGCGGCGAGGGATGGTGAGAACCATGTTCGTTCCTGTCAGAGGGCCCAGGCAGCCGGACAGTCCAGGCAGCCAGGGATTTTCGTTGAGTTGTTTGATTTCGTTGATGAATTCGGAAAAATTGTGCGCTGCGGAGGGTTTAGAATTGATTGATTCGAAGGCCCGTAGGAACACGGAGACCCTCTGCCGCTGCTCGGTCGGAATATCCGTTATGCCGATGTTCGATATGTCGGGTTCTTTGGTCGCTGTCGGCGTCGTCAAGATCCAACGATGAGGGTGTCGTCGAGGGCGTCGTCGGCTTGGCCTCAAGCGTCCCATCCGCTGAGATGGCTGCTCATTTTTGTAGCGGCCTGCGGTCGGATTCCAAAAATGGTGGAATTGTATTTGCAATATTTCGTGTGCATTGCAGCGCGGCACGCCAAAGCCTTCGGACGCGCCACGCGGTCCTTTTACGTCTCCTGGAGTTGAGCTAGAGAGAGCTACTTTTTCTCTCATCCGGAATTGCCATGGCCGCACCGAAGAAGACCGCCGCAAAGGAACAAGGGCAGGACAGAGACAACGGCCCGCCGCCGGAATTCACCAGAGAACAGGAATTGGCTGCGCTCCGCGACATGCTGCTGATCCGCCGCTTTGAGGAAAAGGCCGGTCAGCTTTATGGCATGGGTGCGATCGGCGGCTTCTGCCATCTTTACATCGGCCAGGAAGCCGTCGTGGTCGGCATGCAGATGGCGCTGAAGCCGGGCGATCAGGTCATCACCGGCTATCGCGATCACGGCCACATGCTGGCCACCGGCATGGACGCCAAGGGCGTGATGGCCGAGCTCACCGGGCGCCGCGGTGGATACTCCAAGGGCAAGGGCGGCTCCATGCACATGTTCAGCATGGAGAAGAACTTCTTCGGCGGCCACGGCATCGTCGGCGCCCAGGTCTCGCTCGGCACCGGCCTTGCGCTCGCCAACCGCTACCGCGGCAACGACTCGGTCAGCGTCGCCTATTTCGGCGATGGCGCGGCCAACCAGGGGCAGGTCTATGAGAGCTTCAACATGGCGGAGCTCTGGAAGCTGCCGGTGATCTACGTCATCGAGAACAACCGCTATGCGATGGGCACGGCGGTGTCGCGCGCCTCGGCGCAGACCGACTTCTCCAAGCGCGGCATCTCCTTCAACATCCCGGGCGAGCAGGTCGACGGCATGGACGTCCGCGCCGTGAAGGCTGCGGGCGAGAAGGCCGTTGCCTGGTGCCGCGAGGGCAAGGGCCCGTACATTCTGGAAATGCAGACCTACCGCTATCGCGGCCACTCGATGTCGGACCCGGCGAAGTATCGCACCCGCGAGGAGGTGGAGAAGGTCCGTCACGACCAGGATCCGATCGAGCAGGTGCGCAACCGCCTGCTGGCGGCCAAGGTCAGCGAGCAGGATCTCAAGACGATCGATGCCGACGTGCGCAAGATCGTCAACGAGGCCGCCGATTTCGCGCAGGCCGATCCCGAGCCCGATGTCGCCGAGCTCTACACCGACGTTTACCGCTGAGCGCGCGCAAGCTGTTTCTCTGGAGCTGATATGCCTATTCAAGTTTTGATGCCTGCGCTGTCGCCCACGATGGAAAAGGGCAATCTCGCCAAATGGCTGAAGAAGGAAGGTGAGGCGATCAAGTCGGGTGACGTGATCGCCGAGATCGAGACCGACAAGGCCACGATGGAGGTCGAGGCGACCGACGAGGGCACGCTCGGCAAGATCCTGATCCCCGAAGGCACCGCCGACGTCGCGGTCAATACGCCGATTGCGACCATCCTCGCGGATGGCGAGAGCGTGGCCGATCTCGGCAAGGCGGCACCCGCTGCCGAGATGAAAGCCGCGCAGTCGGCGCCGCCGGCCGAGCCGGCTGCTTCGGTGTCGGCATCGCCTGCGCCGACCGGCGTGGCTGCGCCGCAGAGCGTGGCCGAGCCCGATCCCGAGGTGCCAGCGGGCACCGAGATGGTGACGCAAACCATCCGCGAGGCGCTGCGCGACGCCATGGCCGAGGAGATGCGCCGAGACGGCGACGTCTTCATCATGGGCGAGGAGGTCGCCGAATATCAGGGCGCCTACAAGGTCACCCAGGGCCTGCTGCAGGAGTTCGGCGCCCGCCGCGTGATGGACACGCCGATCACCGAGCACGGCTTCGCCGGCATCGGCGTCGGTGCGGCGATGGCCGGCCTGAAGCCGATCGTCGAGTTCATGACCTTCAACTTCGCCATGCAGGCGATGGACCAGATCATCAACTCCGCGGCGAAGACACTCTATATGTCCGGTGGCCAGATGGGCTGCTCGATCGTGTTCCGTGGTCCGAACGGCGCCGCCGCCCGCGTTGCCGCGCAGCATAGCCAGGACTACGCGTCCTGGTACTCTCACGTTCCCGGCCTCAAGGTGATCGCGCCGTACTCCGCGGCGGACGCCAAGGGCCTGCTGAAGGCCGCGATCCGCGATCCGAACCCGGTGATCTTTCTCGAGAACGAGGTGCTCTACGGCCACTCCGGCGAGGTGCCGAAGCTCGACGACTATGTGATCCCGATCGGCAAGGCGCGCATCGCCCGCAGCGGCAAGGACGTCACCATCATCTCGTGGTCGAACGGCATGACCTACGCGCTGAAGGCCGCCGATGAGCTTGCCAAGGAGGGCATCGAGGCCGAGGTGATCGACCTGCGCACGCTGCGTCCGATGGACACCGAGACCATCGTCGCCTCGGTCAAGAAGACCGGCCGCGCGGTGACGGTGGAGGAGGGCTGGCAGCAGAGCGGCGTCGGCGCCGAGATCGCCGCGCGCATCATGGAGCACGCCTTCGACTATCTCGATGCCCCAGTCGCGCGCGTGTCCGGCAAGGACGTGCCGATGCCGTATGCGGCGAATCTCGAGAAGCTCGCGCTGCCCTCGGCCGCGGAGGTCGTTCAGGCCGCCAAATCCGTCTGCTACCGGTAAGCCGTCGAGGACGCCCAGATGGCCGGACCCAAGGAGCAGCCGCTGCCGCCCGATGTAATCGGCCGCGAGGACGCCACCGAAGTGTTGCGCGCCTTCGTGCTCGATGGCGGGCTCTCGATCGCCTTCCAGCGCGCGTTCGAGGAGCCCGACGTGTGGGGGCTGCTCCTGGTCGACGTCGCCCGTCATGCTGCGCGCGCCTATGCGCGCGAGAGCGATTATTCCGAAGACGAGGCGCTGCAGCGCATCGTCGAGATGTTCGAAGCCGAGCTGGCTCGGCCGACCGATACGGGCACCACCAGCCCCAGGTCGAAACAAGGTCACTGATCATGCCGATCAACATTCTCATGCCCGCGCTGTCGCCGACGATGGAGAAGGGCAACCTCGCCCGTTGGCTCAAGAAGGAAGGCGACCAGGTCAAGTCAGGCGAGGTCATCGCCGAGATCGAGACCGACAAGGCCACGATGGAAGTCGAGGCGGTCGACGAAGGCACCCTCGCCAAGATCCTTGTGCCGGAAGGCACGCAGGACGTGCCCGTGAACGACGTGATCGCGGTGCTCGCCGGCGAGGGCGAGGACGTCAAGGCGGCCGGCAGCGCGCCGGCGGCGGCCGCTCCCAAGCCCGAGGCCAAGCCCATCGCCTCGGCGGCTCCCGCTGCGACAGCTGCACCGGCCGCGGCGCCCGCGCCGAAGCCGGCTACGGCTCCTGCGCCAGCCGCGCCTGCGGCGGCCCCTCAGGTCAACGGCCATGCGCGCATCTTCTCGTCGCCATTGGCGCGCCGTCTCGCCAAGGATGCCGGCATCGATCTCGGCCGCATCACCGGCACCGGCCCGCATGGTCGCGTCGTCGCGCGTGACGTGGAAGAGGCGAAGTCCGGCAAGGGCCTGAAGGCCGCGCCGTCGGCGGCTCCCGCCGCGGCAGGCGCGCCGGCGCTGGCGCCGTCGATGTCGGACAAGCAGATCCTGGCGCTGTTCGAGCCCGGCTCCTACGAGGTCATCCCGCACGACGGCATGCGCCGCACCATCGCGCAGCGCCTGACGGCGTCGGTGCAGAACGTCCCGCACTTCTATCTCACGATCGACTGCGACATCGGCAAGCTCCTGGCTGCGCGCGAGGAGATCAATGCGGCGGCTCCCAAGGACAAGGAGAAGAAGCCGCTCTACAAGCTCAGCGTGAACGATTTCGTCATCAAGGCGATGGCGGTGGCGCTGCAGAAGATCCCGAACTGCAACGTCAGCTGGACCGAAGGCGGCATGGTCAAGCACAAGCATTCCGACGTCGGTGTCGCCGTCGCAATGCCCGGCGGACTGATCACGCCGATCATCCGCAAGGCCGAGACCAAGACGCTATCGGAGATCTCCAGCGAGATGAAGGACTTTGCCGCGCGCGCCCGCTCGCGCAAGCTGAAGCCGGAGGAATATCAGGGCGGCACCACGGCCGTCTCCAACCTCGGCATGTACGGCATCAACCACTTCACCGCCGTGATCAATCCGCCGCATGCCACGATCCTCGCGGTTGGCACCTCGGAAGAACGCCCCGTCGTGCGCAACGGCAAGATCGAGATCGCGAGCATGATGAGCGTGACGCTGTCGTGCGATCACCGCGCGATCGACGGCGCGCTCGGCGCCGAGCTGATCGGCGCCTTCAAGCAACTGATCGAGAATCCCGTGATGATGATGGTGTGATCTTGCTTTCCGGAGCGGGATGGCAAACGGGGCCGACGCATGCGCATCAGAACGCGGTGGCCCTGGATCACGGCGCTGGTGAGCGCCGCGCTGTTTGCCAATCCGCTCGGGATCGACGTCATCTATTCTGCCTTCTTCTCCGGCGAGGCGCTGTCGCGCCGCATCTGGGCGCCGATCGCGCTCGCCGGATTCGCTATCTGCACCCTGCTGATGCTCCTGGAAGCCGTCATGCGAGCCATGATCTGGCGACGCTCCGTCCGCAGCCCCACCGTCTGATTTCCGACTGCTTAAGTTGAATGGGAGCCGTCATGGCCGACACATCCTTCGACATCATCATCATCGGGTCCGGCCCGGGCGGCTACGTCGCCGCGATCCGCGCCGCCCAGCTCGGCTTCAAGACCGCGATCATCGAGAAATCCTATCTCGGCGGCATCTGCCTGAACTGGGGCTGCATCCCGACCAAGGCGCTGCTGCGCTCGGCCGAGATCTATCATTACATGCAGCACGCCAAGGACTATGGCCTGTCGGCGGAGAACATCTCCTACGATCCGAAGGCGGTTGTGCAGCGCTCGCGCGGCGTCTCGAAGCGCCTCAATGACGGCGTCGGCTTCCTGATGAAGAAGAACAAGGTCCAGGTGATCTGGGGCAAGGCTGCGATCGACGCGCCCGGCAAGATCACGGTGACCAAATCCGACGTCGAGGCGCCCAAGGGCGCGCTGGGCGAGGGGACCTATCAGGCGAAGCACATCATCGTTGCCACCGGCGCGCGGCCGCGCGTGCTGCCGGGGCTCGAGCCGGACAAGAAGCTGGTCTGGACCTATTTCGAGGCGATGGTTCCTGACAAGATGCCGAAGTCGCTGTTGGTGGTCGGCTCTGGCGCGATCGGTATCGAGTTCGCGTCGTTCTTCCGCACCATGGGCTCCGAGGTGACGGTGGTCGAGGTGCTGCCGCAGATCCTGCCCGTCGAGGACGCCGAGATCGCCGGCCTCGCGCGCAAGCAGCTGGAGAAGCAGGGCCTCAAGATCATGACCGGGGCCAAGGTCACCAAGCTCGACAAGAAGAGCGACAGCGTGGTCGCCACGATCGACGACGGCAAGGGCAAGATCGAGGCGGTCGAGTTCGATCGCGTGATCTCGGCCGTCGGCGTGGTCGGCAACATCGAGAATCTCGGGCTGGAGAAGCTCGGGGTGAAGACCGATCGTGGCTGCATCGTCATCGACGGCTACGGCAAGACCAACGTGCCCGGCATCTACGCCATCGGTGACGTCGCCGGTCCCCCGATGCTGGCGCACAAGGCCGAGCATGAGGGCGTGGTCTGCATCGAGGCGATCAAGGGCCTGCATCCGCACGCGATGGACAAGAACCTCATTCCGGGCTGCACCTATTGCCATCCGCAGGTCGCCTCCGCCGGCCTCACCGAGGCCAAGGCCAAGGAGCAGGGCCGCGACGTCAGAGTCGGCCGCTTCCCCTTCGTCGGCAACGGCAAGGCAATTGCGCTCGGCGAGGACCAGGGCCTGGTCAAGGTGATCTTCGACAAGAAGACCGGACAACTGATCGGCGCCCACATGGTCGGCGCCGAGGTCACCGAGCTGATCCAGGGCTATGTCGTGGCGATGAACCTCGAGACGACAGAGGAAGAGCTGATGCACACGGTCTTCCCGCATCCGACCCTGTCGGAGATGATGAAGGAAGCCGTGCTCGACGCCTACGGCCGCGTGCTGAACATGTAGCTCCGTCCCCGCTCGTCATGCGCGGGCTTGACCCGCGCATCCATCGCGCTTCGGGAAACTCTGCGAAGCGGATGGATTGCCGGGTCAAGCCCGGCAATGACGACAGCAGCCAGAAAGTCACTGCCGTGAAATCCAGCGACAATCTCACCATCGAACGTCCGACCTTCGTCACCCATCTCGAATGCGCGATGGAAGGCGATCACTATCCGGCGGATCAGGTCCACAACCTCTCCAAGGCCGGCAAGCCGCTCTTGGTGCGCTACGATCTCGCGGGCGTGAAGCGGGCGCTCACGAAGGACGCGCTGGCGCAGCGTCCGGCCGACATGTGGCGCTATCGCGAGCTGCTGCCGGTGCGCAAATGCCGGGACATCGTCAGCCTCGGCGAGGTCATGACACCGCTGATCAGCCTGCCCAAGCTGTCGAAGAAGCTCGGCGGCGGCGAGATCATCGTCAAGGATGAGGGCCGGCTGCCGACCGGCTCGTTCAAGGCGCGCGGCCTCGTGATGGCAGTGTCGATGGGCAAGGCGCTCGGCATCAAGCACATGGCGATGCCGACCAACGGCAATGCCGGTGCTGCGCTCGCGGCCTATGCGACCTCCTGCGGCATCAAGACCACGATCTTCTGTCCGGCCGATACGCCGGAGGTGAACGTCAGCGAGATCGAGCTGCAGGGCGCGACCGTCTACCGCGTCAACGGACTGATCGACGATTGCGGCAAGATCGTCGGCGAGGGCAAGGCCAAGGTCGGCTGGTTCGATACCTCGACGCTGAAGGAGCCGTATCGCATCGAGGGCAAGAAGACGATGGGCCTGGAGCTTGCCGAGCAGCTCGGCTGGGACGTGCCCGACGTGATCTTCTATCCGACCGGCGGCGGCACCGGCCTGATCGGCATGTGGAAGGCGTTCGACGAACTGGAGAAGATCGGCTTCATCGGTTCCAAGCGTCCGCGCATGGTCGCGGTGCAGGCGTCGGGCTGCGCGCCGATGGTGCGGGCCTTCGAGCAGGGCGTCGAGCATGCGACCCGGTGGGAAGACGCCCACACCATCGCGTCCGGCATCCGCGTGCCTCAAGCGGTGGGTGATTTTCTCATCCTGCGCGCGGTGCGCGAGAGCAAAGGTTTCGCCATCGCGGTCGATGATGAGAAGATTTCATCTGCGCTCAGCGAAGTCGCGCGCGAGGAGGGGCTGCTGTTGTGCCCGGAAGGCGCGGCGACCTATGCCGCCTACAAGCAGAGCCTGGCCGACGGGCGCGTAACGAAAAACGATCGCGTCATGCTGTTCAATTGCGCGACAGGACTTAAATATCCGCTGCCGCCGGTCACCCGCACGCTCGATCGTCACCAGCCGATCGACTTCGGGCAGTTCTAACTAACAACCAGCACCGCGGCCTCGGGCACATGCTCCGGCGCAGACGCATTCGCGTCTGCCGCCGGTGCGTGCGACACAAGGGAGGACGTGATGCGACGAGCTCTTTGCGCCGTGCTGTTGGTGTGTCTTGCGCTGATGCAGCCGGCGCGCGCCGACAATTATCCCTCGCGCGCGATCACCGTGATCGTGCCATTCGCTGCCGGCGGCCCATCGGATGCGATGATGCGCATCCTCGCCGAGCACATGAGACAGACGCTCGGCCAGCCCGTTCTGATCGAGAACGTGACAGGGGCGGGCGGCTCGATCGGCGTGGGCCGTGCCGTCCGCTCGAAGCCCGACGGCTACACCGTGAGCTTCGGCCATCTCGGCACCCATGTCGCCAACGGCGCCGTCTACCGGCTCGGCTATGACCTCGAAGCCGATCTCGAGCCGGTGGTGCTGCTGCCGAGCAATCCGATGATCATCGTCAGCAGGAACAACATCCCGGCGAAGTCGCTGCCGGAGTTTCTCGCCTGGGTGAAGTCGCAGCCGAATCCCGTGTCGGCCGGCACAGCGGGCAATGGCTCCGGCAGCCACATCGCGGGGCTCTATTTCGAGCAGGTCACCGGCCTCAAGCTGCAATATGTGCCGTATCGCGGCACGGGGCCGGCGATGAACGATCTGGTCGCCGGCCAGATCGATCTGATCGTGGACCAGACCTCCAACGCCATCAACCAGGTTCGCGCCGGCACGATCCGCGCCTACGCCGTCACCGACGCCAAGCGCCTCGAGTCCGCGCCGGAGATTCCGACCACCGACGAGGCCGGCCTGCCGGGCTTCCACATGACCCTGTGGTCGGGCCTCTGGCTGCCGAAGGGCGCCAGCAAGGAGATCGTCGACACCCTCAATGCGGCGGCGGTGGCCGCGCTGGACGAGCCGGATGTGAAAAATCAATTGAAAAACCTGGGGTTGCAGATGCCGACGGCCGACCAGCGCAGCCCCGCCGCGCTTGGAACCTTGCAGCGCGCCGAGATCCGCAAATGGTGGCCGATGATCCGCGCCGCTGGGGTGGTGCCGGAGTAGGCTCACCCTGCCACGCCCAATCGCACATGGTTGCGCATCGGCCACGAATGTTGCGACGTCGCCACAGTTTACGAAGTTTTGGTAACAATCTCCGGCGCTCCGCAAACGCGCCGCTTTTTAGCCACACCTGGTCGTGAAATACTTTGATCAGAACATAACCAGTGCGTGTGAGGCTGCCGAAAATCCACTTGCCGGATTTTGAGCGTTCTCCGCAGCACCGGGAGGCCAAAACAGCGATGGACGCGAAGACCGACATCAAGCGCAGGCTGCCCAGCCGTCATGTGACGGAAGGGCCCGAGCGTGCGCCGCATCGGTCCTACCTCTACGCCATGGGCCTCACCACGGCGCAGATCCATCAGCCCTTCGTCGGCGTCGCCTCGTGCTGGAACGAGGCTGCGCCCTGCAACATCGCGCTGATGCGGCAGGCCCAGGCGGTGAAGAAGGGCGTCGCCCACGCCGGCGGCACGCCGCGCGAATTCTGCACCATCACCGTGACCGACGGCATCGCGATGGGCCATGACGGCATGCGCTCGTCGCTGCCGTCGCGCGAGGCGATCGCCGATTCGGTGGAGCTGACGATTCGCGGCCATTCCTACGATGCGCTCGTCGGCCTCGCCGGCTGCGACAAGTCGCTGCCGGGCATGATGATGGCGATGGTCCGGCTCAACGTGCCCTCGATCTTCATCTATGGCGGCTCGATCCTGCCCGGCAATTTCCGCGGCCAGCAGGTCACCGTGCAGGACATGTTCGAGGCTGTCGGCAAGCATTCGGTGGGTGCGATGTCGGACGACGACCTCGACGAGCTCGAGCGCGTCGCCTGCCCATCGGCTGGCGCCTGCGGCGCCCAATTCACGGCCAACACGATGGCGACGGTGTCCGAAGCGATCGGGCTGGCGCTGCCTTATTCGGCCGGGGCCCCGGCGCCTTACGAAATCCGCGATGCCTTCTGCATGACCGCCGGCGAACAGGTCATGGAGCTGATTGCCGCCAATATCCGCCCGCGCGACATCGTCACGCGAAAATCCCTGGAGAATGCCGCTGCGGTTGTGGCGGCGTCCGGCGGGTCGACCAATGCTGCGCTGCATCTACCTGCGATTGCGCACGAGGCCGGCATCAAGTTCGACTTATTCGACGTCGCCGAAATCTTCAAAAAGACACCTTATATCGCGGATTTGAAGCCGGGTGGCCGCTATGTCGCCAAAGACATGTTCGAGGCTGGTGGCATTCCGCTCTTGATGAAGACGTTGCTCGACCATGGCTATTTGAACGGCGACTGCCTCACAGTCACCGGCCGGACGATCGCCGAAAACCTCAAAGGCGTGAAGTGGAATCCGCACCAGGACGTGGTGATGCCGGCTGACAAGCCGATCACTGCAACCGGGGGTGTCGTCGGTCTGAAAGGCAATCTCGCGCCAGAGGGCGCGATCGTGAAAGTCGCGGGCATGTCGAACTTGAAATTCTCTGGGCCGGCCCGCTGCTTCGATCGGGAAGAGGACGCCTTTGACGCCGTCCAGAAGCGCACCTATCGCGAAGGCGACGTGATCGTCATTCGCTACGAGGGGCCGCGCGGCGGTCCGGGCATGCGGGAAATGCTGCAGACCACGGCGGCGCTGACCGGGCAGGGCATGGGCGGCAAGATCGCGCTGATCACCGACGGCCGGTTCTCGGGCGCGACCCGGGGCTTCTGCATCGGCCATATCGGACCGGAGGCGGCGGTCGGCGGACCGATCGCGCTGGTCGAGGATGGCGACATCATCGAGATCGACGCCGAGGCGGGCATCCTTAACGTGAAGTTGAGCGATGCCGAGCTGGCGACACGCAAGACCAAGTGGACGCCGCGTGAGACGCATCACACGTCAGGTGCACTTTGGAAATATGCCCAGCAGGTGGGGCCGGCCGTGGCGGGCGCCGTGACCCATCCAGGTGGTGCGCAAGAGAAGTATTGCTATGCGGACATCTGATCGGATCCTTTTCGCATTGATGCTGGGGGTTGCCCCGCTCGCGTTGCCGACGCCATCGTTCGCGTTCGATGGCGCTCCGGTCAACCAGGAGCCGGCGATCCCCGTGGCTGGACAGCAGGCTGGCGCCGGCGCGCTGCGCAAGGCGCTGCCCGCGACGACGTCCTCGACCTCACCCACGCAGTCCCTGACGGCGCTGCAATACGCGGCGGAGGAAGGCCACCCGATTGCGCAGTTCAAGCTCGGCCGCATGTATGCGGCGGGCGATGGCGTTGCGCGCGACGACATGCGCGCCTTCGACTATTTCAGCCGCATCGCCAATGCGCATGCGGAGGACAGCCCGTCGGCGCCGCAGGCGCAGATCGTCGCCAATGCCTTCGTCGCGCTCGGCCGCTATTACCTGAGCGGCATCCCCAACACGAAGGTCAAGGCCGATCCGGATCGCGCGCGGGAGATGTTCTCCTATGCGGCGTCCTACTTCGGCAATGCGGACGCCCAGTACGACCTGGCGCGGATGTACCTGAAGACCGCGGATGCCTCGCGCGACGACTTCCGTTATGGTGCGCGCTGGCTCGGCCTCGCCGCGCAGAAGGGCCAGCACCAGGCCCAGGCGCTGCTTGGTCAGATGCTGTTCAACGGCGACCGGCTGCCGCGCCAGCCGGCGCGCGGACTGATGTGGCTCACGCTGGCGCGCGACAGCGCCGGTCCGGACGAAGCCTGGATCAAGGAGAGCTACAACCGCGCCTTCGCCAAGGCCTCGGACGATGACCGCGCCTCGGCGCTGCAGATGCTCGAGAGCTGGGTGCAGGGCAAGCGCGAGTAGCAGGAGCGGAATGCATCGCGTTCCCTCCGTTCGAGCGAGGGGCTGCGATGATCATCCGCGATGCGACGGCTGACGATGCCGAGGCGGCCTGCGCCGTGTTGCGGGCCTCGATTTCCGAATTGTGCAGGGACGACCACCGCGGCGACCCGCAGATCCTGGCGCGCTGGCTGGCCAACAAGACACCCCAGAACGTGGCGCAGTGGGCGGACGGGCAGGGGCGCTCACTGCTGGTCGCGGTCGAGGATGGTGCGATTCTCGCGGTCGGCGGGCTCGCCCATCCCGGCGAGATCACGGTCAACTACGTGTCGCCGCGAGCCCGGTTTCGCGGCATCAGCTCGGCGCTTGTGGCCGAGCTGGAGCGGCGGGCGCTCGCGCTTGGTGCAAGGGAGATCGCCTTGTTGAGCACCGAGACCGCGCATCGATTCTATCTCGCCCGCGGCTACGCCGATGTCGGCGTGCCCGCCGGCAAGTTCGGCACCGCGGTCTCCTATCCGATGCGCAAAACCCTCGGTCCCGCGCGGTGAGTCGCGGGTCGCGACGACACATCGAGGCCATGGCAGCGGATGCCTAACGAATAGGCGTCGGCGCGCCGATGTTCTGACCAGCGTCAGGTTCCAGAACCAAAATCGGCGAACTTTGGTACACGAACGACCGCGATGACGCCAAAACGCGCTTGGCACGATTCGTGAGTGCAAATCCTCGGCAACAGCAGAGGCGGCACGTTTGCACAGCGTTCGGATCGGCCTGATCATTCCTCAGCGCGGCTCGGCGGGGTTGTGGGCACCCTCCGCGGAAGCCTGTGGGCGGCTGGCCGTGACCGAGCTGAACCAGGCCGCCGGCATCCGCCGCCGACAGGTCGAGCTGATCGTCATCGACGCCGGCGCAACCGCCGCCAGCGCGGGTCGGGCCGCGGTCGAAGCGGTCGACGAGTTCGCCGTCGACGGCCTCGTCGGCATGCTGCCGAGCTACGCGCGCGATCCTGTCGCGCAAGCCGCGCGCGGCCGCGTGCCGTTCGTCTACACGCCCCAGTTCGAGGGCCTGCCGGCGAACAGCGATGTGATGACCACGGGCGAGACCGCCGGCGAATTGCTGGCACCCGCGATCCAATGGCTCTCGGAGTGCAAGCGCGCCCGGCGCTTCTTCCTGTGCGGCAACGACTACATCTGGCCGCGTTCCTCGCTCGACATCGCCAAGCGCCTGATCGCGCGATACGGCGGCGTCGTCACCGGAGAGCACTACGTGCCGGTCGGCGTGCATGATTTCGACGAGATGCTCGATCGTATCAAGACCACGCGCAGCGACGTCGTTCTCCCGGTCTTTCTCGGCTTCGACTGCATCGTGTTCAGCCGCGCCTTCTGCGCCGCCGGGCTCAGCCGCCACGTTCTGCGCTTCTCCTCGGCCTTCGACGAGACCATCGTCTATGGACTCGACAGCAGCGAGACCGAGAACGTGTTCGTCGCCTCCAGCTACTTTGCATCGCTGCGCTCGCGCAACAACGGCGCCTTCCTGGAGCGTTACTACACGGCGTTCGGCGACAACCCGCCGCCCGCGAACGGCTATGGCGAGTCCTGCTACGAGGGCATTCACGCGCTCGCCGCGCTGATCGAGCGCGCCGAGAGCTTCGATGCGCGCGTTCTCAGGCGCTTCTTCGGGCGCACGCTGCAGCGGCGCACCGCGCGCGGCACGGAGGCACAGCCGGTGGTTGGCGGCCGGCACCCGATCCACCTCGCCGAGCTGGACGGCTACGACTTCGCGGTCGTCGCCTCGCGCTGACGCGCAAGGTGCGCCCCAAAAAACACTTGCCTTTTCAAATATTGTAATTTTAAACTTTGCGCGACTTGTGCAACAGCATCACCAACCGATGGGGACCCCTGATGATTTTTTCCCGCCGTCGTTTTCTGCAACGCTCGGCCATCGCGACGTCGACCTTGATCGCGGCACCTGCGGTGTTCCGCTCAGGCGCGCTCGCGGCCGAGAACCCGATCACGGTCGGCAGCCTGCACGACCAGTCGGGCCCGATCGGCACCTCCGGCACGCCGATGGTCTACGCGCTGCAGCTTGCCGTCGATGAGATCAATGCCGCCGGCGGCCTGCTCGGCCGTCCCTTGAAGGTGATCCACTACGACACCCAGTCCAACATCCAGCTGTACTCGCAATATGCCCAGCAGCTGGCGGTGAAGGACAAGGTCGACGTCGTCCATGGCGGCATCACCTCGGCCTCGCGCGAGGCGATCCGGCCGACCTTCGACCGCTTCAAGGTGCTGTACTTCTACAACACGCTGTACGAAGGCGGCGTCTGCGACCGCAACACCTTCTGCACCGGCACCACGCCGGCGCAGACGGTCGAGAAGCTTGTGCCGAGCGCGATGAAGAAGTCGGGCAAGAAGGCCTACATCATCGCGGCCGACTACAATTACGGTCAGATCACCGCGAAGTGGATGACCAAGTACTGCAAGGACAATGGCGGCGAGATTCTCTCGACCGACTTCTTCCCGCTCGACGTCACCAATTTCGGCTCGACCATCTCGAAGATCCAGGCGGCCAAGCCCGACCTCATCCTGTCGGCGCTGGTCGGCGGCAACCACACCGCGTTCTACCGGCAGTGGACTGCCGCCGGCATGAAATCGAAGATCCCGATCGCCTCGACCACCTTTGGGCTCGTCAACGAGCCCTCGACGCTGGACGCGGCGGAAAGCGATGGGGTCATTGGCGCCTACGGCTATTTCGAGGAGCTGACCACGCCGGCCTCCAAGAGCTTCGTCGAGAAGATCAAGAAGGCGCATCCGGATTCGCCTTACATCAGCGAGCTCGCCTCGTGCACCTATGAAGGCGTGATGCTGTGGGCCGAGGGCGTCAAGAAGGCCGGCAGCATCGACCGCATGAAGGTGATCGAGGCGCTCGAAAGCGGCCTCGTCTTCGACGGCCCCAGCGGCAAGGTCTCGCTGGACAAGCCGACCCATCACACGGTTCGCAACGCGTTCCTTGCCGAGGTGAAGGACCGCAAATGGTCGGTGCTGGAGACCTACACCGATGCCAAGCCGGCGGACACCGCGAGTGTCTGCGACCTCGTCAAGAACCCCACCGACACCAAGCAGTACATCATCAATCTCTGACGCCTGCCGGGTCCCGCCATCCGGCGGGGCCCGGTGTCCCTGGACTGCCCTGAAAGACCTGACGCATGGCGATCTACGTCATCCTCGCGCTCGACGTCCTCAATGGAATCTCGTCGCTGTTCCTGCTCTGCCTGGGACTGGCGATCATCTTCGGCATGATGAAGATCATCAATCTCGCCCATGGCGAATTCATCATGCTCGGCGCCTATGCGACCGTCATTTCCGCCAATGCCGGTGTGAACATCTGGATCGCGATGCTGATCATTGCGCCCTTGTTCGTCGGCGTCGTGGGCCTTGTCATCGAGCGCTGCCTGATCCGCTTCCTCTATGGCCGTCTCGTCGATTCGATGCTCGCGACCTGGGGCCTCAGCCTCCTGATCATCGGGATCATCACGACGATCTATGGCAACACCCAGCAGGGCGTGCCGACGCCGCTCGGCGGCTTTTCGATTGGCTCGTATCAGTCGAGCTACTACACGCTGTTCCTTGCCTTGATGGCGGCCGTCATGATGGCGATCATCTACGGCGTGATGCGCTACACCCGTTTCGGCCTGGTCGCCCGCGCCACGATGCAGAATCCGGCGATGGCGGCGACGCTCGGCGTCAACCCGGCCCGGGTCTACATGAGCACCTTCGCGCTCGGTGCGGCCGTGACCGGCCTCGCCGGCGGCCTGCTGGCGCCGGTGTCCGGCATCACCCCCGTGATGGGCGGCGCCTATGTCGCCAAGGCGTTCATGACCGTGGTCGGCGGCGGCGCCGCGATCCTCTCCGGCACGCTCTCGGCCGCGAGCCTGTTCGGCTCGGTCAACCAGATCGGCGCCTATTTCACCACGCCGGTCTATGGCGAGGTGATCGTCTTCACCACCGCGATCGTGCTGATCCGCTTGCTGCCGCAGGGCATCTCCGGGCGCTTCTTCAAGGGGAGCCTGTGATGGACAAGCACCTCCGTCTTTCCGGCCAGGTGGGCGCGATCGTCCTTGCCATCGTAGCGATTGCGATCGTGCCGAGCGTGATCGAGCTGTTCGCGCTGATGCAGCTGACGCTGTTCGCTGCAATGGCGGTGCTGGCGCTCAGCCTCGCCTTCATCTGGGGCTTCGGCGGCATCCTGTCGTTCGGACAGACCGCGTTCTTCGGGCTCGGCGGCTATGCCTATGCGATCGCGGCCATCAATTTCCAGGACTCGACGCCTGCGATCCTGGTGGCCATCGCGGTCCCGGCGACGTTCGCGGCGATCCTCGGCTATTTCATCTTCTTCGGCCGCATCTCCGACGTCTATCTCGGCGTCATCACGCTGACGGTGACATTGATCCTGTTCAACTCTGTCAACTCGACGTCGGGCGACGCCTACAAGATCGGCAAGGCGCTGCTCGGCGGCTTCAACGGCATGCCGGCGGTGCCGACCTTCAACATGCCGTTCGATCCCTCGACCGTGCTGTCGCCGGAGCAGTCATGGTGGACCACGGCCTATGTGCTGCTCGGCGTGTTCCTGCTGCTGCGGCTGCTGCTGGCGCTGCCGGCGGGCCGCATCATCGTCGCCGTGCGCGAGAACGAGGTGCGCGCGTCGCTGCTCGGCTACGACCCGCGTCTGGTGAAGTGCCTGACCTTCATCCTCGGCGGCGCCATCGCCGGCCTGGCCGGCGCGCTCTACGTCAACTGGGGCGCCTTCGTCAGCCCGACCATCTTCAGCCTGTCGCTGTCGGCGGAGATCATCATCTGGATCACGGTCGGCGGCCTCGGCACCTTGCTCGGGCCGATCATCGGCTGCGTCGTGATCGAATACATCGTCGCCTATATCGGCTCGCAGCAGCTCTTGAACTCCAACCTCGTGCTGGGCGGCGTGCTGGTGGTGTTCGTTCTGCTGCTGCCGAAGGGCATCGTGCCGACCGCGCGTGACCTGGTGATGCGGCTGATCCCGGACAGGAAGCCGAAGACCAATGGCCCGCCGGTCCAATCAGCGGCGGCGCCGCATCCTGCAGGAGCCGAATGACATGGCGGACCTCGTCCCTCTGCTCAAGGCCGAGCACCTGACGATGCGCTTCGGCGGCGTGGTCGCCAACGACGACATCACCTTCACCCTGCAGGAGATGGAGCTGCGCTGCCTGATCGGCCCCAACGGCGCCGGCAAGAGCACCTTCTTCAAGACGCTCACCGGCCAGCTCATGCCGACCTCGGGCACGATCGCCTTCCGCGGCATGCCGATCGCCGGCAAGGCGTCGCACGAGATCGCGCGCATGGGCATCGGCATCAAGACCCAGGTGCCAAACGTGTTCAACGGCCTGTCGGTGCGCGAGAACATCTGGCTCGCCGTCCGCCGCAAGGCGACGCCGCGCCAGCAGGGGCCTGCCGTCGACGCGGTGCTGGAGATGATCCGTTTGACCGACTATGCCGACAGCATCGTCGCCACGCTGTCCCACGGTCAGCGCCAGTGGGTCGAGATCGGCATGGTGCTCGCTGCCGAGCCGGAGCTGATCCTGCTCGACGAGCCCGCCGCGGGGATGACCGACGAGGAGACCTTCCACACCGCGGCGATCATCCGCGAGATCAACCAGACCCGCGCCATCGTCGTCGTCGAGCACGACATGGAGTTCATCAAGCAGATCGCCAAGCGCGTCACCGTGTTCCACCAGGGCCGCGTGCTGGTCGAGGACACTGTCGACAAGGTGCTCGCCGACCAGCGCGTGCGCGACGTCTATCTCGGCAAGAAGGTGGCGGCATGAGCGCGCTTCTCGAAGTCAACGGGCTCAAGTCCGGCTATGGCCGGATCCCGATCCTGTTCGGCGTGGATCTGACCGTGGCGGACGGCGAGTATCTCGGCATCCTCGGCCATAACGGCATGGGGAAGACCACGGCGCTGCGCACCTTGATGGGACACCTGCCGACCACCGACGGCTCGGTGGTGTTCGCCGGCAAGACCATCACGCATCTCAAGCCGCACGAGCGCTCGCGGCTCGGCATCGGTCTGGTGCCGCAGGGCCGCGAGATCTTTCCGGACCTTTCGGTCATGGAAAATCTGCGCATGGGGCTCGCCGCGGCTCCCAAGGAGGACCGTAGCGTCATCGATGCCGTGCTGCAGGATTTTCCGCGGCTGGTCCGCCTGCTCGACCGCCGCGGCGGCGCGCTGTCCGGCGGCGAGCAGCAATTGCTGGCGCTGGCACGCTGCCTGTGCACCAAGCCGAAGCTGATCCTGTTGGACGAACCGACCGAAGGCATCCAGCCGTCGATCATCGAGGAGATCATCGAGACGCTGCTGGCGTTGAAGTCGCGCTGGAAGATGTCTTTGATCGTGGTCGAGCAGAACCTCGAATTCATCACGTCGTTATCGGACCGCATCCTGCACATCCAGAAGGGGCGTATCACCGAGGAACTCGACCGTGAGACTCTCCTGGCCCGGGAAGGTCAAATGGTCCCGAGCTAGAGCCCGTACCGGCGCAGCTGCGCCGGCCCATTGAACTGACAATCTGCTGTCTCTGCCCAGCTTGTCCTCACAAGAAAGGATGACTCATGTCCATCAAACGCCCGAATGCCGAGGAAGTCGCCGATCTCGCCGCCAGCCTGCACATGAACATGACGATGGAGGAGGCCGCCGAATATCTGTCGCTGATGGGCGGCATGTTCGACCAGTACGATATCATCGACGAGCTGCCGAACCCGCTGCCGCCTGTCAAATATCCGCGCACGCCGGGCGCCAAGCCGCCGCCGAAGGAGAACAAGTACAACGCCTGGGCGATCAAGACCGAGGTGAAGGGCGCGTCCAGCGGTAAGCTCGCCGGCCGGAGCGTCGTGCTGAAGGACAACGTCGCGCTCGCCGGCGTTCCCATGATGAACGGCTCGACCACGCTCGAAGGTTTCATTCCCGCCGCCGACGCCACCATCGTCTCCCGCATTCTCGATGCCGGCGGCACCATCGTCGGCAAGGCCGTCTGCGAGCACTTCTGCCTGTCCGGCGGCAGCCACACCTCCGATCCCGCGCCGGTGCACAATCCCTGGAAGATGGGCTATTCGGCCGGCGGCTCGTCGTCGGGCAGCGCCGCGCTGGTGGCGGCCGGCGAGGTCGACATGGCGATCGGCGGCGACCAGGGCGGCTCGATCCGCATCCCAGCGTCCTATTGCGGCATCTACGGCATGAAGGCGACCCACGGCCTCGTGCCTTACACCGGCGTGATGCCGATCGAGTCGACGATCGACCACACCGGGCCGATGACCAAGTCGGTCGCCGACAATGCGCTGCTGCTCGAAGTGCTGGCCGGCGCCGACGGTCTCGATCCCCGGCAATATGCGCCGAAGGTCTCGGCCTACACCGAGGCGCTCGGCAAGGGCGTCAAGGGTCTCAAGATCGGCGTCCTCAAGGAAGGCTTCAGCGCGCCCAACATGGAAGAGGGCGTGGTCGCCAAGGTCAAGGTTGGCGCGGAGCGCTTCGCCAAGATGGGCGCGAGCGTGTCGGAAGTCTCGATCCCCGAGCACATGCATGCGCTGGCGGCGTGGAATCCGATCACGCTCGAAGGCTTCCTCGTGCAGATGATGCTCGGCAACGGCATGGGGTTCAACTGGAAGGGCCTTTACGATGTCGGTCTGCTCGATGCGCATTCCGGCTGGCGCACGCGCGCCGACGATCTGTCGGTGACGTTGAAGCTGACCATGCTGGTCGGGCAGTGGGGCCTCGAGCACTATCGTGGCCGCTACTACGCCAAGTCGCGCAACATCGCGATTCAGGCCAAGGCGGCCTATGATGCCATGTTCGGCTCCTACGATCTGCTGCTGATGCCGACCCTGCCGTGCGTCGCCACGCCGATCCCGGCCAAGGATGCGCCGCTCGCCGAGGTGGTGCAGCGCGCCTTCGAGATGACCGCGACGACCAGCCCGTTCGACGTGACAGGCCATCCGGCGATGACCCTGCCGTGCGGCCTCTCGGACGGCCTGCCGGTCGGCCTGATGCTGATCGGCAAGGACTACGCCGAATCCACCATCTACCAGGCGGCGGCGGCGTTCGAGGCCGACGGCGACTGGAAGACCTTCTGATGATCACCATCACCGCGGTCATCAGGGCCAAGGCGGGATACGAGGCCACGATGCGCGACGCTCTCGTCGCCGTCGCGGCCCATGTCGCGGCCAACGAGCCGGAGACGATCGGGTTCTTCATCTCGCAGAGTGAGACCGAGCCCGGTCTGTTCACGACCTACGAGCGCTTCGCCGACAAGGCCGCGATGGACCGCCACAACGGCTCCGCCGCGGTGGCGACCTTCTTCGGCATCGCCAAGCTGATCCTCGACGGCGAGGTCATTCTCGTGACGTCGCAGGAGGTGTCGGCGACGCTGCGGTAGTGCGCTGGGAGGTACCAACCGTCTCCACAGTCATTCCGGGGCGATGCGACAGCATCGAACTATGGTGCGCAATTGCGCACCTGAGAATCTCGAGATTCCGGGTTCAGCCCTGGCGGGCTGCCCCGGAATGACAGTGATGACGTCAACGAGAGGAAATCACGCCGATGCTCCGTTTGCACGGCATCATAGGACGCGCCGACGACAGGGCCTATGCCGGCCGGCTCCATGCGCTGGAGCATCGCGGCGGCGTCGAGCTGTTGTTCGTGCCGCCGGAGGACGCCGGCCGCAAGCGCTTCCGGCGGACCACCGATCGCGGCACCGACTGCGCCGTCAGCCTCGATCGCGACGAACAGCTCGTCGACGGCGCGCTGCTGCATCTCGATTCCGATCGCGCGATCATCGCCCGCTTCGGTGAGGAGCAGGTCTGGCGCCTGCGCGCGCGCGATCCGGCCTGTGCGCTGAAGCTCGGCTGGCACGCCGGCAACCTGCACTGGCGCGTCCGCTTCGAAGACGATCATCTGATCGTGCTGCTCGATGCCCCGCTCGACACCTATCGCGCCCGCATCCAGCCGCTGCTCGATGCCGGCGAGGTCGTGGAGCGCGATCGTGTTTGACCGCGGCGAGGCGCTCGCGCTGCTGCAGCTCGGCGACAGTGCCTTTCCCGCCGGCGGCTTTGCCTTCTCCTGGGGCATCGAAGGCCTCGCGGCCGACGGCCTGCTGTCCGGTCGCGCCGACCTCGACGGCGTTATTGCCGATCACCTCGCGCAGCGCTGGGCCAGCATGGATCGCATCCTGCTCCGCCGCGCCTGGCACGCCGACGACATTGCCGCGATCGCCGCCGTGGATCGCCTCGCCGAGGCGACGACGCCGTCGGCCGAGATGCGCGAGGGCTCGCGGCGCGCGGGCAGGGCGCTGCTCGGCGTCTGGGTCAAGCTCGCCGGTCCGTCATCTCAGGCGTACCGTGCCCGCGCTTCTGCCGATGCGCGGCTCGGACATCTGCCGGTGGTACAAGCCATCACCGGCCGCGATGCCGGCCTTGGCCTCGACGCGGCCGAACTGGTCTCCGGCTGGACCCTCGTCGCCGGCCTCGTCAGCGCCGCCGTGCGGCTCGGCCTGATCGGCCACATCGAGTCGCAGCGCAGCCTCGCGCTTGCCCGCGCACGGCTCGCTGATCTGCTCGACGAGACACCCGACGACGACGCGATGCCGTCGAGCTTCACGCCCTTCATCGACATCGCCGTGTCGCGCGGTCCGCTGCGGCACGTGCGCATGTTCACGACCTGACCAGAGGTGCCGCGCCATGATGAACCTGTCGCCGACCGAGATGGATCGTCTCGTGATCTTCAACGCCGCGCAGATGGCGCGGCGCAACCGCTTGCTCGGCATCAGGCTCAACCATCCGGAGGCGGTGGCCTACATCACCGACGAGGTGATGACCGCGGCGCGCCGCAATCTGCCCTATGCCGAGATCCGCGACATGGCGGGACGGCTGCTCACGACCGACGACGTCGAGCCCGGCGTCGCCCAGATGATCCCGATGCTCTATGTCGAGCTGATGTTTGCCGAGGGCACCAAGGTGATGGCGCTGTTCGAGCCGATCCAGCCGGCCGACGGCACTGCGGGTGACGAGTTCGTGCCCGGCGAAATCATTGCGGGCGGCGACGACATCGCGATGTTCACCGAGCTGCCGGCGGTCACGCTCGACGTCGTCAACACCGGCGACCGCGACATCCAGGTGCGCAGCCACACCCACTTCTTCGAGGTCAACCGCGCACTGTTGTTCGATCGTGGCGCCGCCTGGGGCATGAAGATCGATCGTCCGGCTGGACTCGGCGTCCGCTTCGAGCCGGGCGTCACCAAATCGGTGCGCCTCGTGCCGATCACCGGCGACCGGATCGTGCGCGGCCAGGCCGGACTCGTCAACGGCCCGCTCGACGCGGCCGGCGCGCGCGAGACCGGGCTGAAACTCGCGCAGTCGCGCGGCTATCTGGGAGCTTGAACTCATGGCCACGCTGACCCGCCGCGCCTATGCCGAGCTGTATGGCCCCACCAAGGGCGATCTCATCCGGCTCGCCGACACCAGCCTGCTCGCCGAGATCGAGCACGACTACACGACCTACGGCCATGAGCTGCTGGTCGGCGCCGGCAAGAACCTGCGCGACGGCGAGGCCATCGCCGGCCACCGCACGTCGTCCCACAAGATCCTCGACGTCGTCGTCAAGAACGCCACCATCGTCGACGCCGTCGCCGGCATCGTGAAGGCCGACATCGGCATCCGCGACGGGCGTATCGTCGGCATCGGCAAGGCCGGCAATCCCGACGTGATGCCGGACGTGCATCCGGACATGGTGGTGGGCCACACCACCGCGCCGATCGCCGGCGGGCCGTTCATCGTCACTGCCGGCGCGATCGAAAGCCACGCCCATCTGATCTCGCCGGAACAGTCGGACCATGCGCTGGCCGGCGGCACCACGACCATGATCGGCAACGGCTCCGGGCCGGTGTTCGATGTCGGCTCGGGCTCGGGGCCGAATTTCGGGCACTTCCTGAAATCGATCGAGTTCTCGCCGCTGAACTACGCGCTGTTCGGCCGCGGCGGCTCCAACCCCGAAGCGGTCGAGGAGGCGGTCGCGGCCGGCGGCATGTCGGTCAAGATCCACGAGGACTTTGGCGCCGCGCCCGACGTCATCGACAAGAGCCTGACCGCCGCCGATCGCAACGATTTCGCCGTGCATCTGCACACGGACTCGATCAACGAATACGGCTTCTGCGAGGACACGATGGCCGCGGTCGACGGCCGCACCATCCACATGTATCACGTCGAGGGCGCCGGAGGCGGCCATGCACCGGACCTGCTCAAGGTGGTGTCGTGGCCGAATGTGATCCCGTCCTCGACCAATCCGACCAATCCCTACACCTCGTATGGGATGGAGGAGGGCGTGCCGATGACGATGATCTGTCATCAGCTCAACTACAACGCGCCTGAAGACGTCATGTTCGGCGAGGCGCGGGTGCGGGCGCAGTCGATGGCGGCCGAGGATTTCCTGCACGACATGGGCGCGATCTCGATCTTCGGCACGGACACGCAGGGCATGGGACGTCTCGCCGAGAACGTCGCCAAATGCTGGCAGCTCGCCAGCGTGATGAAGGACCGCGTCGGCCGGCTGCCGGAGGAGACGACCGCGCGCGCCGACAATGAGCGCATCAAGCGCTACGTCGCCAAGCTCACCATCAATCCCGCTGTTGCCGTCGGCATCGATCATGTCGTCGGCTCCATCGAGGTCGGCAAGATGGCCGATCTCGTGCTGTGGCCGCGCGCCTCGTTCGGCCTCAAGCCCTACATGGTGATCAAGAACGGCTTCCCTGTCTGGGCCGCGATGGGCGACGGCAATGGCAGTCTGGGTCTCTCCGAGCCGATGATCCAGAAGCGGATGTGGGGCGCGCTCGGCGCAGCGCCACAGCGGCTCGGCGTCAACTTCATGTCGAAGCTCGCGGTCGACGCCGGCATCCGCGCCAAGCTTGGGCTCGGCCGTGAGACCGTGCAGATCAAGAACGTGCGCCGGCTGCGCAAGACCGACATGGTCCGCAACGCGGCGATGCCGCATGTCGAGGTCGATCCGCAGACCTTCGAGGTCCGTGCCGACGGCAAGCTGCTGATGTGCCCGCCCGCGACGACCGTGCCGCTCGCGAGGAGGTTCATGCTGCGATGAGCCGTCTCGCTCTCACCCGCACCGATGCGCCGATGACTGCCGCGCGCGTCGGCATCGGCGGTCCGGTCGGCTCCGGCAAGACCGCTCTGGTCGAGCGCCTCATCCCGGCGCTGCAGGCGCGCGGCATCGACATCGCGGTCATCACCAACGATCTCGTCACCGCCGAGGATGCCGAGCGCGTCCGCCGCTCGGGATTGATCGACCCGGCGCGCGTGTCGGCGGTCGAAGCCGGCGCCTGTCCGCACACCGTGATCCGCGAGGACCCGACGCTCAACATCGAGGCCGCCGACGAACTGGAGCGGCGCTTTCCCGGCGTCGAGCTGATCCTGCTGGAGAGCGGTGGCGACAATCTCGCCTCGACCTTCTCGCGCGACCTCACCGATTTCTGGATGTTCGTGATCGACGTCGCCGGCGGCGACGACATCCCGCGCAAGCGCGGCCCCGGCGTGATCCGCGCCGATCTGCTCGTGATCAACAAGGTCGATCTCGCCCCGCATGTCGGCGTCGATCTCGCCCGCATGCAGCGTGAGGCGACAGAGGTGCGGGGCGGCCGGCCGGTGCTGCTGACCAATTGCCGCCGTGGCGAAGGGATCAACGCCATCGTCGATCTGCTCGAACGCGAGGTGCTGTTCCGCACGTGAGCGATCTCAGCGCAAAGCCGCCGCGGCTCGATCTGTCCTTCGTCCGGCGCGGCGGCCGCACCATGATCGACCGCCGGCTGTTCGCCTGGCCGTTCGTGCTGACGCGCAGCTTCCACACCGATGCGGATCGGCCGGACCTGCTTAGCGTGATCCTGCAGACCGGCAGTGGCGCGGTGCATGGCGAGGACCGGTTGATGCAGCGCTTCACGCTCCATGCGGGTGCAGCCGTTTGCGTGACCACGCAGGGCGCCACCTCAGTCCATCGCGCCGAGCCGGGCGCACGTGCCATGGAGCAGGTGCTGCTGCGTGTCGAGACCCATGCGTCGCTCGACTACAGGCCCGAGCCGCGCATCCTGTTTCCCGATGCTGCCTTGTGCCAGGTGCTCGAATTGGACTGTGCGCAAGACGCCTCGGCGCTCGTCACGGACGCCTTCACGATGCACGATCCGAACGGGCAGGGGCGGCTGTTCCGCGAGCTTAACTCCACCCTTATCGTCCGCAGACCGGGCGATGAGCCACTCCTGATCGACCGCATGCATCTGCGCGCTCCCGCGATGGCGATGTTCAAGGGCCACCGCGCCTTTGGGACAGCCGTGCTGGTGTTACCGCCGGGGCATGATCGCGCTGCGCTCCGTCAGCATTCCGTCGGTGCACTTGCGCGGATCGACGATCTGTATGCCGCGGCGAGCCTGCTACCTCACGATGCCGGCATCAACGTGCGCCTTGCGGGCCGCGAGATGCGCCAGCTCCGCGCCGGCTTCGACGCGATTGCAGCGGTCTATCGCGAGATTGATCTCGGCGCGCGCGCGGTTCAAGCCCCGAGCACGTCCGCAACAGCCCGCCCGACCGCTGCGTGAACCGCGTTGCGCTTGTCGTCGCTGGCCTTGGTCTCGGTGAGATAGCTGCTCACGATGACCGGCGCGCGCCCTGAAGGCCAGATCACGGCGACGTCGTTGGCGCTGCCGTGCTCACCTGTCCCGGTCTTGTCGCCGACGCGCCATTCGCCGGGCAGGCCGGCGCGCAGCCGGGCACCGCCGGTCTTGCAGGCGATCAGCCAGGCCGTCAGCTGATCGCGGGAGGCCGGCGACAGCCCATTGCCGGTTGTCAGCTTCGCCAGGGTCTGGGCCATTGCCGCTGGTGTGGTCGTGTCCCTCGGATCTCCCGGCACGCTTTCATTGAGCTCGGGCTCGATGCGGTCGAGCCGGGTGATGGCGTCGCCGAAGCCGCGGATCGCACGGGTCAGGCCGGACGGGCCGCCGAGCGTCGCGAGCAGCAGGTTGGCCGCCGTGTTGTCGCTGAGCGTCACCGCGGCGTCACACAGCTCACCAACCGAGAGACCGGACGTGCCGACATAGGCCTTGGTCACCGGTGCGTAGGACAGGATGTCGGCTTGCGCGATCGGAATGCGCCGCGCCAGCTGCTCGGTGCCGACATCGACCTTGGCGAGAATGGCCGCCGCCAGCAGCGCCTTGAAGGTGCTGCACATCGGGAAACGCTCGTCGAGCCGATGGCCGCTGAGCGCCCCGCTCGCGGTGTTCAGCAGCGCCACGCCGAGTCGCCCGCCGCTGTCGACTTCGATGCCGGCGATGGTGGCCTGCAGGTCGGCGGCAAGCACCGGCTTCGCCGCCAGCAGCGGCACGATTGCGAGCGGAAACAATTGCCGCCGTGTGTAGATCGTCATGGACCGTCCTCGAGTTACGCGGTCTCGAGATCGAAATCGGCCCACACCGGCACGTGATCCGACGGCTTCTCCCAGGCCCTGACATAGCTGTCGATGCCGACCTCGACCAGCCGGTCGCTGGCCTGCGGCGACAACAGCAGGTGATCGATCCGGATCCCCGCGTTCTTCTGCCAGGCGCCGGCCTGATAGTCCCAGAACGTGTACTGCCCCGGCGCGTCGGTGACGGCGCGCAGCGCGTCGGTGAGCCCGAGGCCGAGCAGCGACTGGAAGCTCTCGCGCGTCTCCGGGCGGAACAGCGCGTCCTCGACCCAGGCCTCGGGGTTGGAGACGTCGGCGGCGGCGGGGATCACGTTGAAGTCACCTGCGAGGATCAGCGGCTCCTCGGTCTTCAGCCGCTCACGCGCGTAGTCACGAAGCCGCGACATCCATTTGAGCTTGTAGGGATATTTTTCCGTGTTCGGCGGGTTGCCGTTGGGCAGGTAGAGGCAGGCGATGCGCACCACCCCGCTCTTGAGGCTGACCACGCCCTCGAGGAACCGCGCATGCACGTCCTCGGCATCGCCGTCGAGCCCGGACTTGGTTTCGTCGAACGGCAGCTTCGACAACAGCGCGACGCCGTTGAAGGTCTTCTGGCCGTGCGTCACCACGTTGTAGCCGAGCGCCTCGATCTCCAGCCGCGGGAATGCGTCGTCCGTGCACTTGATCTCCTGCAGGCAGACGATGTCCGGGGAGCAGTCCTTGAGCCAGGTCAGGAGGTGATCGATCCGCTGCCGGACCGAATTGACGTTCCAAGTGGCGATACGCATTGGCTTGAGGTTCCCGGGGGGAAGGAGAAACGGCCCCGGTTAGATCAAGCCGCGACCACTCCGGTCAAGGCGGATGGCGTGGGAATCACAGGCGGGCGCAACATTCCACGGGTGGCGCTGAACTGGCTGCTGCGGCGCCCGACGGTCGCGACCATCATCGTCGGCGCCCGCGACGAGAGCCAGCTGATCGAGAATATCGGCGCGGTCGGCTGGAGCCTGACGGCGGAGCAGGTGGCCACGCTCGACGCCGCGAGCGACACGCCGGCGGCCTATCCGGTCCGGCATCAGCGCGGCTTCCCGATGCTGAACGAGCGTCGCTAGTCCAGCACGAGCGGAACTGCTGTGGATCATCAGCCTCAGGCCTCGTACCTGCAGTGCCGATCCATTTGACGACGACGCCGGACGGGACGTAAAATTAGGTTCGATCGTCACGTGGCCGCGCTTCGGTCATTCTGGAGCCGCCACAACGGGGGGCATCGACCCCGGACTGATCGGCGGTTGAGCCTCACGACTGTGCCGGACCCGCAGTCTTCAATGTGACGATGTTTGGCTCACTAAGTCGTCCCGGCGGACCGCATCAGATTTTCGTTGAAGAGAGAACCTCTCGCTCCTCACCCTGAGGAGCCCGCCGCGGGCGGGCGTCTCGAAGGGCGAGGCCAACGCTGCGGCCTCATGGTTCGAGACGGCGCTGCGCGCCTCCTCACCATGAGGGTAAGCAGCGGCGGCTTGAAGGACACTGGCCGCCCGCGCGATCAGATCGTCCACCCCTCCGCCGGATACGCCAGCCCATCGCTTGGCAATATCTCCGCGCCCAGCCCATTGCGAAACCGGCTGGCGTAGAATGCCAGCGGCAGGCCGTCCTGGTGGCGGCACCAGCGGACCTCGCCGATGAACAGCGTGTGGTCGGCGATTTCGACCGTGCTCACGACCTCGCAGCCGAATTGCGCGATGGCCGCCGGCAGCAGGAAGAAGCCGTCACGCGCCTCCAAGGCAGGCGCGCCCTGTGCGAGGGCCGCGCCGGCGAAATGCCGGCCGATCGCGACATCATCGGCCGCGAGCACATTCACCGCATAGCGGCCGGACGCGCTCACCGCCTGCCAGGTGCGGCCGCGCTTGAGCGAGACCAGCACCGTCGGCGGCTGCGTCGAGACCGTGGTGAAACTGTTGGCGGTCATGCCGACCGGCGCGCCGTCGCCATCGTTGCTGGTGACGACGGTCACGCCGGTGGAGAACCGCGACGCGGCTGCGCGAAAACCCGCGGCATCGGGATGATGGCTCATCGGCCGCTCTCCGTCATCACGCGTCACGCCGCGAGCCGCGTCCGCTCGTCGATCCAGGCATGAATGCGCCGCTCGCTCGCCAGCCGGTCCCACTGCCGCTCCGGATAGTTGAAATTGTCGGTGAACTCGTCGCAGAGCCCGCGATCCTGCGCCATGGTGAAGATCAGCCGGCCCATCGCCTCCGACGGCGGCTGCAGCATCAGGTTGGTCCAGCGCGCCGCGGCGAGCACGCGGTTCTCGCGCGCGCGATCGACCGTCTCGACGAAGCGGTCGTCGAACGCCACCGCCTCGGTGATCGCCTTGCCGAGTTCAAACGCGGCATAGGAGGCCATGTTGGCACCCTGGCCCATCATCGGATCGACCACGGAGTGCACGTCGCCGAGCGCAATCGCGATCTTGCCGTCGTCGAAGCTGACCGAGGAGCGCCGCACGGTCGGCACCACGGCGCCCTGCAAGAGGTCCAGCGGCTGCAGATCGAAGCGGTGCGTGTCGATCCGGTTGTAGGTGTGCGGATGGTGCTTCTCCAGCTTGTCGAGCAGCGTCTGCCGGAAGGCCGAGGGATCGGCGTCGTAGTTGAGCGACACCAGCTCGGCCATGTCACCGCCGGGAATGTTCTCCATCAGCAGCGCCGTCTTCATGCCGCCGAAGGTGAGCGTCGGAATCACGATCATCTCGCCATGGCCCGGAGAGACCGACAGCGTCACGCCGCGCGGATCGTCGCCCTCGGGGCTGCCGTGGTCGACGCCGTCATAGAGGCCGACGCAGAGCAGGCGCTGCGGCTGGTTGTAGGGCGACAGCTCCGGCCGGTGGCTGAACATCCGCCCCAGCGCGCCCTTGCCGGTCGATACCACCAGCAGGTCGAAGCGCGCCACCAGCGCCGGAATGTCGTCGTCCTGAATGCTGGCATATTCGATCGCGCCGCCGCGGTCCTCGAAATCCTTCATCAGCGCCGGCAGGTAGATCCGGTAGTCGACCGCGCGGCTCGGCTGCTTGAAGGCCCCGCGAAAGAGCAGGGGGCTGCCGGGGAAATTGAAGAAGTGATCGTGGTGGTGATAGACGAATTCGGGGCTGTCCCAGTGGTTCACGCCGAGCTCGTTCTCGCGCGCCACGGTGATGCCGTGATGGGCCACCGTGTTCATCAACCGCGTTGCAGCATACTGTTCCGGCTCGCGGTCGGTCAGAACCGTGGCCTGGATGCCTTGCTTCTGCAGATACAGCGCCAGGTGCAGCCCGCCGATGCCGGCCCCGACGATGCCAATCGACTTCTCCATGGTCTCCCTCCGTTTGATTTTTTGAGAGGCTAGACCGGCCTGCCTCCTGACGTATACGGAATGACGAGAATAAAACTCATTCCGGGGAGGAATGGATGGACCGGATCGACGCGCTGCAGACCTTCATCCGCGTCATGGAGGCCGGCAGCTTCACCCAGGCCGCGGCCGATCTGGGCCTGGGACAGCCGGCGATCACCAAGCGCATCGCGCTCTTGGAGGAGCAGTTCGGCTGTCGCCTGTTCGTCCGCACCACGCGCAAGCTGCGGCCGACCGCCGAGGCCGATCGCGTCCTCAAGCTCGCCAAGGACATCGTCACCTTGTTCGAGAGCGCGGGCATGCCGTCGCCGAAGCGCGTCGGCGCGCCGTCGGGCACCTTGCGGATGACGGTGCCGACCTCGTTCGGCCGCCATTTCTTCAGCGACGTCTTCGCCGAATATGGCCGCCGTTATCCCGAGGTGCGGCTCGACATCCGCTTCACCGAGCAGTTCGTCGATCTCGTCGAAACCGGCACCGAGCTCGCGATCCGCATCGGAGTGCTCCCATCGAGCTCGCTGGTCGCGCGTCGCGTCGGCACGGTCAAGCGGCTGTTGGTCGCCGCGCCGTCGCTGCTCGCGCGACATCACCAGCCGCGGCTGCCGAACGATCTGCGCCAACTGCCCTGCGTGACCTATTCGCGGCTGTCGCCGAAGAACGAATGGAGCTTTGAATCCGAAACCGGCCGCCACGTCGTGGCCATCACCCCGTCGCTGACCTGCGACGACGCCGACATCATGGCATCAGCAGCGCTCGAAGGCCTGGGCGCTGCCGTGCTGCCGGACTGGTGCGCCGTGGAGCACATCGCGACAGGAAACCTGGTCCACCTGCTGCCCGACTACGACGTGCCGTCGCTGCCGCTGCACGTCGTCTATCCCGATCCGCAATGGATGTCGCACCGGGCGCGATTGTTTCGTGACCTCATCATCGAGCGTGCGGACGTATTCGCGATCGGTGCGGCGCAGTGAGGCACTCCGAGCAGATATTGAACGCATGACCGCAGCGCGAGCGATGCGCATGACTGCGCCTTCGCTCCTTGCGGGAGAGGGCATGTCGGACACTGCGACAAGCTCGGTTGGGTGGAGGGGTATGTCTCCCCATGCGTCGATCGCGGAGACATACCCCTCGCCCAAATGAGTGCGTCGAGAGGCCGGTGCAGCCCTCTCCCGCAAGGGGAGAGGGCGCTGTATCTCACAGCGCAACACTGGAGTATCTTCGTAAACGGTTCCAAGGTATGAAGCCCACCACAACCGCCGGAAGAGAACGACATGACCGAAGGCGAAAAGAAAATCCTGTCTGCGTTGGCATCCATGGTGATGCAATATCTGCCGCAATATGATGACGACGTGGACAGCCTTGCGATGTCGGCCGGCCAAGATGCCATCGAGGCGCTTGCGGCGTTCGGACTGATGGATGTGATCAATACCCGTTTCGGGCGATGGACGGCGGAAGGCAAGATCTTCCTGCGAGACATTGGACATCAGGAACGTCAGCCGGTCGATCCTACCAGCGGAGTGAGGCTCGTTGCAGTTTTGAAGCCGCCAATCTAGCAAACTGCACACAGCTGCGCTGCGCCCCGCAAACTCTCGTTAACGCTGACTACGAACATCGCCGGCGCTCTGATTGACGCGACGACGGCTCTGCCTGCAATCTCCGCGCGATTGCAAAAACACTCGTATTTCAGGGGCAGGGGATCGATGGAGACGGCCGCAAAGCCAGGCATTCCGCTGTGGTTCAAGCTTGCCTATAGCGCCTTCTGCGCGGTGCTGGTGCCGACCTATCTGATGGCCTATGGCCCGACCAACTTCCTGTATTTCTGCGACGTTGCGCTGCTGACCACGCTCGCCGCGGTCTGGCTGGAGAGTCCGCTGCTGGCCTCGGCGCCAGCGGTGGGAATCCTGCTGCCGCAGGCGCTGTGGGTGGTCGACTTCCTCGGCACCGCCGCAGGCCTGCCGATCACGGGCATGACGGCCTACATGTTCGACGCCAAGCTGCCGCTGTTCACCCGCAGCCTGTCGTTCTTCCATTTCTGGCTGCCCTTCGTGCTGGCGTGGCTGGTGTGGCGGCTCGGCTATGACCGTCGCGCCTTCGCGGTGTGGACGGCTGGCGCCTGGGCGCTGCTGTCGGTGTGCTACTTCCTGATGCCGCCGCCACCCGCGACCAGTGACCTGCCGGTCAACATCAACTACGTCTACGGCCTCAGCGACGCCGTGGCGCAGAGCTTCATGCCAGGACCGGCGTGGTTCGGGATGCTCCTGATCGGCCTGCCACTCGTGATCTTCTATCCGACGCACCGATTGCTGCTGCGTTATGCAGGCCGCGCGCCGGTGTTGACGGTTGTTCCTGTAAGGTTGTGATCCGCGCGTTTCTTTGAGGATCGTCGGCACGCGCCGCCCGCTGGCGTCGCTTCGGACACCGGCCTATCCGCCGTCATTGCGAGCGAAGCGAAGCAATCCAGAGTCCCACGCGCGGCCCTGGATTGCTTCGCTTCGCTCGCAATGACGAAGATGCTAAGACTTTGCCTTGAACGGACCGATCGAACCGCGTGACGAAGGAGACGACGATGCGGCTGGCAGTGATTTCCGATGTGCATGGCAATCTGCCGGCGCTGGAGGCGGTGCTCGCGGACATCGAGACACGCGGTGTCGATGCCACCGTCAATCTCGGCGACTGCGTGACCAGCCCGTTGTGGCCGCGCGAGACATTCGACTTGCTGCAGTCGCTGGAGTTGCCGACGGTGCGTGGCAATCATGATCGCTGGATCGAGGAGTTTCCGGAAGAGAAGCTCTCTCCCGCCGGCCGCTTCGCTCGCGCGGCGCTGACCGCCGAGCAGCGCCGGGTGTTGCACGCGCTTCCGCGATGGCTCGCGCTGGAGCAGGGCATCCTCGCTGTGCATGGCACGCCAGACGATGACTGCGCCCTCCTGCTCGAAGAGATGCTGGACGATGGCCGCTACGTCCCGGCGCGCCGCGACGTGCTCATCTCACGTCTCACCAACATCGGCGGTGCCACGCTGGTCCTGTGCGGCCACAGCCATCGGCAGGCGGTGGTGCAGGTGCCCCGTGGGCCGCTGGTGATCAACCCCGGCAGCGTCGGCTGCCCGGTGTTCGGCGACATCCCGATCGCAGCCCAGCTCGAACATCGCTCGCCGCACGCGCGCTACGCGGTTCTGACCGAGCGACGCGGACATTGGCAGGCCGAGCTGCTGGCGCTGACCTATGACTGGGATCACGCGGCGGCGCGTGCCGCCGAAAACGGTTTTCCGCATTGGGCCAGTGCCTACGCCTCCGGCGCGGTGCTGTGAGGGATCAGCGAACAACGACGTGGTGATTGTGATCCGGCGTGCACGTCGGGCAAATCGATCCACCGCATGACCCATGTTGGCGATGCCAATGGGCGCAGCCGGCGTCGAATAGGCGTGCGCCGAGAGATTAATTTCATGAGCGCCTTCAAGCTGATTTGCCCTGTCCAGTCCCGGTGCGAAAAATATCGTTGTTTCGCTTTTACAGAATTCATGCTCCTATGTCGCCGTCCCACCCCGGCACGAGGGGCGTATCGCGATCGTCACGACACGCGGGGTGGGATGCGATGGGCGTCGTGGGCCGCAGCATGGCGTGATGCCGTGCGGACGAACGGCACATGGCGCACGCCGAAATCGCATGGTCCTGGTCTCCCGACGCTGAGGCCACGCCGGTGGTGACGATGATCCGCCGGTCACGGGGGCAAGACAGCCCGGTCCCCGGGGAGAATGCGTATAAGGCGTAGAGCCGTCGTGCAGGGAATGCCGGTTGACCGGCTGGACCTGTGGTGACTGCCGCCTGCTTTCTTTCTGCAGGCGGGCCATGGGTTGCGGCCAGCACCCGGCATTCCCTGCGCCCTCGACCTGAACGAGGGGAAAACGGACGATCATGACTCGGGCACATCGTGCCGCGGGAACGATGAGTTGCATCCGGCGCTGCCAGCGCGCGCATTCGGAGGTTCCGTAATTCTACGGGCGGAACAATTAACGCGGCTGAAGCAGCCGATCAGGCATGGCAAGGGATCACAACGAAGGTTCTGCGCGCTCATGAAATGGCCTGGGGATCCCACGCGCTCGAAGCGAACGGCCGGCGGCAGCCCGCTGGGGGCCTTCTTCATTTGGATTGGCGGCTTCGGCGCCATCGAAGGTCTCGACGACGAAGCGCTGACCGAGCGCGATCGCCGGCGCATCCGGGCGCGGCAGGTCGATGCCGTCGCGCGCCTCGTCCCCGTGACCATCGGCATCAACTTCGCCAACGCGGCGATCATTCTTGGCGTGTTCTGGAACACCGTCTCCAATCTCTTTCTCTTCGCGTGGGGCGCTGCGATCGCGGTGGCCGGCGGCATGGCGCTGCGCGGCTGGTGGCGCGCGCGCAAGTCACGGCCGCAGGAGGCGTCCGAGCGCGCCATCTCCCGGATGACGTTGCAGGCGTTCTTCTTGGCGACCATCTGGGGATCGCTGCCGCTGATCGTGATGCCGCAGGTCGATCCGCATCTGCAGATCATCGTCGGCTCGCTGATGACCGGGATGATCTCGGGTGGCGCCTTCGCGATGTCGAGCGTGCCGCGGGCTGGTCTCGCCTACACCTGGACCCTGATGCTCGCCTCGGTGGGCTCGCTGTTTCTTTGCGGCGGCACGACCTATCTCGTGCTCGTCGTGTTCCTGCTGCTCTACACCTCGTTCATGGTGCGGCACCTGGTGTCGCACGGCAACGTGTTCCTGGAGAACCTGAAGGCGCAGATCCGGCACGAGCGCCAGAACGAGACGATCTCGCTGCTCCTGAAGGAATTCCAGGAGAACGCCGCGAGCTGGCTGTGGCAGACCGATGCCGAGGGCCGTCTGATCGACGCGCCGCAGCGCTTCGCCGACGTGGCCCAGCTTCCGCTCGATCAGCTCAAGGGCGAGCGGCTGATCGATACGCTGAAATATCTCTGCCCGACCGATACGGCGACGCTCAAGACGTTGGCCGATCGCATGGCGCAGCGGCTGTCGATCCCGGAAATTCTGATCCATGTCGTGGTGGCTGGCGGCGAGCGCCGCCGTTGGGCGCTGACGGCGCGGCCGGCGCGGGACCATGAGGGCAAGTTCGCAGGCTATCGCGGCTTCGGCCGCGACGTCACCGAGCGCTGGCGGGCCGAGCAGGCGGAAGCTGAAAGCCGTGCCAAATCCGACTTCCTGGCAATGATGAGCCACGAGATCCGCACCCCGATGAACGGCGTGCTCGGGCTCGCCTCGACCTTGCTGGAGACGAAGCTCGACGACGAGCAGCGTCACGCGGTCATGACGATCCGCGAGTCCGGCGACAACCTGCAGCGCATCCTCAACGACATCCTCGATTTGTCCAAGCTCAACGCCGGCAAGCTCGAATTCGAGACGGTGGATTTCTCGCCGGCGGCGCTGGTCGAGGCGGTCACCGCCATCATGGGCGTCAACGCGAAATCGAAGAGCCTGCTGGTCAAAGCGGACATCGATCCGAAGCTGCCGCCGGCGCTCAAGGGCGACGTGGCGCGCATTCGTCAGGTGCTGATCAACCTCGCCTCCAACGCGGTGAAGTTCACCGAGCAGGGGGGCATCACCATCGCCGTGGCCTGCCGCACGCGCGACGACCACAGGGCGACGATCGAGTGGCGCGTCTCCGACACCGGCATCGGCATTCCCGCCGATCGGGTCGGCAAGCTGTTCACGGATTTCGCCCAGGCCGATGCCTCGATCAACCGCCGCTTCGGCGGCACCGGGCTCGGGCTGGCGATCTCCCGGCGGATCATCGAGCAGATGGGCGGCGTCATCGCGGTGTCGTCGGTGCAGGGCGAAGGCTCGACCTTCCGCTTCAGCCTGACCTTGCCGTGGAGCGACAAGCAGGTGTCCGATCAGCGCGGCGACCGGGTCGGCGCCGGCGACCTCAAGGCACGGATCGAGGCGCTCGGCCGTCCCTTGCGCGTGCTGATCGCCGAGGACGACGCCACCAACCGCATGGTTGTGTCGAAGATGCTGCAGGAGTTCCCGGTCGACAAATGCATCGTTCCGGATGGCCTGCAGGCGGTGAAGGCGGCCGACGAACAGGAGTTCGACCTCGTGCTGATGGACGTTCGCATGCCGGAGATGGACGGCATCGCCGCGACCCGGGCCATCCGGGCCAAGGGTGGACGGCTCGCCGAGCTGCCGATCATCGCGCTGACCGCGAACGCCTTCCCGGACGACATCAAGCAATGCCGCGAGGCCGGCATGACCGACTTTCTGGCCAAGCCGTTGCGCAAGCCGGCCATGGTGGCGGCAATGCTGAAGGCGATCGGAACGCCCGCGCCAAACGTCGAGGCGCCGGCGCTTGCGCCGTCCGATGTCCCGGCGGCGACGGCGGAGGCCTGAGCCGACAACGAGGGGGCGCTAGACCGAGAAGCTGGTGCCGCAGCCGCAGGAGGCGGTGGCGTTGGGATTATTGATCCGGAACGAGGCGCCCATCAGGTCGTCGACGAAATCGACCTCCGAGCCGGCGAGGAACGGCACCGAGGCCGGATCGACCAGCACGACCGCGCGATCGCGCTCGATGACGAGATCGTCGTCGGCCTTGGCGCGGTCGATGTCGAACTTGTACTGGAAGCCGGAGCAGCCGCCGCCTTCGACCGAGATGCGCAGCATCGCGCCGGCGCTCTCCTTGCCGAGGATCTCTCCGATGCGGCGGGCGGCGCGTTCGCTGATGGTGACGGGGCCGGTCGAGGCATCAGTCATGGCAGGAGGTCTCCGAGGTAGCGCGTCATGCCCTATTCATTTGGTGCCGGGCGCTCCCCATAGTTAAGTGGGCTCCGCCGAGGAATCAAACCGCAAAAGGAACAATCGCCCGTGTCGGTCGGAATGGCTGCCCCCCGCGCTCCCTATTCCTGCGATCCCGATCGCAGCCGGGGCCGCCTGTTCGCCGAGCCGCCGTCCCGGACCCGCAGCGCGTTCCGTAGGGATTGCGACCGTGTCATCCATTCGACCGCCTTCCGCCGGCTGAAGCACAAGACCCAGGTGTTCGTCTTCCACGAAGGCGACCACTACCGCACCCGCCTGACCCATTCTTTGGAAGTGGCCCAGATCGCCCGCGCGCTGGCCCGGCAGTTCGGCCTCGACGAGGACCTGACGGAGACGCTGGCCTTGGCGCATGATCTCGGCCATCCGCCGTTCGGCCATGCCGGCGAGCGCGCGCTGAACCGCTGCATGGCGGACCATGGCGGCTTCGACCACAATGCCCAGACATTGCGCATCGTCACGTCGTTCGAGCAGCGCTACCCGGATTTCGACGGACTCAACCTGACCTGGGAATCGCTCGAGGGCATCGTCAAGCACAACGGGCCGTTGCAGGAGCCGATCCCGCCGGGAATCGCCGAGTTCAATACCCGGTTCGACCTGGAGCTGTGGAGCTACGCCTCGCTCGAGGCCCAGGTCGCGGCGCTCGCGGACGACATCGCCTATGACGCCCACGACATCGACGACGGGCTGCGGGCCGGCCTGTTCACGGTCGACGACCTCAAGGAGATTCCGCTGCTGGCCGCGATGATCGCCGAGATCGACCGCCAATATCCGGCGCTCGATCCGATCCGGCGCGGCGCCGAGCTGGTGCGCGAGCTGATCTCCTACCTGATCGCAGCCGTAGCGGCCGAGGCCGAGCGCCGGATCGCGCGGGCGCAGCCGATGTCGCCTCACGACATCAGGCGGCATAGCGGGCCGCTGGTGGCGTTTCCGGCCGATGTCGCCGAGCACGAGGCGACGATCAAGGGGTTCCTCTGGCAGCGGATGTACCGCCATGAGCGGGTGATGCGGGTGATGCGCGACGCCGAGCGCATCGTCGCCGACCTGTACGGCCGCTACCATGAGGACGGTTCGGCGCTGCCCGCTGGCTGGCTGGACGGTTGCGACGGCGAGGGCGATCGGGCTCGCCGCATCGGCCATTTTATCGCCGGAATGACGGACCGTTTCGCCTTAACCGAGCACCACCGGCTTTTTGACTCGACTCCGGATTTGCGTTAGGCGGCGGCATGGTCGAACAAGCTTCCACGCCTTACCTTTTTGCCGACATGCTCGCGCGTGTCCACGCCGTCTGCGCCATCATCGCCAAGCAGGGCGGCTGGCCCGAAGGCATCGATCTTTCGCGCGTGGTCGTCGAGCCGCCGCGCGATCCGAGCCATGGCGACATGGCCACCAATGCCGCGATGGTGCTCGCCAAGGAGGCGAAGGCCAAGCCGCGCGAACTCGCCGATGTGATCGCCGAGCGGCTGCGTGCCGACGCTCTCGTGGCGAAGGTCGATGTCGCGGGGCCCGGCTTCATCAACCTGACCCTACAGCCGGCAGTCTGGGCGCAAGCGCTCGGCACGATCCTGCGCGAAGGCGCCGCCTACGGCCGCGTTGCGCCGGTGCCCGGCGCGCCGAAGGTGAACGTCGAGTACGTGTCGGCCAATCCGACCGGGCCGATGCATGTCGGGCACTGCCGCGGCGCGGTGTTCGGCGATGCGCTATGCAGCCTGCTGCAGTTCGCCGGCCGCGATGTCACGCGCGAGTACTACATCAACGACGCCGGCGCGCAGGTCGACGTACTCGCGCGCTCCGCCTTCCTCAGATATCGCGAGGCGCTCGGCGAGGACATCGGCGCCATTCCGGAAGGGCTCTATCCCGGCGACTATCTCAAGCCGGTCGGGCAGGCGCTCGCGGCCGAGCACGGCGACAAGCTCAAGGCGCTCGCTGAGACCGAGTGGCTGCCGATCGTGCGCGACAAGGCGATCGCGATGATGATGGCCGAGATCAAGGATGATCTCGCCGCGCTCAACATCCGTCATGACGTGTTCTTTTCGGAACGCTCGCTGATTGCAGGCAGCACCAACAAGGTTGCCGACACGATCGAGTTCCTGCGCGAGCGGGGCGACGTGTATGAAGGCCGTCTGCCGCCGCCCAAGGGCGCGCCGGTGGAGGATTGGGAGGATCGCGAGCAGCTTCTGTTCCGCGCCACGGCCTATGGCGACGACGTTGATCGGCCGCTGATCAAGTCGGACGGCAGCTACACCTATTTCGCCTCCGACATTGCCAACCACCGGCACAAGTTCGAGCGCGGCTTCGCCGACCTGATCGACGTGTTCGGCGCCGATCACGGCGGCTACATCAAGCGCATGCAGGCGGCGGTGAAAGCGGTGACGGCCGGACAGGCCGTGCTCGACGTCAAGGTCGTGCAGCTCGTCAAGCTGTTGCGCAATGGCGAGCCGGTGAAGATGTCGAAGCGCTCCGGCGACTTCGTCACCTTGCGGGAAGTTGTTGATGAAGTGGGGCGCGATGCGGTCCGTTTCATGATGCTCTACCGCAAGAACGACGCCGTGCTCGATTTCGACCTCGCCAAGGTCATCGAGCAGTCGCGCGACAATCCCGTGTTCTATGTCCAGTATGGCCACGCGCGGGGGCATTCGATCTTTCGCAATGCGCGGGAGAGCCTCCAGGACCTGCCGGAGGACGAGGGGGCGCGGTTAGCGTTCCTCCGCGAGGCCAACCTCGAAAAACTCTCCGACTCGGCCGAACACGACCTCTTGAAACGCCTGGCACTGTACCCACGTACGGTGGAGAGCGCAGCGCTGGCGCATGAGCCGCACCGGATCGCCTTCTACCTGTATGAACTTGCAAGCGAATTTCACGCCCTCTGGACGCGGGGGCGGGATTTGCCCTATTTACGCTTCATTATCGATGATGATGCAGAATTGACCAAGGCACGTTTGGCCATGGTTCAGGGCGTCGTCTCGGTTCTGGCGTCGGGACTTGCGATCTTGGGCGTTAATGCTCCTGATGCAATGCGCTGATTGGGGGAAACACACGACTTCAGTTGGGGGCCTCAATCTGGCAGGGTCCGCCTTAGGACGCATATGCGGCTCACCCGCAGGGACGCTTCATCACGATGGCTGATCGTTACCAGGACAGACCCTTTCCCGCTGATGGTTTTGGCCGTGGTGGAAACCAGCAGGCCGATGCCGATCCGCTCGCCGAACTCGCTCGCCTGATCGGGCAGAACGATCCTTTTGCCGCCTCGGGCCGGGCAACTCCGCAATCTCAACCGCGTCCGATGGCGCGCCCCGCGGCGCCCGCGCCGGAACAGCCGGTTCCCGGCATGCCTCCGGCCGGCGCTCCGGCCTGGATGCAACGTGCCCAGCCTGCCGCCGCCAACCCCTTCGCCGACATCGGCCGCGAGCCGCCGCAGCCCGCGCCTGCACCGCCGGCCTTTCCGGCGGGCTATCAGGATCCGCGCGGCCAGCCGGGTTTCCCGGACCAGGATTTCGCGCCCGCGCCCGCCCCCCGGCAGCAGCCGGGTTATCCGAACGCGGAGTTCGCCGATCAGTTGTCCAAGCTCGACTACAGCGTCGGGGAGTCGCGCCACGGGTTTGCCGAGAATGACCGCGACTACAACCGCGACAACGGCTTCGACGACAACGAGCCGGACTCCTCGCGCTATGACGATGCGCTGTTTGGGCAGATGGGCTCGGGACAGCAGGGGTTTCAGGGCGACAACGATTTCCAGGACGGCCAATACGGCTATCAGGACGGTTACGACGAGGGCGAGGAAGAGGAGCGGCCGCGGCGGCGCAGCGGCATGAGCACCGTGCTCGCGGTGCTGACCCTTGCGGTGGTCGGCACCGGCGGCGCCTACGGCTACAAGACCTACATCTCGTCCGGCCGTACCGGCGAGCCGCCGATCATTCGCGCCGACAACAGTCCGACCAAGATCATGGCCCAGCAGGATCCGACGCCGAAGGTGCCGGATCGTCTGCTCGGCAATGACGGCGGCGAGAAGCTGGTGTCCCGCGAGGAGACGCCGATGGATCTGAACGCCCGCGGCGGCAATCCGCGCGTGGTGTTCCCGCAGATGAACCAGAATGCGGCTCCGCCGCCGGTCAGCGCCGGGGCGGCCCCGATGTCGCAGATGGCCAACGCCAACGGCATTTTGCCCAACAGTGATCCGCGTCCGATCAAGACGCTGTCCGTGACGGGGGGCAATCAGGCTGCTGCGGCCGATCCGCCGATGCCGGCGACGCCTGCAGCCAAGCCGGCGGCGACGCCGAAGGGCCGCAAATCGCCGGCCAACGCCAATGCGTCGGCCGCCAACGACAGCCCGATGCCGCTGACACCGCAGCCGGCCGCACCGGCGCGCATCGCCGCGGCCGTGCCGGTCACCGAGCAGACCCAGACCGATCGTACCGGCGGCTACTTGGTCTCGATCTCGTCGCAGGCCAGCGAGGCGGAGGCGATGTCGTCCTACAAGGCGGTGCAGGACAAGTACGGCGCCGTGCTGGGCAAATATGAGCCGATCATCAAGCGGATGGATCTGGGTGAGAAGGGCGGCGTCAGGTACCGCGCAGCCGTCGGGCCCTTCGCGACGAAGGAAGAGGCCAACAAGATGTGCGGATCGTTGAAAACTGCCGGCGGACAGTGTTTCCCGTTTAGCAACAATTAAGGCCTGCTTGACCGCCCCCGAGGCGGGGTCTATGCGGCCCGCATGACCATGCGGGCTTTCATTACCGGCATCTCCGGGCCTGATCTCACCGACGCCGAGCGCGCGTTCATCGGCGAGTCCAGGCCCTGGGGCTTCATCCTGTTCAAGCGCAACGTCCAGTCACCCGCTCAAGTGACTGCACTGGTTGAGGAATTAAGGGCCTGCGTCGGCCGCGCCGACGCTCCGGTCCTGATCGACCAAGAGGGGGGCCGGGTGCAGCGGCTGGGGCCGCCGCATTGGCCGGCCTATCCCGCCGGCGTGGTGTTCGACCGTCTCTACGATCTTGATTCGGCCGCAGGTCGCCGTGCCGCCTGGCTCAGCGCTCGCCTGATCGCCGACGACCTGGTCGCGCTCGGCATCACCGTGGATTGCCTGCCGCTCGCCGACGTCCCTGTCGCCGGCGCCGATGCCGTGATCGGGGATCGAGCCTATGGCACGACGCCAGAAAAGGTGGCGGCGATCGCCCGGGCGGTGACGGAGGGGCTGGAGCAGGGCGGCGTGCTGCCGGTGCTGAAGCACATTCCAGGGCATGGCCGGGCCACCGCCGACACCCATTTCCGGTTGCCGACCGTGGATGCGCCAGAAGCGGAGCTCGACGCAACCGATTTCGCCGCGTTCAGGCTGCTGGCCGACCTCCCGATGGCGATGACTGCACATGTTGTGTTTAGCGCGATCGACGCCGCCCATCCGGCCACGACTTCTGCGACAATGATCGAACGGGTGATTCGCAAACGGATCGGGTTCCAGGGTTTGTTGATGAGTGATGACGTTTCCATGAACGCGTTGGCCGGATCGATCGCCGAGCGCACGCGTGCGATCGTGGCGGCTGGCTGCGACATGGTTCTGCATTGCAACGGCAAGCTCGACGAGATGCAGGCCGTGGCCGCCGAGACACCTGAGCTTGAAGGGCAGGCTCTGATCCGCGCCGATCGCGCGCTTGCGGCGCGCAAGGCACCCACAGGCTTCGATCGTGACGCCGCGCGCGGCGAGCTCGACGCCTTGATCAACCGGCTGGGATCCGCTAGCGCATGACCGCTGAAATTCTGTCGTTTGAAACCGGCCGTCCCACGACGGAGCTGGCCGAGGCCGAACCGGCGTTGGTCGTCGACGTCGAGGGCTACGAGGGTCCGCTCGACCTGCTGCTCGCGCTGGCGCGGCAGCAGAAGGTCGACCTTGCCAAGATCTCCATCCTGGCGCTCGCCGACCAATATCTCCAGTTCATCGAGGCTGCCCGCAAGATCCGGCTGGAGCTCGCCGCCGACTATCTCGTGATGGCGGCCTGGCTCGCTTTTCTGAAGTCGCGTCTCCTGTTGCCCGAGCCGCCAGCGCAGGAAGGTCCGAGCGCCGAGGAGATGGCCACGGCACTTGCCAACCGGCTGCGCCGGCTGGAGGCGATCCGCGAAGCCGCCAATCGCCTGATGAACCGGCCCCAGTTCCAGCGTGACGTGTTCCCGCGCGGCAACCCGGAGGCCATAGCGGAGGTTCGTCGTCCCAAGTTCACCGCGACCCTGTTCGACCTGCTGTCGGCCTATGCCATCCAGCGGCAGTCGCGCGTCGTCACGTCCGTTCATATGGCCAAGCGCACGGTCTGGTCGCTTGCTGAGGCCCGCGCCACGCTCGAGCGTCTGGTCGGTATGACCGAGGTCTCGGACGATTGGGGATGTCTCGACGACTACCTGCTGGACTACGTCGTCGAGCCTGCACAGAAGGCCACCGTCTTCGCATCGAGCTTTGCGGCCGTCCTCGAGCTGGTTCGCGAAGGCAAGCTCGAGCTGAACCAGAAGCAGGCGTTCGCGCCGCTGTACTTTCGTAAGCGTCCACCGATCCAGCCCGGCGCCATGGCTGCGCCGGACTTGACGGTTGAGTAACGAACAAGGAGACCCTGCCATGGCAAGCTTGGCGGAACTGCGCATGGAAGAGCCCGACGAGATCGCGATCGAGCCTGTAGCGCGCCCCGAAGAGTTGCGCATCCTCGAGGCTCTCCTGTTTGCCTCGGCCGAGCCGCTCGAGCAGGCTGCGCTCGCCAAGCGTATGCCTGAAGGTGTCGACATCAAGGCCGCACTGGCGCAGCTGCAGGCGGAGTACGCCAATCGCGGCGTCAATCTCGTGCGCGTCGCCAACAAGTGGACCTTCCGTACCGCCGGCGACCTCGCCTGGCTGATGACGCGCGAGAGCACCGAGACGCGCAAGCTGTCGCGCGCGGCGATCGAAGTTCTGGCCATCGTTGCCTATCACCAGCCGGTGACGCGTGCCGAGATCGAAGAGATCCGCGGCGTCGTCACCTCCAAGGGAACGCTGGACGTTCTGCTGGAGACCGGCTGGATCAAGCCGCGGGGGCGCCGCAAGACGCCGGGCCGTCCGTTGACCTTCGGAACCACCGATGCGTTCCTGGCTCAGTTCAGCCTGGAGACCCTGGGCGATCTGCCTGGCCTGGAAGAGCTGAAGGGGACCGGCCTGCTGGATTCCCGGCTGCCGACCGGCTTCACCGTCCCGACGCCATCGGACGATCCGACGCTGCGGGAGGACGAGGAGCCGCTGGATCCGGGCGATCTCGACCTGGCGCTTGCGCCGGCGGTGGAGGCCGAGCCTGGCGAGGCCGAAACCGCGGAAGACGAAACCGCCGAGATGGAAACGGTCGCAGCCGACACGGCTGCGGCCGAGGTCGCCGAAGGCCAGATGGCGACCGCTGAGGCCGCCGTTCGGGACGACACCTCGTCGCAGGTCGCCGTTGGCGATCTGGAACTGCCGGGCGCCGATGCGGAAACCGAGATCACCGAGGTGGACTTGGCCGTCGAGCAGATCGAGGTCGGGCCGGACGACGAGGCCGTTATCGAGCTCGTCGAGCTGTCTGCCGACGCTGACGCTCAGGCAGACGACGAGGCAGAGGCAGAGGCCGAGGTTGACGCGGCGGATGACGAGATCGACGCGGCCGATGACGCGCACGACCGCGATACCGACGACGACGGCTCGCCGCACCAAAGCTAGCGGCCGGGGCTGTTAACACTCGCGTTATTACGTAGGTCCGGCCGCGAATTGTCGGACCTTAAGTGCTTGTTTTTGGGGGCGTTGGCGCCTACCTTCCGGCCAGATCGGGCTGTCCGCGGGCGGTTTTCGGCTGATGCGCCGCGTTCGTGTTGATGTTTCGCAATCGAATGCTAGAAGCGAAGTGTCGCGGTCAAGTCCATGGATATGACGCGGTTTCGGCGGTAGCGTCGACGGGCAGTCGGGTGAAGGCTGCGCCGGTGTTTGGAGGGTTGCAGGATGGGTTCGCTTAGCATTTGGCACTGGATCGTCGTGATCGCGGTCGTCCTGCTGTTGTTCGGGCGCGGCAAGATTTCCGATCTGATGGGCGACGTCGCGCAGGGCATCAAGGCGTTCAAGAAGGGCATGCAGGACGACGACAAGGCGCCGGAGAAGACCGAGCCCGTCAAGTCGATCGATCACGGCGCCACGCCTTCGGCCACCCGCACGGATGTCGGCAGCAAAGCCGTTTGATCTGCGCGTGAAAGGCGCCGGCGGCGCGCTCCCGCAGGGACGGCACCGGGACCTGTTCAGACAGGCCCGGATAGGCGGGATCAGAGGCGTCGTCGCGTAGGCGGATTGTTTCATGTTCGATATCGGCTGGAGTGAGCTGCTCGTCATTGGGGTCGTCGCGTTGATCGCGATCGGTCCCAAGGAGCTTCCGGGCGTCCTGCGCATGGTCGGGCAATGGATCGGCAAGGCGCGCCGGATGGCCTCGGAGTTCCAGGGCCAGTTCCAGGAGGCGATGCGCGAAGCGGAGATGGCCGACCTCAAGAAGAGCTTCGATGAGGTCCGCGAGGCGGCCAGCGGTTTCACCCCGACCGGCGTGATCTCCTCGTTGCAGCGCGACGTCGACAAGGCTCTCGATATCGAGGGGATCGACAAGCCCGCCGAGCCGGCGCCCGCATCGGATGTGGCTGCTGCTTCGCTCGAGCCTCCTGTGATGACCCCGACCACCCCCGAACCTCCAGTGGCCGAGACCTTCGCAGAGGCTGAAGTCCATCAATCCGTGGGCGAGCCGCTGGCGATCGTCCGTGAAATCAAACCCGAGCCACAGCCTGAAATGTCTGCGTCAGCAGAAGCTGACCGCCCGAAGGACGCCAAAGCGTCATGACCGTCGAAGATATCGAGGCCAGCAAGGCCCCGTTGATGGACCACTTGATCGAGCTGCGGTCGCGGCTGATCAAGGCGCTGATCGGCTTCGGCGTGGCCTTCATCTTCTGCTTCTTTTTCGCCAAGCAGATCTACAACATCCTGGTGCTGCCGTTCGTCTGGGTCGCAGGTGCCGAGAACAGCAAGTTCATCTACACCCAGCTGCTCGAATATTTCATCACGCAGTTGAAGCTCGCGATGTTCGGCGCTGGTTTCATCTCGTTCCCGATCATCGCGACGCAGATCTACAAGTTCGTGGCGCCGGGGCTGTATCGCCACGAACGCAATGCTTTCCTACCCTACTTGATAGCGACCCCCGTCTTCTTCGTCCTCGGCGCCATGCTGGTCTATTTTGCGGTGTGGCCGATGATCGTGCGCTTCTCACTGGGCATGCAGCAGCTCGGCGGCCCCGAGACGGCGCAAATCGCGCTGATGCCCAAGGTCGGTGAATATCTGTCGCTGATGATGTCGCTGATCTTCGCCTTCGGCATCGCGTTCCAGCTCCCGGTCATCCTGACCCTGCTCGGCCGCATCGGCATCGTCACCTCGCAGATGCTGAAGGAGAAGCGGCGCTATTTCATCGTGATCGCCTTCATCATCGCGGCCGTGCTTACGCCGCCGGACGTGCTCAGCCAGGCCTCGCTGGCGCTGCCGCTGCTGGCGCTCTACGAGGGCGCGATCATCGCGGTCGGCATCGTCGAGAAGCAGGCGGCTGCGGCCAAGTCCGGCTCGTCGTCCGGCTCGGGGAATCTCCCGGCCGACCCTTCCGAATAGAACGGTTGCGCTCGGGGACATCCCAGGGCGTTGCCTGTTCCCATCCGGCGCCATTCGCGGTAGTGCAGGCCGGCCCGCGAGCCCAGGCGACTCGCCGATACTCTTCGTTCCCAGGACCGAACGACCATGCACGACATCAGATCGATCCGTGACAATCCGCAAGGTTTCGATGTGGCGCTGACGCGCCGGGGTCTGGCACCGCTGTCGTCGCATCTGCTCGCCATCGACGAGCGGCGGCGCGCGGCGATCCTGGCCTCCGAGCAGGCCCAGGCCCGGCGCAACGCCGCCTCCAAGGAAATCGGCGAGGCCAAGAAGGCCAAGGATGACGCGCGCGCATCGGCGCTGATGGAGGAGGTCGCCAAGCTCAAGACCACCATGCCGGAGCTGGAGGCAGCCGCGAAGCAGGCGGATGAGGAGCTGGCGCGCGAGCTCTCGGCGATTCCCAATTTGCCGCTCGACGAGGTGCCGGACGGCAAGGACGAGCACGACAATGTCGAGCGCCACATGTTCGGCGCCCGGCGCAACTACGCCTTCGCGCCGAAGCCGCATGATGATCTCGGTGCGGCTCTTGGCACCATGGACTTCGAATCGGCTGCGAAGCTGTCGGGCGCGCGCTTCGTCGTGCTGAAGAGGGGCCTGGCGCGGCTCGAGCGCGCGCTCGGGCAGTTCATGCTCGATCTTCATACCAATGAGCACGGCTACACCGAGATCAATCCGCCGCTGCTGGTACGCAACGACGTCATGTTCGGTACCGGCCAATTGCCGAAATTCGAGGACGACCAGTTCTGGGCCGTGAAGGGCGAGCTGATTGCAGAGCCGGATGATCGCCTCAAGACCGAGCGGCTGGGTCTCATCCCAACTGCCGAGGTGGCCCTGACCAACCTGGTGCGCGAGTCCATCGTCGATGAGAAGGAGTTGCCGATGCGGCTCACGGCGCTGACGCCGTGCTTTCGCGCCGAGGCGGGCGCCGCCGGCCGCGACACCCGCGGCATGATCCGTCAGCATCAGTTCACCAAGGTCGAGCTGGTCTCGATCACGACGCCGGAGACCAGCAAGGACGAGCATGAGCGCATGCTGGCCTGCGCCGAGGAAGTGCTGCGCCGGCTCGATCTGCACTATCGAGTCATCACGCTGTGCACCGGCGACATGGGCTTCTCCTCGCAGAAGACCTACGACATCGAGGTCTGGATGCCCGGGCAGGGCGATGGCGGCGCCTTCCGCGAGATCTCCAGCTGTTCGGTGTGCGGCGACTTCCAGGCGCGCCGCATGGATGCACGCTATCGCGGAAGCGATGGCAAGCCGCGCTTCGTGCACACATTGAACGGTTCGGGCACGGCTGTCGGCCGTGCGCTGATCGCGGTCATGGAGACCTATCAGCAGGCCGACGGCTCGATCGCGATTCCCGACGTGCTGCAGCCTTATATGGGCGGCCTCAAGGTGGTGGCCGCGGAGCCATAGCGTCGCGGCAAATTGCATCCGCTCAGGTCGCCGCCATTGCGTACGCGCCGGCGGGTCGTATCCTCGGTTCTGTTCAGCAATTGCTTTTCAGATACCGGCATCATGGCTCTGCATCGGGATATTTTCTGGATCGGGCGGCAATGGGCCGTCACCGGCTCCGGCATCCAGGCGGTCGATCAGCGCCTGAAGGGAGCATTCGATATCGAATCCTCAAGGGTCTGGGACGAGGGCCTGCACGACTCGCTGCGCGATCAGGCTTGGTTCAACCCCGTCGACTTCGAGAAGGCGTTGAGTGTCGCGCGGGTCCGGTTTGCGGCAGTGCCGCGGACGGAGCCTTCAGCGGTGCCGGCGCCTCCTGTCCAGCAGGCACCCGGCGGATCCGGCACATCCAGCCTACCGTTGAGGCTGGGCACGCGAGGGCAGTTCGCCAGGTTCCTGCCGCAGTGGCGGATCCGGCATTGACCGGGTGGTGCCGCAGCGCGCTCAGGTTTGCCTCGATGCTGCACAGCAGATAAGACACCCCCGAACGATGCTTTCGGAGGGACGGAAGGTTGGCCATGCGGATTCTCTGCACCAATGACGACGGAATCCATGCGCCGGGTCTCAAGGTGATCGAGGAGATCGGACGCGCCCTGTCCGACGACGTCTGGATCGTGGCTCCCGAACTGGACCAGAGCGGCGTGTCCCATTCACTCTCGCTCAATGACCCCCTGCGGCTGCGTGAGGTCGGCCCGCGGCATTTCGCGGTGCGCGGCACGCCGACCGACTGCGTCATCATGGGATCCCGTCATATCCTGGGGGCGAAGCTGCCCGACGTGGTGCTGTCCGGCGTCAACAAGGGCCGCAACGTTGCCGAGGACGTGGTCTATTCGGGCACCATCGCCGGCGCGCTCGAAGGCACCATTCTCGGTCTGCCGTCGTTTGCCCTGTCGCAGGAATTCAGCGTCGCAACGCGTGACAAGCCGTCTTGGGACACCGCGCTCAAATTCGGCCCGCAGATCGTGCGCAAGGTGCTCGAAGCCGGCGTGCCGAGGAATACAGTGATCAACGTCAACTTCCCCGCCTGTGCACCGGAAGAGGTCAGGGGCGTCGTGGTCACCCGCCAGGGCAAGCGCAATCTGGGCTTCTTGAAAGTCGATGAGCGGCGCGACGGCCGCGGCAACCCCTATTTCTGGATCGGCTTCGACCGGGCTGCCTCGCTCGATGTGCCCGACGAGGGGACGGACCTCGCAGCTCTCGCGGCGCGCTACGTATCAGTGACCCCGCTTCGCCTGGATCGCACGGACGAGGCGTTCTCCGGCAAGCTCAGCGACATTCTCTGCTGAAGCGCCTTCTACCCCTGTGGCCCAGCGCCACGCAGGGCATGGTCGATCGCCTTTCCGAGCGTCTCGAGCTGGAATGGCTTCTGCAGGGCCGGCCGGTCGCGATATTCTTCCGGCAACCCCGACGAACCGTAGCCGGTTGCGAAGATGAAAGGACGGTTGCGCGCCTTGATGAGATCGGCCACCGGCGAGATGACCTTGCCGTTGACGTTGACATCGAGAATGGCGACGTCGAAATAGGTGCTCTCGGCCAGCCGCATCGCTTCGCCGATTTCGCCGGCTTCGGCCGCGACGGTGTAGCCGAGCTCTTCCAGCATGTCGGCGACCATCATTCGGATCATGACTTCGTCTTCAACCAAAAACACAGAGCCGCGCGGCGGCCGCGGTGCAGTCATGATGTCAGTCCTTGCCCATACCCGATTTGACGCTCGCAAATAACGGCTTATGGCGCAACGTCAACAATGTCGTCTTTCACGGTCGTGCGGCGTGGGCACGATCGCCCATAAGGTGAACGAACCGGACCCGACTTGGTTCCTTGTGCGGAACGCGGTCCGTCGTCGGGACCATGACGGTGCATCCGGTTGCGACGGGTGTGCGGAAAATCGGTGCGCAACCCTCGCCCGGCAGGTAAATTGCGCACGAGCCCACCAACCGACATCCCGATGCCCCCAGCTGCTCCTCCCGAGAAAATGATGTTTCAGCTGACCCTGCGTCGGCGGGGGATCAGCGATCAGGCGGTGTTGCGCGCGATGGAAGAGGTGCCGCGGGAGGAGTTCGTTCTGCCGGCCGACCGCCCGGAGGCCTATCGCGACAGCGCGATGGCGATCGCCTGTGGGCAGACCATCAGCCAGCCCTTCGTCGTCGCCTACATGACCGAGCAGCTCAAGCTGCAGAAGTCCCATCGTGTACTCGAAATCGGGACGGGGTCAGGATACCAGGCCGCGATTCTGTCCAGGCTGGCCACCAACGTCCTGACGGTGGAGCGCTTCCGGACATTGGCCGACAAGGCCAGGGAGCGGTTGGAGAAGCTCGGCTGCTTCAATGTCGAGGTCATGCTCGGCGATGGCTACGCGCTGCCGCCGGGGGGCGGCCAATTCGACCGCATCATCGTAACGGCGGCGATGGACGAGATTCCCCAGAGCCTGCTCGACCGGCTGGAGCCGGACGGTATCCTGATCGCGCCGGTCGGGCCGCAACACGGGGTGCAGACGCTCGTCAGGAGCACGCGGACGGGTGATCGTTTCGACCGAAAGGAGCTCGTCGACGTGCGATTTGTGCCGGCAATTCCGGGGATTGCGCGCGAACTTTAAACGTGCGGATCAGCAGGCCGCACAACGCTTTATTCGCGGCTTAAGCGCTTATTTACCGCGGCTGTGTTTACTCGAATTCGTTGTTTGTTGCGTACGAGTGAGTAACCATGCCCGCCACTGTCGAGTTGCTTCGCTCGCGCCGCCTGCCGCAAGTTGCGGCGTTGGCGCTGATGTCGTTCGGCGTCGCCGGCTGCAGCGCCGACATGTCGACGCGGCTGTCGCAGACGCAAAATCCGTTTTCAAACCCCTTTGCATCCGATTCCACCGGGTCGGTGCAGGCGCAGCCGCCCCGGCAGCACCAGCAATACAGCCAGTCCTACACGCCGGCTCCCGCGCCGGCGCCTGCCTATTCGTCCTCGGCGCTGCCGCCCCCGGCGGTCGGGGCTCCGCAATCCTATCCGACCGGTGGCGGCGCCGGAGGCATGTCGTCGGGCGGGCGCGGCGTCGCGTCCTATGCGCCACCCGCTGCGGTCCCGGTCGCGGCGCCCGCCGTCGCCGCACCCCCGGCCTATGCACAGCCCGCGCATTCCTATGCTCCGCCGGCCCAGCCGCGCCTCGAGACCACCGGCACCGTGCCGCCGCGTTCGGTCGCGGCCGCGCGTCCTGCCAGTGGCACCAAGATCATCGTCGGCACCAGCGATACGCTCGACATCCTTGCCAAGCGCTACCGCGTGACGCCGGCTGAGATCCTGGCTGCCAACGGCTACAAGGGCCCGCGCGCGTTGTCGCCAGGCCAGCAGCTGATCATTCCGCATCCTGGCGCGGTGGCGGCTGCGCCCGCGGCCCAGCCCGTTGCCGCCGCGCCAATGGTCGCGCCGAAGCCGGTGGCGGCCGTCGCACCGTCCACCGTCCATTTCGTCAACCGCGGCGAGACACTCGCCAGCATCGCCCGCCAGAACCATCTGACGGCGGCTGAGCTCGCCCGCGCCAACAATCTCGATCAGGCTTCGCCGCTCAAGCTCGGGACCAGGCTGACCGTCCCTGGCAGGGCCGTGGCGGCAGCTGCGCCGGTGGCTCCGGTCGCAACCGTTCCCCAGGCGGTTGCGACCGTGCCGGCGCCAGCGCCGACAACGCGGGTCGCGACGGCCGCCGGTCCGGTCCAGACCGCCCGCCTGGCCCAGGCCAATCCGGCGCCCGAGAAGGAGGAGGAGCCGGCACGGCCGGCCGAGACCACCAGCTCGCTGCCGACCTTCCGCTGGCCGGCGCGCGGCAAGGTGATCACCAGCTACGGCGCCAAGACCAACGGCAAGTCCAACGATGGCATCAACATCGCCGTGCCCGAGGGCACCCCGGTGAAGGCGGCCGAAGATGGCGTCGTCGCTTACGCCGGCAATGAATTGAAGGGTTATGGCAATCTGGTCCTGGTGCGGCATTCCAACGGCTATGTCACCGCATATGCCCATGCGAGTGAGCTGATGGTGAAGCGCGGTGATCCGATCAAGCGCGGCCAGGTCATTGCCAAGTCGGGTCAATCGGGAGAAGTCGGATCGCCGCAGCTCCACTTCGAGATCCGCAAGGGATCGTCTCCGGTTGACCCGCTGCAATTCCTCAACGGGGCGTGAGGTCCGGTCGTTTGACCCCACGCAATCGTGGACGACACAGGGCCGCGCAGATTACTGCGCGGCTTTTTGCGTTGTCAGCCGCACGCCGAGGCGGCCCGCCAGATCTTGCGTGAACTGCCACGCGACGCGGCCCGAGCGCGAGCCGCGCGTCGTGGCCCATTCCAGCGCCTCGCGCTCCAACTGATCCTCGGCGACTGCAATGTCGAAATGGCTGCAATAGCCTTTGACCATCGCGAGATATTCGTCCTGGCTGCAGCGGTGGAAGCCGAGCCATAGGCCGAAACGGTCGGACAGCGAGACCTTTTCCTCGACCGCTTCGCCCGGATTGATCGCGGTGGAGCGCTCGTTCTCGATCATGTCGCGGGCCAACAGATGGCGCCGGTTCGAGGTGGCGTAGAGAATGACGTTCTCCGGGCGTCCCTCGATGCCGCCTTCGAGCACGGCTTTCAGCGATTTGTAGGACGCATCATTGCCGTCGAACGACAGGTCGTCGCAGAACACGATGAAATGGAACGGCGCGGCACGCAGGATGTCCATCAGCGCCGGCAGGCTCTCGATGTCCTCGCGGTGGATCTCGATCAGTTTCAGCCGGTCGGCCGGCTTGCGCGTGACGTTGATGCTGGCATGGGCGGCCTTCACCAGCGATGATTTGCCCATGCCGCGCGCGCCCCACAACAAGGCATTGTTGGCCGGCAGGCCGTTGGCGAAGCGCTCGGTGTTCTCGATCAGGATGTCGCGCATCCGGTCGATGCCCTTGAGCAGGTCGATCTCGACACGGCTGACGCGCGGCACCGTCGAGAGCCGGCCGTTCGGATGCCAGACGAAGGCGTCGGCCGCGGTCAGGTCCAGCGCGGGCGTGGCACCCGCATGGGTTGTCGCCAGATGCGCGGCAATTGCTTCCAGCGCACGGGCAATCCGGTCAGCCGTATCATCGGAGGCGGGGCCGGCGGGACGTTTTGCCGCGATCTTTGGTGGCTTTTGCGCTGCAGGCCGGGGGCCTTTGGCGAGCGGTCTGAGGGCGTTTTTGGCGGGGGCGCGGGACGAGGCTCTGGCTGGTTTTTTCGACATGCTGCAAGTTCCTGATGGGGCAGCCATATCGGGCCTCGCCGGCTGCCGCAAGCGGGGCGAAATGAAGGGGCGGGGCGCCTTGCTATTGGGACTGCTGCCGCTATATTCCGCGCGAAATTCGCAAGAGGCCGGCCCGCGCCGAGACAAGCGTGGTTCGCCGGCTATTCCCGTCTCACCGGGCGCTGCCCACGAGGATCGACCACATGCTGATCACCCCTGCCTATGCCCAGGCCGCCGGCGCTGGCGACACCAACAGCATGCTGATGTCGCTGCTGCCGTTCGCGCTGATCTTCGTGATCATGTATTTCCTGATCCTGCGGCCGCAGCAGAAGAAGGTCAAAGAGCACGCCGATCTCGTCAAGAACGTCCGCCGCGGCGACACCATCGTGACCCAGGGCGGCCTGGTCGGCAAGGTGACCAAGGTCGTCGACGACGATCAGGTCGAGTTCGAGATCGCCGACGGCGTGCGCGTGCGCCAGATGCGCCAGATGATCACGGGCGTCCGCACCAAGGGCGAGCCCGCGAAGGCAGACGCAAAGGACGACAAGAAGGACGAGAAAGCCGCGAGCTGATCGCCGGCCTGGCCGGTCGAACGCCGGTCTTCGCTCTTTGTGATGTTCTGATTTTCCGGGCCGGCTACGGCCCTTACGGACAACCTCCATGTTGTATTTCACGCGGTGGAAGGCGCTGGGCATCATTCTCACGGCGCTCGTCGTGTGCCTGTGCGCGGTGCCCAACTTCTTCTCCGAAGCGACGGTCAAGACCTGGCCGGCCTGGGCGCAGCGCCGGCTGGTGCTCGGCCTCGACCTGCAGGGCGGCTCCTATCTGCTGCTCGAGGTCGACTCCAACTACATCAAGAAGGAGCGGCTCGATGCCGTGCGCGACGACGTTCGCCGCACGCTGCGCGATGCCAAGATCGGCTACACCGGATTGGTGAGCCGGGGTGATGGGGTCGAGGTCCGGATCACCAAGGAAAGCGACACGGGAACCGCGATCTCCAAGCTGCGCGATCTCTCGCAGCCGCTCGGCGGGCTGCTCGGCTCCAGCGGCCAGCGCAGCCTCGAAGTCAGCGATGCCGGCGGCGGACTGGTCCGGCTGACGATCCCGCCGGCGGCCATCACCGAACGCATCCGCCAGACCATCGAGCAGTCGATGCAGATCGTCGAGCGCCGCGTCAACGAGCTCGGCACCGTCGAGCCCGTGATCCAGCGCCAGGGCAACGATCGCATCCTGGTGCAGGTGCCGGGCTTGCAGGATCCGACGCAGCTCAAGAACCTGCTCGGGCGCACGGCCAAGATGGAATTCCGGATGGTCGACACCTCGGTGCCGGCGGATCAGGCGGTGCAGGGGCGGGTGCCGCCGGATTCCGAGGTGCTCCAGAGCGCATCGCCACCCAACCAGCCCTATGTCGTGAAGAAGCAGGTGCTTGTCTCCGGCGGTGATCTCTCCGATGCGCAGACCGGCTTCGACCAGCGCACCAACGAGCCGATCGTCACCTTCCGCTTCAACTCGGCCGGCTCGCGCAAGTTTGCGCAAGCCACCACCGAGAATGTCGGGCAGCCGTTCGCCATCGTCCTCGACAACAAGGTGATCTCGGCGCCGGTCATCCGCGAGCCGATCACTGGCGGCTCGGGCCAGATCTCCGGCAATTTCACCGTGCAGTCCGCCAACGAGCTCGCGATCCTGCTGCGCGCCGGCGCGCTGCCCGCGCCGCTGACGGTCATCGAGGAGCGCACCGTCGGTCCGGGCCTCGGCGCGGACTCGATCGCCAAGGGCGAGCTCGCCTCCTATGTCGGCTCGATCCTCGTCATCGTGTTCATGCTGCTGACCTACCGGCTGTTCGGCGTGTTCGCCAACATCGCCGTGGTGGTGAACGTCGCGATGATCTTCGGCGTGCTGTCGCTGCTCAATGCCACGCTGACCTTGCCGGGCATCGCCGGCATCGTGCTGACGGTCGGCATCGCCGTGGACTCCAACGTGCTGATCTATGAGCGCATCCGCGAGGAGCTGCGCGGCGGCCGCAATGCGATCTCGGCGATCGACGCCGGCTTCAAGCGCGCATTGGCGACCATTCTCGACTCCAACATCACCACCTTCATCGCCGCCGCCGTGCTGTTCTATATCGGCACCGGCCCCGTGCGCGGCTTCGCCGTGACCTTGGGCATCGGCATCCTCACCACGGTCTTCACCGCCTTCACGCTCACCCGTCTGATCGTCGCGGGGTGGGTGCGGTGGAAGCGGCCGCAAAGCGTGCCAATCTAGGAGCTACTGTGACACACTGGGTTCTCATCGGGCTTGGCATCCTGATCGCGGTGCTGACGGTGGTCAGCGCGCTCGGCCTGCTGCCGTCGCTGCGCATCGTTCCCGACGACACGCATTTCGATTTCACACAGTTCCGCCGCATCAGCTTTCCGATTTCTGCGGCGCTGTCGATCCTCGCGATCGTGCTGTTCTTCACCCATGGCTTGAACCTCGGCATCGATTTCCGCGGCGGCACCTTGCTCGAGGTGCGGGCCAAGTCCGGCACCGCCGACATTGCGGGGATGCGCGCGACGCTGGCGACCCTCGGTCTGGGCGAGGTGCAGCTGCAGCAGTTCGGCACTGCGGCCGATGCATCGGTTCTGATCCGAATTGCCGAACAGCCGGGCGGCGACGCCGCGCAGCAGGAGGCCGCGAACAAGGTGAAGGCGGCGATCGGCGATTCCGTAGAGTATCGCCGGGTCGAGGTGGTGGGGCCGCGCGTTTCCGGCGAGTTCCTGGCCGTCGGCATGCTCGGCCTGATGCTCGCGATCATCTCGATCCTGATCTATCTCTGGTTCCGGTTCGAATGGCAGTTTGCGCTCGGTGCCATGATCGCCAACGTCCACGACATCGTGCTGACGATCGGCTTCATGTCGATCAGCCAGGTCGATTTCGACCTCACCAGCATCGCGGCGCTGCTGACCATTCTCGGCTATTCGCTCAACGACACCGTCGTCATCTACGACCGTATCCGCGAGATGCTGCGGCGCTACAAGAAGATGCCGATGCCGCAGCTGCTCAACGAATCGATCAACTCGACCTTGTCGCGCTCGATCATCACGCACGTCACGGTGACCCTGGCGCTGCTGGCATTGCTCTTGTTCGGCGGCCCGGCGATCCACAGCTTCACCGCGGTGATGATGTTCGGCGTGGTGCTGGTCGGCACCTACACCTCGATCTTCATCGCCGCGCCGATCCTGATCTATCTCGGCGTCGGAACCGTTCGGGGTGATCAGATCGACGAGCCGAAAAAGAAGCCCTGATCAGCCGTTGGACCCGGATCGGGGTTGAGATGTTGGTCTCGCATGGCAACTGACGCCCCGCATTTCCCGCGGTCCGCGCCGATCGACGGTTATGGCAAAGGCGGCTTCGCCTTTGCCGGCATGTCGCATCGCGGCTCGCTGCTGTGCCTGCCCGACTCGATCTGGGCCTGGGACGTCATCCAGCCCAGCCAGATCGACCGCTATTCGTTGCAGCACGTTCTTGATGCGGCGAACGGGATCGACACGCTCATCATCGGCACCGGAAACGAAGTCTGGATCGCGCCGGCACCGCTGCGCGCGGCCCTGCGTGGCGTGAACGTCGTGCTCGATGCGATGCAGACCGGCCCCGCGATTCGCACCTACAACGTCATGATCGGCGAGCGGCGCCGGGTTGCGGCAGCGCTCATCGCCGTCCCATGAGCGAGACGACCGCCAACAGCGACGCCGCGTTCTGTGCAGGCCTTGTCCGCGAGCACGATTTCGACCGCTACGCCTCGACGCTGTTCATGTCGCCCGAGCCCCGGCGTGCGCTATTGTCGCTGTACGCATTCAACGTCGAAGTCAGCCGCATTCGAGATCTCGTGTCGCAGCCGCTGCCGGGCGAAGTCCGCCTGCAGTGGTGGCACGACACGCTGACGGGTCACGAACATGGCGGCGCGGAGGGAAATCCCGTTGCGGCCGAATTGCTGCTCACCGTGCAGCGCTTCGCGCTTCCGGTCGAGCGGCTGACGCGCCTGGTCGATGAGCATCAATTCGATCTCTACAACGATCCGATGCCGACGATGGCGGCGCTGGACGGCTATCTCGGCGACACGCGTGGCGCGCTGTTCGCGCTGGCCGCGCAGATCATTGCGCCGCCGTTTGCGGACGCCGATCATCTCGCGCACCATGCCGGCATCGCGCAAGGGTTGCTCCAGGTGATCGCGGCGCTGCCGCGCGATGCGGCCCACCGGCAGCTCTATGTCCCGCTCGATCTTCTCGCGCGGCATGGCGTCGGCCAGGAGGAGATGTTCTCCGGCAAGGCGTCGCCGGCGATCCAGGAGGTGATCATGGACCTGCGCGGGCAGGCCCGGCAGCATCTCGATCACACCCTCGAGCTGGCGCGTCAGGCGCCACCGGCCGTGCGGCCGGTTCTGCTGCCGCTCGCGCTGGTCCGGCGCGACCTCGCGCGGGCCGGACCCCGCGACGATCCGTTTCAGCCGCGCTCCCGCTCGCGCCTCGCGACGCTGTGGACGCTGTGGCGGGCTGCGGGGACGACGAGTTTTCGCGCGCGCTGACCCGTCGCGGGCTCAGGCCGAGGGCATCGTGCTCCAGAGCGGCGGGCTGTGCAGGAGTCTCGGCATGTCCGGCGGCTCGTGCCGGTGGATCGTGCAGCGGGTGTCCCAGACGACGAGATCACCCGGTCGGCAGGTGTGGGTCCAACTGAACTCGGGCCGTTCGGCAAGCTGCCAGAGATCGTCGAGCAGCGCGTCGGATTCGTCCTGCTCGAGGCCGACGACATAGGAATGGCGACGCTGCCCCAGCGCGAGCATCGAGCGGCCGGTATCGATATGATTGCCGACCAGCGGATGCACCGGGCCTGCGATGACGGTGCGACGGCCATCATCGGCGGTGTCGGTCGCGAGATGACGAACCTTCAGATGAGCGACGCGGCTGCGCAGCGCCGGTGAGAGCGCGTCATAAGCGGCGTAGAGGCTGCAGAATGACAGTCTGTCGCCCAGCAAGCCCCCGGGGGAGGTGTAAAATAGATCCGCGTGACCGAAGCGACGGCTGAAGGCCGCGATGTCACGTTCACCAAGCCGCTGGCCGCGCACCAGCAGGACCTGATGCTTGAGCAGCGCGCGCATGAACGAGGCGAACGCCCAATCGTCGAAGGATCCGAGATCGACATTGCAGACCTCGGCACCGAGCGTCTTTCCCGTCGGGATGACCTGGATGAGGCTGCTTTCGGCGCTTCGAGCAACGTTGCTTCTGAGACTCACTTGCGTCATCTCCCAAGTTTCACCAGCGCCTGCAAATCAACCATCGTAATTTGTCGGGGGTGTTTCGGCTCGGAGGCAATTCGCGGAAGGATCGCGGCACGATCTGCCGATTGTCGGCACACTCTGCCGCTCTGAGTCGGAAGTTGGACGCTTCAAGGCGATGCGCGAGGAAATATCCAGCAACCTGCAACTCATTCGCAGGCAATCTGGCGCTTGATCGTGCTGATCCCGCGCGCAAGCGAATCAGTGTGGACGATCTGTTCCCTTGATCTGGGTCCGATGCATGATTCGCCGCGCATGATCATCGAACGGATCGCGCCGATGCATGGTGCAGCGATTGTCCCAGATGACGAGATCTCCGACCTTCCAGACATGCTCCCAGGAGAATTCCGGACGGGCAACATAGGCCCACAACGCGTCGAGCAATGCTTCCGACTCGGCGAGCTCGAGGCCGACCAGATAGGCATTGCGCCGGCGGCCGAGATAAAGCATCCGCAGGCCGGAATCGGGATGCGTGCAGACCAGCGGATGGATCGCGCCCGGCGATGTGCGCGGATCATCGGTCGGCGTTACGCCCTGTCGGACGAAGCCGCCGCTGTTGTAGGTGCCGTCGTGCTTGATCTTCAGATCTGCGACGCGGCGCTTCAGTTCAGGAGGAAGCGCGTCGTACACGGCATACATGCTGCAGAACGACGTGTTGCCGCCGACGGGGGGAATTTCCAGCGCGTAGAGCGCGCTCGCGATCGGCGGCGTGTCGAGATACGACATGTCCGTATGCCACACCGCTTCGCCCGCGCCGAGGCTGCCGATCGCCTCGCCATTCACCTTCACGTTCGAGACGATATAGATTTCGGGTAGACCGTCGACGAAGCGGCGCCCGTTCTCCTGCACCGGCGCCCAGTCGAGATCACCGAAGCGGCGGCTGAAGGCGATCAAGTCCTGGTCCGTCAGACCCTGGCCGCGCACCAGCAAAACGGAGTGCGTGTGAAAGGCACGGAGCAGGGAGCTGAAGCCCGCATCGTCCAGATGCTTGAGATCGACATGTCGAATCTCGGCACCGAGTTGCCGGCCGGTCGGGATGATCTCGATGTTCGACGACCGAGACGTTGTGGCCGCGCGGGTTTCGACGTTCATTGCCAATCCTCCCAAACGACATTGCAACCAAAGGATACAATGGTCGGTCCGCGAAGTCTCGTCCGCTCAGGCCGAAGGCAGGTTCAGGTCCGCCTCGAAATTGAACCGGTCGCGCAGGTTCTTGCGCGAGTCCAGGATGTCCTTGAGGAAAGCGCGATCGCTGTCGCTCGTGAGCATCGGTTCGATCAGGTCGATCTGGTTCATCGCGACCAGCTGCAACAGTTCAGTGCGTGGCCTGCCGCTGGCGTCGCGCGGCAGGGCATGCACGACCTGGATATGCTCCGGCGGCTTCGGGCCCTTGGCTGAAGCAAGCTCGTTTTGCAGCTGAGTTTCAAGCGTCGGCTGCTCTCCCTCGACGAACGCATAGAGCCCGACGCCGGTCCGGCGGTCTGCGAAGGCAACGATCGCCGCGTCGCGCACGGCCGGGTTCTTCCGGATCATGTCCATCAGCACCGGCGCATCGTTGACCAGGCGTCGTCCGCCACCCTCGCGGTCGGTGAAATTGAAGATGCCGCGCGTGATGGCGCGATACACCTTCTTGCCGGTCATCAGCCAGACGCGCGCGAACAGCGATTTGCGTGCCAGGATCTTGCGCTCCTTCGGCGTCAGCGCCTCGGGCGCGTAACTCCGCTTATGCTTGAGCAGATGACGCAGGTCCTCATAGGCCGCGATCCGGAACAGCCGGCTGCGGCTCTCGAAGCAGGCGGCCAACTGGAAATCGGTGACATAGCAATGGCCGTCGTGACCGACGAGCCAATTCTGCTCCTTGGCGAGATCGTTGTGCGTGATTCCGGCGCGATGCAGCCGGCGCATCATCCGCTTGGCCGAGCGGAAATAGGCGACGTTGCCGTGCGGCTTGGCCAGGTGCAGCGCCACGCCATTGATGAAGCCGCGGACCAGCGCGCGATCCCCAGCCCATAGCAGATCAGGGCCGGCGTTGAGCCCCTTGGCGCGCATCAGCGCCTTGCGCTCGCGCGCGAACAAATGCCGCGCCAGCACGAACGACCACCACGGCACCTCATCGAGCCGGCGCAGCACGGCGTCGACGTCACCGGCCTCGCTCTTGAAGCGGCCGCGCTCGACGGTCGAGAACACGTCGCGCTTGAGCAGAACGCCTTCGCTCCAGCGCGCCGCCAGCACGGCGAAATCAGTCTTCGGCAAACTCATGGGGCTCTCACGCAGCGGCCGCGACGGGCAGGTGCTCGGCGATCCAGCGGTCGAGGTCGGCCAGCGCGCGGGCGCTCATCGCCTGCTTCTTCGCCACTGTCTTCTCGTTGCCCTTCAGCCGCGTGCCGTCCGGCTTGCGGGTCGGGGTTGTCGCCAGCGGCGGGAACAGACCGAAATTGATGTTCATGGGCTGGAACGAGCGCGTCGCACCGTCGATCGTCTCGATGTGGCCGCCGGTGATATGGCCGAGCAGGGCACCGAGCGCCGTGGTTGGTGGTGGCGGCAGCAGATTGGCGCCACGCACCTCGGCGGCGGCGTAGAGGCCGGCGATCAGGCCGATGCTCGCTGATTCCACATACCCCTCGCATCCCGTCATCTGGCCGGCAAAGCGCAGCCGTGGCTGGACGCGCAGGCGGAGCTGCGCATCGAGCAGCTTCGGCGAGTTGAGGAAGGTGTTGCGATGCAGGCCGCCGAGCCGCGCGAACTCCGCGTTCTCCAGCCCGGGAATGGTGCGGAAGATCTGCTGCTGCGGGCCGTATTTCAGCTTCGTCTGGAATCCGACCATGTTGTAGAGCGTGCCGAGCTTGTTGTCCTGGCGCAGCTGCACGATCGCGTAGGGCTTGACCGTCGGATTGTGCGGATTGGTCAGGCCGACCGGCTTCATCGGGCCGTGACGGAGCGTCTCGTGGCCGCGTTCGGCCATCACTTCGACCGGCAGGCAGCCGTCGAAATAGGGCGTGTTGGTCTCCCACTCCTTGAAGTCGGTCTTCTCGCCGGCGAGCAGCGCCGCGACGAAGGCGTCGTACTGCTCCTTCGTCATCGGACAGTTGATGTAGTCAGCACCCGTGCCGCCCGGACCGACCTTGTCGTAACGCGACTGGAACCACGCCTTGGTCATGTCGATCGTGTCCTTGTGCACGATCGGCGCAATGGCGTCGAAGAAAGCAAGTGCCGTCTCGTCGGTCAGGTCACGGATGGCCTCGGCGAGCGGCTGCGAGGTGAGGGGACCGGTGGCGACAATGACGCGATCCCACTCCGCCGGCGGCAAGCCGGTAACTTCGCCGCGGCGCAGCGCGATACGTGGATGCCCTTCGAGAGCCGCTGTGACGGCCGCCGAGAAGCCGTCGCGGTCGACGGCCAATGCGCCACCGGCCGGAACCTGATTGGCGTCGGCAGCGCGCATGATCAGCGAGCCCAGCCGGCGCATCTCGGCATGCAGCAGGCCGACGGCGTTGTTGGCCGCATCGTCGGAGCGGAAAGAGTTCGAGCACACCAGTTCGGCCGGGGTGGCGGTTCGGTGCGCCTCGGTCATGCGGTTCGGCCGCATCTCGTGCAGCACCACATCGACTCCAGCCTCGGCGAGCTGCCAAGCGGCTTCAGAGCCGGCGAGGCCGGCACCGACAACGTGGACGGTATTCGAAGGTGATTTGGAGCCTGTCATGCGCGGGACAGGTAGCGCTTTTCCCGAGCGCTGCAAATGCGCCAATGAGGCTCGGCGCGAGAAAGCGGGCGCATGTGTTTCGCTGCGCCAGGCCTAGATGCGGCAACGCCCGCAGCGAGGCGGGCGATGTCCGGTAGATATCGGAAGAAGGCCGATCAGCCGTTGTAGTGACCGGCGGCAACGCGCGGGATGTCCGAGCGATCGAGACCGATGTCGGCGAGTTCGCGATCGCTGAGCTGCGACAGCTCGGCAACGTTGCGCTGATACTCACGGAACGCCTGAACCATGCGGATGAGCGAGAGCAACATGAGAAATCTCCTTTAGTTCACGATTCAGTTCTTCGTTGGGAACCTCATCGTTGAAATGAACATAGAAGAGGTTGTTGCGATGCGGAAGCGTTGATGTTGCGATGCAGCTAAACCTCCGGCGCATAGCTTGGGTAACGCTTGAGTAAGAATCGGGCAGCGGATCAGAGGGGCGGATCTGTCGGAAACCTCCGTAATCATGCTGTTTTTCAATCGTTCGTTTGAAAAGCCCGATCGATTGGCTGTCACTGCGGCTATGAAGCCGTTAGGCGTTGAGCATCTCGCGAGCCCCGACGAAGTGCATGGGTCGATCGGCGTGAATATTTATTCACTCTTTGATGTCGCGACGGTGAACCGATATCCACGATCACGCGCGGCTCGCAGTGATTTCATTTCGCGAGAATATCCAGGTGGTGCGACAAATTGTCGCAGCGTCCGGCAATGATGCCTGCGCCGTCGCACCAGCGAGGAAAAACAATGAACAGCAAACTGTTGGGGGCCGCGCTCGTCATCGCGGCGATGACCACGTTCGGTCCGGCTCAGGCGGCGCGGATGCACGGCGCCGGCTGCAGCGGGGCCAACCTGGAGAAGACTGAGACGGCGATCGAGGCAATGGCTGATGGCGACGCCAGATACACGGCGCAGCGAGAGATCGCGGCGGCCCAGGATGCGCTGCTGAGCGGCAAGATGGGCGCCTGCAGCGTTCATCTGACGAAAGCGATGCAGGCCGGGATGATCAAGTAGCGCGTCAGTCGTTCGCGTCGTTGAACCAAGGGCCGATCGCGTCACCGCGATCGGCCTTTTTCCGGGCAGGCTATGGCGCCCGCGCCAGCTGCGTTGCGAAGGTCGCGATCGTCCGCGCATAGACCTCGCTCTTGTTCCACTGCTGGATGACCGCAAAATTCGGGCCGCCGGGCTCCCAGTCCTTGCCCTTCTGCCAGCCATAACCCTTCAAATAGTTCGCCGTGGAGGCGAGAACGTCAGGCGCGCTGCGGATCAGGTCGCGCCGGCCATTGCCGTCGAAATCGACGGCATATTTGATCCAGGACGACGGCATGAACTGGGTCTGTCCGATCTCGCCGGCCCAGGCGCCGCGCATCTCGGCCGGCTGGAGATCGCCGCGGTCGACGATCCGCAGCGCATCCAGCAACTCGCCGCGAAACTGCTCGGCGCGGCGGCAGTCATAGGCCAAGGTCGCGAGCGCACGGATGGTCGGGAACTTGCCGACATTGACGCCGAAATCGGTCTCGAGGCCCCAGATCGCGACCAGCACCTCGCCGGGCACGCCGTAGCTCTGCTCGATCCGCGACAGCACCGAGCCGTATTGCTTCAGCATGTTGGAGCCGCGGGTCAGGCGCGGCGGCACCATGCGCCCGGAGAACTCCTCGAAGGTCTGGCTGAACACCTTCTGACCGCGGTCGCGGTTCAGCACGCTTTGGTCCGGCGTCACGCCCGTCAGCGCCGCATTGATCGTGTTTTGCGAGATGCCCTTGGCCGCAGCCTCGGTCTTGAACTCGGCGAGCCAGCCGTCGAAATTGCCGTTGCCGCAAGGTACCGCGGCGTGCGCTGGCGCTGACAGGGGGGTAAGGGCAGCGAGACAGGCAAGAGCGGACACGGCGAGAACGCGAGCAATCATCGAAACACCTGGACGGCAATGGATTCAAAAAGCGTTGCTGGGCGTGCTCCATGTCGGGCGTAACCGCGGCAGCAGCAAGGCCTTTCGATCACATTGGCGTCGGATTTCGTGAGCGCCGCCACACTCTGCGGCCGCTCGACGCGACCGCCGGCCCGGAGGCCGGCGGCAGTGAAAACTCATCGCTGCGTCCTCACATCTGGTCACGCGAGCGCCATGGGAACAGGTTCGCCGGGAAATCGGCCGCGGGCTTGGAGCTGCGGGGGACCGGCGGCACGATCCGGGCGGCGTCGGGGTGGATCGCGATGGCCTCACGGTAGAGATGCCAGGTGGCGTGGCCGAGCACCGGGATCACGACGGCGAGACCGAGGAAGAACGGGATCGTGCCGGCCACCAGAAGCACTGCGACGATGAGGCCCCAGGCCGCAACCGGAACTGGGTTCTTGGCCGCCACGCGGAGCGAGGTGACGACCGCTTCGAGCGCGCCGGCGTGACGGTCGAGCATCAAGGGGAAGGACACGATGCTGAGGCACAGCGCCAGCAACGCGAACAGGAAGCCTGCGCCACAGCCGACCGCGATCAGCCACCAGCCTTGCGGCGTGGTGAAGACCCGCTGCAGGAAATCGCTGACACCGGTCGCGCCGCCATAGCCGAACACTGCGACGTAGATCGCCTGCGCGGTCGCGACCCAGGTGACGAACAGCGCGAACAGCAGCGTGCCCAGTCCGAGCATCGAGCCGAACGACGGCGACCGCAGCACCTCCAGGGCATCCCAGGCACTGGTGTCCTCGCCGCGGTCTCGGCGGCTGCTGAGCTCATAGAGACCGAGCGCGGCGAACGGGCCGAGCAGGGCGAAGCCGGCCGCCAGCGGAAACAACAGCGGCACCACCGCATAGCCGAACACTGCGCGCGCCAGCACCAGGCCGAGAACGGGATAGATCGCACATAGCATCACGGCGTGACTCGGCACCGCCTTGAAGTCATCCCAGCCGAGCCGCAGCGCACGCATCAGGCTCGACATGTCGATCGTACGAATCGTCAGCTCAGCCGCGACCTCGTCTGCCGCCCGAACGTGGGAGGCAGCATTGCTATGGTAGGTAGCCATCGTCGTGTGCTCCCTCAACTTGCGCAGGGCGCTTCCCAACCACGCAGGCGGGCTGCGCTTCTCGTTGGAACAAATTCGCGGATGGCCAGACGCGACGAACCTCGGGCGGCCATTCGCGAACGGAAGTCATCAGGATAGTGGCAAAACAGGCTGCGCCTACTCACGCCTCGGTGAGGGCTGTGAATGTCGCAGTGCATTGGCCTGGGACGCCCACGCAGAAGCTGGAGCATGGTCCAATAAAGTCGTTCCGCCGTCATTCCGCCTTGGGTAAGCTTCACATTCGTCGCCGTGTTCGCGTTTGGCAGGCCACGGCGGTGGCGGAGCGGCTCCGACGGGCGTCTCCGCAACGGAACACCGCCGGCCGAGTTCTTCTTACGATCACCATCCATTGGGAGCCATTGATGAGCATTTTCGGAAAGATCATGGGCGCGATTTTCGGCCATCATGCCGAGGCGGCACCGGCCGGCGGCAGCACGCCCGCCGCGGGCGGTGCCGCGCCGGCAGGCGGCGCGGCTGCGTCCCCGACGGCGGCCCCGGCTGCTGCGCCGCAAAATGTCGATGTGGCTGCGATCGTCGACAAGGCGGCGGCTGCCAAGCACGAGAAGTTGGAGTGGCGAACCTCGATCGTCGACCTGATGAAGGCACTCGATATCGATTCGAGCCTCGCTGCGCGCAAGGAGCTCGCCAAGGAGCTCGGCTATAGCGGCGACACCAACGACTCCGCCAGCATGAACGTGTGGCTGCACAAGCAGGTGATGAGCAAGCTCGCCGCCAATGGCGGCAAACTGCCGCCGGAGATCAAGCACTGAGCGTGCGCCGCTCACGGCAAGAACAAGAAGCGAAAGGCCCGCCATCGTGCGGGCCTTTGTCGTCTTGGATCGCGTCTGGCGTGAGGCTGTGCCAGCGCCTCAGACGTGCACGAAGCCGGCGCGTTCCCAGGCCTCCGCATGTAGCTGGTCGCGGTCGAAGCCGATGTCGCGCAGCGTGCGCTCGTCGAGCTGGTCGAGATAGGCGAGCTGCGTGCGGTAGTGAACGTAACGCTTGAGAACGTCGAAAATGGCTGTGATGAACATGTGCCTCTCCCCATGGGTCTGGTTGCTTGCTCGGCGGGGGATTGCTGATCCATCCAGGTAGCCATTGCGTTAAGGCGCGCCGTCCAATCGTCTCGCCCGGTAATTCCACGGCCCATCAGGCCATGATGTCCCGATTCTCCGGATGGTCTCGGAGGTAGTCGGCGACGAAGCTGCAGCCCGCGATGACCTTGCGGCCGTCGGCGCGGATCAGCGCGAGGGCACCTTCCACGAGCTGCGAACCGATGCCGCGGCCTCGCAGCGGTAGCGGGGTCTCGGTGTGGGTGATGATCACCCCCTGCGGCGTGGCCCGGTAATTGGCAAACGCGACGTGGCCGTTGATGTCGAGCTCGAAGCGGCTCCCGGCCTTGTTGTCACGGACATCAGTCATGCGCCTCTACTTTCGTTTAGGTTTCTCGGTGATCTTGAGGAACTCCGCCAGCAGTGCACGGATCGACCATGGCTTGCCATCGACCGCCCCCCGGATGTCGTCGATCTTCCATTGGCCCGCTTCGCGCACGAGGTCGTAACGGATGATGTCGTCGGCCTGTTCCTTGCGCTCGGTCCGGTGGCCGCGAATACTGACCGCGACGGTTGCCTTGTCGCCGTCCTGCATTTCCGACGTCACCTTGAACGAGGCGACATCGGGATCCTGCGAATTCGTGACGGGATCGAAATCGATCGCCCCGACCTCGCCCTTGGGCGTGCGGGCGTCCATCTTCGCCCATTGGGCGGCCAGCGACTTCGACAGATATTTCGCGCGCGCTACCTTGTCCTCGATGACGAAGGTGCCGCCATCCTCCCCCTTGCCCTTGGCGACGCGGGTGTAGATCGCAGTCATGATGCCGACAGGCTCGCTGGAAGCAGGCGCCTGCGCGTGCAGCGGAGAAGCGGCGAGCACGCCAGCGAGGCCGAGAAGCAGGAAGCGACGATCGATCATGGTTGTCCTCAAATCAGATTCGGCGCGCGGTGATATGAAGAAATGCGCGGCCGGCCACGGTTTGTCGCGCGGCATCCGCATCCGTTCGAAACACGCCACCGCATGGGTGCGATGGGGAGGCCGGCCTTGCGAGGGTGAGCAGGACCGGGATAAACAGGCCCAAAGGTATCGGGCGGCTGAGATCGCCTGAAGGATCGATCGAGGGGACGCTTCCATGGCTCTGTTCGTCAGCTGCAGCGGTGCGAGAGGTTGTCGATGACACCGGCACCCCTGCGCATGTCCCGCCGGGTGATGAACCTCGCGCATATCGTCACGCAAAATGGCCGCCGGCTTGGCGACCGCGTCGGCTTCGTCTGGGGCGAGAGGTCGTGGACCTGGCGCGAAGTCGACGCGATGGTCTCGGCGCTCGCGGCGGCGCTGGCCGAGCAGGGGATCGCCAAGGGCGATCGCATTCTGGTGCACTCCAAGAACTGCGAGGAGATGTTCGTCTCGATGTTCGCCGCGTTCCGGCTCGGCGCGGTCTGGGTGCCAACCAATTTCCGACTGATGCCGGACGAGGTCGCCTATCTCGCGACCGCCTCGGGCGCGAAGGCGTTTCTCTGCCACGGCGACTTTCCGGATCATGCTGCCGCGGTGACGACTGCTGACTTCACCTGGCGCATCGGTGAAGGCGGCAGCTTCGGCGCGGGGACCGTGGCCGACGCAATGAAGGCGCATGTCGGCGCACACGTCGCGAACGCGGCCGTCGAGCATGACGATCCCTGCTGGTTCTTCTTCACCTCCGGCACGACCGGACGCTCCAAGGCGGCGGTGCTGACGCATGGCCAGATGGCGTTCGTCATCACCAATCATCTCGCGGATCTGACGCCGGGCACGACCGAGCACGACGCGTCTCTCGTCGTGGCGCCGCTGTCGCACGGCGCCGGCGTGCACCAGCTGATGCAGAGCGCGCGCGGCGCCAAGACCGTGCTGCTGCCGAGCGAGAAGTTCGACATCACCGAAGCCTTCCGCCTGATCGAGATGCATCGCGTCAGCAACCTGTTCACGGTCCCGACCATCCTGAAGATGATGGTCGAGCATCCCGCGGTCGACCAGTTCGATCACTCCTCGCTGCGCCACGTGATCTATGCCGGCGCGCCGATGTATCGCGAGGACCAGAAGCGCGCGCTGGCGCGGCTCGGCAAGGTGATCGTGCAGTATTTCGGCCTCGGCGAGGTCACCGGCAACATCACGGTGTTGCCGGCCGCGGCGCACGAGGAAGAGGATGGACCGGAGGCGCGGATCGGCACCTGCGGCTATGAGCGCACGGGCATGCAGGTCTCGATCCAGGACGATCAGGGACGCGAGCTGAAGCCGGGCGAGACCGGCGAGATCTGCGTCATCGGTCCGGCCGTGTTCGCGGGCTACTACGACAATCCCGACGCCAATGCGAAGGCGTTTCGCGACGGCTGGTTTCGCACCGGCGATCTCGGCCACATGGATGCGCAGGGCTTCGTCTACATCACCGGCCGCGCCTCGGACATGTACATCTCCGGTGGCTCCAACATCTATCCGCGCGAAGTCGAGGAAAAGATCCTGACGCATCCCGACATCGGCGAGGTCGCGGTGCTCGGCGTGCCCGATCCGGTGTGGGGCGAGGTCGGTGTTGCCGTCTGCGTGGCGCGCGAAGGTGCGGCCGCGCCGAGCGAGAGCGCGATCGCCGGCTATCTCGCCACCAAGCTGCCGCGCTACAAGATGCCGAAGCGCTTCTTCTTCTGGGACGCGTTGCCCAAATCGGGCTATGGCAAGATTCCGAAGCGTCTGGTGCGCGACGAGCTCGAGGCGCGCGGCCTGCTCGATCTCACCAGGCAGGGCTGACGCGTGATGCGATCCATCACCCAGCCCGGTGCGCCCGTCGCGGATCGCATCCAGTGGGTCGAGGCCCGCGGCCGCGTGTTCACCTTCACCATGGAGCAGGGGTTGCCGCTCTTGGACGCCGCGCGCCGCGGCTTTGCGGCCAATGGCTTTGCCGGCGGTGTGCTCGATATCAAAGGCGGTGCGCTCGGACCGTTCGCCTATGTGATGCCGGCGCTGTCGAAGACGGCGGATCATGCCGCGTTCTACAGCGACACCTATCGTCCCGCCGGTGTGACGCGCCTGTCGACGGGGACGATGACCCTCGGCGTGCGCGACGGCGCGCCATTCTTCCATTGCCACGCGCTGTGGATGGAGGAGGGGAGCCGCAACGGCGGCGGGCACATCCTGCCGGAGGAGACCATCGTCGCCGAGCCGTTCGAGGTCGACGCCTTCGGGCTCGACGGCGCGATCTTCACGGCAGAGCCGGACGTCGAGACCGGCTTCAAGCTGTTCGGGCCGGTAGCGGCCGCACCAAGCGGCGCCACGACGGACTGCCGCGCCTTCGCGCTCCGGCTGCGGCCGAACCAGGATTTCGCCGGTTGCCTGGAAGCGTTCTGCCGGGCGCAGGGGATCAGCAAGGCCCGCATTCGCGGCGGCGTCGGCTCGACCATCGGGGCGCGCTTCGAGGACGGCGTCGTCGTCGAGCCGTTCGCGACGGAGCTGACCATCACCGCCGGCGCGATCGCGCCGGGCGACGACGGCCTTGAAGCCACTGTTGACGTCGCGCTGGTCGACTACACCGGCGCGCTCGCGCGGGGGCGCCTCGTCCGCGGCGACAATCCGGTGCTGATGACGATGGAGCTGGTGCTGGAGGTCGTGGCGTAGCCCGCGTGGGCCGGTGGCCGATGCGGGCGCGATGTGCGAGATTGCCGGTGATGTCACCGAGGTTGTGAAGGCGTCATGGCGAGGAAGCAACGCGAGATCCGGCTGCCGGCCCCTTATCTGAAGCGGCTGTGGCTCGATCCGGCGAAGATCTCCGATCGCGCGGCCTATCCGTTTTGCCTGCCGTTCCTGCAGGACGCGTTCGAGCTCAGCTTCACCAACGCCATCACCATCATCGTCGGCGAGAACGGCACCGGCAAATCGACCCTGCTCGAAGGCATTGCCGCGCTGGCGGGCTACGACGAAGCTGGCGGCGGCAAGGGTTACATGCCGGTCGACCATGGGCGTGCGATCGAGCGTATGGGCGGCGCACTCGCCGCCGCGCTGCGCGCGAGTTGGTTGCCGAAGATCACGCAAGGCTGGTTCTTCCGCGCCGAGAGCTTCTTTTCGGTGGCGCGCTATCTCGATCAGGCCGCACTGGACGATCCGTTCGGCGGGCCGCCGCCCGACTTCCTGTCCCATTCGCATGGCGAGGGGTTCCTGCGCTTCTTCGAGGAGCGCTGCCAGCGCCAGGGCATCTACATTTTCGACGAGCCGGAATCGGCACTGTCGCCGGCGCGCCAGATCGAGTTCCTGAAGCTGATGCGGCGCATGGATGACTCCAGCCATTGCCAGGTGCTGATGGCGACGCATTCGCCGGTCCTGATGGCCTATCCCGGCGCGACCCTGTTGCGGCTGACCAAATACGGCCTTGAGAAGGTCGCGGTGCAGGATACGGATCATTTCAAGGCGATGCGTGAGTTCTGCGCCGACCCCGACGGCTTCGTGCAGGCGGTGCTGGCGGAGTGAGGCCGGGATGATAGGCGAGCAGAGCGAAGCCTGCTCGGCCGTCATTGCGAGCGAAGTGTTCAGCCCGGAGACATAGCTTACACCTGTTCGGGGACATAGTTGACAGTTTTGGGGTCGCGCAGATCAATCGCTGCGATCTGATGTGCGGCAAAGAAAATTCCGAACTTTCCGTCGGCACTGAGTGGCCGGATAGCCAGCCGCTCACCTCGGAAGGCTTGCGGGACTTTCCAGAGCCGCCCCTCGAAACTGACGTAGGCCTTCGTGCTCGACACGGAACGGATGCTCTCACCCTCGTCGTATTCGACGATCGGAAGCCGGTCGGGCATCGCACGTTGGCTCGGTTGATAGCGGCTTGCCGGCACGTCGAAGTTCAAGGCCTC
>NZ_JBNPTX010000013.1:0-223626 GCF_051167875.1 Bradyrhizobium sp. HKCCYLRH3097
GCCCCGCGTTGACCGTTTCTTTCGAATGCCCATCGCAACCTCCTCATCGAGTGTTGCGACGACCAATTGAATCCACCGGTTGAATCGGCTTTGCCTGTGGTACCTGCCGCCTGCATTTTTTCTGCAGGCGGGCCATGGGTGAGGCCTTCACCCGGCATTCCCTGCGCCCTCTGCACTGTTTGCGAGGGACAAGATCATCGCAGACTCGGGCAACCTCTGCCGCGAGAACGCGAAGCCATGTCGATCGCTGTTTGAGACGTGAATCCGCCTCCCCCACCCTACCGCTTCTCCGCCTCGCGCTCCCTGGCCTCGCGCTCGGCGCGCTGGCGGTCGAGGCGGCGGCCTTGCCATTCGAGCACGAGCCAGCCGAGCACACACATGGTGACTACGACGAATTCGAGCAGGCCGCCCATCTCGCTCATGGCGCGTCACTCATCGCGTCTCACCTGGTGTCCAGCTCATGACTTCGCGTGTCATGACATCGCAGCCGAGCCACACTGGTCGCGCCAACGCGGTCGTACCGTCGTACGCGAGTCGTCTCATACGTGATGGCGACGACCTCGCCTCGCTACGACATCCGCCCCGAGCGCAGCAACTGATCGCGTCGCTCCAGGCGCTCGAACAGATCGAGCACCCACAGCGCGCGATCGTGAACAGTCCGGCGCGGCGGCGCGATCGCGTGCGGGCGCTGCGCATCGGCCGCGACGACCGCCTCGATCAAAATGCGCGCCTCCGGCCGCGGCGGCGCCAGCGACGGCTGCTCCTGCAGCAGCGACATCACCGCCGCCTTGCCGAGAAGCTGCAGCTTGCGCGGCATCGAGACGAATGCGCGCCGCGACAGCGAATCGAATTCGGCACGTGCGACCTCGCGGCCGATCTCGGCATAGATCAGCCGCGCCGCATGGATGCCGGGCCGGCAGGTCCACGGCAGATCGGCGATGCCCGCAGAAGCGCGCGCATAGAACACGTCGGCGACCGCGAGCAGTCGCGCCGTGACCCGCCCGATGCGGTCGTCGAAGAACGGCGCGGCACGCCAGGTCTCGATATCGAGACCCGCCTCGCGCAGCCATTGCCGCGGCAGATAGAGCCGGCCGGCGCGCGCGTCCTCGCCGACGTCGCGGGCAATGTTGGTGAGCTGCATGGCGATGCCGAGGTCGCAGGCGCGTCCGATCGTCTCGGCCTCACGCCGGTTCATCAGCAGCGACATCATCACACCGACCGTGCCGGCGACGCGCACGGCATAGGCGAGCACGTCGCTCAGGGTCTCATAGCGGCGCCCCTGCGCATCCCAGGCGAGACCTTCGAGCAGCGCCTCCGGCAGCGTGCGCGGAATCGTGAACTGCGCCACGACGCCGGCCAGCGCACGATCGACGGGACTGTCGTCCGGCGTGCCATGATAGATCCGGTCGAGCCGTTCGTGCAGCAGCTCGACGGCGTCGACGCGGCGGCGGGGCCCGTCGATCGCATCATCGGCCTCGCGGCAGAACGCGTAGAGCGCGACGGCGGGATCGCCGACCGCGCGAGGCAGCACTTTCGAGGCGGCAAAGAACGTCTTCGATCCGCCCCGCAACATCCGCCGACAGATCGCAATGTCCGTTTGCCAGCTCATCGCCGCTCCAGCTCATGCGGCGCGGGCACGAGATCATCGAGCACACGCGCCGAGGACAGCACGCCCGGCAGGCCGGCGCCGGGATGGGTGCCCGCGCCGACCAGATAGAGCCGCTCGACCTCTTCGCTCTTGTTGTGCGGCCGGAACCAGGCGCTCTGCATCAGCACCGGCTCGAGCCCGAACGCCGCGCCGCGATAGGACGACAGGCGATGCTCGAAATCATCCGGCGTCAGCAGCCGCGACGTAACGAGCTGGCCGGCAAGGTCCGGCAGCAGCGTGTCGCTCAGCGCGGTCTCGATCCGCTGGCGGAACGGCTCGGCCGTCGCCGACCAGTCGATGCCGCTCTGCTGATGCGGTACCGGCGACAGAACGTAGAAAGCATCGCAGCCATCGGGCGCCAGCGACGGATCGGTCGCGGTGGGGCGATGCAGATAGAGGCTGAAATCATCCGCCAGCACCTTGCGGCGGAAGATGTCGTCGAGCAGGCCGCGATAGCGCGGGCCGAGCAGGATGGTGTGATGCTGAACGTCATCATAGCGGCGCTTCGTGCCGAAATACCAGACGAACAGGCTCATCGAGTAGCGCGCACGGTCGATGCGCGCATCGGTCCAGCGCCGGCGCGGCACGCTCGGCAGCAGATGCTTGTAGGTCCAGGCGGCGCAGCCGTTGGAGACGACGACGTCGGCGGCGATCGTCTCGCCGGATGCGAGCCGCACGCCGGTCGCAACGCCGTTCTTCGTGGTGATCTCGGCCACGGGCGCCGAGCAGCGCACCTGGCCGCCGTGCCCCTCGATCAGGCTGACGAGGCCGTTGACCAGCACGCCGGTGCCGCCCATCGCAAAGTGCACGCCCCAGCGACGCTCGAGATAGGCGATCAGGCAGTAGATCGACGTGGTCGTAAACGGGTTGCCGCCGATCAGCAGCGGATGGAAGCTCAAGATCACGCGCAGCCGCTCGTCGCGCACATGCTGGGAGACCAGCCCATACACCGAGCGAAAGCTCTGCAGCTTGATCATCGCCGGCGCGATCTTTGCCATGTCCATGAACGACAGGAACGGCACGTCGCCAAGCTCCTCAAAACCCTTTCTGAAGATCGCCTCGCTCGCCTTCATGAAGCGCTCGTAGCCATCGACGTCGCCGGGTGCCAGGCGCGCCACCTCGGCACGCATCTCGGCCGGGTCGCCCGAGCAGTCGAACACGGTGCCGTCGTCGAAGCGGATGCGATAGAATGGGGAGATAGGCTTGAGCGTGACGTCGTCGGACATCTTCCGACCGCACAGCTGCCACAGCTCCTCGAACAGGAACGGCGCGGTGACGATGGTCGGGCCGGCATCGAAGGTGAAGCCGTCCTGGCGATGCACATAGGCGCGGCCGCCGGGCGCATCGAGTTGCTCGTAGACCGTGACGCGATAACCGCGCGCACCGAGCCGGACCGCTGCGGCGAGGCCGCCGAAGCCGGAGCCGATCACGACCGCATGCGGCCGGTCTCCGAGCACAGCCGGGACAGCGGCCTTGATGGTGGAGACGTCGAGCATCGACGAAAGCGTAAATCGAAATTGACGTTTTCGCCAGCCAAAAATGTCAACTTAACTGGACGTTCCCTGTTGCACTGCAAGGACGCCCGCGCGCTCGGCGGCGTTGACGATCAGGCCCGCGATCCTGGCCGGCTGCTCCTCATGGGCCAAATGACCAAGGCCCTCAATGAGTTCGAGCTGCGCCTGGGGCACCAATCGCTGGACGCGACGCGCGACGTCTGGCGGGATGGCGCGATCATTCGCGGCCGCGACCAGAAGCAGCGCGGTCTTCAACCGCGGCAGCTCGCGGCCAAGCGGATGCAGGTCCCAGTTCGCCATCATCTCGAGCGCGGCGCCGACATGGCCGGGGCTGCCGACCAGCCGCCGATACAGCCGCTCGCCTGTCGCGTCGATCGTCGAGCCGGTGCCCTTCAGCAGCCGATGCACCGCCGCCGGATCACGGCCCCGCCAGGCAAACAGCCGCGGCACCAGCGGATTGAGCGCCATCATCTTGGCGAGCGGCGACAGGAACTGCGCGGCCGCGCCGCCGAACGGCAGATAGGCGCCATTGAGGCTGACGATCAGCTTCGGCGTGATCCGTCCATCGAGCGTCATGCGGGTCAGGATCGCCGCGCCCGCGGAATGACCGATCGCGATTTCAGGCGTGATCGCAAGCTTCTCGCAGAGGCCAGCGAGATCGCGCGACATGCCGTCGAGCGACAGCCGCCGCCCATGCGGGGTGGAGGTGAAGCCGTGGCCGGAGAGATCCGGCGCGACGACGGTGAAGTGCCTGGCGAGCAGCGGCGCGAGATCGCGCCAGGAATGGGTCGCGGCTCCCGTGCCATGGGCGAGCAGCGCAACGGGCCCCTCGCCCATGATCTGAACATGCCAGCGCAGGCCCGCGGCCTCGACGAAGCGGCTGGCCGCGCGGTTGGGCCAGTCGCTGCCGTCGACGCTCCAGTTCGGCTTGTCGCTCATGCCGGCCCACGCGGTTGGACGCCGCCGGCATCGTCAACGATCGGCCGCGCGCGTCAGGAAATCATCGTAGCTGGCGACGACTTTATCAAGCTGTTCGAAATGCGGCATCGCGCCGGTCTGCATCACCTCGATCTGCCAGTTGGGCAGAGCCTCGACGGCGTGCTTGCCGTGATAGTCGACGAAATCGCCGCGCACGCCATGCACCATCCAGACCGGCATCGCCAGTGCCTGGTAGAGCTTCAGGGCATTGGTGCTGAACAGATAGCCGGAGACGAACGAATACGGCGCGTTCTCGGCGCCGGGCTGATGGGTCGTGATGTAGTCATACTCCAGCAGGCCCTCGTCGATGTCCTTGCGGCCGAAGGTCTTCTGCAGGAAAAAACGAATGCTGGCGCGCGAGGTCAGCAGGGTGAAGAAGCCGTGCTTCCACAGCGGGACGTTGAGGATGTTGCGGACCCACGGCATGGCGCGGGTCGTGTCCTTGGTGCCCGCCGACTCGGCCGCGGCCTCGGCGCGGCGATCGAAGCCGGTCGGGCTGAGCAGCGCCAAGGTGCGAAACAGGTTCGGCGCCTCGGTGCCGGCGCGCGCGGCGAACTCGCAGCCGAGCGACAACGCGATGGCGTCGATCGCGACCTCGCCATGACGGCGGCGAATTTCGTTCGTGGCGAGCAGGATCGCATCTGTCATGATGCGCGGCGTATAGATGCGGTCGGCGCGGTCCGACAGGCCGAAGCCCGGCAGGTCGAGCGCATAGACCGGACGCGTCTGGCGGTAGTGCTCGAACAGCGGCTTCATCTCGTAGGCCGTCGCCGCGGCGTTGACGCTGTGGATCAAGAGCAGCGGCCGCTGCTCCGCCGGGGCGGCGGGGCCGTCGCCATAGCAGGTGATGCGGCCCGTACGCGGATCGGCGAGTTCGAAGCTTGGCGCTGCAAGCGGCGGCGGCATCGTCACAGCGCGCGTGTCAGCCGCATGATCACTCTGTGTAGTCGAGGCGACCTGCATGGCGTGCTCCTGTGTGACGATATCGGGGCGACGGCAGGCAACCGCTGCCTTACAAGGGGGTGAGCATAGCGATGACCGATCCTCTTGTCAGTCGCCGTTGGGAACGCAGCTTGACGCCGGGGGTTCCACCGCCATCAGCCGCGGCCGGCTTGCGCCATAACGGCCTGCGACAACCGTACGGCATCGGCATGAGGCAGCGCGACGTAACGCGCCTGCATCGCACCGGCGAGCTGCGCGGCCTTGTCCTGCGGGCGCGGCGAGGAATCGACCAGCACGACCGGAATGCCGGTCAACGCGAGCTGCCGTGCGGCCACCAGCGCCTCCGCCTCGGCCTCGCTGCGGCCGCCGCCATCGCGCGCGACATTCGCCCGGCCGTCGGTCATCAAAACGATCGTCGGCGTCTGGCCCTTGGCCTTCACGGCGAGCGCGAGCTCGGTTGCGGCGAAGATCGCCGCCGACAGCGGCGTGCCGCCGCCGCCGGGCAGCGCCGCGAGGCTGCGCTTGGCGCGCGTCAGCGAGCGCGTCGGCGGCAGCAGCAGCTCGGCGCCCCTGACGCGGAACGCGATCAGCGCGACCTCGTCGCGGCGAATGTAGCATTCGGCCAGCAGCAGCTCGACGGCGCCCTTCACTTCCGCAAGCCGCTGCAAGGCCGAGGAGCCGGAAGCATCGACGACGAAGATGGTCGTGGTGCCCGAGCGCTGCTTGAAGCGGGTGATCCGAATGTCGTCCTTGTGCACGATCAGCCGGCCACTCTTGCCGGAATGTTGCGTCCGCCGCCGCAGCGGCTGCCACGGCGCTGCCGCGCGCAAGGTCTCGAGCACATTGAGCCGCGCGCCGGCGCGCCATTCACCACGACGCGCGCCAATCGGACGGCCGCGCTTCGGCACCTTCTGAGCGGTGCCCTGCTTGCTGACGCTGCTGCTGCGGACGCGGGTCGCGCGTTCCTCTTGCAGCCGCTTCAGCAGGTCGACTGGAATGGCCGCCTGCGCCGCTTCGACCACGCGATCCTCGAGCGAACCGTCCTCGCTGCGGTCGTCGTCCTCACTCTCGGCCGACTCATTCTCGGGCTCCGGCGCCTCGCTGTTCTCAGTCTCGTCATCCGCTGCGGGCAGCCGGGTGGCGCGCGGCGCCAGCACCAGCCGCGCGGCGCAGGCGATGTGCGCTTCGGCGACTTCGACCTCACCATCAAGGGCCGCTGCGATGCGCGCGACGCGACAGGCGAGCAGCGGCGCGCGCAGCGAGTCGATGCCGAGCGCGCAGGCCGTCATCGTCAGCGCCGCGATCGCGTCGTCCGACGAACGGACCTGCGGCAGCCGCGCACGCGCTGCTGCGATGTCCGACGATTTGAACAGGCTCTCGCCGAGATCGACGCGCGCAACTTTGCTGAGATCGAGATGGCAGGCCAGGCGGTCGGCCAAGGCAGGCGACACGCGCTCATCACCGATGCCCTCGTCGAGCGCAATCAGTCCGAGCCGAGCCGGTGCGCGCAGCGACATGCCATCGCGCTCGATGCTGATAGCCCCGGTGTCGACGGCAACACAGAGATGTGTGACCGTCGACCGCGACATGCGCTCGGCCATCACGGCGATCAGCCCGCCGCCATCGGCATCGGCGAGCAGCCCACGTTGCAGCACCGGCCGCCCCGCCTGCAACGTCGCGGCGAGATCGAGGCCGCCAAGCAGGCGATCGTCCGAGATCGACGGCGGCAGCTTGCGCAAGGGTGTCGACGGCGGCATCAGCTCGTGCAACAGCTCCAGCCACTGCTCGCGCACCGGACCTGCGCCCGCACGCAGCAGCACCGACGCGGACGGGTCGATCGCGGCCAGAGCGGCCGCGATCATCGCATCGGCCCAGATCGCGGCGCCATCGCTCACGGCGCGAACAGCTCGTCGAGCGCGCGCTCGACCCGCACCGACGAGCCGGAATCGTCGAGCGGATTGCGCCTGAGACGGTGCCGCAACGCCATCGGCGCGACCGTCTTCAGATGGCGGTCATCGACCGCCTTTGCGCCCTCCAGCGCCGCTACCGCGCGCGCCGCCCGCATCAAGGTGAGTTCGCCACGCAGGCCATCGGTGCCGAGCGCCATGCAGAGGCGTGCGGCCTGCTCGAGCTCACGATCGGCGACCTTGACCGCTCCGATGTGCTCACGGCCCGCGAGGATACGCTTGCGCTGCTTCGCCTCCTCCTTCTCCCAATGTGCAACGAAGGCGGTGGGATCGGTCTCGAAGGCATCGCGCCGCTTGACCACCTCGATGCGCGTCGGCAGATCATTGGGCGTCTTGACCTCGACGGATAGGCCAAAGCGATCGAGCAATTGCGGCCGCAACTCGCCCTCCTCCGGATTGCCGGTGCCGACCAGCACGATGCGGGCGGGATGGCGGATGCTGAGACCGTCGCGCTCGACCACGTTCTCGCCTGACGCGGCGACGTCGAGCAGGAGATCGACGAGATGATCCTCCAGCAGATTGACCTCGTCGATATAGAGAAAGCCGCGATTGGCGCGAGCGAGCAGCCCCGGCTCGAATGATTTCTCGCCATGAGCCAGCGCACGCTCGAGATCGAGCGCGCCGACGACGCGGTCCTCGGTGGCGCCGAGCGGCAGGTCGATGACCGGAACCGGCACCTGGTGCGCCTTCAACGCCGCCGGCTTCTTTGTCTTGCCGCTTGGCTTGGAGCGCGCGCGACACGCGGCGCATTGCGCGGCGACGTCGGCCGGATCGCATTGATAGGGACAGCCGATCACGGCGCTCATCGGCGGCAAGAGCGCGGCGAGCGCGCGCACCGCGGTTGATTTTCCGGCGCCGCGATCGCCAAAGGCCAGCACGCCGCCGACCTTGGGATCAACGGCAGCGATCATCAGCGCCAGCTTCATCTCGTCCTGGCCGACGATGGCCGAGAACGGAAAGGCGATTCCCATGAGCGTCCCCTGCGCCGCGACGCGTTCCCGCCGCGTTGCCAGCATGAGACCACAATCAGGGGCCGCTCTTCAACCCATCAGCGCTTAACGGACGAGGCTCGGCAGATCGAGACCATTGGCCTCGGCGCAGGCGATGGCGTCCTCATAGCCGGCATCGGCGTGGCGCATCACGCCGGTCGCCGGGTCGTTCCACAGCACGCGTTCCAGCCGCCGCGCAGCGTCCGCCGTGCCGTCGGCGACGATCACCATGCCGGCATGCTGCGAATAGCCGATGCCGACGCCGCCGCCATGATGCAACGACACCCAGGTGGCGCCGCTCGCACAATTGAGCAGTGCGTTGAGCAGCGGCCAGTCGGACACTGCGTCCGAGCCATCCTTCATCGCCTCGGTCTCGCGGTTCGGGCTCGCCACCGAGCCGGAATCGAGATGGTCACGGCCGATCACGATCGGCGCCTTCAATTCGCCGCGGGCGACCATCTCGTTGAAGGCAAGCCCAAGGCGATGGCGATCGCCGAGCCCGACCCAGCAGATCCGCGCCGGCAGGCCCTGGAACTTGATGCGCTGCCTCGCCATGTCGAGCCAGTTGTGCAGGTGCTTGTTGTCCGGCAACAGCTCCTTCACCTTGGCGTCGGTCTTGTAGATGTCCTCCGGATCGCCCGACAGCGCCGCCCAGCGGAACGGGCCGATGCCGCGGCAGAACAACGGACGGATATACGCCGGCACGAAGCCCGGAAAATCGAAGGCATTCGCGAGGCCCATGTCCTTTGCCATCTGGCGGATGTTGTTGCCATAGTCGAGCGTCGGAATGCCCATGGCGTGGAAGTCGAGCATCGCCTGGACGTGGCCGACCATCGACGTCTTCGACGCCTGCTCGACCGCCTTCGGCTCCGAAGCACGCTTGGCTTCCCACTCTGCGAGAGTCCAGCCCTTCGGCAGATAGCCGTTGATCGGATCATGCGCGCTGGTCTGGTCGGTGACGATATCCGGCCGCACGCCACGACGCACGAGCTCGGGGAATATCTCGGCGGCATTGCCGAGCAGGCCGACCGACACCGCCTTCTTGGTCGTCGCGGCGTCGGCCATCAGCGCCAGCGCCTCGTCTAGCGTCGTGGCCTGGCGATCGAGATAGCCGGTGCGCAGCCGCATCTCGATGCGGCTCGGCTGGCATTCGACGGCGAGCATCGAGGCGCCGGCCATGGTCGCCGCAAGCGGCTGCGCGCCGCCCATGCCGCCGAGGCCCGCGGTCAGAATCCACTTGCCGGAGAGATCACCGCTGTAGTGACGGCGGCCGACTTCGACGAATGTCTCGTAGGTGCCCTGCACGATGCCCTGGCTGCCGATATAGATCCAGGAGCCGGCCGTCATCTGGCCGTACATCATCAGGCCCATTCTATCGAGCGCATTGAAGTGATCGAGCGTCGCCCAATGCGGCACGATGTTGGAGTTGGCGATCAGGACGCGCGGCGCATCCGGATGGGTGCGGAAGATGCCGACCGGCTTGCCCGACTGCACAACCAGCGTCTGATCCGCCTCGAGCTTGCGCAAGGAGGCGACGATGCGATCAAAGCTGCCCCAGTCGCGCGCGGCGCGGCCGATGCCGCCATAGACGATCAGTTCGCTCGGCTTCTCCGCCACATCAGGATCGAGATTGTTCATCAGCATGCGCAAGGGCGCTTCGGTGAGCCAGCTCTTGGCGCTGATGTCGCTGCCACGGGGAGCGCGGATCACCCGTTCGTTGTCCAGGCGTCGGTTCATGGGTCCCTCTCATCCAAGCTTGGGAAACGGATCGCGTCCGAGTGCATGCGTTGCAACCGTGGCCAGCACACCGCCACCGACGAGCGCGGCCGCCTTGGCGAGATCGTCGGCCATGTAGCGGTCGTGCACCAGCGCCGGCACATGCGCGCGAAGCGCGGCAATGACTGCAGACAGCGCCGCGCTGGTGCCGTGCGGCGCTCGCAGCTCGATGCCTTGGGTGGCGACGAGCAGCTCGATGCCGATGATAGCAGCGAGATTGTCGGCCATGTCGTACAGCCGGCGCGCCGCATGTGCAGCCATCGAGACGTGGTCTTCCTGGTTGGCGCTGGTCGGCGTCGAGTCGATCGAGCACGGCAGCGCGCGCTGCTTGTTCTCGGCGAACAGCGCCGCGGCCGTCACCTCGGCGATCATGAAGCCGGAGTTCAGGCCCGGCTCCGGCGTCAGGAACGGCGGCAGGCCGAAGTTCAGCGCGGGATCGACCAGCGTCGCGATGCGCCGCTCGCTGATCGCGCCGAGCTCGGACAATGCCAGCGCGATCTGGTCGGCGGCAAACGCCACCGGCTCGGCGTGAAAATTGCCACCGGAGATGATCTCGCCGGTGTCGGCCAGCACCAGCGGATTGTCGGTGACGGCATTGGCCTCGGTGACCAGCGTGCGCGCGGCCTGTGTCAACAGATCGAGCGCCGCGCCGGCGACCTGCGGCTGGCATCGCAGGCAATACGGATCCTGCACGCGCTCGTCGCCTTCGAGATGCGACAGCCGTATGGCGCTGCCGTCAAGCAGTTCGGTGAGCACGCGGCCGGCTGCGATCTGGCCGGGATGACCGCGCAGCGCCTGAATTTCGGGCCGGAACGGCGCCGTCGAAGCCATCGCCGCATCGACCGACAGTGCGCCCGTCACCAGGGCAGCGTTGAGCAGATCATGCGCGCGGAACAGACCGGCGAGCGCATAGGCCGTCGAGAACTGCGTGCCGTTGATCAGCGCCAGCCCTTCCTTCGGCCCGAGCGTAACCGGCGTGAGGCCGGCGCGCGCCAGCGCCTCGCGGCCCGGCACGAGCCGGCCGTCGACGAAGGCCTGGCCTTCGCCGATCATGACGGCGGTCATATGCGCGAGCGGCGCGAGATCGCCGGAGGCGCCGACCGAGCCCTGCTGCGGCACAAAGGGCGATACGCCGCGCGCCAGCATCGCCTGCAACTGTTCGATGATCTCACAGCGCACGCCGGAGGCGCCGCGACCGAGCGAGATGATCTTCAACGCCATCATCAGCCGCACCACCGGCTCAGGCGTCGCGGGGCCGACGCCGCAGCAATGCGAGAGAATGAGATTGCGCTGGAGCTGGGCCGTCTGGTCAGGCGGGATGCGCTTGGAAGCCAGCTTTCCGAAGCCGGTGTTGATGCCATAGACCGGCTCGGCGCCCTGCGCCGCCTTCGCCACGATCCCTGCTGCCGCTTCGACACGCGGCCAATACGCCGAATCCAGCATGAGCGACGCGCCGGTGTAGACGCGCACAAGATCATCGAGGCTGACGTGGCCGGGCTCTGCGACGATCGTGCTCATTGGCCCCTCCACACGCGCCGGTGCAGCGGGTTGAAGCCCATGCGGTAGACCAACTCCGCGGGACGGCCGATGTCCCAGATCGCAAGATCGCACCACTTGCCGGCCTCCAGCGTGCCGGTCTCGGCTAGCAAGCCCAAGGCCCGGGCGCCTTCGCGCGTGACGCCGGCGATGCATTCATCGACCGTCATCCGGAACAAGGTCGCCGCCATGTTCGTGGTCAGCAGCAACGAGGTCAGCGGCGACGAGCCCGGATTGCAGTCGGTCGCCAGCGCGAGCTTTACGCCGTGCTTGCGAAACAGCTCGACCGGCGGCTTCTGCGTCTCGCGAATGAAGTAGAACGCGCCAGGCAGGAGCACCGCCACCGTGCCGCTCCGCGCCATCGCAACAGCACCCGCTTCGTCGGTGTGCTCGAGATGATCGGCCGACAGCGCGCCGAACTCGGCCGCGAGCGCGGCGCCGCCGAGGTTCGACAACTGATCGGCATGCAGCTTGACCCGCAGGCCGAGCGCCTTGGCCGCCGCGAACACGCGCGATGTTTGCGCAGCGGAGAAAGCGATATTTTCCATGAATGCGTCGACCGCATCGGCGAGGCCTGACCTGGCAACCGCCGGCAGCATCTCGTTGCAGACGAGGTCGATGTAGCGGTCCTTGTCGCCACCGGCTTCGACCGGCAACGCATGCGCGCCGAGAAAGCTGGTGCGCACGCTGACCGGCCGCTGGCTGCCGAGCGCGCGGGCTGCGGACAATTGTCGCAGCTCTGTCGCGGCCTCCAGGCCATAGCCGGATTTGATCTCGATCGTCGTGACGCCTTCGGCGAGCAGCGCATCGAGCCGCGGCAGCGCGCGGGCGATCAATTCCTGTTCGCTGGCGGCGCGCGTCGCCGCGACGGTGGACACGATGCCGCCGCCGGCACGCGCGATCTCCTCATAGCTCGCGCCGGCGAGCCGCAGCTCGAACTCGTGCGCACGGTCGCCTCCAAAGACAAGATGGGTGTGGCAGTCGACGAGACCCGGCGTGATCCAGCGTCCCTCGCAATCGATGCGCTCGGGCGCATCTCCATCAGCCGGAAACTCCGATTGCGGACCGGCAAAGGCGATGCGGCCATCGCGTGCAGCGATCACGCCCTGCTCGATCACGCCGAGGCCCGGCTCCCCCTCGCGCAAGGTCGCGAGCCGCGCATTCTGCCAGATCCGGTCGAAACGCTGGGCCATGCTGCCTCCCCCTTCACGAAAGCTTGACGGGCGATATGTCTATACATAAACTCGCTTCCGCCGTCCTGTCCAGCGGGCTTATCGATCATGGCGTCATTGCACTTCGCATCCGCGCTTCTGCCCAGGGGGTGGGCCGAGGACGTGCAGGTCGTCATCAGCAATGGCGCAATCGAGTCGGTATCCGCCGGCGTGCCTCCGACCTCCGACGACGAGCAACATGAGGTCGCGATCCCCGGCATCGCCAGCCTGCACAGCCACGCGTTCCAGCACGGCATGGCCGGGCTTGCCGAGATCAGCGGCCACTCGACGGATACGTTCTGGACCTGGCGCGAGACGATGTACCGTTTCGCCCTGTCGATGCGCCCCGAGGATGTCGAGGCGGTCGCGGTCCTGCTCTATGTCGAGATGCTGGAGCGCGGCTTCACGCGGGTCGGTGAATTCCATTATCTGCACCACGATCGCGACGGTACGCCTTACGCCGATGTCTCCGAGATAGCGGGGCGCATCGCCGCGGCGGCCCAGACATCCGGCATCGGCCTGACCCTGCTACCGAGCTTCTACGCGCATGGCGGCTTTGGCGGCGCGGCGCCGCATGACGGCCAGCGGCGCTTCATCTGCGATATCGATCAGTTCGCCAAACTGCTGACGGCCTCCCGCAAGGCGATCAGCTCGCTTCATGGCGCCAATCTCGGCATCGCGCCACACAGCCTGCGGGCGGTCGCGCCGGATGAACTGGCCGCGCTGCTGCCGCTCGCCGAGGGTGGCCCGATCCACATTCACGCCGCCGAACAGGTGAAGGAGGTCGAGGACTGCCTCGCCTGGTCCGGCCAGCGCCCGGTGCAATGGCTGCTGGATCATCACGACCTCAACGATCGCTGGTGCCTGGTCCACGCGACGCATATGACGGCGGATGAAACGGCGGCGCTTGCGAGGAGCGGCGCGACGGCGGGCCTTTGTCCGGTCACCGAAGCCAGCCTCGGCGACGGCATCTTCCCGGCACGCGACTATCTGCGCGCGCGTGGGCGCATCGGCGTCGGGACCGACTCGAACGTGCTGGTCGGCGTGAGCGACGAGTTGCGCCAGCTCGAATACGGCCAGCGGCTGACGCATCGTGAGCGCAACGTGCTGACGTCAGGTCCGGATGCGTCGACAGGCCGCACGCTCTTGGATGCCGCTCTTGCTGGCGGCGCACAGGCGCTGGCGCAACCGCTCGCCGGCCTGCAGGTCGGCGGCCGCGCCGACATCCTCACGCTCGATCTGTCGCATCCGTCGCTCGCAGGGCGAACGCGCGATGCGCTGCTCGACGGCTGGATCTTCGCGACGTCGCACGGCGCCATCGATTGTGTCTGGGCCGGCGGCGCCAAGGTCGTGCAGGGAGGCCATCATCGGTCGCGCGAGGCGGCAAGGCGCGGCTTTAACACGGCGGTGCGGAGGCTGCTCGCATGAGCCTCGCCGATGACAGCGCCAGGCCGGGAGCCGGCACGCTCTACAAGACGATCCGGCAGGACATCGAGCGCCGCATCCTCACCGGCGAATGGCCGCCCGGCCACCGCATCCCGTTCGAGCACGAGATCATGGAGCATTACGGCTGCTCACGCATGACCGTGAACAAGGCACTATCGGAGCTCGCCCAGGCCGACCTGATCGAGCGGCGCCGCCGTGCCGGCACGTTCGTGCGGCGTCCGCAGTTCCTGTCGGCGGTGCTGAAGATCCCCGACATCCGCGCCGAGATCAGCGCGCTCGGCCGCGCCTATGGCTATGAACTGATCTCATCGACGCGCCGCACCGCCAACGCCGCCGATCGTGAGCGCCTCGGCGTCAAGACACCGTGCAAGGTCATCGCGATCCGCTGCCGCCACAGCGCCGACAACGTCCCGTTCGCGATCGAGGACCGGCTGATCGATCTCGACGCCGTACCCGATGCCGCGAAGGCCAATTTCAAGATCGATCCACCGGGCTCCTGGCTGCTGCATCACGTGCCCTGGACCGAGGCGGAGCACGCGATCAGCGCCATCGTCGCCGACGACGCAATCGCCGAAGGCCTCGACATCGCGGTCGGCTCACCCTGCCTCGTGATCGAGCGTCACACCTGGCGCAAGGGACAGCCGCTCACGGCTGTCAGGCTGATCTATCCCGGAGAGCAGCATCGCCTCGTGGCGCGGTTCAGGGGCAGCGAATGAGACAGCTCACGCGCGCCCGAACTGAGCATGGGATTTGCAAGCACGCTTGCAGAGATGAGCGGAGATCGCAGCCATCACGGCTGCGAGCCGCACGAAGGGCTTTCTTCTCACAGCAAAGGACGATGACGATGCGCAGATTTGGGCTACTCGCAGTAACGGCCGCGCTCCTGGCCTCGACGACCGTCTATGCCGACGACGTCAAGGTCGGTATCGGCATTTCCGGCTGGACCGGTTTTGCGCCGCTGACCTTGGCGAAGGAAGCCGGCATCTTCAAGAAGAACGGCCTCGACGTCACCATCAAGAAGATCCCGCAGAAGGACCGCCACCTCGCGATCGCCGCCGGTGACGTGCAGTGCGCGGCGACCACGGTCGAGACCTGGATCTCCTGGAACGCCAACGGCGTCGCCACCAAGCAGATCTTCCAGCTCGACAAGAGCTACGGCGCCGACGGCATGGCCGTGCGCAACGACATCGCCTCCATCAAGGACCTCAAGGGCAAGACCGTCGCAGCATCCGCGCCCGGCACCTCGCCCTATTTCGGGCTGGCCTGGATGCTCAAGAAGAACGGCCTCACGGTGAAGGACGTCACCATCGTGAACCTGGAGCCGGCCGCGGCCGCGCAGGCCTTCGTTTCCGGCCAGAACGACGCGGCGATGACCTACGAGCCGTATCTGTCGACGGTGCGCGCCGCGCCCGACAAGGGCAAGATCATCGCCACCACCCTGGATTATCCGATGGTGATGGACACCTTCGGCTGCACACCGAAGTTCCTGTCCGAGAATCCGAAGGCCGCCAAGGCGCTCGCCGACAGCTATTTCGAGGCGTTGGACATGATCGCCAAGGACCAGGCCAAGGCCTATGAGATCATGGGTGCCGACGTGAAGCAGACGGCTGAGCAGTTCGGCAACTCCGCGAAGTATCTGCGCTGGCAGGACAAGGCCGCGAGCCAGAAGTTCTTTGAGACGGAGTTCAAGACCTTCAACAAGGAGGCGGCCGAGCTCCTGCTCGAGGTCGGCATCATCAAGCAGATCCCGAAGATCGAGGATCTGTATGACGCGAGCTTCATCAAGTAGGCGCTGAAGCGTGCCCCGCACGATCCGTCATTGCGAGCGAAGCGAAGCAATCCAGGGCCCAGCGTGAGACTCTGGATTGCTTCGTCGCTTCGCTCCTCGCAATGACGGTGTTGAGGCATCCCGCCCGATATTGAGCAGCGTATTCCGAAGCCAACTCAACATGAGCGGCCCGCCCCCTCGCGAGCCGCACCCAACACGAAAGCCCGATCCGTGATCCGACCTCTCGAACCCGTCAGCGCCAGATCGAGAACCGCGCTCGGCCTTGCCTTCTTCGTCGTGTTCGTCGCGGCGTGGTCGCTGGCGACGGTTGGCGGCTATGTGCCGAAGACGTTCCTGGCAGATCCCCTGACCATGCTGCGCGAGGGCTGGGACCTGCTGGTCAAGTTCGGCTTCCTCACCGACATCGGCATGACCGTCTGGCGCGTCGTCGGCGGTTTCGTGCTCGCGGCCGTCATCGCCGTTCCGCTCGGCCTGTTGATGGGCGCCTACAAGCCGATCGAGGCGTTCCTCGAGCCGTTCGTCTCCTTCGCGCGCTACCTGCCTGCCTCCGCTTTCATCCCGCTCCTGATCCTGTGGGCCGGCATCGGCGAGTTGCAGAAGCTGCTGATCATCTTCATCGGCTCGGTGTTCCAGATCATCCTGATGATCACCGTCACCGTCGGCAACACGCGGCGCGACCTCGTCGAAGCCGCCTACACGCTCGGCGCCGGCGATCGCGGCATCATCGCGCGCGTGCTGCTGCCGTCGGCTGCGCCTGAGATTGCCGAGATCCTGCGGCTGGTGCTCGGCTGGGCCTGGACCTATGTCATCGTCGCCGAACTGATCGGCTCGTCCTCCGGCATCGGCCACATGATCACCGACAGCCAGGCGCTGCTCAACACCGGACAGATCATCTTCGGCATCATCATCATCGGCCTGATCGGGCTGATCTCGGATTTCCTGTTCAAGGCATTCAACGCCTGGCTGTTCCCGTGGAAGCTCGCATGACCACGCTCGTCATCGATCAGGTCACCCGCATTTTCCCGGCCCGCCAGGGCCACGCGCCGACGCGCGCGCTGGAGCCGGTCGCGCTCACGATCGGCAACAACGATTTCGTCACCATCCTCGGCCCCTCCGGCTGCGGCAAGTCGACCCTGCTGCGCATCGTCGCCGGGCTCGACCATCCGACGAGCGGCAAGGTGCTGCTCGACGGCCGCGAGGTCGAAGGCCCCGGCGCCGATCGCGGCATGGTGTTCCAGTCCTACACGCTGTTTCCCTGGCTCACCGTGCGTGAGAACATCGCCTTCGGCCTGCGCGAGCGCGGCGTGCCTGAGGACAAGCGCAACGCCGTCGCCGACCGCTTCATCCAGCAGATCGGCCTTGAGGGTTTCGAGAACCACTGGCCCAAGCAGCTCTCCGGCGGCATGCAGCAGCGCTGCGCGATCGCGCGCGCGCTCGCCAATGATCCGAAGATTCTGCTGCTCGACGAGCCGTTCGGCGCGCTCGACAACCAGACCCGCGTGCTGATGCAGGAGATGCTGCTCGGCATCTGGGAGCGCGACCAAAAGACGGTGCTGTTCGTCACCCACGACATCGAGGAGGCGATCTTCCTCGGCAGCCGCGTGCTGGTCATGAGCGCCCGCCCCGGCCGCGTCAAGGCCGACATCAAGATCGAGCTGCCGCATCCCCGCTCCTACAAGATCAAGACGTCGCCGGAGTTCGTCGCGCTGAAGGAGCGGCTGGTGGAGGAGATCCGGGCCGAGGCGCTGAAGGTGGCCGCGGAGGCGTGACGCCGCGCTGTCGCGGTGCGCGGTGTTTAACTGTGCGCTCAAACTGGCGGTGATGCTTGCGGAAACATACCCCTCACCCAAGTGAGTGTGCCGCGCTGTCTTACATGCCCTCTCCCACAAGGGGAGAGGGCGCAGTAACTGGCCCTGCGCAGGCTCGAATGGCGAGCAGTACTTTCCCAACGATCGCCGCGACAAGACTGCCCGATACAGCGCCCTCGCCCCTTGTAGGAGAGGGCATCGCCGGCCCACCCGCGGGCTCGCTCAGGTGAGGGGTCTCTCTCGGCAACCAACGCTGGTCGACGCCGAACTAACTCAAAGGCTGCTGCGATCGAGCCCCGGCGGACCTCGCCCTCGGCCGGCTCCGCCGCATCCGCTTCAGCCACGGCACCAAGTGAAACGCGCTCATCAGCAGATACATGACCGTCATGTCGCCGAGCGGCGCGCCCGCCGGCATCGCCGAGCAGATCATATCTGCCCGGCCGTCGCGGGCCATGGCGTTCAGCACCGCCATCAACGCGAAGGTCGGCGCCGCAGCAAAGCGGAGTGCCTCAGCGAGGTCCGGCATCGCGCGCCGCTTGGACGGGACGAACGCCATGGCTTCACTCCCTGCTCTCAGCGCGCCGCGTATTCGTCGCGGCGGCGCCACCACACGCCCTGCTCGTTGCGGCCCTTCGGCGCGCGGTCGAGCCACTGATAGGCGCCCCACAGCCCATCGAGGCCACGGGCGTAGCTCGAATAGGTGTGGTAGACGACGCCGTCTTCGACAATGAAGGCACTCATGCCCGGGCGGTCGCGCATGAAGGTGGCGCCGTCCGTGCCGGTGCCGGCGGCGACTTCCGCCACCATGGCCGGGACGTCGGACGGCTTCATCGGCGGGCTGGTGCGGTAGTTGTACTCGCTGCCCCCCTGGCGCTGCTGCTCCTCGGTGATCGCGACATTGAAGTCGAAGTTGAAATCGCTGCTCGCCGACGACGCCCAGGGGAAGCTCCAGCCCATGCGGCTCTTGTAGGCCCTGAGCTTCGCCAGCGGCGCGCGCGACACCGCCCACAGCATCACGTCGTGATTGGCGAGATGGACCTGGAAGCCGTTGAAGCCGTCGGCGATCATCGAGCAGGACGGGCAGCCGGCCTGGAAGTCGGGGCCGAACATGAAGTGATAGACGAGGAGCTGCGAGCGGCCCTGGAACAGATCGGGCAAGCTGGCAGGCCCCTCCTCGGTATCGAAGCGATAGGCCTTATCGACGCGCACCCAGGGCAAGGCCTGGCGACGCTGCGCCAGTTCATCGCCGCGGCGGGTGAACTCCTTCTCGGCCTGCAGCAAATCGAGGCGTGCCTTGAGCCAGTCTTCGCGAGTTCCGGTGAGATGCATGGTCATGTCGGTGTTCCTTTTGCGTGTTGACCGCATCTGAGACTAGGATCGCCGCGGGAGGAATGCGGAGTGACAAGTGTGGCGGGATTTGCATGGACTCGCTGATCTCGGCGGCGGCACAGGCGCTGGCCGCGGGTGATCCGCTCGGCGCGCTCAATCGCGTCGCGCTGCGCGACGATCCGCCGGCGCTGGCGCTGCGCGGCATCGCGATGGCCAGGCTCGGCGATGTCATCAGGGCGAAGGCGCTGCTGCGCCAGGCCGCGCGCAGCTTCGGCCCGAAGGCGGCCATGGCGCGCGCCCGCTGCGCCGTGGCGGAGGCCGAGATCGCGCTGGCGGCGCGCGATCTGTCATGGCCGACGAAGGCGCTGGCCGAGGCGCGCGCAACGCTGGAGCAGCACGGCGACCGCACCAATGCCGCCTATGCGCGGAGCCTCGAAATCCGGCGCATGGTCCTCATCGGCCACCTCGATGACGCCGAGCGGGGGCTCGCCGATCTCGATCCCTCGCCGCTGCAGCCGGCGGCGCGCACCATCTATGAACTGATCGTCGCCGGCCTGGCGCTGCGCCGCCTGCAGACCAAGGCGGCGCAGGCGGCGCTCGAGCGGGCCGGAGCCATGGCCTGGCGGACGCGGAGTCCGGAGCTGCAAGCCGAGGTCGAGCGGCTCGCGGCCACGCTGTCCGCGCCGGCCGCTCGCTTGATCCGAGGAGGCGAGCAACGGCTGCTGCAGCTCGATGAGGTCGAAGCGCTCTTCCGATCCGACGGCCTGATCGTCGATGCCTGCCGGCTCGTGGTGCGCCAGGGCAGCCTCGTCGTGCCGTTGGCGCGGCGTCCGGTGTTGTTTGCTCTCGCCCGCAGGCTGGCGGAGGCGACGCCCGATGATGTCTCGCGATCGGAGCTGATCGCCGCGGCTTTCCGCGGCAAGGAAGCCGATGAGTCGCATCGCGCCCGCTTGCGTGTCGAGATCGGGCGCTTGCGCCGGCTCTTGAAAGACATGGCCGACGTCAATGCGACGCGCGGCGGCTTTGCCCTGCTGCCGCGCGATGGCCGCCGCGTCGTCGTGCTGGCACAGCCGATCGAGGACGAGAATGCGCCCGTGCTCGCCTGCCTCGCCGACGGCGAGGCGTGGTCGAGCTCCGGCCTTGCGCTGGCGCTCGGCGCCAGCCAGCGCACGATGCAGCGCGCGCTCGACGCGCTCGCTCTGTCCGGCAAGGTCCAGTCGTTCGGCCGCGGCCGCGCGCAGCGCTGGACCTGTCCGGTGGTGCCGGCATTCGCGACCAGCTTGTTACTCCCGGCGTGGTCGTCGCTCGATTAGCGTGCTGCCGTCAGCAATGGAGAAGGTCATGACACGCGCACCTGCAGAGATCATCCGCGAATACGGCCCGTTCGACGGCACCGACCGAGTCAACGGCGTCAGCTATGACGGCGAGCAGGTGTGGATTGCGACCGGCGCCAGCATCAAGGCGTTCGATCCTGCCGACGGCGCGGTCCGCAAGTCGCTCGACGTGCCCTCGCATGCCGGGACCGCCTTCGATGGCAAGCATCTCTATCAGATCGCCGAAGATCGCATCCACAAGGTCGATCCCGACAGTGGCCGCGTGCTCGCGACGATCCCGGCGCCCTCGGGCGGTGGCGATTCCGGGCTGGCCTGGGCTGAAGGGTCGCTCTGGGTCGGCGCCTATCGCGACCGCAAGATCCACCAGATCGACCCGGCAACTGGGCAGATCCTGCGCAGCATTTCCTGCACGCGCTTCGTCACCGGCGTCACCTGGGTGGATGGCGAGCTCTGGCACGGCACCTGGGAGGACGATGTCAGCGACATCAGGCGCATCGATCCCGCGACCGGCGAGGTCCTCGATCAGCTCGACATGCCGGTCGGCACCGGCGTCTCCGGCATGGAGTCCGACGGGAGCGAGACGCTGTATTGCGGCGGCGGCGGCAGCGGCAAGGTGCGTGCGGTCAGGCGACCGAAGCAGGCACGGAGGTAACACGCAAATGAGCCACGGCAGGCTCAGCGAGCGGAGGCAGCCTACTTCGCGATGGACGTGAACGCCGCCTTGCGAAAGTTGGCGTTGGCTTCCTCGCGCGTCTGCAACTGCTGGCCGCCGCCGCCGACCGGCTTGGTCGGCGTGATCACGGAGAACAGGACGAAGCCGCCCGCCTTGCGCGGGAAGATGAAGTACTCGGCGATGTCCGACTTCTCGCTGTCCTCGCAGGACGACATGCCGCGGAACACCACCGCGCTGTCGACCAGCTCGCTGTTGCGGGCGGAGATGAACTTGCCTTTGCAGTCGCGCGCGTCGTTGCCGATGATCGTGGCAGCGACTTCCAGGCCGTCCAGGTTGCGCTGCGGCGGCACGATCCGGACGAAGCCGGTGGCATTGTCCGCCTTCCAGGCGACGCCGCCTGCGGTCAGCCACACTGGCCGGTCGCCGCCGCCGAGGATTGCCGGATGCGACAGCGCCGCCTTCAGAATGAAGTTGGAGGCGATCTGCATCGCCTCGAGCTGCAGCTCGGGCGAATCCTCGGACGCGCGTGCCGGCTGCACGCTCGCCGTCGCGGCCGGCGTGGTCGCGACGGGGGGCGCGGCCTGACGCTGCGCCGAAGCGGCGCCGGGCTGCACCGTGAAGTTCGTCGCCGCGGCCATCCCACCGGCATTGATTATGCGCACACAGTTCGCCAGCGAGGGCAACAGCACGGAGGTGCCGTTGAGATCGAACTGGAACAGGTTGCCCTGTGCGAAGGCGGACATCGTCCGCGCCGCCCGGAACGCCTTGATCAGGCTGGAATCGTTCGGCATCGGAACCACGACCATGTTGGCCGACCAGACCGAGCCCTCGACGTTGTACGAATTGCGGCCGTCGAAGCTGAGCACGATGGGAAACTTCTGCCCCTGCGACAGCGACCAGCCCGGATGAATGAAGGCGAGCGCCCAATTGTAGGTCGGCAGCGCGAGCACGCCGAAATTGATGCCGCTCTTGTAGCTCGCCGAGGCAATGCAGCTGGAGAACTTGCCGGTGTTGTCGTCAGTATAGGCGCCGCCCGACCATCCGGCGACCGAGATCGTGCCATACGGTCCCTTCGCGTAAGCAGCCGCTATCAAGGACGCCTCGATCAGCGCCACTGAGGTCAGTATCAGGACCGACAGCATCGCGCCAAGGATTGCCCGCCGCACCGTCATCGCACATCCCCGTTTTTGCCGCATTGTTGCAATTCCCGCGGCTACGTCAAGTAGATCCCGAGCGCGTTCGTCTACCCCAGGAATAGAACGACTGCGGCCTGCCGCGGGCTCAACCACACAAGATGTCGCGGTCGCCATCCACAGCCCTTCATGGGGGCGTCATCGAACTCCGCTAGCGCTCACGAGGTCTCAAGAAGGGATCTCGCCAAATGTCCGCCACGCTGCCTGTCCTGGGCGCCGCTCTCTCCGTCAAATCGATTCCGGCCCACACCGACTGGCTGCTCGAGCGCCAGCGGGATCTCGAGATCCAGGACTTCTTCCGCGCCGACCTGCTCGACAGCGACTGGCGCGGCACCGCGCGCGAGATCAAGTCGATGCTGTCGGGCCATACCGGCCGGCTCGGCATCCACGGCCCGTTCTGGGGCTTCAAGATCGACAGCCACGATCCGATGATCCGCCGCGCGGTGACCAAGCGGCTGCTGCAGGGCCTGGAAGTCGCAGAGTTCCTCGGCGCCACCCAGATGGTGATCCACTCGCCCTACACGACCTGGGACTACAACAACATCGACATGCTGCCGGACAATCGCGAGCAGCTGATCGAGCGTGTCCGTGCGACGCTGTCCGACGTCATCGCCTCGGCCGAGCAGGCCAATTGCGAGCTGGTGATCGAGAACATCGAGGACAAGGATCCGCTGGATCGCGTCACGCTTGCCAAGGCGCTGGACAGCAGCAAAGTGCGCGTGTCGCTCGACACCGGCCATGCCAACTACGCGCATCATTCCACCGGCGCGCCGCCGGTCGACTACTATGTCGATGCCGCCGGCGACATGCTGACCCATGTGCATCTGCAGGACACCGACGGCTATGCCGACCGACACTGGGCGCCGGGCGAAGGCAACATTCGCTGGATCGCCGTGTTCCGCGCTTTGGCGAAGCTCAGCTCCAATCCGCGCCTGATCCTCGAATTGCGCAACCACGATCACGTCAAGGCCGGCGCAGCGCACCTCGCCGCGCTCGGCCTCGCTCAGTAAGCCAACGACCGTCATTTCCTGACAACCTCGCACCCTAGAGAGATTGCCATGACCAAGCTCACCCGCCGCGGCCTGCTCGGCGCCGGCGCCGCGATCGGCGGCAGCTTCATCCTGCCGCGCGTGTCGATCGCGCAGGGAGACAACCGTCCCTCGGTCACCATCGCCGTGCAGAAGGTGACCAATTCGAACGTGCTCGACGTGCTGCGCGAGCAGTCCAATGTCGGCGAGCGCGTGTTCTACTCGTCGCTGTGGGAAAGCCTGATCTCGAAGAACTTCCGCGGCAATCTCGAAGCCGTCCCCGGCCTCGCCACCGAGTGGAAGCGCATCGACGACCAGACCGTCGAATTGAAGCTGCGCCAGGGCGTCAAGTTCCACAATGGTGACGAGATGACGTCCGAGGACGTCGTGTTCTCGTTCAGCCGCGAGCGCATGTTCGGCGACAGCGAGGCCAAGAGCCGCACCACCATCAAGGCGTTCGAGAAGATCCCGACGCCGCGCCCGGGCAAGGAGCTGCCGCCGGACGTGATTGGCGTCGCGCGCCGGATGTGGCCGGACCTGGTTCGCGTCGACGCCGTCGACAAATACACCGTGCGCTTCGTCAACGCGACGCCCGACGTCACCATCGAAGGCCGCCTGATGCGCTATGGCTCCGACATCATGAGCCGGCGCGGCTGGGAGGAAGCGGCGAGCTATCTCGACTGGGCGCGCAAGCCGATCACGACGGGTCCCTACAAGATCGTCGAGTTCAAGCCGGACGTGTCGCTGACGCTCGAAGCCCATGACGAATATTGGGGTGGCCGTCCGCCGCTGAAGCGCATCCGATTCCTGGAAGTGCCGGAGGTCGCGAGCCGCATCAACGGGCTCCTGTCTGGCGAATATCAGTTCGCCTGCGACATCCCGCCGGACCAGATCGCCGGCATCGAGAAGAACGCGGCGTTCGAGGTCCAGGGCGGCACCATCCTCAATCACCGTCTCACCGTGTTCGACAAGAACCACCCGCAGCTCGCCAATCCGCTGGTGCGCCGCGCCTTCACCCATGCGATCGACCGCCAGGCCATCGTCGACAGCCTGTGGGCCGGCCGCACCCGGGTGCCGAAGGGCCTGCAGTGGGAATTCTACGGCGACATGTTCATCGCCGACTGGAGCGTGCCGGCATTCGATCCGAAGCTGGCACAGGACCTGCTCAAGCAGGCCGGCTACAAGGGTGACCCGATCCCGTATCGACTGCTCAACAACTACTACACCAACCAGGTCGCGACCGCGCAGGTGCTGGTCGAGATGTGGCAGGCGGTCGGCCTCAACGTTCAGATCGAGACCAAGGAGAACTGGTCCCAGATTCTCGAGCGCGCTCCGACCCGCGCGGTGCGCGACTGGTCCAACTCGGCCGCGTTCAACGATCCCGTCTCCTCGCTCGTCGCCCAGCATGGCCCCAACGGCCAGCAGCAGCAGGTCGGCGAATGGAGCAATGACGAGCTCAATCGTCTTTCCGAATTCCTGGAGACCTCGACCGATCGCGAGGCGCGCAAGAAGGCGTTCCGCCGCATGCTGGAGATCGCCGAGCGCGAGGACCCCGCCTACACGGTGCTGCACCAGAACGCGACCTTCACCGCCAAGCCGAAGTCGATCAAGTGGAAGGCCTCGCCGGCCTTCGCGATGGACTTCCGCACCGGCAACTACGGTGCGTGACGCCGTGGCGCCGCTGGTCAGCATCTCCGAACTGAAGGTCGCCTTCGACGGCACGCCCGTGCTGCACGGCATCGATCTTGACATCGGTAGGGGCGAGGCCATCGGCCTCGTCGGCGAGTCCGGATCCGGCAAGTCGGTGACGTGGCTCGCGGCGCTGGGTCTCCTGCCCGGCAAGGCGAAAGTATCAGGCTCGGCCAGGCTCGAAGGCCGCGAACTGCTCGGCGCTGACGGCAAGGTGCTCGACCAGGTGCGCGGCCGCCGCATCGCGATGATCTTCCAGGATCCCGCCAGCGCGCTCAATCCGGTGCTCACGATCCGGCGCCAGTTGTGCGAAAGCCTCGCGCTGCATCGCGGGCTGCGCGGCGAGGCTGCGCGGGCCGAGGCGCTCAGGCTGCTCGATCTCGTCGGCATCCCCGATGCGGCACGCCGGCTGTCCGCCTATCCGCACGAGTTCTCCGGCGGCCAAGTCCAGCGCATCATGATCGCAATGGCGCTGGCCGGACAGCCCGAGCTGCTGATCGCCGACGAGCCCACCACCGCGCTCGACGCCACCATCCAGGCGCAGATCCTCGATCTGCTGTCGGCCATCCGGCGCGAGTTCAACATGGCGATGGTCCTGATCAGCCATGACCTCGGCGTCGTCGCGGAGAATTGCGACCACGTCTGCGTGATGTATGCCGGCCGCATCGTCGAGCGCGCGCCCGCGACGCGGCTGTTCGATGATCCCTGGCACCCTTATGCGCAGGGCCTGATCGGCGCGCTGCCGCCGCTCGATGGCGTCAGGCGGCGGCTGCAGGCCATTCCCGGAACAGTGCCTGATCCGCGCGCACTGCCCAGCGGCTGCGCCTTCGCGCCGCGCTGCACGTTTGCCGGCGACGGCTGCCATGCCGGCGTGCCGCCGCTGGCGCCGGTCGAGCCGGACCGCGCGGTGGCCTGCCTGCGGCCGCAGCGCCTGCCGATGGAGCTCGCCGCCGAATGACAGCGCCGCTGGTCGAGGTCCAGGCGATCTCGCGCACCTATCGGATGAGGACCGGCCTGTTCGGACGCGCCGCATCCGTCCACGCCGTCGACGGCCTGAGCTTCTCGATCCAAAAGGGCGAGACGCTCGGCATCGTCGGCGAGTCCGGCTCCGGCAAATCCACCACCGGCCGCATGGTGCTCGGTCTCGAGCCGCCCGACCGCGGCAGTGTGCGCTTCGACGGCGCCCCGATCGCAGCACCAGGCTCGGCGGCGTGGCGCGCCCAGCGCGCGCGCATGCAGATGATCTTCCAGGATCCGCTCGGCGCGCTCGATCGACGACTTCCCGTTGCCGCGCAGATCCGCGAGCCGCTCGACATCCACGACATCGGCACGGCCGCCGAGCGCGACGCGCGCGTGCATGAGCTGCTCCAGGCTGTCGATCTCAACGACGGCCATGGCGCCCGCTATCCCGGCGCGCTGTCGGGCGGTCAGCGCCAGCGCATCGTGCTCGCCCGTGCGCTGGCGACCAAGCCCGACTTCCTCGTCTGCGACGAACCGGTCAGCGCGCTCGACGTCTCGATCCAGGCGCAGGTGGTGAACCTGCTGGTCGATCTCCAGGCCCGGCTCGGTCTGACGATGCTGTTCATCAGCCATGATCTGCGCGTCGTCCGGCAGATCAGCAGCAAGGTGGCCGTGATGTATCTCGGCCGCATCGTCGAATATGGCGATGCCGACGACCTGTTCGCGCGGCCGCAACATCCCTACACGCAGGCGCTGGTGTCCGCTTCCCCTGCTCCGGGACGCCGCAGCACCAGCCGCATCGTACTGACGGGCGACCCGCCGAATCCGGCGGCGCGCCCCGCCGGCTGTGCCTTCCACCCGCGCTGCAGCCACGCGACCGCCCGCTGCGCCAACGAGTTGCCCGCGCTCGCCGCCCTGGATCGGCAGCGCCAGGTGGCCTGTCATCTCGTTTCGGGGCTGCAGTCGCAGACCGAGGTCGCCGCGTGATGCTGCGCTATTTCGCCATCCGCCTGGCGCGTGCGCTGCTGACCATCGCACTCGTCGTCACCTTTGCCTTCATCGTGCTGCGGCTGTCGGGCGATCCCGCGCTGATGATCATGGGGCCCGAGGCGCCGCCCGAGGTCATCGCCGCCTTCCGCAAGGCGTGGGGTCTCGATCATCCGATCTGGATGCAGTATCTCGACTACTTCAAGGCGATCGGCCAGGGCGAGCTCGGACGCTCGATGCGCGACGGCCGGCCCGCGATCCAGCTCGTCATTGAGCGCATCCCCGCGACCTTGGCGCTGACCATTCCGGCGTTCCTGCTGAAAGTGCTGCTCGGCATTCCCGCCGGCATCTACGCCGCGCTGCACCGCGGATCGGCGATCGACCGCGCCGTGATGATCACGGCGGTGGCGGGCTTCACGGTGCCGAGCTTCGTGCTGGCCCTGATCCTGGTGCTGATCTTCGCCGTGCAGCTCGGCTGGCTGCCGTCGGGCGGACAGGACTCGTGGCGGCACGCCATCCTGCCGATCGTGACGCTCGGCTTCGGCGGCGCCGCGGTGCTGGCGCGGTTCACGCGCAGCGCCATGCTGGAAATTCTCGGCCAGCCCTACATCAGAACGGCGTCGGCCAAGGGCGTGCCGTGGCGCCGGGTGATCACGGATCACGCGCTGCCCAACGCGGCGATCCCCACCGTCACCATTCTCGGCTTCATGGTCGGCAGCCTGATCGCCGGCGCGGTCGTCGTCGAGAGCGTGTTCTCCTGGCCCGGCGTCGGCCGTCTCCTGGTCGTCGCCGTCGCCAACCGCGACCTCGCGGTCGTGCAATGCATCCTGCTGCTGGTGGCGATGACCATGGTCACGTCGAACCTGATGGTGGATTTCCTCTACGGCCTGCTGGATCCGCGGCTGCGTAGCAAGGGAGCCGAGGCATGACCGACCTTGCATTGAAATCGCCTGCCGCGCGGCGGCTGTGCTGGCCGAACATTCCCGTCTCCGTGACCATCGCAGTCGGCTGGATCGTCGCGATGCTGCTGCTGGCGATCTTCGCCGATCAGCTCGCGCCGCATGGCTTCACCAAATTCGATCTGCGCAATCGCCTGTCGCTGCCGGGCAGCCCGGCGCATTGGCTCGGCACCGACGAGCTCGGTCGCGACGTGCTGTCGCGTCTGATCGTGTCGATCCGGATTTCGCTCTTGATCGCGTTCGGCGCGACCGGGATCTCCGCCATCGCCGGCACCACGCTCGGCTTTCTCGCCGCGCATTTCCGCGGCCTGGTCGAGCAGGCCGTGCTGATGCTGGCGGACTTCCAGGCCAGCATGCCGTTCCTGATTCTGGCGCTCGCCGTGCTCGCCTTCTTCGGCAACTCGCTGCCGCTCTTGATCGGGTTGATGGGCCTGTTCGGCTGGGAGCGCTATGCGCGCATCGCGCGCGGCCTCGCCATCTCCGCCAATGCACAAGGCTATGCCGCCGCCGTCCGACAGCTCGGCGCAACGCCGCAGCGCGTCTATCTCAGGCACATCCTGCCGAACATCGCCTCGACCCTCATCGTGTCGATGACGCTGGTGTTTCCCGAAGTCATCCTGCTGGAGTCCGGTCTCTCCTTCCTCGGCCTCGGCGTGCAGCCGCCGATGACGAGCCTTGGCAACATGGTCGGCTATGGCCGCGAATATCTGACGCGCGCACCATGGATCATGCTGGCACCGGCGATCACCATCGTGGTGACGACGCTCGCCGTCTCGGTGATCGGCGACTGGCTGCGCGACCGGCTCGATCCGACGCTGCAATAGCCTCGATCAGCGGCGAGCCTCGTGACTCGCCGCGGCACTATGCTCGCAGATGATCAGGGCATGCCCCGCTTGCTCGCCCGCCAGCGCCATCCATCTCGACGCCTGCTGCAACCACTGATCGCGGCGAGCCGGATCGCGTTCGGCCTCCTCGCGACAGCTCAATGCCGCAGTCATGCACGCCGATCTTCTGTCCATGAATCATGGTCCGACACATCAACGCAACGGAACTTACATATGATATCGCGACTTCCGGTTGTGATCAATTCCAGGCCTGCCTTACCCCGATGGATCCGCATGGCGCATCGGCAATGAATGATGCGCGTGACAGGCGGCGACCGCGGCGTGGCCGAATGCCACCGCGATCTGATGCAGGTCGGTGACGACGTCGCCGATGCCATAGAGTCCCGCCACGCCGCAGCGCTGCTTGGCATCGACCTCGAGAAAGCCATCGGATGTATGCCGCGCGCCGAGCTTGATGGCGAGCTCGGAGCGAACATCGGCGCCCATCGCAGGATACACGATCTCGAACCGTTCGCTGCTGCCGTCGACGAATGACGCCTCGATCGCACCGTCTTGGCGCTGCAACGCGTGAAGCTGCGGCGCCACCCGAACGCCGGCGGCGGCAAGCTCCTGCCGCTTCGCTGCATCCTGCTCATCATCGATCGGGATCAAGGTGACGTCCGAACTGTAGACGCGCATGAACAGCGCCTTGCCAGCGGCGTGACCGAGCGCGCCCACGATGGCGATCTTGTGGTCGATGGTTTCAAAGCCGTCGCAGACCGGACAATAGCGCAGCTCGCCGCCACGGACCGCCACTCTCCAATCGGCGAGCGGCGTCTGCTTGTCGACGATACCCGTCGCGAGGATGACGCGCTGTGCCGCGACCGTACCGCGCTCGTGAGTCGCGACCAGATCTCCGTCATGCGTCTCGAGAGCGCTCACCGTGCCCCGGACGATAGGAACGTGAAGTTCCTCGACCTGCCGCTGCATTCGTGCGAGCAGCTCGCTTCCGGGCATGCCGTTCGGGAACCCCGGCAGGTTGTGGCTCCGCGGAATCAGCGCTGCCCGCGATGCGCCGCCATCGACGACCACGACCCCACGCCGGAACCGGGCCAGGTAAATCGCGGCCATCAGTCCAGCTGGCCCGCCGCCTATGACGAGGACTTCGGTGCGCATTGCCGCCCTGCTCCAGTCCTGGCTCAAGCTGCATCGGAGCAGAAAGTTCTCGCGCGGAAAACATTTCGGCAAACGTGTCGATGAAATCGACCCGGAACTCTCTGGAACACAAGTGGAACTTTTGCCACTGAGGGACGTTAACCTATGTCACTGCCGCGGCGGAAAAGCCGTGCAAACTTGGCAGCGAGGGGATTTGTTGCGAGGGCGCGTGGATGCGATTTGTAAATTCGACTGATGAAAGCTTGATGGCGTACTACGAAAGTGTCCGAAAGCAGGTGGCCGCCGACAGCCGGATCGGGGGCCCCTACCGTTTGATCGGCGATCGGGCCAAGCAGTATGCGCAGGAGCTCCAGGCCGAGATGCGGCGGCGGCAGTTGCGCTTCACGCCGATCGATTGGCCGAACTGACTGGGCAAGGGATCGTGGGGCTCACCTCAGCGCTCAAGTTGAAGTATTGCGTTCGACCAGACAGCGCGGCGGTCGTTATTGCGCCCTCTCCCCTTGTGGGAGGCAAGTAGGACAGAGTTTGCGGACAGGCTTGCGATGCCCTCTCCCACAAGGGGAGAGGGCGCTGTATTCTGCAGTGTCACCGCAAAGCCGCGCGAAGCGGGGTCGTCATCATTCCCACGACCAGCTCGAGAAATCATTCTCGAACTGCGGCACGTCCTTCCAGACACCCTTGAGCTTCTTGTTGATGATTGTGATCCACTGCGGCTGGAACAGGAAGCCCGCAGCGGCATCGGTCGCCAGCATGCGCTGGGCATCGCCGAGCAGCTTGGCGCGCTCGGTCTCGTTCGGCGTATCGACAATCGACTGGTAGAGCTTGTCGAAGGCCTCGGACTGATAGCCGAAGTAGTAATTCTTGTCGGTGAACTTCACGAGATCGAACGGCTCGACATGCGAGACGATGGTCAGGTCGAAATCATGCGGTCCGTTGAAGACCTGTGACAGCCACGCCGCCCATTCGAGATTCTCGATCTTGGCGACGATGCCGACCTTGGCCAATTGAGCCGCGAGCACCTCGCCGCCCTGGCGGGCATAGGCCGGCGGCGGCAGCCGCAGCGACAGTTGCAGCGGCGTGGTCACGCCGGCTTCGGCGAGCAGCTTCTTGGCCTTCTCCGGGTCGTAGGGATTGATGTCGGTGGTGTCGACATAGCCGAGCGAGCCCGGCACGTAGAAGCTGCCGATCGGCGTACCCAGGCCGTCGACGGCGCCTTCGACCATCGCCTTGCGATCGATCGCAGCAAGGATCGCGCGGCGGACGCGGACGTCGTCGAGCGGCTTCTTCTTGTTGTTGATGGTGACGATCGTCTTCGCCTTTGAGCCGCCGATCAGCACGGTGAAGCGCGGGTCGGACTTGAACTGCGCGATGGTGCGCGCCGTGGTGCCGCGCGGGAAGGCATCGACGTCACCCGACAACAGCGCAGCGACCTGCGCTGCCGGATCGGAGATGAAGCGGATCGTCACCTTGGACAGCTTCACGGCTGCGGCGTTGCGATAGTCGGGCCATTTGTTCAAGGTCAGGGACGAGCCCTTGGCCCAGCTCCCCAGCGTGTACGGTCCAGTACCGACCGGCTGCGTCGCGTTGGTCGGCGCGCTCTTCGGCTCGACGATCGAGGCGGTGGCCTGTCCGAGCAGGAACGGCAGGTTGGGCTCAGAATATTTCAGCTTGACGACGATGGTCTCCGCGTCGGGAGCCGTCACGGACTCCATCGCCTGGAACAGCGCCTTGTCCTTGTTGGTGCTGTTGGCGGCGCCGGCGCGCTCGAACGAGAACTTCACCGCGGCGGAATCGAACGCCTCGCCGTTCTGGAATTTCACGCCCTTGGCGAGCTTGAACGTGTAGCTCTTCAGATCGGACGAGGCCTGCCAGCTCGAGGCCAGCAGCGGCGAGACCGAGCCGTCCTCGTTGATCTTGGTCAGCGTCTCATAGACGTTGTAGAGCGTCACCTCGGCGATGGCCGCCGCGGCCGCGCTGGTCGGATCGAGCCCCGGCGGCTCCAAGGTCATGCCGACAACGACGCTATCCTTCTTGCTCTGCGCGAGAGCCGGCGCGACGGCCGCAACGAGCGCGGCCATGGCGATGATCGATAGTTTCTTGAACATTGTTTGTTTCTCCCTGAGGAAGCCAAATTACGCGTCAAAGCGGCTTCGAGACAAGTGGCTGCAGTTCCGTTGCGACGAGCGCCGGCAGCGCCATTACGCTTTCCGCCCGATGGCAGGCAGCGGAATGCTGTCCGGTGAGCGCTCGCAACGCGGGGGCCGTCGCGCGGCACCGGGCATCGGCGAGCGGACAACGGGGCGCGTAGGCGCATCCGGCCGCGCCGAGGGATTGCGAAGCGATCGCAACGCTCTCGCGACGGCGCCGGACCGCGCCGGCCTGGGCCCGCGGCACGGCGTCGAGGAGCGCCCGCGTGTAGGGATGCGCGCAACTTCCGAACAAGTCCTCCGGCCGCCCGCGCTCGACGATGCGGCCGAGATACATCACCGCAACCTCGTCGCAGAGATAGTCGACGACCGCGAGATCATGACTGATCAGCACGTAGCTCAGGCCGAACTGCTCCTGCAGATCCTGCATCAGGTTGAGAACCTGCGCCTGCACGGAGACATCCAGCGCCGACACCGGCTCGTCGGCGACGATCAGCTTCGGCTGGGTGATCAGGGCCCGCGCGATCGCGATGCGCTGGCGCTGCCCCCCGGAAAATTCATGCGGATATTTGTCCATGTCGGCATCGCGCAATCCGACCTGCCGCAGCACGCTCGCGACGCGCCTGCGGAGAGAATCGCGATCCGGGTGTTCGAGAGCGGTCAGCGGCTCGGCGACGATGCGCGCAATGGTCTGGCGCGGATCGAGTGATCCGTACGGATCCTGAAATACCATCTGGAAATCGCGGCGCGCCCGCCGCAGCTCATCCACCGGGAGGCGGTTGAGATCGCGGCCCACCATCAGCACCGATCCCGCTGACGGCCGCTCCAGCGCCATGATCAGCCGCGCCAGGGTCGACTTGCCAGAGCCGGACTCGCCGACGATGCCGAGGCTCTTGCCCGCCTTCAACGACAGCGACACGCCGTTCAGCGCGAGCACCTCGCCGGGCGGCCGCAGCAGACTCTCTCGCGGCAGCGTGTAGCGCTGTACGAGATCCCTGACCTCGAGCAGCGGCGTCTCTGCAACTCCTTGCGCGGCGGTGCTCAAGCGACCACTCCCGCCGGATCACACGCGAGCGCGACGCCGGTCCGGATGCACCGGACGCCGTGCCCGGCGCCGATCTCGATCGACGGCGGCAGCGCCGTGCGACAGGCGTCGATCGCCAGCCCGCAGCGATCTGCGAACGGACAACCGGCCGGAAGATCGGCGAGCTCCGGCACGGTACCCGCGATGGTCGCAAGGCGCGTGCCCTTGCGGGCCCCGAGCCGCGGCCGCGCGCGGAACAGGCCCTGCGTGTAGGGATGCCCCATGCGCGAGAACACGGCGTCCGTGGTGCCGCTCTCGACCACCGTGCCGCCATACATCACGATCATGCGCTGGACGTTCTCGGCGATGACACCGAGATCATGCGAGATCAAGATCATCGCCATGCCGCGCTCGGCGACCAGATCGGCGATGAGGTCGAGGATCTGGCGCTGGATGGTGACGTCGAGCGCAGTGGTCGGCTCGTCGGCGATCAGCACGTCGGGCTTGCAGGCGAGCGCCATCGCGATGGTGATGCGCTGGCGCTGGCCGCCGGAGAACTGGTGCGGATAGGCGCCGTAGCGTCGGGCGGGATCCGGCAGACCGACGCGGTCGAGGAGCGCGATCGCCTGTCGTTTCGCCTCGGTCGCCGTGCAGCCGATATGCCGCAGCAGCGGCTCGGCCACCTGATGACCGATCGTATGCATCGGGTTGAGCGCGGTCATCGGCTCCTGGAAGATCATGCTGATGCGGTTGCCGCGCAGCTTGCAGTATTCGGCATCACCGAGACCGACCAGCTCGCGGCCATCGAGCGTGATGCTGCCGCTGACGACGGCGCTGTCAGGCAGAAGGCCAAGCAGAGCGAGCGCCGTGATCGACTTGCCGCAACCGGACTCGCCGACGATGCCGAGCGTCTCGCCGCGCCGGAGCGTGAAGGAGACCTCGCGCACGGCTTGCGCCGAGCCGCGGCTGGTATTGAGGCGGATGCCGAGACCCGACACATCGAGCAGAGGCTGATCGCCTACCGTCATCGCTGCCTCGCCAGCCGTGGGTCGAGCAGATCGCGCAGGCCGTCGCCGAGCAGGTTCAGGCCGAGCACCGCGAGCGCGATGGCGGCACCGGGATACACGGCGAGGCTCGGCGACTGGAACAACAGGGTCTGCGCATCGTTCAGCATGCGTCCCCAGGACGGCTGCGGCGGCTGCGTGCCGAGGCCCAGATAGGACAGCGCCGCTTCCGCCAGGATCGCCAGCGCGAACTGGATCGTCGCCTGCACGATCAGAATCGACAAGATGTTCGGCAGCACGTGCTCGATGGTGATGCGGAAGCGGCCCTTGCCGGCGGCGCGCGCAGCCAGGATGAACTCGCGCGCCCAGACCGCACCGGCGGAGCCGCGGGTGACGCGCACGAACACCGGGATCTGGAAGATGCCGATCGCGGTGATCGACGTCACCATGCCCGGCCCGATCACCGCCGCCAGCATGATCGCCGACAGCACCGCGGGAAAGGCGAAGGTGAAGTCGCTGAAGCGCATGATCAGTTCCTCGGTCCAGCCGCGCTGCGCGGCTGCGACCAGGCCAAGGCAGACGCCGCAGGTGAGACCGATGCCGACGGCGATGATGCCGACCAGAATGGTCGCGCGCGCACCCACCAGCAATAGCGAGACGATGTCGCGGCCGAGCACGTCGGTGCCCAGCCAATGCGCTGCTGATGGCGGCCGCAATTTGGACGCGACATCGATCTCATAGGCCGACCATGGCGTCCAGAGCAGCGACAGCAGCGCGGCGCCGAGCACCAGCAGACAGAGCAGCGCGCCGACCGTGAAGCTGCGATGGCGCAGCGCGCGGCGCCAGAACGCGTTGGACGCAGGCGCAGCGCCCGTTTGAACGACCACGGCGGAACTCACAGCTCGTGCACCTTGATGCGCGGATCGATCACCGCATACAGGACATCGACCACGAAGTTGACGATGATCACCATGGCCGCCAGCAGCATCACGCAGTTGCGCACCACGATCAGGTCGCGATTGGCGATCGACTGGAAGATGAGGCGCCCCAGGCCCGGGAGATAGAACACGTTCTCGATCACGATGGTGCCGGCGAGCAGGTTGGCGAATTGCAGCCCCATCACGGTGAGCACCGGGATCATGGCGTTGCGCAGCACGTGCTGCCACAGCACCTCGCGCTTCGTCAGGCCCTTGGCGCGCGCGGTGCGGACGAAATCCTCGCGCAGAACGTCGAGCACGGCCGAGCGCGTCACCCGCGCCAGGATCGCGGCCTGCACCACTGCCAGCGCCACAGCCGGCAACAGCAGCGCGCGCAGACCCGGCCAGATGCCGTCCTCCCAGCCGGGAAAGCCGCCGGCCGACAGCCATTGCAGCTTCACCGCAAACAGGAGGATCAGCAGGATCGCGAACCAGAAGTTCGGCAAGGCGATGCCGATCTGGGTCAGCGACATGACGCCGACATCGCCGAGACGGTTGTGATTGGCGGCCGTGTAGATGCCGGCCGTGAGCGCCAGCACGGTCGTGAGCCCCATGGCCAGGATCGCGAGCGGAATGGTCATCGCCAGCCGCTCGCGGATCAGTTCGGCCACCGGCGTGCCATAGGCGTAGCTGTTGCCGAGATCGCCGCTCAGCAGGCCGCCGATCCAGTGCAGGTAACGCAACGCCAGCGGCTGATCCAGCCCGAGCTTGACGGTCAGCGCCCTGACCGCATCCGGCGAGGCATCCGCGCCCATCAGCATCTGGGCGGCATTGCCCGGCAGCGCGTCGAGCACCAGGAATATGATCAGTGACGCGCCGACGAGGGTCGCCAGCAAGGTCAGGAAGCGCCGCAGCAGAAAAACGCTCATTCGCGCCGGGACTCCAGTTTTCGGCGGCCGCACGTTCCACAGCTTTCGGCTCCGATGCAAGCCCGTTGCCTGCATGATTGCCATTGCCGGGCGGAGGCACCTTCACACACCGCATCCGCCGGGGTATCGCCGGCTTGATCCCGGTCAACGGCGGAGCGCCGGCGACCGCCATCATGCGGCTGATCGCAACAACGCAAGGGCCCATCTCGATCATGACCATCCGTCCGAGCTTTCTCTGGGGCGCCTCGACCTCGGCCTTCCAGATCGAGGGCGCGGCGCACCTCGACGGCCGCGCCGACAGCATCTGGGATGTCTATCTGCGCGCCCCCGGCCGGGTGAGCCACAACGACACCGCCGAGACCGCCTGCGATCACTATCATCGCTACGCGGAGGACGTGGCGCTGATGCGCGATCTCGGCCTCAATGCCTATCGGTTCTCGATCGCCTGGCCGCGGCTGCTACCGCAAGGCCGCGGCGCGGCCAACGAAGCCGGCCTCGCCTTCTACGACCGCCTCATCGACGCCCTGCTTGCCGCTGAGATAGAGCCGTGGCTCTGTCTCTACCACTGGGACCTGCCGCAGGCGCTGGAGGCGCTCGGCGGCTGGCAGAACCGCGACATCGTCGGCTGGTTCGCCGACTATGCCGCGCTGGTCGCGCGGCGCTATGGCGACCGGGTCAAGCGCTTCGCCACCTTCAACGAACCCTGCGTGTTCACGCTGTTCGGCTACGGCCTCGGCTGGCACGCGCCGGGGATCGCCGACGGAGCGGCCCTGCACAAGGCCATTCATCACGTCAATCTCAGCCACGGCCGCGCCGTCGACGTGCTGCGCAGGGACGTGGCCGGCGCCTCGATCGGCGCCATCCACAATCGGCAGCCCTGCTACCCTGCGAGCGACAGTGCGGAGGACGCCGCGGCCGCCTTGCGGCTCGCCGCCTATTGGAACGATGCCTTCCCGTTTCCGCAGGCCTTTGCCTGCTACCCGCCGGAGCTCCAGGACGCCGTCGCGCCCTATATCGCACCCGGCGACATGGCGCAGATCGCCCGCCCCGTCGACTGGTTCGGGCTCAATCACTATTCGCCGCATTACATCAAGGCGGGCAGCAACCTGATGGGCGCCAGCTTCGGAGCGCCTCCCGCGGCAGTGCCGCGCAGCGCAATCGGCTGGCCCGTCGTGCCCGAGGCGTTCCGCGATACGCTCCTGGACATCCACAGCCGGTTCCGGCTTCCGATCTACGTGCTGGAGAACGGAACGGCGGCCAATGACACCGTCGATGCATCCGGCTGCATCCAGGACGACGGCAGGATCGGCTATCTCAAGGCCTATACGACCGCGATGGAACAGGCGATCGCGGCGGGCGCCGACGTGCGCGGCTATTTCGTCTGGTCGCTCCTGGATAATTTTGAATGGGGAGCGGGCTATTCGCAGCGCTTCGGCATTGTCTATGTCGATCGCGCCACCCAGCGCCGCATTCCCAAGGCGTCGGCGCGGTGGTATTCGAACATGATTGCCGCTCACCGGGTATCCGACGATCCCGCCGGGCGGCACAACCGGGCGGAAGAGTGAGGATGAGCGAACGCGTTCTTCTGGGCGACATCGGCGGCACCAATGCGCGGTTCGCGCTGCTTGACGGCCACGTCATCGGCGAGGTCGCGCATCTCAAGGTCGCCGACTTCCCGACCATCACGGACGCGATCACCGACTTCCTGTTGCGACACGCCGCCGGCGGCCCGCCCACCGCGGCCGTGCTCGACATCGCCGGCCCGATCGAGCGCAATCGCGGCATGCTCACCAACTCGACCTGGGTGATCGACGGCGCCGAGCTGGCGGAGCGGTTCAAGCTGCGCTCGGCCAAGCTCCTGAACGATTTCGAGGCGGTCGGCTGGTCGCTGCCGGTGCTGCATCCCGACGACCTGTTTCCGCTTGGCGGAAGCGCCGCGGTCGACGGCGCGCCGATGCTGGTGATCGGCCCCGGCACCGGCTTCGGCGCCGCGTGCTATCTCCCGGCAGAAGGCCGTCCCACGGTTGCCGTGACCGAGGCCGGCCATGCCACGCTGCCGGCGACGACGGCGCGCGAGGCCGCCGTGCTCGCCAAGATGCGCGAGCGCTTCGGCCATGTCTCGATCGAGCGTGCGCTGTCGGGCATGGGCCTTGCGAACGTCTATCAGGCCATTGCCGCGGTCGACGGGGTCACGGTGCCGCCGCGCGATGCCGCAGCGATCACTCACGCCGCGCTGGACCGCAGTTGCGCCACCAGCCGCGCGACTCTCGACATGTTCTGCGCCTGGCTCGGCGCCGTCGCCGGCAACCTCGCGCTCACCTTCTGCGCCCGCGGCGGCGTCTACATCGCCGGCGGCATCCCGCCGCGGTTTCCGGACTACTTTGCCAGATCCGATTTCCGCCGGCAGTTCGAGGGCAAGGGGCGCTATGACAGCTATCTGCGTCCGATCCCGGTTCATCTCGTTATCAAGCCCGACATCAGCTTCCTCGGTCTCAAATCGTTCTTCGAGGCCGGCATCACCGCGAGCGGCGGCTCCCCGACCCACTGAGATCGAATGAGCGACATCGTCACGATCACGCCGAACCCGGCCGTCGACATCTCGACGACCGTCGAGAAAATCGTGCCGGTGGCCAAGCTGCGCGGCACGACGCAACAGCGAGATCCCGGTGGTGGCGGCATCAACGTCGCCCGTGTCATCGCCCGCCTCGGCGGCGACGTCACCGCGCTCTATCCGGTCGGCGGTCCGACCGGCCTGCTGCTGAAGCAGCTCGTCGAGAAGGAAGGCGTCGCCAGCCGCACCTGGGCGACGGCCGAGGACACGCGCGAGGACTTCTTCGTCCAGGAGCGCGTCAGCGGCCAGCCCTATCGCTTCATCCTGCCGGGTCCGACGCTGACCGAGGCCGAATGGCAGGCCGGCCTTGCCTTGCTCGCAGCCCAGGATCCGTTTCCCCGCTTCGTCGTCGGCAGCGGCAGCCTGCCGCGCGGCGTGCCGACCGACTTCTATGCGCGCGTTGCGACGCTTGCACGGTCACGCGGCGCGCAATTCGTGCTCGACACCTCGGGGCCAGCTTTGGCCGCGGCGGTAGCCGGCGGCATCGACCTGATGAAGCCGTCGCTGCACGAGATGCAAGAGCTGGTCGGCGGCGCGCTGCCCGATGCCACGGCGTGGGAGAAAGCCGCCCACGCGCTGGTCGCGAGCGGCAAGGCCGGCACCGTCGCGCTGACCATGGGTCATCTCGGCGCCCTGCTGGTCACCCGCGACCGCGTGCTGCGCGCTCAGCCGCTGACGATGGTGCCGGTCAACGCAGTCGGCGCCGGTGACAGTTTTCTCGGCGCATTGGTCGCGAAGCTCGCCGCGGGCGAGTTGCTGGACGACGCGTTTCGCTTTGCGGTCGCCGCAGGTGCCGCGGCGCTGCTGCGCACCGGCACCGCGCTGTCCGATCCCGCCGACGTCAGCCGTCTGCAGGCTGACGTGCGGCTCGAGACGGCGTGACATCGCTCGCCGCATCACCGTTGAGCCGATCGAGCGAGAGCAGCAACCCGCCGACGCGCTCCAGCGACGACATCCACTCTGCGAGGCGGTTGAAATTGTCCACCATCCAATTGAACGACCCCTGCACCAGCGTGAACGCAGCGGCTGCCTGGGTGAGTTCGCCCAGGGTCATCTGATCGCCGAGGAACTTCGGCGCGCACAGCACGAGGCCGATGATCGGCGCGAGCAGCGTATTCAGATGAGACACCAGGGTGTTGCGCATCAGCTGCCAGCACAGCCGCTTCCATTGCTGGATCGTGCGGTCGAGCGCCATCCACAGCCCGGCAACGACGCTGCGTTCTTCCTGCTTGGGCGCGATGCCTTCGCCGATGTCGCGCAAGTGATGGGCTGCGGTGATCAGCTCCGACTCGGCCTGGTTCTTGGTCTGGATGACGCGCGTGAGTGGCGAACCGACCCACAGCATGGCCCCGGTCACCAGCCCGGAATAGATGACGACGCTGACCACCAGGTAGCCTGGAATCCACAATTGGTGCCCGGCCACGGCAAAGCCGATGGATCCGCCGACCTGCCACAGCACCTGGACGAACACGACCGCCGTCAGCAGCGAGGAGATCACACTGACCACGAAGTCGATCGGTGCATCGGTGGCGATGCGGACATCCTCGGCAATACGATACTCCGGAATCTTCAGATCGCCCTGCACCGTCGCGAGCCGCGCATAGCGATCGTTCTCGACCCAGTAGTTGATCACCTTGGCGCTCAACCATTGCCGCCAGTTGCGTTGCATCACCATGCGGCCCCACACCGAGACGATCGCCAGCACGACGCTCGCCAGACAAAGCGGAATGAGCAGAACGGCCTGCTGCCGCAGCCGCGTCGGATCGCGGCCCTCCAATGCGTCGAAGAAATCCCTGTTCCAGTAATTGAACCGAAACTGCACGTAGAGCTGAAGCACCACGAGGACGATCAGGGCGACGCAGAGCAGCCAGACCCGCCATGCCGTCGATCCGAGCCAGAATTGCCGCGCCGTGAGCCAGAACCGCGACCATTCGCGATTGCCGTCCTCGTTCTCGTCGTCGGAGATCATTGGTGATCCGGATGGGTACGATTGATGGGTCTTAACAAACATCCTCGCCTATGGTGGAACCGTTGTCATCCCGCGATTTAAGGGGCTCGCGAAGCGCCTTGCTTGATCTTGCGCAAGGCAGTCGCCGCCCGCCGCGACAAACTGAAGTTCGCGCTGCGATGCGGGAGATCACCGATGACGGCACCCGGCTACATCCGCTGGTTCAAGGACCTTCGTATCGAGGACGTGCCCGGCGTCGGCGGCAAGACGGCCTCGCTCGGAGAGCTGTATTCGGCGCTGGCGTCGCAAGGCGTGCGCGTACCCAACGGCTTCGCACTGACGGCCGCCGCCTATCGCGACGCCTTGCGCGCGACCGGCGCCGACGACGCGCTGCGCAAGCTGCTCGCCGGCCTCGACAAGCGCCGCATCGCCGATCTCGCCAAACGCGCGGCGAAGGCGCGCGCGATCGTGTTCGCGGCGACCGACCGTGACGATCTACGCCACGAGGTCGCAGAGGCTTACAAGCAGCTGGAGCAGGAGTATGGCCGCGGCGTCGCGGTTGCCGTGCGCAGCTCGGCCACCGCCGAGGACCTGCCGAATGCGAGCTTCGCAGGCCAGCACGAGAGCTTTCTCAACATTCGCGGCGCCAAGGACCTGTTCGAGGCGTGCCGCCACTGCTTCGCCTCGCTCTATACGGACCGCGCGATCTCCTACCGCATCGACAACGGCTTCGACCACGACAAGGTCGCGCTGTCGGTGGCCGTGATGAAGATGGTGCGCTCGGACCGCGCCGCGAGCGGCGTGATGTTCTCGTTGGACACCGAGAGCGGCTTTCGCGACGTCGCCTTCATCACCGGGGTCTACGGCCTCGGCGAGACCATCGTGCAGGGCACGGTCGATCCGGACGAGTTCTACGTCCACAAGCCCACCTTCGCGGCCGGCTTCCGCAGCGTGCTGTCGCGCCGGCTCGGCGCCAAGGACAAGCGGATGGTCTATGCCAAAGCCAGCGCAAAGGCCGGCGCGCGCAGCCGTGGCCCCACGACGCGCACCGAGGCGACGCCGCCGGCTGACAGGGCGAAATTCTGCATCAGCGATGCCGACGTGCTGGAGCTCGCGCAGGCCACCATCGTCGTCGAGGAGCACTACTCGCAGAAGGCCGGCAGGCCGACGCCGATGGACATCGAATGGGCCAAGGACGGTCGCGACGGTGCGCTCTACATCATCCAGGCGCGGCCGGAGACGGTGGCCTCGCAGCGGCGGCCCGAGGCGATCGAGACCTACGTTCTGAAGAAGACCGGCAGAACGCTGGCAACCGGCCGCGCCGTGGGCGAAAAGATCGCCACCGGCAAGATCCGCTTGATCCGCAATCCCAAGGATCTGAACGCGTTCTGCCCCGGCGAGGTGCTGGTCGCCGCGTCGACCAGTCCGGACTGGGAGCCGGTGATGAAGACCGCGGCGGCGATCGTCACGGATCATGGCGGCCGCACCTGCCATGCCGCGATCGTCGCTCGCGAGCTCGGCGTGCCGGCCGTGGTCGGCACGGAGGATTTCAGCAAGCGCGCGAAGACCGGAACGACGGTCACTGTCTGCTGCGCGGAGGGCGACGCCGGCCATGTCTACGACGGCGCACTGCCGTTCGATGTCGAGCGCCTGGCGATCGACAGCCTGGAGAAGCCGCGCACCGAGATCATGGTCAATCTCGGCAATCCCGAACTGGCCTTCAAGACCGCGCTGCTGCCGAACGATGGCGTCGGCCTCGCCCGCATGGAGTTCATCATCAACCAGGCGATCGGCATCCACCCGATGGCGCTGGCGACGCCCGCAAAGGTGACCGCGGCAAAGGACCGCGCGACGATCAAGCGCCTGACCGCGCGCTACAAGAAGCCCGCCGACTTCTTCGTCGAGCGGCTGTCGGAAGGCGTCGGCACCATCGCCGCGGCATTCCACCCGCGGCCGGTGATCGTGCGCCTCTCGGACTTCAAGACCAACGAATATGCCAGCCTGATCGGCGGCTCCGATTTCGAGCCGAAGGAAGAGAACCCCATGCTCGGCTTCCGCGGCGCCTCGCGCTATGCGCATCCCGCCTACGCCGCCGGTTTCGCGCTGGAATGCGCGGCGATGAAGCGCGTGCGCGACACGATGGGGCTCTCCAATCTGAAGATCATGATCCCGTTCTGCCGCCGGGTCGAGGAGGCACGCAAGGTGATCGCGGCGATGGCCGGGCATGGCCTCGTCAGAGGCGAAAACGGGCTCGAAATCTACATGATGTGCGAGATCCCGAACAACGTGATCCTGATCGATGAGTTCGCCAAACATTTCGACGGCTTCTCGATCGGCTCCAACGATCTCACCCAGCTCACGCTCGGCGTCGACCGCGACTCCGACATCGTCGCGTTCGATTTCGACGAGCGCGATCCCGGCCTGCTGGCGATGCTGCGGATGGCGGTGGAGGGCGCGCACCGCAACCATCGCCATGTCGGCATCTGCGGCGAGGCGCCGGCCAACTATCCGGAAGTGGCGCGCTATCTGGCCGAACTCGGCATCGATTCGATCAGCGTCAATCCGGCGAGCGTCGTGCGCACCATGGAGATCGTCCGCACCGCTGAGCGGGAGCTCGCCTCGCGCACGCCGCAGGCACTGGCGAGCTGATCATGGCCGAAGCTCAAGAGCTGGCCTTGAAGAAGTCCAGCACGGTCGAAGCGCCGCCGGTGACGTCGCCGCCGCCATACAGGCTTGCCAGGAACGTGCCGCGATGGCTGGCGCCGGTGACCGCGATGCCTTGCGCAAAGCGGCCGTCGGCCGCCAGCGGCATCTTGACGAGGCTCGGCGGCAGCGCCTCGTCGAGAAGACCGTAATAGAACCGCATCGGGGCGTCATAGTCCCAATAGGTCGAGCTGTTGCCGGCCAGACGACGGAGGAAGCGGCTGTTGGTCTCGTGGGTGAAGCGCTCGAAGAAGCCGTCGACCAGCAGGTCCGAGGGCTGCGGCACCGACTTGCTGAACGCCTCGTCCATGCTGTAGTCGGCCCAGTATTTCTCGGCCAGCGCGAGGTGCTGCGGCTTGATCGCAGTCTTGAACAGGTCGCCGAGCCGGTAATACTGGCGATAGCTGCCCAGGAGGACGATGACGCAGGGCGTTATCCAGATCGGCTGCTTCGGATAGGTGCTGTCGGTCGACGCGCTGCCCGGTTGGGCCGACACCCAATAGCGCATCGAATCCGCAAGATTGTTGAACGGACTCTGCGTGGCGCTCGCCGCCACCGCGACGCGCCGCCGCTGCAGTTCCTGGCGCAGCCATTGCGTGTTCAAGGCACCCTGCGACCAGCCGTTCAGGAACAGCCCGGACTTTCGCAGGCGGAGATGATCGAGCGCGAGCAGACCCGCGCTCAGCACGTCCAGGCAGCACTGCACGGTCGCGTCCTTCACCGCATAGGCCTCGCCTCGCCCCTGGCGATACGGTCCCTTGCCGAGATAGTCGGCCGCGATCAACGCAAAGCCGTTGCCGACAAGGCGCTGGACGTTGAACAGCGTCTCGATCGAATCGACATTGTCGCGCGGCTCGTAGTTCGGATCGGCCAGCTTGACGAGATTGGACGGGACCTGGTCGAACGACAGGATGGTGCCGTGCTGCCACGACACGACCGGCAGTGCGCCCTTGTGATCGGCGGGCAGCGCGAGCAGGCCGCTGACCTTGACGCGCTCACCGGTGCCGGGAATGCGCGTGTAGGTCGTCAGCCGACGCAGTTCGACGTCGACCCGCGCCCCGTACTTGTCGGCCGAGAATGGCGGCAAGATATTGTGCTCATTGAAGACGGCGTGGAGCTTCGCTGCGAGCGCATCGAGCCGATCCTTGCTGACGCGCACCGGCTGGCCGAGGCTTGCGCCGTCACCTGGCTGCGCGACAGCCGGGCCGGCGGAGAACGACAATGCCGCAGCGCCGAAGCCAAGGCCGGCTGAGGCCAGCAGCCTTCGGCGGGATGGCCGGCCGGCCGAGGCTGCAGAGCTGAGCTCCGGCCCGGTCGGCTTGGACTTCGGCGGAGCCAACGCCTCTTCGGATCCCGTGACCAGGGTCTCCAGGCCGATCATTCGCCGCTTCATCACGTCCCTCCGAGCCGCCTACAGCCGAGGGTAGTTCACAAAGCCTAGCACTTGCTAAATGGTGCAGCAATTGGAGCCGGATGTTTCGACGGTCGCCTGCACCGTCGAGCCTCGAGTGGTCGCGTCGCGGCTCGCCTCCACACGTCAGATGCCGCCATGCGAATGATTTGCGATGGCGTTCTGGGGTACACACCAAGAAGAGATCGCGAGGAAGAGATGATGGCCTACCGCGCGGCCTCGAAACCTCCGAGCACTGCGGTCAGGTTCTGCCCAAGAATGTCCGAGAGATAGCCGCCCTCCTGCACGAACACCGTGGGAAGGCCGAGCCGCGCGATCGCGCCGCCGATGCGACGGAAACCCGGCGTCGTCACGGAGAGCCCCTTGAGCGGATCGTGCTCGGAGGCATCGAGACCGAGCGCCACCACGAGCGCGCCGGGCGCGAACGCATGAATCGTCTTGGCCGCGGTCTCGAACGCCTTGAGATAGGTGTCGTCGCCGCTCTTCAGCGGCAGCGGAATGTTGAGGTTGGCGCCAAGCCCCGCGCCTGCGCCGCGCTCATGCGCATAGCCCCAGACGAACGGGTAGTAATGCGTGGGGTCGGCGTGGATCGAGATGGTGAGCACGTCGGGCCGCTCGTAGAAGATGCCCTGCGTGCCGTTGCCGTGATGGACGTCGACGTCGAGGATGGCGACGCGCTCGTAGCGCTGACGCAGATGCGCGGCCGCGATGGCGGAGTTGTTCAAGAAGCAGAAGCCCGAGGCCATGTCTCGATAGGCATGGTGGCCCGGCGGCCGGCACAGCGCGTACACCGCATCCTCGCCATCGAGCAGCAGTTGCGCCGCGGTCGCAGCCACGTCGGTCGCGGCGCAGGCGCCTTCCCACGTCCCCGGCCCGATCGGCGCCGAGGTATCGGTCGTGTGCCAGCCCAGCCGCCCGACGATGTGCGTCGGATAGGTGGCGGCATTGCGAACGGGATGGATGTTCGGGATCATCTCCGCACCGGCATCGCCGAGCGCGGCCCAAGCGTCCCATGCCTCTTCCAGGAAACTGAGGTATTCCGGACTGTGCACGCGCGCGCGAGCTTCCTGGCCGAAATGAAGCGGCGCGACCACCTCGTGATGGCCGGCCTTCAATCCCGCAAGCAGACGATCCGCCCGCTCGGGCTGCTCGGTGGTGCGCTTGACGACGCCGCGCACCAGATAGAATTGCGGATCATGGCTGCGATGCAGCTCGGTGTAGACGGCCTTCACGCGCAGTGGCTCCTGTTCGCTTGTGCCGACGATTGTGCACGCAGTCGCAGCCGATACAAGCACAGATGGTTCGCACGTCCGTTGGTCCGTGCCCGCAGCTTCCAACCGGCGGAACGGAACGCTGCGCCTCGCATCTTGTCGGCAGCGGGTTCGCCGGGATCCAGGCGATCCGGCGCGAGGCGCGGTGGATGTGAGGAGAGATCCGCATGCTGGCGATTGCCGCGACGGCCGTCGGAATGCGCGACGAAATCTGCAAAACCTCGACGTGCAAGCCTGATCGGCTCATGCGTCGCACGCCGCGGCTGCTCAGGAAAGAGCGCCTTTGTCCGGCATGGAGACCCCGGGATTGATCCAAAATTTGGATCGATCGATACAGGCTTCGGTTTGGACCCCGGCCCTCCCTCTCCTCTAGGACAGTCATCGAGGAACGTGACAAGAGAGGTGGAGCGCATGAGCGCAATCGTAACCACGGCCGAATTGCGCCGATCGCGCGTGCGGCTATTCATCGTGACCATGCTGTTCCTGGTCACGACCGTGAACTACGCCGACCGGGCGACCTTGTCGATCGCAGGACCTTCGCTGTCCAAGGAGCTGCATCTCGATCCCGTCGCGATGGGCTATGTGTTCTCCGCCTTCGGCTGGTCCTATGTGCTCGCGCAGGTGCCGGGCGGCTGGCTGCTCGACCGCTTCGGTTCGCGCTGGGTCTATGCCTGCAGCATCGTGATCTGGTCGATCTTCACCATGATGCAGGGCTGGATCGGCTTCTTCTCCGGCGCCGCCGCGGTCACCGCGCTGTTCGCGCTGCGCTTCCTGGTCGGTCTCGCCGAAGCGCCGAGCTTCCCGGCCAATGCCCGCATCGTCGCCGCCTGGTTTCCGAGCAACGAGCGCGGCACGGCGTCGGCGTTCTTCAACTCGGGCCAGTATTTCGCGACCGTGATCTTCGCGCCGCTGATGGGCTGGATCGCGCATGAATTCGGCTGGCGCCACGTCTTCACCGTGATGGGCGCGCTCGGCATTCTCATGGGCCTGATGTGGATCAGGACCATGTACGGCCCGAAGGAGCACGCGAGCGTCAACCAGGCCGAGCTCGACTACATCAAGGACGGCGGCGCGCTGATCGACATGGAGGGCGCGCGCGACGGCAAGGCCGCGTCCGGTGGTCCGACCTGGTCGCATATCGGGCAGTTGCTGTCGAACCGCATGATGCTCGGCGTCTATATCGGCCAGTACTGCATCAACACGCTGACCTATTTCTTCCTGACCTGGTTCCCGGTCTATCTCGTCAAGGAGCGCGGCCTCTCGATCCTGCAGGCCGGCTTCGTCGCCACCCTGCCGGCGCTGTGCGGCTTCATCGGCGGCGTGCTCGGCGGTTTCATCTCCGACGCCATCCTGCGCAAGACGGGATCGCTGACGCTCGCCCGCAAGATCCCGATTGTGGGCGGCATGCTGCTGTCGATGGCGATCATCGGCTGCAACTATGTCGACGGCCAGGCGCTGGTGGTCGGCCTGATGGCGCTGGCGTTCTTCGGCAAGGGCATCGGCGCGCTCGGCTGGGCGGTCGTCTCCGACACCTCGCCGAAGGAAGCCGGCGGCGTCTCCGGCGGCCTGTTCAACACCTTCGGCAACCTCTCCAGCATCACGACGCCGATCGTGATCGGCTACATCCTGTCGGCCACCGGCTCCTTCAACGGCGCGCTGGTGTTCGTCGGCCTCAACGCCCTGGTCGCGGCGTGTGCCTACTTGCTGATCGTCGGCAAGATCCAGCGCGTCCAGCTCCGAACCTCCTGAGCACCACGCCGCGCTTCGCGTGGTCTCGACTCCAACGGCGGCCCCCCGGCCGCCGTTTTTTTTGTCGGTGCCTCGCCGTCCTTCCGGGGCGACGCGCGGCAGCCGTCAGAAGCAACCCGGACCCGTGGAAACGGACCCGGTCTCATTATCTCAATCCGCCGATCAGCGGACAGACATGTCGAGCCCAGCAAAAAGGGAACGCGGGGAACATTGGTAGCAGGGGTCCGCTACATCGCTAGACCCACTATTTCGGAAGCCCTGTTTCTTATCGGCGGGCAGCCCAAATGCCAATGAACAAGTCCAAATCCCGGGGCCCGCGACACCAATTCTTGCGATCGGTGGAACGGATTCCCGGGCTCGTCGGAGCGTCACGCTTGGTTAAGGCGAATGCATGAGGCCGCCGCCTCAATGCGTTCACATCGCCTTGGCGAGCGCGAACAACCGGAAATCCTCGAGCGCCGCGTGCCGATGCGGAGCGACTTCGCGCTGGTAGGTCTCGGTGTCGACGATCGAGCGGAAGGCGGCGAAATCACCGTATTCATTGATCGCCGCTTCGTCCCAGCGTTCGCCTTGCGGGTCGACCAGGCTCGCCAGGACCGGCCCGGAAAACATCCGCACCAGCGGCTTACCGGCTGCGAGACGCCGGAAGGCCGGTCTATAGCGTTCGTTAAAGGCTTCGCGGCCCGAACAGGGCGCGGCGTCGAAGCCGTCCTCATAACGCGCATAAGCGCGGTAGCGCAACAGATTGAGCATGTAGACCGGCTGGCCGGGGGGAATCGCGCGCTCGGCGACGTCGAGGGCTTGCAGCGTGATTTCGATGGGGTTCATGGGACTTCTCGCGGTTTCTAGCGGCGCAGCATGCGCGCTGACGCTCCCCATTTGGTCCATCGGAACGGCCTCTTGTAGCGACCCCGTCGCCATGACTATGTGGACTGGATGTCCACAACGGCCTTGCCTCCCGACCTCTCGCGCCTCCTCGCCTTCGTCCGCGTCGTCGAGGCGGGCTCCTTCGCCGAAGCCGCGCGGCGGGCGGGGACGACCACCTCGGCGATGTCCAAGGCGGTCGCCCGCCTCGAACAGGCTCGCGGAATACGGCTTTTGCATCGCACGACCCACTCGCTGGCGCTGACCGAAGAGGGCGAGCGGCTGATGGCAGCGGGACGCGCGCTGGCCGAAAGTCTCGATCGCGTCCAATCCGCGCTCAGCGAAGCCGCGCGTAACGATGGCGGACGGGTGCGAGTGACCGCCCCCGCCTCGTTCGCGCGTGCCTGCATCCTGCCGCGACTGCCTGCGTTCCTGCGGGAGCGGCCCGAAATCGAGATCGAGATCAAATTCCGCAACGAGATTCTTGATCTCGCGGCGGAAGGCGTCGACATCGCCATCCGCTCAGGACCCCTCGATCGCGCGCCCGGTCATCTGGCGCGGCGGCTTTGCACGTTCTCCTGGATCGCTTGCGCCTCGCCCGCCTATCTGAACGCGCGCGGTGCGCCGGCGACTCCATACGAGCTTTCCGAACATGGCCACGTCGGCTTCCGCAATCCCGCGAGCGGGCAGATCCTGACCTGGCGCTTCACCGACCCACGCGGCAAAAAACTCGTTCGCGTCGCGCCCAAGCCCAAGCACATTTGCGACGACGCGCACGCTTCGGTCGCTTTGATCGCGAATGGGTTCGGCATTGGCTGGGGCCCGGCATGGCTCGTCCACGACGACTTGCGCACAGGTCGGCTCGTCGAAGTGCTTGAGCCGTGGCGCGCGCCGGCGGAGCCCCTATGGATGCTGCGCACCTCGAACCGCCGGCCACCGCTGCGCACGCAGCGCGTCATGGCGTTCCTCGCTACGCTTCCCGCCGCGTTCAGCGACAAATCGGGATGAGGCGTCGGCCGTCAGCTGGGCTCTGCGGTCGGCGCGTCGGACACCAGCCGGCTTGGGAGGGGAAATCGGGGACAGACCACGATTTCCCCGGCTTCCTGGGCTTCCGCCTGGACGCGGTCAGCGATCTGCAGCACGCCAGCAAGAACGGGCTGCGCGCCGTCTCTCAACGTCGTCCATCCGTGGTCAGTCAATTTGAGATGGGTCGACATGCACACTGAGCACATCCGAGTTCACCTCGACAGAAGGACACGGCAGTACCTACCCCGAGACGTAGGAGGCACCGGGGGCGCCGTGCAAGAAGCCGTTGGCGAATGGCACGTCCGGATAGATCTCGCGCAAGCGGTCCCTGGCGGCCTCAGCCTCCATGCGGCCCGCCAGGACCGCCCGGAATTGCTCGGACACCGCGACCATGTCGCAGGCCTGAGGTGACAGCCGCAGCGATCTCACGCCGCTCTGCGTCAGACGATCGAGATCGCCGAGCAGATTGCAGCAACCATGCGACAACGTCTGCACGCCATTCATGGTGAGGAACGCTTCATTGTCCAGCGTCGTCACGACGAGGCCGTCCGGATCCTGCTCGCACACGAAGCGGCAATTGTCCTTGGCGAGCTTGTGCAGGCGGGCGTGATAGCAGCGCGCGGAGATCGCGAGCGGCACACGGCCGAAGGCGAACACTTCGATCGCCACCTGCGGCACGGCGCCGGCGATCGCGGCAACCGAGGACAGCGGCAGCTCCGGCGGGAGGCAGATCCGGGAAGCGCCCTGGGCGGCATGAAACGCGGCGCTGGCCTCGTTGTAGATGTTGACGAATGGCCCGATGGCATGCGGCCGACCGGCGATCGATTTGAGGCAGGTGAGGTCGTTGACCTCCACCAGACCGTGGCCATACTCGGCGAGGCTTGCCGTCTGCCGGCGCTCGCGTCGCAACGACACCAGGACCAGCGAACCCAGCAGCACCTGCTTGCCGGCAGCCATAAGCCGCTCGATGACTTCAGGCAAATGGGGTTCGAAGAACGGCGCGCGCTTCGAGCAGACGACCTCGCCGACCACGACGCGGTCGAGCGGGGCCTCGTCGGCCATGCGAAAGTAAAAATCACGCCAGCGCTCGGGCTGCCAATTGTAGAGCACGGGCCCCAGAGTGAGCTGCATTCGGCCTGCGCCTTGTTCCGCCATTGTCATGTGGTCCTAGCGCCAGGTCTTGCGGTAGGCGCCCTGCGTGGTGGCCTGCCCTTCAGTGAACGCCGTGAGGTCGGACGCGTCGGCGGACCGGCCGGCATCGAGCGCTGCCAGCACGCTGCGGAAATGCCGCACGACCCCGTCGACATAGGCGCGGCCGCGCTGGCGGCCCTCGATCTTGAGCGCGGTGACGCCGGCTTCGCGCAAGCCTGCGAGCAGGGTCGTGGCATCGAGGCTGACCGGATCCTCAAAGATGTAGCCAGAGCCCTGTGCGGTCGAGAAACGCCCCTTGCACAGCGTTGGATAGCCGGCAGGTTCGTTGCGTCCGAATCGGTTGATTGTGAAAGCACCAAGCCGCGAGGTCGTGCCCAGTATCGTCTCCTGATAGACGACATGACTGGCCGGCGAGCATACCCCCTGCATGTTCGGCGACTTGCCGGTGGCGTAGGAGGACAGCGAGCAGCGCCCCTCGGCCATAACGCATAGTCCGCCAAACACGAACACTTCGGTCTCGCATGCCGTCTCACGGGTGATCTCGGCGATCTCGGGTACGCTCAGCACGCGCGGCAGCACCACGCGGCGGGCGCCGAAATTCTCGACATAGAACGCGATCGCGTCGACATTCGCCGCCGCCGCCTGCACCGAGACATGCAGTCGCTGTTCGGGATGGCGCCGCGCGGCATAGTGCATCAGCCCGACATCGGCAAGGATCAGCGCGTCGGCCCCGGCCTCGACGGCATCGTCGACCGCGCGACGCCACAGCTCGACGGCGCCGGCGCGCGGGAAGGTGTTGATCGCAACCAGCACCTTGGCGCCGCGCCGATGCGCGAACGTTACTCCTTCGCGCATCTGCTCGCGGCTGAAATTCAGCCCGGGAAAGTTGCGGGCATTGGTCTCGTCGGCGAAGCCGCAATAGACGGCATCGGCACCGGCTTCGACCGCGCTCTTCAGCGCCGCCGGCGTCCCTGCCGGACAGATCAGCTCCATCGTCGCATCCCGCTTTCGTTCGTCGTTGATCTCAGCAGCGAGTCACGCGCGGCCGCCAGCAGGCGTTGCGCGGGCACGCCGAACGGCCCCGAAAGCGCCGCGATCTCGCCGACCAGATCCAGACCGGCATCATCGATCGCGTTGCGCAGCGCCAGCACCGCCTCGATATCGCCTTCGATCACGAGCTGACGCGAAAACATCAGCGCATCGCCATCGAGCCGGCCCTCGACCAGCGCCAGCAGGCTCACGATCGACGCAGAGATGGAGGCATCGAGGCCGGTGGGCAGCTCGCGCACCGCCGCGAGTTGCGGCTGCTGTGGACCCGCCTGAATCACGAATGCGAACGGCAGATCGGTCGGCTTGATGCCAAAGCGCTTTCCGCGATGCGACCCGAGCCGGTCGAGCAGATGCGGATGCCGGCGCAAGAGCCCACGCAGGAAAGCGCCGAGCGCGATCTGCAGGGGCAGCAACGGCAACGGACGCAGCACCTGCCTGAGCAGTGGCGGCAACAGGGGCAGTGAGGTCGAAGACGCGTCCTGAAGAGAGCTCATGGCACAAGCTCTGGCCGGATCGGCGGCGGAAGTATTTGACCCGGAACAAAGATCACACTGATTGTTCCAGCTACGAGGCGTTTTTTGAACGGAGCCTATCGTTGCGACGTGATGTCCCTCGCTTCCGCGAGCTGTCGGATTTCCTGCGCTTTCTCGACGAGCGGGGACAGCTGCGACGCATTCGCGACAACGTCTCGGTCGTCCACGAGATCACCGAGATCCATCGCCGCGTCATCTCCGCCGAAGGGCCCGTGCTGCTGTTCGAACGGCCGATCAAGGCATGCGGATCGCTCTCGGCAATGCCGCTCGTCACCAATCTTTTCGGCACCGTGGAGCGGGTGGCCTGGGGCATGGGCGTGCAGCCGGAACGATTGGCGGAGCTCGGCGAGATGATGGCGGAGTTGCGCACCCCGCAGCCGCCGCGCGACATCAGGGAAGCGCTGCAGAAGCTGCCGCTGGCACGCGCAGCACTGTCGACCCGGCCGAGGCTGCGATCAGCCGCGCCGGTGCATGAACGTGTCACGATGGGCGATGACATCGACCTGACCACCTTGCCGGCCCAGATCTGCTGGCCGGGCGAGCCGGCGCCGCTGTTGACGTGGCCGCTCGTCATCACCGTGCCGCCGGACGCGTCCGCCGGCGAGCAGGAAAATGTCGGCGTCTACCGCATGCAGGTGCTCGGCCGCGATCGCGCCATCATGCGCTGGCTCGCCCATCGCGGCGGCGCCCGCCACCACCAGCAGTGGCAGGCGCAGGGGCGCGACATGCCGATTGCGATCGTGATCGGGGCCGATCCCGCCACCATCCTCAGCGCCGTGTTGCCATTGCCCGAAACTATCTCCGAGCTGCGCTTCGCTGGCATCCTGCGCGGCGACCGTCCCGAGCTGGTCGAATGCCTGACCGTGCCCCTGACGGTGCCGGCGGCCGCCGAGATCGTGATCGAGGGCATCGTGTCGGCCACGGAGACCGCGCCGGAGGGGCCCTACGGCGATCACACCGGCTACTACAACGCCGTCGAGAGCTTTCCGGTGCTTCAGGTCACCGCGATCGCCACGCGTCGAAGTCCGCTCTATCTGTCGACGTTCACGGGACGCGCGCCGGACGAGCCGTCTCGAATTGGCGAGGCGCTGAACACGCTGTTCGTCCCCTTGATCCGACGACAATTCCCGGAGGTCGTCGACTGCTATCTGCCGCCGGAGGCCTGCTCCTACAGGATCGCCGTGGTGGCGATCAAGAAGCGCTATCCGGGCCAGGCCCGCCGCATCATGCTCGGCCTTTGGTCGATGCTGCCGCAGTTCAGCTACACCAAGCTCCTCATCGTGGTCGACCAAGACATCGACGTCCGCGACTGGCGCGCGGTGATGTGGGCCGTCGCGACGCGCAGCGACTCCTCGCGCGACCTCGTCCCGCTTGCCGACACGCCGATCGACTATCTCGACTTCGCCTCGCCAAAATCCGGCCTCGGCGGGAAGCTCGGCATCGACGCCACAACCAAGCTCGGGGTCGAGACCGAACGCGCCTGGGGCGAGGTGCTGGCGATGGACCCTGCTGTAGCCGCGCGCATCGACGCGATGTGGCCGAGCCTCGGCCTCGGCGACGCCATGGCCGACCGAACGGCCTCGACATGAATGGGCGGCATCACGTCATCGTCGGCATCAGCGGCGCCTCGGGCGCCGCGATCGGTGCGCGCATCGTCGAACGGCTCGCGGAGCAGCCGCAATGCGCGGTCCATCTCGTGGTGTCCGACGCTGCCGTGCGCACCTTGCACGAGGAGGTCGGCCAGGGCGGCCTCGCGCGGCTGCGCGATCTGGCGGCGCATGCTCATGATGTCGCCGACATCGGTGCGAGCATCGCCAGCGGCTCGTTTTCTGCAGCCGGCATGATCGTGGCGCCCTGCTCGATCCGCACCCTCTCGGCGATCGCCTGGGGCCAACTCGACAACCTGCTGGTCCGCGCCGCCGACGTTCAACTCAAGGAGCGCCGCCGGCTGATATTGTTGGTGCGGGAGAGCCCGCTGCATCTCGGTCATCTCCGAGCGATGACGCAGGCCACCGAGATCGGCGCGATCATCGCGCCGCCAATGCCGGCGTTCTACCTGAAGCCCCAGTCGCTCGATGACGTCATCGAGCAGATCGCCTGTCGCGCGATCAACCTGCTCGGCGTCCCCGGGCTCCACGCCAACGCGCGTGAGTGGCTTCCGGACCGGACGACCGAAGCAGGCAACCTTGTTGAGATAGGGAAGCAAGACAGGCGATAGGATTTGAAGACAGAACACGACAGATGCACTCGGGCGATGGGCCGAAGGCGTCCACGACGGTTGACGTGTTCTTCGACGAGCGGGCGTAACGACGCCGCCTCTCCGGCCGAGCCGCTGCCAGCTTTTCGCTTTCGTTCAGTCAATTGACGTTGTCGAAACCCAGCGCAGCACGAACGGCCGGATCAATTCTGGATGGGGTCCACGGCGGATCGAATGTCATCGTCACGTCCACGGCTTCGACGCCCGCAATCTCCGCGATGCTGCTTGCGACCCCTTCCTTGAGAAAAACTGTTGCGGGGCACCCGGGCGTTGTGGCCGTCATCGTGACATGCACGACGCCATCCGTCGCCGTGATCTCATAGATGAAGCCGAGATCGACCACGTTTTCCCCCAGTTCCGGATCGATGACCACGCGCATTGCGTCGCGGATGCGGTCGATGACATCGCGGCTCATAGCGGAGCCCTCACCGACAGTTCGTAGGTCGATCCATCCGCCGTAAACCCGCCGAGCCAGCGAAAGCCGCGCTTCTCAAGTTCAGGGAACAGGAAGACCGGCTCGCGGCCCAGAAGTGCCGACAAGGTCTCTCCAGGGCCCAGCTCCTCCGCAGCCGCGAGGATGCGCACCATCGGCTCGGGTGGGTCGAGCTCTCGGTTGTCGAGCGTGACTACGGGATCTGGCCATTGCTCGAAGGCGAGGCCGGCACCAGCGTCTTCCTGACCGGCGTCCTCGGCAGCCAGCGGCGAAAACAGCACTTCCCAATCGCCATCGTCGAGCGGTCGATCGGTGTGGGCGAAGCCCTTTCTTGCCATGACGGAGAGCAGCGGAACCGGCCTGAAGCTCGCGATCAGCCGCACACCCTGGCCTGGCGCCAGCCGGTCGACCGCGTCCATGATGATGGAGAACGGTTCGCCTCCGGCCCTGAGAATCGGTCGGACGTCGACGTCAATGTACGCGGTCATGGCTCTCCTCCTAGTTTCTGGCGAACAACAGGCTTGGCGCGATGGCTCCGGCCGGAAGCCTACGGGAGCCCGCAACGTCGGAAAGACGTCGGACTCGCACAAGCTCGTGTATGATTCCAATACTGCCCACGGCCATGACCGCCGCGGCGCCGCGAAACGCCTGGCCCTCGCCCATCATCAACATGATGGTCGCCGCCCAGACGCCTAGAAAATAGATGATGAACCACTTCTCGGACCGACGTTCCACCGCCAGGTCCTGAACCCGTGGCGTCTGGGCGCGCCCCATCACGGGACCGTAGGTTTCGAGCCAGGTCAGAAAGGCGACAATCTTGTAGAGCTTCGCGAATATGAGACCAGACAGCCAGCCGAACACGGCCAAGAACGCGAACGCGCCGACATGAACGCCGACCTTTCCGCTGACGATGATGACGGCGCCGAGCGTCACCGTCGCCGCCAGGTTGGCGAAAGACACGGTTGCCATCCGCATGTTCAACTCGAGCTGGCGCCGTTTGCGGGAGCGATAGATCGTCGCGATGTCCCGTCCATAGAGCGCAAGCGAGATCACCCCAAGAACGGCGGCGAGGATGAGCACGGCTCCGAGCCCGGCCTCGAGGCCGATCGCGAACAATCCGCCCACGACTGCGACCGATAGCGCGAGCGCACCAAATTTCAGCGCGGATGTGCTCTGTCGCTCGCCGAGGTCCGCCGAGAGCATGAACATGGCCAGCAGGCGATAGCTCACCCCCATGGCGGTCAGGGTCAGCCAGCCTCCCAGCCCGGCAATCGCATGGATCGGAATCGCCGCGGCCAGGAGCGCGTCGCCGAAGGCGCCCGCCGATCCGGCGAGAGCAAACGCGAACGCGACGCCGAGCGCGACAGTTGCGCATAACGCGCCAAGTCCGGCGATGACAAAGAGAGCAGATCCCTTCGGCTGGCTGAAGAGAGTCAGGCCCAGATCGAGCGCGACCATCGCCAGACCCGCGCCGAGCACCACGCTGCCGGCCGGCAGAAGCCAAACGGCTGGAGCAATTCGTCCGGCCAGTGAGAGGAAGCCCAATATCAAGCAGACCAGACCGACGTTGATGAGGAACAAGGCCGGCAAGGCCCATTTGTCGAAGGGGAGCGGCCTTGCGACGAGAACGGGAACGAACTGGAACAAGGCGCCGCATACCGAGAGACTGAGCCAACCGATACAGACCGCATGCACAACGACAAGCGTATCGGGAGCGCCGAGCTCTGCGGCGGGGTAACCGAGTCCGCCGACCAGCATTGCCAAGGCAACGAGCAGCCACCCCAGCGCTGCCGCGAAATAGCTCATCGTCCAGCGCGAGATCTTCGCCCCAATCATGAGCGGCTCCAGTTGTTGATCGCGGACGCAGCACTCGCCACGACGATGCGCCATTCGGCAGTTGCCGTGGCGCCCGGAGGAACGCAGCCAAGGGGGCGCGAACAATGAGCTTGCGCCATACAATCCCCGGCGATCGGAAAGATGCTAAACTGGCGCGACCGGCCATTCTTTGTCGGAGCGCAACATTCCGTGTCATCAGCGTCGTGATGACCACTCCAGATCGACCGGCGGGTTTCCTGTCTCGTCGAGGAACATCCATGTCAGCCGGCAGACATCTTCGACGGTCTGGCTTGGCAGTTCTGTGTCCCCGACCCCTCGATTGCTCGCAATCGCAATCAGCGCAGCTGGCTGGCTGAGTCTATGGTTCGATCCTGCCGAACACTTTCCAGCCACCGCTCCACGTCTCCGCGGGCTTCGAGCTCAACCCCCATATCTCCGGCGAAACCTCTCCAGGCATCGATATTGCTGCGCGGCACGCCGACAATCGTCGGTATCGCAAGGTCCAACGCGCGGGCGATCAGATCAAGCGTTCCGCCTCCCCCGCACTCTGCCTTACCAAATTTGTTCAACACCAGGATGTTTGGACGCGTATCCAAGCTGGCGAGGACCCGAACTGTCACCTCTGCAAGCGCCGATTCATCCAGCCGGCAACCTCTCGCTCCCGATCCACGATCCTCGAAGATCGGGGTTTGATTTGCCGTGTCGATCTCCTCGAGCAGGACGTCGCACCTGCGATTTTCGTCGAGGAACAGCCTTCGCTGCAGTGCGCCGGCGACCTTCAATCGCGCTCGACGCGAGTGATCCACGAGGTGATCGAACGTCTCGTAGGGATATTTCCCGTCGTCGTATACGAGCGCCACGAGCGGCGCGGCCGCAACGCCGACTTTCTCTACCATCACATCGTGCATGCGAATCCCAACATCAATTTGACGCTTCGACATTTTTGACCCGCCCCTCCAGCACGGATAGCCTGCGGTGGATCCGTTCTAGGAGAGCTCGATTTCATCCCTCTGCAGCGACCACTTGATCATGGACGTCAGACAGACGATCGCGGGGTCGGCGGCGCGGTCGATAGCGCTCATCAACCCGAGCCAATCCTCATTCTCTGCGAGATTTGCAAAGCGCCGGACAGCAGCCGACGCATACTCACCGACATCCTCGCCGAGGCGATCCGCGACAGAGCTGATGCGCACCAGGAGCGTGAGGTCGCCGCACCCCTGCAACACCGCACTCGACTTCGCGTCGTCACTGAGATCGTGAATGAGATCCCCGAGCAGCATGATCGCCCCCCTACTGCGGCAGTACCGATTGCGGCGCCGGCAACGTCACGCCAACGATCTCCGCGCGGTCTGCCAGATTGGCTACATATTGCGCGAGCGCCTGATGCCGCACACGCTCGGTGAGATATTGCGAAATGCGCGCCCTTGCCATGTCGAACGGCAGGACTTGTCCGAGGGCCCGTCGGTCGAGGCGCACGACATGGATACCAAAGCGTGTCTCAATCAGACCGACCTCTCCAACCGACATCCGGGCCAGCGCGGCGTCGAACTCTGCGGTCGTCTGCCCACGCGACAGCTGCCCGAGCCTGCCACCATTCTCCGCCGAGACCCTGCAATCGGAGCGATCGCGCGCGATGGTCTCGAACAGTTCCGGGCTTCTCTGCACGGCCTCCACGATCGTCCGCCCCTCGTCTCGCGCAGCCGACCGAGCCAGCGAATCGCTGCTCGGCGCGATCAGCAGGATGTGAGACGCTTCGTAGAGTTCTCCGACCAGGAACCGCTGCCTGTTCTGATCGTAGAAGCGACGGCACGTCGATTCGTCCGGCTCGTGTATCAGAACCTCACGCGCGATCAGCGCCCGCATCGCCGCCTCTTCCTCGGTTTCGCTTCGACCTTCGGCATCGCGCAGAGGAGCGGCCGTTATGCCGAGCCGCATGACCTCCTGTCTCAGCAATTCGCGCACCGCAAGCGCGCGCGCCGCCGCTTGCCAGGCGAGGATCGGCTTGTCCGACGGATGGTTCTGAACTTCCCGGGCAATGACGTCGCGTTCGATCACGACCCCGTTCACACTGACCGGCTTCGGCTTTGGAAGCGCCGCGCCCAATGAACAGTCCATCGGCTACTCCGCGGGCTGAATTGGTTGCACAAGATGACGGCGCCCGTCGCGGCTGCGCACCACCTGATAGCCGCGGCGGCCGAGATACCACACCGGCGCACTCCAGATGTGGACAAGGCGGGTGAAGGGGAAGAGCAGGAAGATAGTCATTCCCAGGACCAGATGCGCCTTGAAGATCGGATGGACGTCGACAATGTTGGCGGCGATTCCGGGCTGCAACGTGAGAATGCCCTGCGCCCAGGCCATGAACTTGACCATTTCATGACCATCGAGATGACCGAGCGACACGGGGATGGTCGCCAAGCCAAGCAGCAGCTGGACGAACAGCACCAGAAGGATACCCGTGTCAGCAAAAGACGACGTCGCGCGAATCCTGGGATCGAAAAGCCTGCGATGCGCGAGGAGTGAAATGCCGACCAGGCACATCAGTCCGGCGCCGCCACCGGCGACGATCGCGAGCATCTGCTTGAAGCCGTGGGACACGCCGAGCATGTCAAACACCCAGATCGGCGTCAGCAGCCCGACGAAATGACCCGCAAAAATGAAGAGGATCCCAACATGGAAAAGGTTCGAGCCCCAGATCAATTGGCGCCGCCGAAGCAGCTGACTCGAGCCTGAGCGCCACGTGTATTGCTCACGGTCAAATCGAATCAGACTGCCGACCAGAAAGACTGTCAGGCAGAGATAGGGATACCAGCCGAAGACGATGGCATTGAGTGTTTGCATGGCCAATCCCTCATTGCAACTGTGACGGCGGCGCGTTGACCGCACGTTTGGCGTGGCGCAGTTTTGCGATCAGATTGTCGTGCCCACAGGCTGCCTGGTCGCCCCCTCCCGGGCCGAACCTGACCTCTTCATCCTCCCAGGCCGCGTCGAGCGCGTGCAGGTCCATCGGATCCACGTCCGCCGCCTTCAGCAGCTCATCGACGATCTCCGCGCGGGGCTGATCCGCGGCGATCTGGAGCAGCGCATCGAACACCGCCCGATAGCTCGACTGCCGACGCCCCAATCGTTCCGCGAGCGCGGCGATGATGTGGCTGGTCTGGCCAAGCAACTCGCGCGCGTCCGCAAGCTCCCGGGTGGCGAGAAATTCGAGGAACAGCGGCAGATAATCCGGCAGCTCGTTGCCGGCGATGACGAGGTTCGCACGGTCATACATGGCCCGCAGGTCGACCATGGCCTGGCCGCGGTCGCGGCCTTCGCCATGAACGTGCTCGAACAGATGCAGCGCCAGGGTCTTGCTGCGGTCGAACAGCAGGCCGTAGCGCTCCTGCAGGTCGTAGACGTCGCCCGTGGCGATCTCCTGCAGCAGCACATCGAGCTCCCGGCGATTGCCAGGCTGGACGAGGCCTTCCTGGTCGAGCACCCGCGCGAGCTCCGGGATGGCCGTGATCAATTCCCCGCTCGGATAGTTCAGCAATGCCGACAGCACCTTGAACGTCTTCATCCGGCGACCTCCATCGGGTTCTTGGCCTTACGCGGCGATCCGAACAGGTTGACTTCGCTTTCGCCCCCGGAGCAGCCGTTGCCGAACGAGAAGCCGCAGGAGCCGCGGATATCAAACGCGTCGGCACCGAGCTCGCGGTGCGCGGTCGGGATCACGAAGCGGTCCTCGTAGTTGGCGATCGCCATGATGTGGTACATGTCGTCGATCTGCGGGCCGCTCAGGCCGACGCGCCTTGCGATCGCCTCGTCGACCACGCCGTCGATGGTCTTGGCCCGCATATAGGCACGCATGGCCAGCATTCGCTCGAGCGCCAGCGTCACCGGCTTCTCGTCGCCCGCAGTCAGCAGATTGGCGAGGTACCGCATCGGAATGCGCAAGGATTTGACGTCGGGCATCTCGCCATCGTGCCCGATCTTGCCGGACGAGGCCGCCGACGTGATCGGCGACAGCGGCGGCACATACCAGACCATCGGCAGGGTCCGATATTCCGGGTGCAAGGGGAAGGCGACCTTCCATTCCATCGCCATCTTCCAGATCGGCGACCGTATCGCCGCCTCCAGCCATGCATGAGGGATGCCCTGGCGCTCGGCTTCCGCAAGCACGTTCGGATCGCTCGGATCGAGAAAGATGTCGAGCTGGGCCTGGTAGAGATCGCCCTCGTCGGGCTTGGCCGCGGCCTCTGCGATACGGTCCGCGTCATACAACACGACACCGAGATAGCGAATGCGCCCGACACAGGTCTCGGAGCACACGGTCGGCTGCCCCGCCTCGATCCGAGGATAGCAGAAGATGCACTTCTCCGATTTTCCCGAGGACCAGTTATAATAGATCTTCTTGTATGGACAGCCGGAGACGCACATTCTCCAGCCGCGGCACTTGTCCTGATCGATGAGGACGATGCCGTCCTCCTCACGCTTGTAGATCGCGCCGGACGGGCAGGATGCGACGCATGCCGGATTGAGGCAATGCTCGCACAGCCGCGGCAGATACATCATGAAGGTGTTCTCGAACTGGCCGTAGATCTCCTTCTGCACGCCGTCGAAATTGATGTCATGAGAGCGCTTGGCGAATTCGCCGCCCAGGATCTCTTCCCAGTTCGGTCCCCACTCGATCTTTTCCATCCGCTCTCCAGACACCAGCGAGCGCGGCCGTGCCGTCGGCATCGCAGATGCCTCGGGCGCACTTTGCAGGTGCTGATAGTCGAAGGTGAACGGCTCGTAGTAGTCATCGATCTCGGGGAGGTCGGGATTGGCGAAGATATTCGCCAGAACCCGCCACTTGCCGCCGATCCGCGGCTGGATCGACCCGTCGCGATTGCGCGACCAGCCTCCCTTCCAGCGGGACTGGTTCTCCCAATCCTTGGGATAGCCAACGCCCGGTTTGGTCTCGACATTGTTGAACCACGCGTATTCCATCCCCTCGCGGCTGGTCCAGACGTTCTTGCAGGTCACGCTGCAGGTGTGGCAGCCGATGCACTTGTCGAGATTGAGCACCATTGCGATCTGAGCACGGATCTTCATTCTGCAGCCTCCGAGGGGGTCGTGGCCGACCGGTCAGCAGTCGGCTGGTCCAGCCAATCAATCTTCGACATCTTCCGGACGATGACGAACTCGTCGCGGTTGGCGCCGACCGTGCCGTAGTAGTTGAAGCCATAGGCCTGCTGAGCGTAGCCCCCGATCATGTGCGTCGGCTTCGGAACGACACGCGTGACCGAATTGTGGATGCCGCCGCGCTGCCCCGTCTGCTCGGAGCCCGGCACGTTCACGATCTTCTCCTGAGCATGATACATCATGCACATGCCCTGCTTGACCCGCTGCGAGACCACTGCGCGCGCAACCAGCGCGCCATTGGTGTTGTAGGCCTCGATCCAGTCATTGTCGGCGATACCGGCACCCTTTGCGTCGATCTCGCTGATCCACACGATGGGACCGCCGCGCGACAGGGTCAGCATCAGGAGGTTGTCAGTATAGGTGGAGTGGATGCCCCACTTCTGGTGGGGCGTAATGAAGTTCAGGATAACGGACGCATTGCCGTTCGGCTTGCGATCGATCACCGGCTTGACGGTCTTGGTATCGATCGGCGGCCGATAGACGCAGAAGCCCTCGCCGAAGGCCCTCATCCATAGGTGATCCTGATAGAGCTGCTGCCTGCCGGTCAGTGTCCGCCAGGGGATCAGCTCGTGGACATTGGTGTAGCCGGCGTTGTAGCAGACCTTCTCCGACTCGAGCCCCGACCAGATCGGCGACGAGATGATCTTGCGCGGCTGCGCGACGACGTCGCGGAATCGGATCTTCTCGTCCTCCTTCGGAATGGCGAGATGAGCATGGTCGCGGCCGGTGAATTGCTCCAGGGACGACCACGCCTTGACCGCGACCTCGCCATTGGTTTCCGGCGCCAGGCTGAGGATCACCTCGCAAGCGTCGACCGCACTGTCGATGCGAGCCAGCCCCCGGGTCGGCCCGTCGTCGGCGACGACGCCGTTGAGACGCTTCAGGAGCTCGACCTCATGGTCGGTGTTCCAGGTCATCCCCTTGCCGCCATTGCCGAGCTTGTTCATCAACGGTCCAAGCGAGGTGAAGCGCTTGTAGAGATTCGGATAATCACGTTCGACCACGGTGACTGCTGGCATGGTCTTGCCGGGGATCGGATCGATCTCGCCCTGCTTCCAGTCCTTGACGTCGAACGCCTGCGCGATTTCGCCCGGACTGTCATGCATGATCGGCGTCAGCACGACGTCCTTCTCGACCCCGAGCACTTCGGGCGCGACCCTGGAGAAGGCCTCGGCGATCCCCTTGTAGATGTCCCAATCGCTGCGCGATTCCCACACCGGATCGATCGCCGCCGAGAGCGGATGGATGAATGGATGCATGTCGGACGTATTGAGGTCGTTCTTCTCGTACCAAGTGGCCGTCGGCAGCACGACGTCCGAATACATGCACGTGGTCGACATCCGGAAGTCGAGCGTGACCAGCAGATCGAGCTTTCCTTCCGGGGCCTCTTCGTGCCAAGCGACCTCGACCGGTCTATTGTGGCCCTGGTCGCCGAGATCCTTGCCGATCACGCCATGCTTGGTGCCGAGCAGATGCTTGAGGAAGTATTCGTGGCCCTTGCCTGAGGCGCCGAGCAGATTGGAGCGCCAGACGAACAGGTTGCGGGGCCAGTTCTTCGGATGGTCGGGATCCTCGCAGGCGAGCTTCAGCTCGCCCGACTTCAAGGCCTTCGCGACGTAGTCCTTCGGCTCCAGGCCCGCGGCGGCGGAGCGCTTCGATACCTCGATCGGATTGGCCTGCAGTTGCGGCGCGGACGGCAGCCATCCCATGCGCTCCGCGCGGACATTGTAGTCGATCAGCGCTCCCTCCCAAGAACCGGCCGGTGCGGTCGGTGAGAGAATCTCGCTGACATTGACCGTCTCGTAGCGCCATTGGTCGGTGTGAGCGTAGAACGCCGAAGTCGAATTCATCTGCCTCGGCGGGCGCCCCCAATCGAGCGCAAAGGCGAGCGGCGTCCAGCCCGACTGCGGCCGCAGCTTTTCCTGCCCCACATAATGCGACCAGCCACCGCCGGACTGGCCGACACAGCCGCACATCACCAGCATGTTGATGATGCCGCGATAGTTCATGTCCATGTGGTACCAGTGGTTCAGACCGGCCCCGACGATGACCATCGAGCGCCCCCGGGTCTTGGACGCGTTCGAGGCAAACTCGCGGGCAACCGCGATGATCTGGCCGCGCGGCACGCCGCAGATCGCCTCGGCCCATGCTGGAGTGTACGGTTCCAGATCGTCGTAGCTCCTGCCGAGGTGGTCGCCGCCGAAGCCGCGATCGACGCCATAATTGGCGGCGAACAAATCGAACACAGTGGCCACGGCCGCCTCGCCATCGGCAAGACGAAGTCGCTTCACCGGCACGTTGCGGGTCAGCACATCCGGATGATTGGTGCCGCTGAAGTGGTCGTGCTGACGGTTGCCGAAATAGGGGAATCCCACCGGTGCGATGTCGTCCTCGATGCCGGCCAGAGACAGCCGCAGCCGGGTGTCGTTGTTCGCCGAGCTCTTCTCTTCCAGGCTCCACTTGCCTTTTTCGCCCCAGCGGAAGCCGACCGATCCCTTGGGCACGACGATGGCCCCGCTGATCTCATCATAGGCGACGGTCTTCCATTCGGGATTGTTGGCCTCGTCGAGAGATGTGGCGAAATCCGAGGCGCGCACGAACCGCTCAGGAACGAGCCGTCCCTCGGATTTCACCAGCCGCACCAGAAATGGCATATCCGTATACTGGCGCACATAGTCGTTGAAGTACGGCGTCTGCCGGTCGATGTGAAACTCCTTGAGGATCACGTGACCCATCGCCATCGCGAGCGCCGCGTCGGTGCCCTGCTTCGGCGACAGCCAGAGATCGGCGAATTTCGCGGCCTCGGAATAATCCGGGCAGACAACGACGCTCTTGGTCCCCTTGTAACGAACCTCAGTATAGAAATGCGCATCCGGCGTACGCGTCTGTGGCACGTTGGAGCCCCACAGCATCAGGAAGCCTGAATTGTACCAGTCCGCGCTTTCAGGTACGTCGGTCTGCTCGCCCCAGGTCTGTGGCGAGGCCGGCGGCAGGTCGCAATACCAGTCGTAGAACGACATGCAGACGCCGCCGAGCAGCGACAGATAGCGCGCGCCGGCCGCGTAACTCACCATGGACATCGCCGGGATCGGCGAAAATCCGAACACGCGGTCCGGACCATGGGCTCTGACCGTATAGGCATTGGCTGCTGCGATCAGCTCATTGACCTCGGCCCAACTCGCCCGCACGAAGCCGCCCAATCCGCGCTTCTGCACATAGTCCGAGCGCTTGCCCGGATTCTCGACGATCGACTTCCAGGCTGCGACCGGCGTCATCCGCGCTCGCGCCTCGCGCCACAGCCTGAGCAGCCGCGAGCGCACCAGCGGATATTTCACCCGGTTTCCGGAATAGAGGTACCAGCTATAGCTCGCGCCGCGGGCGCAGCCGCGCGGCTCATGATTGGGAAGATCAGGGCGCGTCCGGGGGTAGTCGGTCTGCTGGGTCTCCCAGGTGACGATGCCGCCCTTGACGTAGACCTTCCACGAGCAGGAGCCGGTGCAGTTCACGCCATGCGTCGAGCGCACGATCTTGTCGTGCTGCCAGCGCTTGCGATAGCCCTCCTCCCAGGAACGGTCCTCGGTCGTCGTCACGCCGTGTCCGCCTGCGAACTCCTCCTTGGCCCGGGTGAAGAAGGTCAACCTATCGAGAAAATGGCTCATCTTTTACGTCCTCATTCAGCGGGTTGGGCAGCGGCCGCGATCGCCCGGCGTCGTTCGACGTCGTGCAGGACGCCGCCCTTGCGGGTGTAGACGGCCCAGGTGATCAGCACGCAGGTGACGTAGAAGCCGAAGAAGCCCCATAGGGCGGCCTGCACGCCGCCGGTGAGGTCGATCGAGGTGCCGTAGGATTTGGGAATGAAGAATGCGCCGAAGGCGGCAATCGCGGAGGTGAAGCCGGTGATGGCGGCGGATTCCTTCTCGGCCTGGCGCAGCCGCGTCTCCGCGTCCGCGGTCGGCATGAGCCGGATCATTTCCTGGCGCATGATGTTGGGGATCATCTGGAAGGTCGATGCATTGCCGACGCCGGTCGCGAAGAACAGCAGCAGGAACATCGCGAAGAAGCCCCAGAATGCGCCGGGCTGATCCTTGATGCCGAGGAAGTAGAGCACCCCGAGCACGCCGGCCATCATCAGCAGGAACACCCCGACGGTCACGCGCCCGCCGCCCCATTTGTCGGCCATCCAGCCCGTCGCGGACCGCGACAAGGCACCCACCAGCGGCCCGAGGAATGCGAACTGCAACGCGTCGACGGCCGGGAACTGGGTCTTCGCCAGCAGCGGGAAGCCCGCAGAATAGCCGATGAACGAACCGAACGTGCCGGTGTAGAGCCAGCACATGATCCAGTTGTGCCGCCGCTGGAAGATGACGGCCTGATCAGCGAAGGACGCTTTCGCGGAGGCGATGTCGTTCATCCCGAACCAGGCGGCGAAAGCACTGGCGACGATGAACGGCACCCAGACGAAGCCGGCGTTCTGAAGCCAGATCGGCATCGGCTGCGACCCGCTCGTCGCCATCGCCGGATCTCCGCCGAACCAGCCGAACACGCCGACCGTGATGACGATCGGCACCACGAACTGGACCACGCTGACGCCGAGATTGCCGAGGCCGGCATTGAGCGCGAGCGCGTTGCCCTTCTCGGCGCGGGGGAAGAAGAAGGAGATGTTGGACATCGACGAGGCGAAATTGCCGCCGCCAAAGCCGCACAACAGCGCCAGTATCAGGAACACCGGATAGGGCGTTGCGGGATTCTGCACCGCATAGCCGATTCCGATCGCGGGTATCAGCAGCGACCACGTGGCCAGCGTGGTCCACAGCCGGCCGCCGAAGATCGGCACCATGAAGGAGTAGAAGATGCGCAGAACTGCACCGGAGATCCCAGGCAGCGACGCCAGCCAGAACAGCTCATCGGTCGTGAACTTGAAGCCGACCGAAGGCAGCTTCGCAACCACGACAGACCAGACCTGCCAGACCGCGAAGGACAACAGCAGCGCCGGAATGGAGATCCAGAGATTGCGTCGCGCGATGGCTCGGCCCTGCTCCCTCCAGAACGTGTCGTCCTCAGGCCGCCAGTCGGTGAGAACCGCGCCGGACAGGGCTCCGATGTGCTCGGGCCGGTGGATCTCCTCCATTTCCGGCAGCTCCGGCAGCCGCTTCAGCGCCTCGCCGGCAACGCCGCGCTCCATCTGCCGGATCGAGAGATGCATCCAGACCAGCGCGACCCCGACGAGCAGGAAGAGCAGCATGAAGCAGCTGGTTCGCAGACCGGTGAGATCGACCAGCGCGCCGAACGCGATCGGGAGCACGAATCCGCCGAGCCCGCCGATCATGCCGACCAGGCCGCCGACGGCTCCGACATTGTTCGGATAGTAGACGGGGATGTGCTTGTAGACGGCGGCCTTGCCGAGCGCCATGAAGAAGCCGAGCACGAAGACGATGACGACGAACGGGACGAGCCCCATCTCCAGATGAAAGCCGACCTTTCCGTTGACGGTCGTCACGACGTAGTCCGTCGGCGGGTAGGACAACAGGAAGGTCGCGGCGACACCGACCAGAAATGTCCAGTACATCACGCGCCGGGCACCGAAGCGATCGGACAAGTGTCCGCCATAGGCGCGAAACACGCTGGCCGGAAACGAGAACATGGCGGCCATCATGCCGGCCGACTGGATTCCGACGCCGTAGACCTTGATCAGGTATTGCGGCAGCCACAGCGACAGCGCGACGAAGGCGCCGAAAACGAAGAAGTAATACAGCGCGAAGCGCCAGACCTGGATGTTCTTGAGCGGCGCGAGCTCGAGCCAGGCGCTGCCGGCCTTCTGCTTGCGCTGCCTTCGCGAGCGGACCACCGGGTCCTCCTCGGAGAACAGCCAGAAGACGATCGCCATGACGCCGATCGCGAGCGCCCATATCTGCGCCACGGTCTGCCAGCCATAGGCGACCAACACGAACGGCGCGACGAACTTGGTGACGGCGGCGCCCACATTGCCGGCGCCGAAGATTCCCAGCGCAGTGCCCTGCTTGGCCGTCGGATAGAACCGCGACACGTAGGCGACGCCGACCGCGAACGAGCCACCGGCGATTCCTACGAAGAGCGCGGCGACGAGAAATTGCGGATAGGTATGCGCCCAGGTCAGGAGATAGGTCGCGACCGCCGCGGCGAGCATCACGACGGTGTAGACGCGGCGCCCGCCATACTGATCGGTCCAGATGCCGAGCACCAGCCGGATCAGCGAGCCGCTCAGGATCGGGGTGCCGATCAGGAGACCGAACTCGGTTTCGTTCAGATCCAGCTCTTGCTTGATCCGGATGCCGATGATCGAGAAGATCGTCCACACCGCAAAGCAGATCGTGAACGAGATTGTTGAGAGCCAGAGTGCTCGCGTTCGGTGCTCAGGGCTGAAATCTACGGCGTCCATGGTGGCCTCGACATATGGCTTCGACGCCACAGCAGTTATTCGGGGCACCGGGAAAAGGTTTTGCGATGCATCAACCGGACGGTCCGGTCGGCCACAATCTGCCAAATGTCTCAGATCGAATTATCAGACTGCATGTATGCAATTGACTTTTGTCACAGTTCGGCGCGATAGCGGGTGAGTGACTCTTGGAGCTTCGCTTGCGCCCCGACGAACTCGCCCAGTTGAAGACGCTGCCGCTGTTTGCGGACCTCAGCGAGGAGAACCTGAAGCGGTTGCTCGGCGCGGCTCTGCTGCAGCAATTTCCGGCCGGGGTACGGTTGGCTCGCGAGGGAGATCAGGCGGACTTCCTGCATGTGCTGATTGGCGGGTTGGTGGAAATCTACACCGAGCAGGACGAGGCCGAGTGGGGCATCTCACTGCTGCGTCCCGTGTCGACCTTCATACTTGCTGCAGTCGTCGTCGATCAGGCGTATCTCAATTCAGCCCGCACGCTGACGGAGTCGCGGGTGCTGCTGATCCCCGCCCGCGATGTAAGGGCGCTCTTCGACGAAGACATCGCATTCGCACGGATTGTTGCTCAGGAGCTGGCGTATGCCTATCGCGCTTCTGTCAAGAAACTGAAGGGCACCCTGGCCCGGTCGAGCATCGAGCGCCTCGCCAACTGGATCCTCGCCGAAGCCCAGCGCGAGCCGGGGCATGCGAATATCGTCATCCCATTCGACCGCGGCACGCTGGCCTCCCACATCGGCACGACGCGCGAAAACCTGTCACGTAGTCTCGCCCAACTTACGAGCCATGGGGTTCGCGTCCGCGGACGAGAGATCGTCATCGACCACAAGGAGCGGTTGGAGCTGTTTGCCCGGCCAAAGCCCCTGATCGACGATCCCGGCTCGTAGGCTTCTTTTGCGATCGGTCCTGCCCCTCTGTTGGGAACGGCAAATCAGCAGAGTACGGAAACGGAGCCGTCGATATAGTTCTTCTCCGCCGCACACCCACCCCGCGTGGCAGTCGCTGAGACGCCCCGAAACCGATCGGCCCTGGAACGTGCGGCCGGCAAAACCGTGATCGCGGGCGATGCTGAGGAAAGCAAACCGGACCCCATGGAAACGGTCACAGCCTCACCGCTTGGCGGAGAGGCGTATCCGAGCCGAATGAAGCGAATGCAGGGAAAGGTGGTCGCGGGGGAGCGCTACCGCCTTTCCCCACAGCCGGCGGACCTACGATACTTCCTGCAATCCTACGCATAACGAGGCTCCTTGGTGCTGGCTCGGTCAGCACCTCATGCTGGACCATCGCTTCCGGCCTCGGACCCGCGTTCCAGGCGAGGCTCGGGCCGCCGTTGGATTTCTGCGCTAAGGGGTCCATGAAGCGTTCCGACATCGGCAGAGGCGATTGCGATGCGCACAGAAAGGTTTGGCGCCTACTAGACCGGAGCACCTTCAGGACCGCCTTTTGGCGATCTTCGGCGTTGCGCCCTCTTCGCGCACGTATCGAATTGACCGCCCGCTTCGCCAGCGAGGATCTGCGCGACGGCTTTGGACAGGCGATTATGACCGCACTTTGGGAATTCCAGCTCTCAGGGCTCCGCGCCGAGGAACGCGCGGGTCGCCCGTAGGATTTCGTCCGACAGTTCTTCTGAATCGGAGATGCGCGCGAGCAACATCGCCCCAATCATCGCTGCCCAACTGCCGATCGCCGCGACACGCTTCTGGTGCGGATCGTCACCTGGCGCCGAGGCCGTGAATTGTTCGATCTGCCGTCGCATCTCCTCGGTCAGGACGCGGCGTGTGGGCGCCGGCGCCCGCGACATCTCGGGCCCGAGCGCCGCGAAGACGCATCCCGCCCCCGCCGCATCCCGATGTTCTGGCCGCAGATACGCGCGGGCGAAGCCACGGACATCCGTCGGCAGCAGGGGTTGACGCCTGCTGGCCTCGAAAACGTCCGCCAGGGCCTCGGTCACGAGCTCCTGTTTGCTCGCAAAGTGCCTTGGAAAGCCGCCGTGCGTCAGCCCCGCTGCGTCCATGATCTCGGCGACGGTAACACCGTCAATTCCCTTTTCCCGGAACAACTTAGCGGCCGAGTTCACGATCGCCCGCCTGCTCTCCGCCTTCTGCTCCCGGCTTCTCGCCAAAATAGATCTCCCTCAATTCAAAAAATGTAGATGACAAACGTCATCTTTGCAAGTAGATGATGATCGTCATCTACATTTTGGGGACGGATTGGCCCCTCCCACGGAGAAGAAGACATGTCCACTGCACTCATTACCGGCGCCTCCAGCGGCATCGGCGCCGTCTATGCGCGGCGCCTTGCCGCGCGCGGCCATGACCTCGTCCTCGTCGCTCGCGCGACGGAGCGAATGGCGGCCCTGGCCGCGGAACTGCGCAAGGCGCACGGGATTGCCGTCGAAGTCCTGACAGCGGATTTGACGGATGCCGCGCAGCTGCAAATGGTGGCGAACCGGCTCCGTTCGGGCAGCCCAGTCGAGATTCTGGTCAACAACGCTGGCGCGGCGCTGCTCGGCCCGTTCGAGGCGGCGGATCCCGCCGCCATGGAGCAACTGCTCAAGCTCAATGTGACTGCGCCGACGCTGCTGGCTTCGGCGGCGATCGGGGGCATGGTGAAACGCGGAAGCGGCGCCATCATCAATCTCGGTTCGGTGGTGTCGTTCATGCCCGCGTTTTTTCCGGGGATTTATTCGGCGACCAAGTCTTACGTGCTCACGTTCTCGCAGGGGCTGGCGGCCGAGGTCGGGCCCAAGGGCGTCTACGTCCAGGCCGTGGTACCGGCGGCAACCAGGACCGAAATCTGGGAACGAGCGGGTGCCGATCTCTCGAAAATTCCCAATCTCATGGGCGTCGAGGACCTGGTCGACGCGGCGCTGGTCGGCTTCGATCGCCGCGAAGCCGTGACGATACCGCCCCTTTCGGACCTGGGCCTCTGGGAGGCGTTCGAGGGCGCACGCGCGGTTCTGCCCTCAGGTTTGGGTGCGCAGCCCGCCGAGCGCTACCGCGCGCGCGCCAGCGCCTAGTCCCAATGCTCCGATCGGCCGGCGATACCGGCCGATCGGTACTCCCGCTCCTCATCTCGAAACGCGTAGCCATCCCTTCGATCCAGCGTGCAGCCTCAATGCTGCCTCATCAGGAATTGCGGACATGAACTCTCAATCTCGTCGCACGATGATCACCGCCGGAGCGCTGGGCGCTGCGGCACTTGCGCTACCGCTGAAGGCGCAGGCCGCCGCCAGTTCGGCGACCGCCTCCACCCAGTTCGTCGACGTTGGCGGACGCCGCCTCGCCTATCGATCCGTCGGCACGGGCAAGCCGCTGGTCCTGTGCAACCGTTTTCGAGGCGTCCTCGATCTTTGGGATCCCGCCTTCATCGACGGATTGGCCGCACAGGGCTTTCAGGTCGTAACCTTCGACTATTCAGGTCTTGGCCAGTCGACTGGCGAAAAATCCTACAATCCGATGTCGCTCGCGAAGGATGGCAAGGATCTCATCGAGGCACTCGGCCTCAAGGACGTCGCGATCGGTGGATGGTCGATCGGTGGGATCGCCGCGCAGATCTTGCTGGCAATGACCGGGCCGATGGCAACTCATGTGGTTCTGCTGGCCACGACACCTCCGGGCCCGCTGGTCAAGACGGGCGAACAACTCTTCTATGATACCGCGGCAATCCCCGGCATCGCATTGGAGCAGTTCACGACTGTGTTCTTCGAACCTGCGGACGCAGGCAGCCGGGCGGCTTCAAAGCGCTCGTTCGATCGCATCATGGCGCGAAAGAAAGACCGCAGCCCCGACGTTCCGGCCGACTGGGCCATGGCGCAGATCGGCAACACGCCGCGTAACCCGGTGTTTCCATCAGACCAGATTTTGCAGCTCTTGAAGACGACGTCGGTTCCGATCCTGCACCTGGGAGCCGACCACGACATCGTGTTCCCGATCGAGAACTGGTATGCGTTGAATGGGCAGCTGCCGACCTATGCGCGAGCCGGGCACGGGCCGCATCATCAATATCCGGACGAGGCTTCCGCCCAAATCGGCGCTTTCATCAAGGCCACCAGCAAGGGCTGAACATTTTCGAGGCCGCGGAGCGAGGGGCAGTTGGACAAAAGAGATAACCGCTAACTGCTCCTTCTCTTCCGCGGCAGACGTTGCGAGCACAGCATAATGTTCGCGGCTCTTCTTCGCTATGTCGACCCGACGCAGATGGAAGTATCCGCGGCGAATTAGACGACGACGGCTTCGGCGAAATAGGCCACTCCGAGCCATTCGGCGATCAACGCGGGTTTTTGCGCCCCCTCGATCTCGACAGTGACCTCCAACTTGGTGGCCACCTCCTTCGGATTGCGAGCCGTCATATCCAGAAGTTTGAATCTGGCCCGCACCCGACCTCCGGATCGTACGGCGGACATAAATCGTATCCTGTCGAAACCGTAGTTGACCGCCATGACTCTCCCCGAAAGCTTCGGAAGCGCGTCAAACGCCATCGGCGCAAGCAAAGAAAGCGTCAGGAAGCCGTGAGCGACCGTTCCGGCAAACGGCGTCTCGGCGGCCTTTACCGGATCTATGTGGATGAATTGCCAATCCTCCGTAATGTCGGCGAATTGGTCGATGCGAGATTGGTCAATCTCGAACCAGCGTGACACGCCGACCTCCTTGCCCACCATTGCCGCATATTCCTTCGGCGAAATGTCAGGCAGGCTCGATCCTTTCATTGCCCTCGTCCTCGTTAGAGACCGATGATTTATTCCGCGTGAGCCGAGTCTGCGCCGCACCGACCATCGGCTCTCCTCTGATGAGGTCGACTGTCAGGCGCCGACGAGCGTCTCAACTTCAGCCGATGGCTTCGCCGCGATGACAACGTCTGAGATGGAGGGACCTTGCTCAGAGCCGGTTCAGCGCCACCTCGGACCTTCACTTCCAGGAGCACTCCTTGCGAAGTCGGGGCACTCAGATGAAGGTCACATCTTCAGCATGTGACCCGGCATACAATTCCTCAACGCTATGCGCCCGGTGGCCGAGTACAGCCCGCTGATTTACATAGGCCTTGTCGGTGATTTCACCAGCGGCAAGCGACGGAAGCTCCTTCAGCAACTTGAATGAGCGGATTCGTTCGCTGCTTCCGACTGTTTCGTTGTGTGCCCGAAAGCACTCTCTCAGGAATGCCAGCACGCCTGGATCTCGCTCGAGATCACCAACGGGCCCGGAGACGTGTTGTTTGGCTTGGCTGGGATTTAGCCAGGCAAGAACCGCGCATTGGTCCCGGTTTTCGCCCGCAATGACGACGTCCTGAAGAACGCCACGCGTTGCGCCGAGGATGGTCGCCCTGAGGTTCCCGACAACCACCCAGGTCCCGTTCGTGAGCTTGAAGTTTTCGGAAAGACGGCCCGTGAATCTCAATCCGAGATGCGGCTGCTCCGGGTCGAGGAAAGCCACGGTGTCTCCAACCCGGTAGTAGCCCTCCTCGTCGAATGCACTTTCCGTGAGATCGGATCTGCCGAAATATCCCGGCGTGACGTTCGGTCCCTTTACGCGAACCTCGTAACTATCTCCCGCAGGCAGCAGCTTGAGCCTGAGACCAGGTCCCGGAAGGCCGACCTCTCCCGGTTCCTCGGTGGCCCAGTGCGTCGTGCTGATCGTTGGCGCCGTTTCGGTCGTGCCGTACCCAGACATGACGGGAATGCGGCGGCCGGTCGCACGAAATGACAGGTCATAGAGCTTGTCCAGCGTGGACTGCGGAATTGCCGCTCCGGCGTAGGTCATTCGCTCCATGCGGTTGAAGAATGTATTTCTGAAATGCTCGTCCGCTTCGAGAGCATCACACAGGAGCGTGTAGCCGCCGGGCACGTTGAACATCGCTGTGGGGGAAATTTCCCTCAGGTTGGCGATGGTCTTATGGAAGAGTTGCGGGACGGGGCGTCCGTCGTCGATGTAGAGCGTCCCTCCATTCTTCAGGGTGCCCTGCAGAATGACATTGCCCCCCATCGTGTGATGCCAGGGCAACCACTCGACCTGAACCGGAGCTTGGTTTGCCGGCGCCAGCAGACTGCCCATTTCGAGGGCGCATGCCATCATGCGATGCGTGTTGATGACGCCCTTCGGCAGGCCGGTCGAGCCCGACGTGAACAGAATTTTTGCGATGGCGTCACGATCGAGGTTTCCGAACCGCCGCTGAAACTCCGAGGTTGGTCGTCCCTCGTACAGGGTCTCAAGCGGCAGAAGCCCGTCGGATCCACCGCATGCGATCCAAGTCGCCTCCTCCAGCCCACTAACTGATCGGGCTGCAGCAAAGGCGCTGCCGTCCTGCACGAATACAAATGATGGCCTGAGCAGCCGAGCGATGTCCGTCAAGCGGGACAGCCCGCCCGGCATCAATGTATAGTTGGGCGAAATGGGAGCGACGGCCATCCCGATCGACATGGCCGCGAACATGACGATTGCATGCTCGATCGAATTCCCCGAGAGAATTGCAATCCTGTCGCCCGGCTGAGCTCCGCGATCGATCAACCCCTGACCTACGGACTGAGTCCGTAGCCACATCTGCCGATACGAGATCTTTTGCCACCCGGCAGCTTCGCGTTGCGCCAGAAAGACGCGATCGGGCTCCTGCATCGCCCATACGGGTAGAAAGTCGGTGATCGACCAGCTCGGCTCGACGAAGTTGATCGGCGACCTCAGGATGAGGCTTCCGTCGGGTTGCGCTTCGATACTGACCTCGCGTGGAGCGAAGTTGACGTCAGACGTGGCGCGCGCGGCAACATTCGTCGTCATGGATTTCCTCCGCTCCCATTCACGAGCGACTTGAACACTCTGCAATTTGCTCGCCTTCCGTTCGGCCGGTCTATCCGATTGAAATAGACGAGCTTTGTACCGACCGTACGGCCCACCGCATCCCTGGCCGCCGGGCTGACACGCGCTAAGCGGCCATCCGGAGAATCTTAACGATGTCTTCGGGGCCTTTGATCGGACGCGGGTTTGCGCGCGTGAAAACCGAAAGCATCGCGTTCCGTCCGATCAGATCGAATTTGTCCTCGGCCACGCCAACTTCAGACAATCGACGCGGGAGCTCCAACTGTCGTATAAATTCGGCGAACGTCTCGCTTGCTTTCGCCCCCGGCACTCCCCAAGCTTCGGCGAGCTTGTCTTGTGCTCCAGCCGTATCCGGGCGATTGAACTCCAGCACGCTGGGCATCATGACCGCGGTGCAAAAGTAATGCGGCACATCGCATGTACCGCCAAGCACGTGTCCGATAGCATGGCTCGCCCCCATCGGAACCCGACACTGCAGCCCGAAGGCGGACAGCCACGACCCGAGTTGGCAGGATTGCCGGGCCTCAAGATTGTCCGGATTCATTTTTGTCGCGAGCAGCCCGTCATAGAGATAGCGCAGTCCTCGCAGGCAAACGCTTTCGACGAGGGGATTGCCTCTCGGCGAGCAGACGGCTTCGATCCCGTGGTCCATCGCGCGCGTTCCGGAGCCGAGCCACAAGTTTTGAGGTGTGTGAACCGTAATCGCGGGGTCGAGGATGATCGAACGAGGCATCATCAAGGGATGGTGAAAGATCTGCTTCAGTTTCCGCCGTGTATCGGTAACGAGGCTACCGGCGTTGTATTCGCCGCCGGACAATGTACTCGGGATGGCGATCATCCTGACGCTCGGAGCTCGAAACGGACCAGGGCGCGGGCCCTCCGGGGTCGAGACTACTTCAAACCCGTCGAGGCCGCCCTCATCGGTGATCTTGTGCTCAATGCACATCAGAACGATTTTTGCCGCGTCGACGACGGAACCACCGCCGACGGCCACGATCAGGTCGGCGCCCGCCCCGACCGCCCTTGCGGCTGCAGCTACGGCAGACGTACGTGTGGTGTGCTGCGGGACCCCATCAAACGTCCCCGCATACCTGGAACCTAATGCTTTGCGGATCTTTTCGATCTCGTCGGTTTTCGTATTCAACGTATGGCTGGCAATCAGAAACACCCTGTGCGCGTCGAGCCGCTCCGCCTCCTCGGCCAGCGCTTGCCCGGCAGGCTTTCCGAAGATCACCTGATCCATCGGGGGATATTGATGAAGTCCAACCTTGATCATGGGCTCCCTCCTAAAAAGAGGTTGTCGTCGCACCAACCGGGAGTTGGCTGTTTCCTCCCGATCAGTCAGGCGGGCTGCCCGATGACGTTCAGATGTGGAGCGCGGCGCCAACACCGCGAACGACGACGGACCGCTCGCCCTGGATCTACCAGGGTTCGCGGTACGGTCGCACTTCCGAGAGGAAAGACCACGCCGAGCGGTCCTGATGCGCGATGTGGTAGATTTCCTCGGCGATCGCCGCGGGTTTGATGAAGAACTCGTCGGGCGCGTCCTTCATTCGCTCCCGCTGCCATGGCACGTCAATGACCGCATCGATGACCAGATAAGCCACGTGAATCCCTTGCGGGCCGAGGTCGCGCGCGATCGACTCGGCGAGGATACGCTGGGCTGCCTTCGTCGGCGCAAAACCCGCGAAGTTCGCCTTTCCTCGCAGAGCCGACGTGTTGCCCGTTACGAGGAGCGCTCCGCCGCCAGCCGCTATCATTGGGGGCGCGACGTGCCGCGCGAGATGGAGCAGTGCCATCACGTTTGTCTCGAAATTGGCTCGGAGAACCTCGGGACCTACCTCCTGAAACTTTCCGAACGCCCCGCCAACCGCATTATGGACAACGACCTTCGGCGGGCCGGACCGCCGGTCGATCTCCTCGAGCACCCGCGCGAGCGCTGCCGAGTCCGAGACGTCACACGCCATCGGAATACTCGACGGAATCTCCGCCGATAGCGCGTCCAGGCGCGCCTTGTCGCGCGCGAGCATCACGACGCGATACCCTCCGGCCGCGAACCGCCTGACGATAGCAGAGCCGGTACCAGGTCCGACTCCGGTGACAATTGCCAGCGGCTGCGCATCAATCTTGCTCATGCTGCCCTCAGTGCTTCGCGAATGAATTCAAGGCGGTCATTGTCGAAAAACATTTCGTCGTTCACGATGAAGGTCGGCGCGCCGAAGATGCCGCGCGCTCCCGCTGCTTCATTTCCCTGCGTCAACCGATCATCCAATTCGGTGCTATCGGCTCTGGAAGCAACTTGGGGGTCACGTATTCCGGAAGCTTCAAGGATCCGCACCAGATCCCCGGCTGTGCTCAGCGGCAAGCCATGTCGCCAGAACGCCGGAAAGATCGCCGCAACGACCTCCTTGGCGAGACCGCAATCTTCCGCCGCGAGCACCGCGCGCAGCAGCCTGCGGCCGTCGATCGATTTTATGTCCTTATGCCGGCTCAGCGGTACGCCGTATCTCTTCGCCCGGCGCTGTAGATCTGCGCCGGCGTATTTGCCTTTGGTCGGACAGGTCAAGGCCGTCGGCGTGTTACCGACCTGCTTCATGGCTGCGACGATATCTACAGGATGGTCGCTCAGCTCAGCATCCAGCGTGCCGAGCTGAGAGTGGGCGAGATAGGAATAAGGACTGCGAAAGTCGAAATAGAAGTCGATGCTGGTCATTGCGCTCGTCATCCAACTCCCCGGCAGAAGCAGCGGAGCCTGCCAAGACGGACTGTTAAGACGCCTTGAGTCTGGACCAGACGAATTCGACCGCCCCGGTCGCCTTGAGCTTGCCGCCCCCTGATGCGCGGACAACCTCCAAATTCCAAAAATTGGGGTCGAGCGCCCATTTTCCCTCCTGAAACAGTGGCTTCGGCGCAGACGACAGCCATCAGTCTCTTCTTGTGATTGACCCGACTTTAGCTGCCACAGAGCGCTCGTCAATTCCTTTTTAGAATTGATATTCGATCCAATCGAGCGCCCGGTCGTTCTAATCCCTCCAAGCGATGGTCGACTGTCCGATCGACCGCATCCTTCGTGGACTCTGCGGAAAATAATAGCTACCGCGCCTTAGCGCGAGGCCGGCCAAGCAGGCTTCAAGGCAATTTCGCTCTTTTCTGGCCCGACCATTAAGTGCTAAATTCGAACTGATGCGACGGACAGATGGAGAGACCAACATGAGCGTTGCGCAGTTCATTCGCAGTGAGGTGGAGTCCAACGAGATCGTCCTGTTCATGAAAGGTACGCCCTCGTCGCCGGCCTGCGGGTTCTCGGCGCAGGTAGTTCGCATCCTCGATCATCTGGGAGTTTCGTTCAAATCGCACAACATCTACGAGTCGGAGGAGTTGCGGCAGGGTATCAAGGACTACTCGGACTGGCCGACCATTCCACAGCTGTATGTACGGGGCGAATTCGTGGGTGGATGCGATATCGTGACGGAGATGTTCCGGTCTGGAGAGCTGCAGGCCATTCTCTCGGAGCCGCAGGAAGCGGCGCGATCATGAACCACGGCTGGGCTCTCTGTCGATGGCCTACCCCGTCATCAGAGGGCGCCGATGTCGCGAAAACACATGAGCGTCCGCGCAATGTTTGGTCATTTGCCGTGTGATGTGCAGGGCCAAGCGCTATCGAGGATGGGGCAGCGCCTGGTGGCAGTCTCAGCATTCTTTCGTTGCATCAATCGCCGGTCGCTTCGCAGTCGGAATGACACTCGACGCATCTGAGGAGACGAAAATTGACCATTGAGGATCATCCGACGGTAAAGGCCTTTCGGTCGCGCAGCCTGGCCCGGACCGGCGCGGCGCCGCTGTCGGCGGAGCTCGTCAAGAGGATCGCGATAAGCTGTGGAGCGGACGATGTCGGGCTGGTCGAGATTGGCCGTCCGGCAATCAGTCCCCAAGTCGACTACATCCGAAAGGTCTATGGCCGCACGAAGTCCTTGATGGCGATCGCATGTCATATGAATCGCGAGCCGGTACGCTCTCCCACTCGCTCGGTGGCTAATGAGGAATTTCATGGAACCTATGACCATGTGAACGAGACTTCGCGCGCAATTGTCCGCGCCCTGGCGGAGCACGGCATCGCGGCCTGCAATTCGGTTGCCGCATTTCCCATGGAGATGGACCAGGCACGCATCATGATGGTGCAGCACAAGCCGGTCGCCGTCGAGGCCGGGCTGGGTCGCATGGGGATTCATCGCAACATCATCCACCCGAAATTTGGCAGCTTCATCCTGCTTGGAACGATCTTGCTGGCGGACGAGATCGATGCCTATGACCAGCCGATCGACTATAATCCTTGCTTGGAATGCCGACTATGTGTCGGAGCTTGCCCCGTCGGCGCGATAAAGCACGATGGGTACTTCGATTTTCAGACCTGCTTCACGCACAACTACCACGATTTTCTCGGAAACTTTACCAAATGGGTCGAAGAGGTTGCGGACTCGCGTGACGCGAAGGACTACAGGTCCCGCGTGAGCCCTTCCGAGACTCAGAGCATTTGGCAATCTCTCTCATTCAAGCCCGGGTACAAGGCTGCATATTGCGTATCGGTCTGCCCGGCTGGCGAGGATGTAATCGGACCATATCTTGATGACCGGGTGTCCTATGTGAATGATGTGGTCAAACCTCTGCTCGAGAAAGAAGAGACGCTGTTCGTGATTCCTGGATCGGACGCCGAGGAGAGTGCGCCACGACGGTTCCCGAATAAGACGATCCGGCATGTGCGCGCAGGACGTCCGATCGGAAGCGTTCAGGCGTACCTCTTTACACTGAGGCTCGGCTTCCAGCGTGGAAAGGCAAAGAAGCTCGATCTGGTCACTCATTGGACCTTTACGGGAAAAACTCCGTTCCAAGGGACAGTGCGCATCAACGACAAGATTCTGGATGTAACGCCCGGAACCCATGCCGGCGACGCCCGGCTTTCGATCACGGCCGATAGCGAGGCATGGCTCCGAGTGCTTAGCCGCGATCTCGAGCTTGCGGAGGCGATCGAGTCGCGGCTCATCGTTCCAAGCGATGCAGATCTGTTCGCCGCCTATATGCGCTGCTTTCCATTCTAGGGCTTTCAGGTCCGGAGTTTTGAGCGAGGCAAAGCCGCTATGCCTGCAAGACACGGGTCGGGTTCAGATCCTTCACTTCGCGGTGCTGCAGATGGTTTGGCGTCCCCCTCTCGAAGCGCCACGCCTCCTTTTCAATGACCTTCCTGAATGTGGTGGCCGGCCGGCCGAGCAGCTTCTCGACGTCCTGCGTTACCTCGGCAATATACCGATCACCGCCATTTTGCATGCACAGGTTTTCCAGATGCAACGCAGGATGCTCAGCGATATGAGGCATGAGCTTACGCATACGTTGCCGAAACTCTTCCATCGTCGTCGGCAGGTATTCGATCTTTCGACCGAGCGCCGCCGAGTAATCCTCGGCAAACCCGTACATGTCCTTTCGTTCCGGCCCCGTCAACTCGTAGGACTTCCCAGCGTGGCCGGCTGGGTCAGCTAACACCTCAATACAGACATCAGCGACGTCGGCCGTTGCCACCGGCGCGGTCTTTCCCAGGCCGAATGGCAGACGGATCGTGCCGTCCTCCTTGATGGTCATAGCCGGCACCCACAGTGTGATTGGGTTCTCGACGAACATCGCCGCCTGGATATGAACGATCGGCAGGCCTGACCAATCGAGGGCTCGCTCGCCCGCCCAATGCGCCCTTTGCTGGGGCGACCACTGGACGTCCACGCCCAGCACGGCGATGCGCTCCGCGTCCGGCGCCGACATGGTCTCGAGCGTCATGTAACATTGCTCATAGTCCGACATGTTGACGAATATCTCGGTGCCTCCTTCCTTCTTGGCCGCTGCGGCCATTAAGATGGTGGCATCGGCGTAGGACGGGTTCAGGCTCATGCTGAAATAGATGCGCCGCACACCCTTGACGGCCTGCGTGACGTCACGCGGATTTAGGAGATCGCCCACGAACACCTCGGCTCCCATGTCGCGCAAACTCTGCGCCCGCTCGTCATTTTTCCGCACGAACGCACGGACGGGAAGGCCGCGCTGCAGCAGGCCGCGAACAATGGTTCGGCCAACCGAGCCGGTTTGTCCACCGGCGCTCGTCACCAGAATTGGCGCCTTGCTCTTCATACTCGTGTCCTCCCTGATCTCGATCGTTTACTTGGTCTGATTATCTGAAAGCCGGACGAGACAAGCTCAGCGCTCTTGTTGAGGTACGAGCGCGAGCGCATTTGCTGCATGAATGCCAGCCGCAAGTATCGCATCCGACATCGACGAGTCTTCGGCGGCACGAGCAAGCTGGAGAGAGCCGACGAGTACAGCGAAAATTCCGATTGCGGCCTCTTGCGCGGCGCGGCTGGACGTTTTCCGCGGCAATCGCCTCTTTAGCTGCTCGAATATTTCGCGCAATCTAGCTGTGTAGGCCTTTCGGACGGATCGAGGTTGGCGACCGATCTCTGGAAGCAGTGCAGCCGAGGCGCATCCAACGTCCGGCCGATCGCGATGCTCCGCAGACAGGTAAGACCGGATCAGCGTGCTCAGTTCCCCGGGGACAACGTCGGCTTCACTCAGTCGCCGCAACTGCTCGTCCAGCGCCCGCTCAAGCCCTTCCCGAACGAGATCGCTTTTCGAGCCGAAGTGAGAATAGAAGCCGCCATTCGTAAGGCCCGCCTCGGACATAATTCCCGTCATTCCAGTCGCCGCAATGCCTTGGCGCCGGAATTTCCTTGCGGCGACCTTCAGTATCCGCTCGTGCGAACTATCCTTGTGCCCCTTGGCATACCGCATGCAGGCCCTCCGAACGAACAGCCTATTGTATGATGTAAATCATGTGATATGTATACCTTAATCTAACCTAGGGTTCAACTGCGTCAACGGAGAGCTTCTGTGCGACAGGACGGAAAAGTGGCGATCGTGACCGGGGCTTCGACGGGAATCGGGCTGTCCTCCGCAAGAGCATTGCGCGAGGCGGGATTCCGGGTGTTCGGGACCAGCCGACGAGCTGCCGCGAGCGATCCTGAGATGCTAAGCTGCGATGTGACGGACGACGCCTCGGTGAAAGCGGCCGTCGACAAGGTACTGGCTGCGACCGGCAGGATCGATGTTCTGGTGAACAACGCAGGCTTCGGCTTGCTGGGCGGGGCCGAAGAATCCTCGGCCGATCAGGCCAAGGCCTTGTTCGACGTGAACGTCTTCGGAGTGATGCGCATGACAAATGCGGTCCTCCCGACCATGCGAGATCGAAAAGCCGGACGGATCATCAACATTAGTTCGGTCTTGGGATTGATACCTGTGCCGTTTTCCGCCCTCTATTCTTCTACGAAGCATGCCATCGAGGGTTACTCCGAATCTCTCGACCACGAAGTGCGGACCTTTGGCGTTCGCGTTTGCCTGCTTGAGCCGGCCTATACGCGCACCTCGTTTGAGCAGAACATGGTGCTTCCCGACCGAAACCTGAAGGAATATGTGTCGGCGCGAACCCGAGCCAGCGCGCTGCTACGCGATGTGATGAATACAGCCGAGAGTCCCCAGGTTGTTGCCGAGAAGGTGATTTTGGCCGCGACAACGCCGTCACCTCGTCGGCGATACACCTGCGGAAAGGTTGCGCGCCAGGTGAGCATCCTTCGTCGTTTTGTGCCTGAAGGAATGTTCGACAAAAGCCTTCGCAAGCAGATGGGGCTGCCGGGGTGATCCCGTCGAAACAGTCGATCGCGAGCGATTTCCACGATCGCCGCGACAGGATGTTTGAACCTCCCGATCAACAACTTCGCGCGAACGCCTTGCAACCGTATTCCGGAGGCTAAATGCCGTCGCTGTTTGACCCCGTAACTATTGGCGATCTGCATCTGCCGAACCGGGTCATCATGGCCCCGCTGACCAGGCTACGCGCAGGCCAGAGCCGGATCCCCAATGCGATCATGGCGGAGTATTACGCGCAAAGGGCTTCGGCGGGTCTGATCATCACAGAAGGTGTTCCTGTTTCGCCTCAGGCAGTGGGCTATGCCGGCGTTCCCGGCATTTGGTCGGCAGACCACGTCGAGGGCTGGAAAGCCGTTACACGCGCGGTGAAGGCACGTGGGGGGCGGATTTTCATGCAGATCTGGCACGTCGGCCGGATCTCCGATCCAATATTCCTGGATGGTCAGGCGCCGGTCGGCCCCAGCCCCATCGCCGCGAAAGGCAACGTCAGCCTTGTCCGTCCGGAACGGGCTTTCAGCGCGCCGCGCCCGCTTACGACAGAAGAAGTCTTGGAGGTTGTCGAAGCATTTCGCAATGCTGCCAAGTTTGCCCAGATAGCTGGCTTCGATGGCGTGGAGCTCCACGGCGCGAATGGGTATTTGCTGGACCAATTCCTCCAAGATAGCTCCAACCAAAGGACGGATCGGTACGGAGGCTCAATCGAAAGCCGCGCCAGGCTCTTGCTCGAGGCCACAGATGCTGCAGTGTCGGTATGGGGACCCGACCGGGTGGGAATGCATCTTGCGCCTCGGGCTGACGTGCATTCCATGGGCGACTCCGACCGTGCCTCGACGTTCGGATACGTGGCAGCTGAACTCGGACGGCGCGGCATCGCCTTCATCTGCGCTCGCGAGCGCTTGGGACCCGACAGCTTGGGACCGTCTCTCAAGGCCGCCTTCGGCGGAAAGTATATTGCAAATGAAGGTTTCACTGCGGAAACCGCCCAGGCGGTCCTCGATGCGGGTTGGGCCGATGCGGTTGCCTTCGGAAAGGCATTCATTGCCAATCCGGATCTGCCTAAGCGCTTGGCGCTCGGCGCGCCGCTCAATCAGCCCCGCCCCGAAACTTTCTACGGTCCGGATGCCCACGGTTATACCGACTATCCTACACTGCCGAAATCTCCGGAGAACGTGGGGCGCGAAGATCCGGCGAAAACATAGGAGCGGGCCTCACCGAGCACCTCGGTGTGGAACAGAGGCGCCATCACGATCATTTTTTTTGAACTAAGCTCCTGGCCGCGCGATCGGACCGTCGAGCACCAAGTTCACCAATGATCTCTCGACCGGCCCCAAGAATATGGTCAGAAGCTGCTTTGCTGTTGACAGCACGGGCGAGCAGAATTGAACCTACCATGGTCGAGATGATGCCTGTGGCGATCTGGCGTGCCTCTTGAGAAGAAGCGCCGGAATTTAGCTCAGCTAGGACGTCGACCATTTGATCCAGCTTACGCTCAAAGCTCCGGCGTGCCCGCGCTTCTGATCGCCCGATGTCGGCGGCGAGCGCCGGAAGCGCGCAACCGTGCGTGGGATCGTCACGGTGGCGAGGACTGAGGTAATCGGCAACGATCGCATCAACGCACGTCGGGACAGCGCTCCCATTCGTCAGCCGTTTCCAGCGCTCGATAGTCTGATCCATTGCAAAGCCGGTTGCTTCAGCAACGAGAGCCGCACGGGACGCGAAATAGTTATAGAAGCCGCCATGTGTCAGACCAACGAGCTGCATAAAATCGACAACGCTGAGCGCTTCGGCACCTTTCTTGCGCAGACCGTAGGAGGCATTCTCGACGATCCGGTTGCGGGTCTGACGCTTATGATCTCTCACGTAACGCATCGTGCTTCATCCGATTTGCAGAAGATCTGTTGGGCGGCTCATCAGACGCCAAACGCCCCATGGCCGGCCGCTCCGATTCCAGCCGACATCTAAGCATCGGCGACGGCGTTTCAGTCCTGGATTTTGCGCCATGCCTCCCCGCAACATTTCATTGCAAGATGAGCCAAGTTATATGATTATCGTCATACAAACAACACCGCTTGTCGGGGAGATTTCATCATGTCCGCAGTCACCGATCCCGTTGTCATTCTTTCGGCCGTACGCACGCCTTTGGGACGTTTCATGGGTGAGTTGTCGCCGCTCTCGGCACATAAGCTCGGCTCTCACGCGATCGCGGCAGCGCTGGAGCGTGCCAAGCTCGCGCCGGAGCGGATCGACGAGGTCTTTATGGGTAACGTGCTGCCGGCCGGCCAGGGTCAGGCGCCGGCCCGCCAGGCTGCGCGCGGCGCCCGGCTGCCTGATGCGACCGGGGCCACCACGATCAACAAGGTTTGCGGCTCCGGCATGAAGGCGACCATGCTCGGTCACGACATCATCAATGCGGGCTCTGCCGCCATCGTGCTGTCCGGTGGCATGGAGAGCATGAGCAACGCGCCATATCTGCTGGCAAAGGCGCGCGCCGGCTATCGGGCCGGCCACGACCGGATCATCGACCACATGTTGATGGACGGCCTGGAAGATGCCTATGAGACCGGCCGTTCGATGGGGGACTTCGGCGAGGCCACGGCCGAAGCCTATCAGTTCACCCGCAAGGACCAAGACGCCTATGCGATGGAGACGCTGATCCGAGCACGCAAGGCCGTGGAAAGCGGCGCGTTCAAGGCCGAAATCGCACCGATCACTCTGGCCGAAAAAGCAGGGCCGCGCGTCATCGCCAATGACGAGCATCCGCTGAAGGTAGACCCTGCCAAGATCCCAGGCTTGAAGGCGGCGTTCCGCGCCAACGGCACCATCACGCCTGCCGCCTCCTCGGCGAACGCGGACGGAGCCGCCGCCCTGATCCTGGCGAAGCGCTCGCTCGTCGATCGCGAGGGACTGCCGGCGCTGGCGGAAATCAGGGGCCACGCCACCCATAGCCAAGAACCGCAATGGTTCACCACCGCGCCGATCCCGGCGATCCGCAAGCTCCTGGACAAGGTCGGCTGGAGCGTCGGCGACGTCGACCTGTTTGAAATCAACGAAGCCTTTGCGGTGGTGGCGATGGCCGCGCAGAAGGACCTCGGCATTCCCCGCGAAAAGCTCAACGTCCATGGTGGCGCCTGCGCGCTCGGCCACCCGATCGGCGCCACCGGCGCGCGATTGATCGTGACGCTGCTGCATGCGCTGGAAGCGCAGAACCTCAAACGCGGCGTCGCCGCACTCTGCATCGGCGGCGGTGAAGCCACTGCAATCGCCGTCCAGCGCATCGTTCGCTAGTCGAGGCCAGCTCGCAAAAAGAACTTGGCAAGCGGCCCACATGGTGTCGCTTGCCGATTTTCTATCGGGAAGCTCACCCCCGGTCCACCTTCTGCAATCCGAATCATCGCTGGTCGAACTTGGCGAGCCGCCACCGAACAAGGTCGTCAGCCCCTGGTCCGGCCAACGGCCGGACATCCCTCATGCGCACCAATTCTCCCGACTTGTCATCGACAAGAGCGAGCTTAACCGGACGTCCGCTGTTCTTGTTGATGAATTTGAGCGGCGGACCCGCATCCCCCGTAATCGCCCACTTGTCCCCGACCTGGGCAAGCGCCTGGATCACCAGGATAATGTCCCTGCCCTTTCGGGTCAGAAGGTATTCGTAGCGTTCAGGGCCGGTCTGATACCGACGCCGCTCGAGCAGTTCATTTTCTTCGAGATGCTTGAGCCGATCGGACAGGGTGGCATGTGTGACGCCGGTCGACTTCCTCAACTCGTCATATCTGCTCAATCCCAGTGACAGATCGCGCAGGATGAGCATGGCCCAGCGGTCACCGACAGCGTTCAATACGCCGGCGATCGAGCACGCCATTCCTTCAAAGCCCTTCGAGCGCATCATCCCTCCTAACAACACTTCTCAGCAGAATAATCATGCTCGGGACGCCATCCAAGCGCCAAGCCGCGAACATCGACAAGAAATGTCTTGCATTTTTGTCACTCTTATTATTAGAGTGACTATTGGATAACAAAAACCGCGCGCCGATCCCAGGAGGATAAATGCCCGACCCTCACAGCCGGCACTTGGTGACATTCGAGATAAACGGATCGCGCAAGACGGTTTTCGTTGAAGCGCGAAAGTTGCTGGTCCATCTGATCCGGGAGGATCTTGGCCTCACCGGCACCCATGTCGGCTGCGACACCTCCCAATGCGGTGCCTGCACCGTCGAAATCGATGGACTGGCGGTCAAATCCTGCACGGTACTGGCCGTGACGGCGGACGGCGCGTCGATCACCACGGTCGAGGGATTGACCGATCCCGGTGGCGAACTCAGCGCCGTTCAGGCCGCCTTTCACGAACATCACGCGCTGCAATGCGGCTTCTGTACGCCGGGCATGGTGATGAGCGTACGGCAGCTCCTGAGGGATCATCCCAATCCCGGCGAGCACGACATCCGCCATGGACTTGCCGGCAATATCTGCCGCTGCACCGGCTATCACAACATTGTCCGCGCCGTTGAAAGCCTCGCAGCGAAGGAGCAGCAGCCTTGAACGACACGCCTGCGATCCGCCATATCGGTCGGCCCTTAAAGCGGCGCGGAGATTTCAAGCTGCTCGCTGGCAAGGGCCGCTACGTCGATGACGTCAGGCTGCCGGGCATGCTGCACATGGCGGTACTGCGATCGCCGCACGCCCACGCCGAGATTAGAAGCGTCGATCTCTCTGCAGCAAAAGCCGCACCAGGGGTTCGCTTGGTCCTTTCCGGGATGGCGCTCGCCGGCAAGATTGGCCCGATTGTTCCGAACTGGGTTCTTCCGGGCAGCAAGGTGCCGTTCCGCCCTGTAGTCGCGACCGACCGCGTCCGCTTTGTCGGCGAATGCGTAGCGCTGGTAGTGGCGGAAACGTTGGCCGAAGCCTACGACGCCGTCGGGCTGATCGACGTCGGTTACGAAGTGCTGCCTGCCGTGATCGACGAAGAGACCGCAATCCGGCAGGACGTGCCGCAACTTCATGACAACGTTCCCGGCAACATCACTACGATCTACAAGGTGCGTGGCGGCGACTACCAGAAGGCCGCCCACGAGGCCGATCAGGTCATCGGACTGCGCGTCGTCAACAACCGCCTGATCCCGACCTGCATGGAAACGCGCGCGATCGTTGCCACGCCGGAGCCAGACGGGACGCTGACGGTCTATATTGGCAGCCAAGTTCCGCACATGCACCGGCGCTGGATCGCCGAGACGGTTCGTATTCCCGAGCATCAGTTGCGGGTGATCGCGCCTGATATCGGAGGTGGGTTTGGCGCCAAAATGCACCTCTACCCCGAAGACTTGCTCTGCCCCTATCTCGCACGCGAGCTCGGCGTGCCAGTCAAATGGTGGGAAAGCCGCTCCGAAAGCCATCAATCGACCAGCCACGGTCGCGCGCACACGGAAAATATCGAGATCGCGTTCAAAAACGACGGCAAGATCCTGGGCCTGAAAGTCGAGACCCTTGGTAATGTCGGCGCCTATCTGTCGAACATGGCGAGCGGCGGTCCCACCGTGAACACCGTCAACTTCGGTACCGGAACCTATAAGATCGATAACTACGAGGCGATATCCCGAGTCGTTGTCACCAATACGGTGCCGGTGGATGCCTATCGCGGCTATGGACGGCCAGAGGGCGCCTATATCGCCGAGCGGGCGATCGATGCGGTCGCGCGTCACCTTCATCTCGACCAGGTCGAGGTGCGGCGGAAGAATTTCGTTCAAGCAGCGGAATTTCCGTATCGACCGTATGGCAGCACGGGCGTGATGTACGACAGCGGTAATTATCAGGGACTGCTGGACAAGGCGCTTGCCGCCTTCGACTACGAAGGGCGCCGAAAGGAATGTGATGCCTTGCGGGCCAGCGGTGTCTATCGCGGCGTCGGCATCGCCGCTTATACGCATATGTGTGGCATGGCGCCGTCGCGGCGGCTGGCGCTCAGCGGATTTGATCGCGGCGGCTGGGAAAGTGCGCGGGTCAGCATCGATTCCAGCGGCCGGGCTACGATCTATTCAGGCTCGATGAGCCAGGGTCAGGGCCATATCACGTCGCTGTCGCAGATTGCCGCGGACGTGCTGCAGATTCCCGTTGAGGACATCGACATCGTGCAGGGGGACACGCGGCAAGTGCAGGCCGGCCACGGCACGTTCAATTCCCGCTCGATGGCGGTCGGCGGATCCAGTGTGCATGTGTGCTCGCAGCGCGTCGTGGCCAAAGCAAAGAAGATCGCGGCGAGCATGCTGGAAGTGGATGAGAAGGACGTTTCCTATTCCGCCGGTGCGTTCAGCGTGCCTGGCACGGATATCGCGCCGTTAACGTTCTCGAAGGTGGCCCGCATGGCTTATGTCGGCCACAAGCTGCCGGATGGCGTTACACCGGGCCTGGACGAAACGGAGTTTTACGACCCAACCGGTATGGGCTCGCCGTCAGGCGTCCACCTCACCTACGTCGAGGTCGATCCTGAGACTGGCATCGTCGACATTCTCGACTATGTCGCGGTTGACGACGTCGGCACCCTGATCAATCCACGTCTCGCGGCGGGCCAGATTCATGGTGGCGTCGTGCAGGGCATCGCGCAGGCGCTCTATGAAGAGGTCAGCTACGATCCAGACAATGGACAACTCCTGACCGGCTCACTGCTCGACTATGCCGTTCCGCGCGCCGAGCACGTGCCGAACATCCGCTCGCAGTTCCAGGAGACGCCCTCGCCGACCAATCCGATTGGCGTCAAGGGCATCGGCGAGAGTGGCTCGATCGCGGCGCCCCCCTGCATGGTCCACGCCGTACTCGATGCGTTGTCACCGTTCGGTATCAAACATCTCGATATGCCGCTGACGCCGCCGCGAATCTGGAAGGCGGTACAAGAGGCGCGCTCGGGAGAACTCCAATGATCCCGGCAGCCTTCAACTATGTCCGCGCGGCTTCGCTCGCCCAGGCCATCGATCTGCTGCGGGAAGATCCCGACGGAACGAAGCTCCTGGCCGGTGGCCATACCTTGCTTCCGGCCCTGAAGCTGCGGCTGGCGTCGCCCGAACTTCTGATCGATATCGGAGGCATCACCGAGCTCAAGGGCATCGAGATCGGCAAAGCCGGAGTCAGGATCGGCGCGCTGACGCGGCATGCCGACCTGCTTGCATCAGAGACGCTGTTCGAGGAATTGCCCATCTTTCGCCAGGCGGCGAGTCTGATAGCCGATCCCCAGGTGCGTAACCGTGGCACGATCGGCGGCTCGCTTGCGAATGCCGATCCGGCAGCTGACTGGCCGGCGGTCGTCGTCGCGCTGAAGGCAGAGATCGAGATCGCCGGCGCGAACGGCCACAGACGGGTCGCGGCGCAGGATTTCTTTGTCGATATCTTTTCTACTGTGCTGGAACCGGACGAGGTTCTCACCAGCATTCATATCCCGCGGCCGACAGCCGGCATGCGCTTCATATACCGAAAGATCCGGCATCCCGCGAGCGGCTTTGCTGTCGTGGGCATTGCGGTCGGCGTGCGCATGCGAGACGGCGTGGTGGCCGAGGTCTCCCTCGGCGTGACAGGCGCGGCGAACCACGCTTTCGCCGGCCAGGCCGCTGCCGATTTCCTGACCGGAAAGACGTTGTCGCGGGAGAATATCGACCAGGCGGCCACATTGCTGAGCGAGACCACCGAATGCCTCTCGGATCGCTACGCTTCAGCGGAGTATCGGGCGAATCTGATCCGGACCGAGACCAGACGCGCGCTACTTGCGCTTTCCTTGTGAGACGGAATCCGTGATGCGCCGAGTCGTCGTTACGGGATTGGGATTGGTATCGCCGGTGGGTTGCGGCAGCGAGCTGGCGTGGTCACGGCTGCTCGCGGCCCGTTCGGGGCTTGCCGCCCTTCCCGAGTGGGCGGCGGCCCTGCCGGCGCGGGTCGCAGGAATGGTGCCGACAAGGGCCAAAGATCAAGAGGGCGGATTCGATCCGGATCTGACCGTCGCGCCTAAGGATCAGCGAAGGATGGATCGCTTCATCCTGTTCGCGCTTGCCGCCGCGGCCGAGGCCATTGCCCAGGCGGAATGGACTCCGTCCGATGCGCATTCGCTCGAGCGCACGGCAACAGTGATCGCTTCCGGCATCGGAGGCTTTCCGGCGATCGTGGAAGCGGTCCGCACCACAGACCAGCGCGGGGTCCGGCGTCTCTCGCCTTTCACCGTGCCGTCCTTTCTCGCAAATCTCGCGGCTGGCCACATCTCGATCCGCTACGGCTTCAAGGGTCCCATCGGCGCGCCGGTCACCGCCTGCGCCGCGAGCGTGCAGGCAATCGGCGATGCCGCACGCCTGATCCGATCTGGAGAAGCCGACGCCGCGGTTTGCGGCGGTTCGGAAGCCTGCATCGATCTCGTGAGCCTGGGCGGGTTCGCCGCTGCGCGTGCGCTTTCGACCGGCTTCAATGAAACGCCCGCCCGCGCTTCCCGTCCCTTCGACCGTGATCGCGACGGCTTTGTCATGGGCGAAGGCGCGGGCGTCCTGGTCATAGAAGAGCTGGAGCATGCGATCCGCCGCGGCGCAAAGCCGATTGCGGAAATCGTCGGCTACGGAACGACGGCAGATGCGTACCACATCACGTCAGGGCCCGAGGACGGCGACGGTGCGCGCCGCGCCATGGAAGGCGCATTGCGGCAGGCCGGCCTCAAACCCGGTGACGTCCAGCACCTCAACGCGCATTCCACGTCAACGCCAGTTGGCGATGTTTCCGAACTGGAGGCGATCAAGGCGGTCTTCGGCCGCGAGGGGCAGATTGCCGTGAGTGCCACCAAATCCGCAACTGGCCATCTGCTCGGAGCGGCCGGCGGAGCGGAAGCAATCTTCACGATTCTGGCACTGCGCGATCAGGTCGCGCCACCTACTCTCAATCTCGAAACTTGCGATGCCGCCGCGGCAGGTGTCGACCTTGTCGCCGGTCAGGCCCGGCCCATGACGATGGAGCATGCGATCTCCAACGGTTTCGGCTTTGGAGGCGTCAACGCGAGCATCATCTTTCGGCGCTGGCAGTAGCGGGGTTCAGCTCCGGTAAAAGCGGAGCGGGCCACGGCTGCTGCGTTCTCCCGGCCGCCTTAGCCACATCTTGGCAAGCCGCTACTTCCGCTTTCGTCTTTGGGCGCTTGCCCTCACACCAGCCGAGGCTTCCGCAGAAGCCGTGCCACCAAATCGCTTGCGATTGAAGGGAACGGCGCCCGAGCCCGGCACGACTTCGACGTCCTCGAGCCGCAGAGGCTTGCCGCTGGACGTCCGCAGTACGGGAAATTCAATCGGGCGCCCAGCGACACGATCGCGGAAGACGACCTGCGGTCCCTCAGGCTCTGCGAGCCAATCATCGCCCCACTTCTTGAGAGCCAGGTAGGCCGGAAAGAAAGCGCGCCCCTTCTCGGTCAGCACGTACTCGTATCGTCCGGAATGTTCGGGCAGCGGCACGCGCGTCATCACACCAGCATCGACGAACTTCTTCAAGCGATTGCTCAAGATATTGGGAGCAATGCCAATGTAGTGTTCGAACTCATCGAACCGCTTCACGCCATAATAGGCTTCACGGAGAATCAGGATGGACCAGCGGTCGCCGACCACCTCCATGGCGCGGGCCATGGAGCATTCCTTATTGGCAAGACGGCTCTGCTTCGCACCGGACATCGTTTTCCTAAGCTTCGAATTCCGCTCATACCATATTGAGCCGAATCCCAGTATGTCCAGTGCCAGCTAGGGGGTTGCAAACCTTCGCAGCCGAATGGTTCTCTCGTATCTCAGGCCGCACGGCCCGACTCGGCCGGCGGCTTGACGCCAATCTCGGGCTCCAGAGCGCGGGGATGCGTGACCAGCACACCCGCTTCGCTCAAGCGTCTCAGTTCCTCCTGGCTCACGCCCAGTTCGCTGAACACCTCGAAATTGTGCTCTCCCTGGAACGCAGGTGCTCCGATCGGCTTCAACTCCTCCGCCGAGAACCGCCACGGCCGACCCGGCAGTCGATATTCGCCGCCGCTGCGGTCCGGCACGTGCTGCACTGCGCCCCAATAATCGCTCCATTCCGACGCGCTTAGTTCCTTGATCGAGCGGATCTCGCCCATCGCGATCTTGGCTTCGTCGAATTGGGCATCGAGCGTCGCCATGTCGGGGAAGGTCAAGATCCACGACTGGATGATCTGGTGCAGCACACCGAAATTCAAGCGACGCGCGGCCGCGCTCGCAAAGCGCGGGTCGTCCATCAAATCCACGCGACGCATCGCGCGCAGCCAGGATGGGAAGGTCCGGCTGCCGATAATGCTCGTCGCAACCGTGAAATGCTCTCCATTAGGTCCGGTAAAGAATGAGCAGTCCGTCGCGCCGAGCACGGCGGGCTCGGCTCCAATATCATCGTCGGAAAGATCGACATGTGCACGTTCGTTGACCGCGAGCAGTGTCGCAGCCATCGCGACATCGATATATTGGCCCTGACCTGTCCTTTGGCGGCTATTCAGCGCGCCAAGAATCGCGATGGTGGCCTGCAGGCCGGCGTAGACGTCCGCGTGCGAGAGGCTGTCCGTGCGCGGTTCAGTCAACGCCTCTCCATAGTGACGAATGCTGTTTTCGGTGAAGCCGGCCTCGGCCTGCACGGTCGGCGCATAGGCCATCCGGCTGCGCCAGGGTCCGCCCTGGCCATAGCCGGTGATCGAGGCATATACCAATCGCGGATTGCGCTTGGACAGGGTTTCATAATCAAGGCCGAAGAAGCCAAGCGTGCCCGCGCGGAAGTTTTCCACGAAGACATCGGCGGTATCGCAGAGCTTCAGTGCGAGTTCATAAGCACCGGGAACATTGAGATTGATGCTGACGTTGCGTTTACCGGCGTCTGCTGCGCGTAATAGCCCGACATCCCGTCGGTTGAGGGAAACGCGAAGCGTGAGACGTCCGGGCTTGGCGGCTCCACCTTGATGACCTCGGCACCGAGATCCTGCAAGGTTCGCGCGCATAAGGGGCCTGCCAACACACGGGAGAAGTCGACGACACGGATTCCGTTGAGAGGACCGCCCATGTCAGCGCCCCGCGAACTTGGCGAGACCCGGGCCGTTCTTGCGGAATGACGCAAGACCGGTTTTCAGATCTTCCGATGCCCAGATCGGCGCCTGCACTCTTGCCATCGCTTCGTCTGCCGCCACCACACCGTCGTTGACCGCAATATGCACAAGCTCCTTGGTCGCCGCGTGCGCTACCGTCGGCCCCTGCGCGAACTCCTCCGCGATAGACATCGTCGCCTTTTCCAAGGATTCCTCGGGCACGGTAAGATTAATCAGGCCCCACTTCTCCAATGTCGGCGCATCGTAGCGCCGTGCCAGCATCGACATCTCTTTGGCTCGCTGTGCCCCGATCCGCTGAACTTGCCGCTGGATTCCGCCAAGTAGCGGATGCAACCCAAGCGTCGCCTCGACCGAGCCGATCTTTGCTGACGAAGCCGCGATGACATAGTCGCATGACAGCGCGGGCTCGAGCCCGCCGCCGAGGCAAACGCCATGAACGCTGGCGATCAACGGAATCGGCAATAATTCCATGAAGCGGAGGAACTCGACGCCGCTCAGCAGCCGATTTTCACCGCTCTGATCAGATGTGCCCGCCGCTACGCGCTTGTCAAAGATGTCCAGGTCGGCGCCGGCAGAAAAGTGGCGCAATCCGCTTCTGATCACGATGGCACGGCTACCCGCCTTTCGCGATGCTTCCACCTGCTCCACGATAGCGTTGATGAGCTTCGGGCCGAGCAGATTGTACGGCCGGTAAACCATCGTCAAAACGGAGATATTGCCACGCTCCTCGCGCGCAACCATCGCTTCCTCGGACAAAGTTGCCTCCTGTTTTCCGGCCCCGCACCTGCAGATGCACACTCCGGCCCTTGCAGGCACAATACATGATGACTTGCGTTTTGCAAGTCGTCATCGATATCAACCAGTCCGGCGTTCCACGCGGTTCTTCAGGATGCCGATCTTCTCGACTTCGAGCTCAATGCTCTCTCCATGCTCGAGGTACCAGCCGAGTTCGAGGCCGCAGCCATTGCCAACCGTGCCGGACTCGATGAACTCGCCGGGCATCAACGTCTCATCCAGGGTGACGTGTGCAATGATTTCCTCGAACGAGAAAAGCACGCCTTCGCTGGTACCTTGAGAACGAAGTTCTCAGTTCACGCGAGCTTCCATCCTGAGTTTGTAGGAGTCGTCAATTTCGTCAGGCGTGACGATCCAGGGTCCCAGCACATTGCCCCCATCAAAGCTTTTACCCTTGGCCGGCCCGAGCCGGCCTGCCATCTCTATGAGCTGGACATCTCGCGTGGAAAAATCATTGAAAATCGTGTAGCCAAATATGTGATCGCGCGCCTTCGCAGCCATGTTCGCGCCTTTACGCTTAGTGACGAATCCGAACGCCAGTTCGTAGTCCATCACCTTCCTGCACCGTGAAGCGGAGCATAGGCCACGGCTTGCAATTGCACGTCATGACGCTGAGAAATTTCAGGTGCCCACGGGCCCGCCTCCCATGAATGAGGCACCGGCTTGACGGCGATCACCACCTTTCCTGGGAGGTACGGACATCAACTTCAAACGACCATGCTCGCGGTGATTGCCGGTAGAGGAACGCAAATGCGTCGACTATGCCCTCGATACTGACCAGGCTGTTCTCCCGCTGGGCTGCGTCGGGTATGCGCTTGAAGATCTTGTCACCGGCGATGGCTCCGTCGACAACGACGTGCCCTACATGGATCCCTTCGCTGGCATATTCCTTTGCCATGGCCTGCGCGAGAATCCGCAGGCCAGCTTTCGCCGAATTGAACGCGCCATACCCCGCTTTTCCGCGCAGCGAAGCACTGGCGCCGGTAAACAAAAGCGTGCCGGCCTTGTTCGGCAGCATGCGGCGAACGGCCTCGCGGCCAAACAGGAACCCACCGAAGCAGACGACACGCCAGCTTTGCTCGAAGTACCCCGCTTCCATCTCCAGAATACGTCCGGGTGTGTTGTTGCCCGCATTATAGATCGCCAGATCGAGTTCATCGCCGGCTCTGTCGAACATTGCTACTACATCGGCTTCGTTCGTCGCATCCGCCACTATCGGGAGAGCCTGTCCGCCCGATGAGGTAATGTCATTTGCGATCGTCTCGAGCGCGAGTTTCGTACGGCCGGCGACTATCACCCTCAAACCTTCAGCGGCGAATCTCTTGCACAACTGGGCCCCCAGTCCCCGCTCTGGGCCCACTCCGATGACAATTGCTGTCTTCATGGAATGCCTCGAAAATCAGGCGCGCGCTTCTCGATGAACGCCTTTACGGCTTCAGCATGCTGTGCAGTCTCCGCCGCCATGACCATGTTTTTGGCTTCATGGTCCAGCGATGTCACAAAATCTGTCGACAGCGCCAGATCGAGATTGTCTTTGATCGCTGCATACGCATGGGCCGGACCATTCGCGAGTGTTCTTGCGATGACAAACGCTTCGCTTAGCAGATCTGCATCGGGTACTACGCGGTTGACAAGGCCCAACGCCTCGCAGCGGCGGGCATCGATCCGTTCTGACAAATACATCAGCTCTCGCGCGCGCGCCGTTCCGGCCAACCGGGTCAGCAGCCAGGAAATTCCGTAGTCTCCGGTCAATGCAATCTTGGCATAACCAGTAGTCATTAAGGCAGATTCGGAGGCAATCCGGATATCGCAAGCAAGCGCGATGGCAAGGCCGGCGCCGGCGGCCGGCCCCGGAAGCGCCGCGATCGTTGGCTTGCGGACAGAAACAAGCGCCCCGGTCAGCGTCCGCTGCCCTTCCAGCAGGCGTACGACCTTGTCTCCATAGGCCATGGGCCTCGTGGACGACTTTGTGCCCATACCCTTGACATCACCGCCGGAGCAAAACGCGGTGCCGGCGCCGGTGATCAGCAGAGCGCCGACATCAGGATCGCTGCCAGTTTGCCTGATCATCCGGCGCAGCGCCGGCGTCAAGTGGTCCGATAGTGAATTCCGCGCTTCGGGCCGGTTCAGCGTGATAATGGCAACGCGATCTCGGACCGAACAGAGTAGTTCGTTCGTTCCAGTGTCGATCGAAATTGATCCATCGGTCATGATACGCAGCCTCCCGGCCCAGGACCATCAGCAATCCGCCACCTCGTTAGCGGACGTCTGTCGCCTCAAGCCCCCTTTCGGACGGAATTTTCGTCGGCGTCGAGGAAGCCGGTTAGTCGCTGACGGATGATCGCATCCGCATCGGTCATGATGCGATCGATCAGTTCCTTCACCGTTGGAATGTCATGGATGAGGCCGACGACCATGCCGCAGCTCCAGGCCCCGGCATCCATGTCGCCATCGATCATGACCCTGGGGTAGACGCCCGCGACCTGGTCGAGGATGTCCTCGATCTTCAGGCTCTTGCCCTTTTCACGCTCGATCTCTAGCAGGCGATCGACGCCCTTGTTCTTCAACACACGCTCGGTGTTGCGCAAGTTGCGCATTACAAGGCGGGTGTCGAGTTCGGTAGCTTCCAACAGCGCGTTCTTGACGTTGTCGTGCACCGGCGCTTCCTTGGTAGCGATGAAACGCGTGCCCATATTGATGCCTGCCGCGCCCATCGCCAGCGCCGCGACTAGGCTGCGGGCATCCGCCATGCCGCCCGACGCCACGAATGGGATCGACAGCTCATCGGCGGCGCGCGGCAACAGGATCATGTTGGGCATGTCGTCTTCGCCGGGATGACCGCCGCATTCGAAACCGTCGACGCTGACGGCGTCGCACCCGATTTCCTGGGCTTTGAGCGAATGCCGGACGGACGTGCACTTGTGGATCACCTTGATGCCGGCCGCCTTGAGCGCTGGCATGTATTGCTCGGGACTGCGGCCCGCGGTCTCGACGGCCCTGACGCCGCCTTCGGCGATGGCTTGAATGTATTCGGGATAGGGTGGCGCCGAAAAGGTCGGCAGGAAGGTGAGGTTTACGCCGAACGGCTTGTCCGTCATATCGCGGCAGCGCGCGATCTCCTTGGCCAACAGCTCCGGCGTCTTCTGCGTCAAGCCGGTGATGATGCCAAGGCCGCCGGCGTTGGACACCGCTGCAGCCAGTTCGGCAAAGCCGACATAATGCATGCCGCCCTGAATAATCGGATGCTGGATGCCAAATAGTTCAGTGATAGCTGTCTTCACGTAAGCCTCCAGTTTCCGATCAGTGCACGATCTCGAAAAGCCCGGCCGCACCCATACCGCCGCCGATGCACATCGTCACCACGCCGAATTTCGCTTTGCGGCGCCGGCCCTCGATCAGGATATGGCCGGCCAGTCGCGAGCTCGTCATGCCATAGGGGTGGCCGATGGCGATCGCCCCACCATTGACGTTCAATTTGTCCGGATCAATGCCCAGCTTGTCGCGGCAGTAGATCACCTGAACCGCATAGGCCTCGTTCAGCTCCCACAGATCGATATCGTCGATTCGCAAGCCGTGCCGTTTCAACAAGCGAGGGATCGCGGCCACCGGCCCGACACCCATCTCGTCGGGCTCGACACCCGCGGCGACGAAGCCGCGGAAAATACCAAGTGGTTGGATTCCCTTCTTTGCAGCAATCTTGTCGCTCATGATTACGCAAGCCGACGCGCCATCGGAGAGCTGGCTGGCATTGCCAGCACTGATGGTCTTGCCTTCGAACACCGGCTTGATTTTGGCCAAGCCCTCGGCCGTGGTCTCCGGGCGCGGACCTTCGTCTTTTGCCAGGGTAACCTCCTGGTAGGAGATCTCCTTGGTGTCCTTGTCGACGACAGCCATTTTCGTCGTGATCGGAACGATCTCGTCACTGAAGCGCCCACCCTGCAGCGCGGCTCCGACGCGACGCTGGCAGTCGAGCGAATATTCATCCTGGCGGTCGCGCCCGATCTTGTAGCGCTCGGCGACCACTTCGGCAGTCTCCAGCATCGACATGTACATTTCCGGCTTCATCGCCATCAAATCGGCGTCGACAGCGTGAAACTTGTTCATATACTCGTTCTGGACGAGGCTGATGGATTCGATGCCGCCTCCGATGGCGACATCGACGCCGTCAAGCATGATCGAGCGCGCGGCGACCGCGATGGCCTGCAAGCCGGATGCGCATTGCCGATCAATGGTCGTGCCGGCAACCGTCACCGGCAATCCGGCACGGATCGCGCCTTTGCGGGCGACGTTCATAACCATGGTGCCCTGCTGCATCGCGCAACCCATCACGATGTCCTCGACTTCGCCGGGCTCGATCTTGGCGCGCCTGACGGCTTCCGCGATCACATGGCCCGCCATGGTCGGTCCGTCGGTGTTGTTCAGCGCCCCGCGATAGGCCTTCCCGACCCCGGTGCGCGCGGTCGATACGATGACTGCTTCTGTCATATTTTGCCTCTGTTTTATGCGGCCGCATCGGTCTGCGCATAGCGCAGAACATGGAATGCGGGATCGCCGTACTGGATGTTGATGGAAGAAATCCGCTTGAAGTAGTGGCCGACATTGAGCTCGTCGCTCATGCCCATGCCGCCATGCAGTTGCACGGCCTGATCGGCCACGAATCTAGCGGCGTAGCCGACCTTTGCCTTGGCTCCCGACGCCAGTCTCGATAGGCCCGATTCGTTTGCCGCCAGACCTAAGTTGAGATGCTGCATCAGGGACACCGCTTCCTGATGCGCGATGAACATGTCTACCATCCGATGCTGCAAAACCTGGAAGGTGCCGAGCGCCACGCCGAACTGTTTTCGCGTCTTGGTGTATTCCAGCGTCGCCGAGTTCAATTCGGCCATCGCGCCGACGGCCTCGGCACACAGCGCGCCAATGACGCGTTCGGAAATCGCTTCTAGCGCGGCGGCGCCCCCTCCTTCTTCGCCTAGCAAGCTATCGTTGCCGACGCGCACGTCCTTGAGGCTGACCTCGGCCGCTCGGCGGCCGTCGATCGTCTTGAAGCCTTGCAGGTGAAGATTGGCGGCGCGACGATCAACGATGAACAGACTGACGCCTTCCGAGTCGAGACGGTGGCCCGAGGTGCGTGCTGAGACGATCAGGTAATCCGCCCAGGGGGCCGCGATCGCGACCGCCTTTTCGCCGTTCAGGACATAGTCACTACCTTCGCGGCGCGCCGTTGTTGTGACGTCAGCGAAATCGTAGCGCGAGCCCTTTTCTGCCCAGGCCAGCGCCCAGATTGATTTCCCGGAGATGATGTTGGGAATGAACTGATCCCTCTGTGCAGGCGAGGCTTCACTCTCGATCAGGCCGCCGGCCAGAACGACCGTCTCCAAAAATGGCTCGACCACGAGGTGACGGCCGAATTCCCTCATCACGATCATGGTCGCCAGGGGACCACCGCCGAGGCCGCCCGCATCCTCCGAAAAAGGTGCGGCAAGCAGGCCGAGTTCGGCGAACGAGGCCCAGTGCTTGCGACTGAAGCCTTCTTCGCTGGCTACGATCTTGCGACGCGCTTCAAAGTCGTATCGATCCCGCAGAAGCCGCTGCACGCTGGACCGCAATAGTTCCTGCTCTTCCGTGAACTGAATATCCATCCGATCCCCCGTACTCCGCTCGGCCTAAAGTCCGAGCACGGCCTTGGCGATGATGTTGCGCTGGATCTCGTTCGATCCGCCGTAGATCGAGAGCTTGCGTGAATTCAGGTACTTCTCGGACGCAGTGTGACCGTAGGCCGGGCCCGGCATGAAGTGGTTGGCACTGACGGGATGCTCCCGGATCGCCAGACCGTAATTACCGATTGCCCGGTGCGTCAGCTCGGTGATGTTCTGGAAGATCTCCGTACCCCGAATCTTGAACAACGACGCGGCGGCGCCTGGATCGATCCCGCGGGCCATTTGTGCCACCACGCGAAGCTCGGTTGCTTCCAAGGCCAACACGTCCAGCTCGATCCGTGCGATATCCCGCACGAATTCGAGATACGTCGGATCTTCTTCGGGAATCTCGGCCTTCACGATTTGCTTCAGCCGATCCAGGTAGCGCGTCGAACGGCCGATGCCAGCCATACTGGTGCGCTCGTTTCCGAGCAGGAATTTTGCGTAGGTCCAGCCCTTATTCTCCTCACCGATCAGGTTTTCGATCGGAACGCGGACATTTTCCAGGAAGACGTCATTGACCTCGTGGCTGCCGTCGATGGTGATGATCGGGCGCACGGTCACGCCGGGCGATTTCATATCGATCAGGAGAAAGGATATGCCGGCCTGCGGTTTGGCCGCCGGGTCGGTCCGCACCAGGCAAAAGATCCAGTCGGCGTGCTGCGCCAGCGTCGTCCAGGTCTTGTGGCCGTTGACGACGTAATGGTCGCCATCACGTACGGCCTTGGTTCTGACCGACGCAAGGTCCGATCCTGAGCCGGGCTCCGAATAGCCCTGACACCACCAGTCCTCGCCGGAGAGAATGCGCGGCAGGAATTTCTCCTTCTGCGCCTTGCTACCGAAAGTGTAGATGACGGGCCCGACCATGGTGACGCTGAATGCCAAAGGCGGCAGCGTCCCGGCTCGGCTGGTTTCCTGCTCGAAGATGAAGCGCTGCGTGATCGACCAGCCGGGCCCACCATATTCCTTCGGCCACAGCGGCGCGATCCAGCCCTTCTTGTAGAGGATGCGATGCCAAAGGAGCGTCTGCTCCTTGGTCAGGTCGGTCTCCGGGTTCGGCACCCGCATTTCCTGCGGATAGTGCTCCACGATGAATGCACGCACTTCATCGCGGAAAGCAGCATCCTCTTTCGAAAGCTCAAGCTCCATCGAAAGGCCTCGTTACCACTTTTCGCCGAACGGTCGAATTTCCATCTCGAACGTCCACGCGCTGCGGGGCTGTTGATAGAGCTGCCAATACGATTCTGCGACGGAGGCTGGGGGCATCAGCAGGTCGGGATTGTCCAGTGCATTCGGCCCAAGCGCCTCGATCCGTCTCTGGCGAACCCATTCGGTATCGACGCCGGAATCGATGACGAGGTGCGCGACGTGGATGTTCTTGGGGCCCAATTCGCGTGCGATCGCCTGCGCAACCGCGCGAAGGCCAAACTTTGCGCTGGCGAACGCCGCATAGCCCGTTCCGCCGCGGAGACTGGCGGTCGCGCCTGTGAAGAAGATGTTGCCCTTGCCGCGGGGCAGCATCAGCCGCGCGGCTTCGCGCCCCGCGAGAAAGCCGGAATAGCACGCCATTTCCCAAACTTTGCGGAACACCCGTTCAGTGGTGTCGAGAATGGGAAAATTGACATTGGCGCCGATGTTGAAGATGCAGACCTCGAGCGGAGCGTGCTTGTCGGCATCGCCGAGGAATGAAACGATCTCATCTTCCTTGCGCGCGTCGAGCGAACGCGCATGAATCTCGCCTCCTGCCTTCTCGATTTCCTTGACCAAGGGCTCCAGCTTGTCCCCGTTGCGGCGACCGGCGAAGACCGTGAAGCCTTCCGAAGCAAATTTCTTCGCGATCTCGGCACCGATATAGTCACCGGCGCCGATCACAGCGACGGTCGCGCTCCGCTTTTGCATGGCTTTTCCTCCGATCAGGCTAGATCTGGCGTCTTTGGCTTAGCGCCGGCAGCCCGCTCAGTCACCGCATCTAACGACGATTGAACGTTCTTTTTTAGAACTAGTCAATCGACATTTTCAGATTGATTTACCTGGCCTGTGCACCGAAACTGGTTCTCTCACTCGCAGACGCCGTTTACAGCATCGTCGACACAGTCTATTTACACAGTTTCAAATACGAACTTATGGGGGAGGAATTGAGATGGCGAGAGCCCGCGGAGTGGCGATACTTGTCGGCGCTGGCGACGCGATCGGGGCGGCCGTCGCCCGCCGCTTTGCGAAGGGCGGATATACCGTTTGTATCTGCAGGCGGGAGGCAGCAAAATCGCAGGCGCTCGTGGCGGAGCTGAGAGCGGCGGGTCACAGGATTCACGCCTTTAGTGTCGATGCTCGCCAGGAATCCGGGGTTCAGGAAATATTCGCGCGCATCGAGAAGGAGATCGGGCCAATCGAGGTCTGCCTTTTCAACGCCGGATCGAACGTCAACAAGCCTTTACTGGAGACAACCGAGAAGCTGTTCTCTAAAGCGTGGGAACTCGCCTGTTACGCCGGATTTCTGGTCGGCCGCGAGGCCGCACGCTACATGGTATCGCGCGGTCGGGGCAGCATCCTGTTCACCGGCGCGACCGCCAGCCTCCGCGGCGGAACGGGCTATGCGGCCTTCGCCAGCGCGAAATTCGGTCTACGCGCTGTCGCGCAGTCAATGGCCCGGGAATTGGGCCCAAAAAATATCCACGTGGTGCACCTCATTATCGATGCCGGCGTCGACAGCCCGGCGATCCATGCCCGAATGAAGGCGGCTAAAGGCATGGAGGCGAGCGAGATTCCACCGGACAGCCTGACGAAAACATCATCGATCGCGGAAGCCTATTGGTTCGCGCACGAGCAGACCAGAGATGGCTGGACCCATGAACTCGACCTCCGTCCTTCCGCGGAGAAATGGTGAGATGGACACCATGCCGAATCTGACGCTGTGGGGAGCAGGCACCAGCCGGACCGTACGGGCGCACTGGGCGATGTACGAGCTCGGTCTCGCCTACACGAGCAAGCCGATTGGGCCGCGTACTGGGGAAACCAAGACGGCGGAATATACCGCGCTCAATCCGCGGCAGAAGGTTCCGCTGCTACAGGACGGCGATTTCTGCATCGGCGAGAGTGCCGCCATCGTCGCGTACCTGTCACGCACTTACTCCACGCGGGACCGGGCGCTGATCCCAGAAAAGCAGCGCGACTATGCTGCCTGGCTGGAATGGTGCTTCTTCATCGTTGCAGAGCTTGATTCCACTAGCCTCTATGTAATGCGGCGCCATCGGGCAGATGGGCTTGGCACCATCTACGGCATTGCTCCCGAAGTCGTCGCCAGGGCAGGCGAGTATTTCCGCGAGCAATTGCGCCATGTGGAGGTCGCGCTTGCCGATGGACGCCGATACCTGATGGGCGATCAGTTCACCAGCGCCGATATCCTGCTGACCACGTGTCTCGAATGGGCGATCACCTATGAGGTGGGCGTCTGCGATAACGCCCTGCCCTATCTGGAGCGCATCCACGCCCGGCCTGCCTATCGGCTCGGCCAGGAAGCTAACATTCCGCTCGTTCCGATTACGCCGGTGCTGCCAAAAGCTCCGCCGGCTTAACCCGAGATCCGGACCGATTTTTCGGTCGCCATCTTCTCGATTGCGGCATTGTCATAGCCGAGCGCACCCAGGATCTCGCGCGAATGCTCACCGATTCGGGGGGCAGGGCCACCGATCGCAGCCGGATTGACTTCGAAGCGAGCGGCCGGCTTGGGCTGTCGAATGCGACCAACACTGGGCTGGTCCAACTCGGCAATGAGATCGCGCGCAATCACCTGCTCGTTGTGAATGATCTCCCCACGGCGCAGGATCGGCGCGCAGGGGACGTCTGCTGCATCGAGCCGCTCCAGCCATTCGGCGGTGTTGTGCTGCGCGATGTATTCAGCCATCTTGTTGATGCGAGCAGTCGCATTGACGGAACGCGCCGCCGGCGTCGCAAAACGTGGGTCGGTGCCAAGCTCCGGATCACCTGTCGCGCGACAAAACCCCTGCCATTCCGAGTCCGAGATAGTACCGCAAGTGATGTAGCCGTCGCTGGTCTTGAACACGAGGTCGGGGCGATCATTGGGATCGGCCGCAGCAGCCTCGGCGCCCACCACAGTGTATTGCATCATACCTTCTGGCCAGAGGTAAGAGATCATTGCATCCAGCATCGCGACCTGGATGTGATCCCCTTGTCCGCTCTTCTCTCGCGCATAGAGCGCTGCTGCAACCGCTTGTGCCGTCATGACGGCCGTGGTCTTGTCGCAAACGATGGTTCTGATCATCTGTGGCCGGTTCGTCACAGGCTGCGACTGGATGTCGGCGAACCCCGAGAGACCCTGAATGATCGGATCGTAGACGCGCTTCTTGACATAAGGGCCGGTTTCGCCGACGCCGCTGATGGAAACGTAAATCAGCCGCGGATAGCGGCCGCGCAACTCGGCGGCGCCGAGCCCGAGGCGTTCCATCGTGCCGGGCCGAAAATTCTGCACCAGCACGTCGGATTGCGCGACAAGTTTGGCAAGCACCTCGCGGCCGGCCTCGCTCTTGACGTCGAGCGCAAGCGAACGCTTGCCACGGTTTGATGAGATGAACAACGCCGAGAACTCACCGCGCTTGTCGATGGTGGCGCGGCTGCGGCGGGTGATGTCGCCACCAATCGGCTCGATCTTGATCACGTCGGCGCCCTGGTCGGCCAAAAACATCGTCGCGAACGGACCTGATACCACACCGGTCAGATCGAGCACACGAACTCCGCTAAGCGGCCCTGGCATGACGTTTCCCTTCCCCTGGCTGGTTCTTCCGGCCTTTACGCCAACTCCTTCGGCCAGGCCGCATTATCTCGTGTCGCGTTTCGTGTCACGCAATGCTGGCGGCAGGCTGTCGCATCTGCTCGACGATCGATTCCTCGACGTCCCGGAGCTGGTCCTTGCCGAAGAACATCTCCTTGCCGACGAAGAACGTCGGCGAACCGAATGCTCCGCGGTTGACCGCATCCGTGGTCAGGTCGATGAGCCTCTTCTTGACGTCGTCCTGCTGAGCTCGTGCCATCAGCCTGTCGATGTCGAGCCCTGAGGATTTGAAAGCCGCGCGGAACACCTCGACGTCGTCCATCTTCTTCGGATCCTCCCACATGTGATGGTAAGCGGCCCGGAAATACGGCTCGAACATACCCTCGAACTGAGCGGCGACCGCACCGCGCATCAGCATCAGCGTATTCACCGGAAAAAACGGATTTTGCCGAAATGTCGTGATGTTGTGGCGACGGATGAAGCGCTGCGTCTCGATCGCCATGTATTCGGGCTTGTTCTTGATGCCGTGCAGCGACTCCGCCGGGGACATGTTGCCGGTCGCCTTGTAGATGCCGCCGAGAAGTATCGGCACATAATCAAACTTCACGCCTGTCCGTCGCTCGACGCCAGGTATTGCGCGTTCCGCCAGATAGGCGTTGGGACTGCCGAAATCGAACTGGAATTCAACCTTCAGAGCTGTCACGCCGGCCTCTCCCGCATAGGCATTGTTGAAGTGGTCATGTTTGGTCCGCACGAACCGTATCGCCAACTCTCATACAGTTCTAAAAACGAACTGTCAATAAACTGGCAGTTTCTGCTATTTTGGCCCAGATCGGTTAGAGGTTGTTTGGAACGTAGTCCCTATCTAGAATGGCTCTTGAAAAGACGGTTGCGTTGGCGATTCGAGCGACCCGTCGCTGGAAGAGTGGAGAAGTACGAATGAAGTGGGATGCCCTCGAGGAAGAGCCATGTTCACTGGCACGAACCATAGGTGTAATTGGCGACCGTTGGACCCTTCTGATTTTACGCGAATGCTTTCTGCGCACCCGACGATTTGAAGGCTTCCAGTCTGCGCTCGGGATCACGCGCCATCTGCTTGCCGAGCGGCTGAAGAAGCTGGTGCGGAACGGCGTGTTGCGGCGAATTCCATATCAGGATTCACCCAAGCGCCATGAGTACATCCTGACGCAAAAGGGCCTCGATCTCTATCCGATCATGATGGCGCTCGTCCATTGGGGCGACACGCACATGGTCGACGAACGCGGGCGACCTCTGCTGCATGAGCATAAGAAATGCGGCAAGGTCTTCGATCCCGTAATGGTGTGCTCGGAATGCGGCGAACCGCTGTCGGCGAAGGAAGTTCATACCCATCCGGGCCCCGGCGCGCGCGCGAAGCTCGAGAAGGCCTCTCCCGAACAGAAGCCGAGCAAGGCAAGGACCCGCAGACAAGCAGCGTGATCCCGCGCGTTTGCCTTTCGGCGGGGACTGGCGACGGCTCGACGAGGTTCGCATCACGATGCGTTGCTCTGCGCTGAAGTGCCCTGTGGCACTCTTGCACTGTCCCCTCGCGCTGGCGCGGAATAATGCCGTGAGAAGCGTTGGCGTAGCTCCATCTTCTGGATCTTGCCCGTCGCGCCATAGCTGAGCGCGTCAACGAAGACGATATCGTCAGGCATCCACCATTTGGCGATTTTGTTGTCCAGATAGGTCCTGATCGATTGCGCCGTCACGGTCGCTCCGGATGTCGGCACGACGATAAGCAGCGGTCGCTCCTCCCATTTCGGATGAGGAACGCCGATCACGGCCGCCTCCGTGACTCCCGGGCATCCCTTCGCCAGGTTTTCCAGGTCGATGGACGAAATCCATTCCCCGCCTGACTTCACAACGTCTTTGGCGCGATCCGTCAGCTGGATGTAATTATCGTCATCCATCACAGCGAGATCCCCGGTATTGAACCAGCCGTCCTCCAGCAGCGGCTTGTCCTCCCCGTAGTAACCGCTGATGATCCACGGTCCACGCACCATCAATCGGCCGCTGGATTTTCCGTCGCGTGGCATCTCACTGCCCCGCTCGTCAGCGATCTTGATGTCGACGCCGTAGATCGGCTGCCCCTGGCTGGTCTTGCGTCGAAGCCGATCCTGCGGGGAAAGGCTCGCCGTGCGTCGCGACGGCTGCGAAGACGTACCGCAAGGACTCGTCTCAGTCATGCCCCACAGATGGTTGACAGAGACGCCCAGGCGCTCAAGACCCTCGATCAGGCTAGGCGCGGGCGCCGAACCGGCAACTATGATGCGCTCGAGCGTCCCAGCACCGGTACCCCTGGACTCTAAGTACTGGAGCAGGTTTGAATAGAGTGTCGGGACCCCGGCGGTCATGGTCACGCCTTCCCTGTCGATCAACTCCGCAATGGCGGCGCCGTCCATTTTGGGTCCTGGCAGGACCAGCTTGGCACCGACCATGGGAGCTGCATGGGTCAGGCCCCAGGCCCCGTTGGCGTGAAACATCGGAGTCATCGGCAGAAGCGTGTCGCGCGGCGCAATGCCCATTGCGTATGCACCGCAGATGCAGAGGCAATGCAGGATATCCGATCGATGCGAGTAGAGAACGCCCTTGGGATTGCCTGTGGTCCCCGACGTGTAGAACAGGGAGGAGGCCGAAAGTTCGTCGAATACCGGCCATTCAAACTCCTCCTTTCCCAAGTCCACGAATTCCTCGTAGCACAGCAAATTCGGAAGCGTCGTCCTTGGCATGTCGGCTCGATCCGCCATCAGGACAAACATCTTCACGGAGGAAAGCCCGGCCGCCAGCTTCTCCACGAGGGGAAGAAACGAGCTGTCGAAGAACAGGATCTTGTCTTCGGCGTGATTTGCAATGTAGCTGATCTGATCCGGGATAAGCCTCGGGTTGATCGCATGCCATACTGCACCGATTCCCGTGACGCCATGCTCGATCTCGAAATGCCTGAACGTGTTCCAGGCAAGAGTTGCGACACGATCGCCCTGCAAGATGCCATGGCGGGTCAAAGCATCGGCAAGCCTTCTGGTGCGACGCGCCGCATCCCCATACGTATAGCGATGAATCGAGCCCTCCACGGTGCGCGAAACGATCTCCGTCCGCGAATGGAAGCGCTCCGCATGCTTCAAGAGCGAGGACAGCAGCAAAGGCTGATTCTGCATCAATCCTTTCACGATAACCTCATTTCAGCTGCAGCGATTGACGCCACCGGCGTTAGCGAGACACCACCAACCTCATCACTCCGAGCTGGCATCGAGAACCTCGCTGAATTGATCCCACCGCGTCCCGGTCCAGCGCTGTAGCCTCATTTGCGTGAAATTCATGTTGATCTTGTCGCTTGTATTGACCGTGATCCCAGGCAGCAGCGTGGGAAGCGCGACGTTCTTGAGGTTCTTGGCCTGCCCGATGATATTTTCGCGCGACAGATTGTTCCCACACTGCTTGAGCAGGCGTTCGAGCAGCATGCCTTGCGTATACCCGAACAGATAGTTCGTGTCGGCGATATCGATTCCGGGCAAATACCGCGCGACAAATGCTCGAAAGTTCTTCATTCCGTCGTTGTTATCCCACTGCGAGTCGGTCGGGTCCATCGCCACCGTTCCAACGATGACGCCTATTGAATTATCGAGACCTGCGGGCTTCAGCGTGGCGCCAACCGAGCTTGATGGGTAGTTCAGTACGATCATCGGTTTCCAACCGATTTCGGCGGCTTTGCGGATTGCCTGTGCCGCGAACTTCGGGGTACCAGCCACCAACAATGCATCGGCGCCCGAACTCTTGAGACTCACCACCTGCGACTCCACCGTCGGCTCGCTGACCTCGTAGGCAATTGCGACGACCTTCTTGTCGAACTCGTCTTTAAGGACCCCCTTGAAAGCGTTGAGGTAGTCTTTTCCGAGATCATCGTTCTGATACAGGATCGCGTACTTCGCGTTCGGCAGCGTCTTGGTCAGGAACCTGGCGTAGATTTTCCCTTCGGTGTCGAAGCTGACCAGACTGGTCGTCGTCAGCGGAAACTCCGCCACATTCGTGAACTTGTTCGATCCCGAGACGATGCCGATCGCCGGCACGCCCCTCGACTTCAGATACTTTGCAGTGGCCGAGTTGCCGGGCGTGCCGAGCTGGCTGAACATGAAGGCCACTTCATCGCTTTCGACGAGCCTTCGCGCATGCTCAACCGCTTTTGGTGGGCTATAGGCATCGTCATACGCTATGTAGTTGACCTTTCGGCCGTTTACTCCGCCGCGGTCGTTAATCGACTGGACATACGCGAGAAGCCCTCGACCAACGAGACCGATCGACGAAGCAGGACCGCTAAAGGGAAAGATGCCCCCGATCCTGATCTCCGTTGGCGTGATCCCCGGCATATCAGCAGCAGAAGCCGATGACCCGAACGCCAGAAGCAGCACCGCGAAAGCAGACCTGAAGAGCCCCAGCATCACTTCCTCCCAAAAATGAGGATTGCATGCCCGAGTGGCACGATCCAACAAAGCGCGGCCTTGATCGACCGTCGTTCCTCGCCGATCTAACGTTCTTTTTTGGAACTAGTCAAGCCGCTCGAGTCTTCCCCTCGATCGCCAGAGCGGGACGCATCCGCTCAAGCTCACGACCACCTAGGCGCACGCTCGCTTCGGCCAAAAAACGCAAAATGAGATCATCTTTGAACTATTTACTTGTTGCAGCCCGCGACTATGCGTGTGCCGCCCCCTGACCCACCGTACCTCCTGGAGGCGCGCCTTCGAAAGCTGATTTAAATTCTTTTATAGAACTAATTCGGGTCCGACCGGTGGCGAGCAGACGTTCACGCTTTTACGCGCCGCAGCCAAGCCACATCTCTCGATTTTGATCGTCCATACCGACTTCGGTTGGCTACTTCGGACGACTAAAGTCGCCGCCGAAAGGCTCGCCCACGATATGAGTTCCCCTCAACGACCATGCGAGGGCTCGGCTCGACTACTACGGACTGGACGAGCCGGCGCCGCGCGTTCATCTCCGACCGTGCACGCAACGACCGCCGGCTCTGCTGCTGGGACCTACTGCCGCCGAACGGTTTCGACGCAACATTCGATCCTGTCAGTCCGCCGTTGCATGAATGACAGCCTTGGTCTCGAGGAATTCACTGAAGGCGAGTTCGCCCCATTCACGACCGTTACCGGACATTTTGTATCCGCCGAAAGGAGCTTCGGTATCTTCTGACGCGCCATTAATATAGACCACGCCCGCTTGAAGTCGGTCAGCGACAGCCCGGGCCTTTTCAATGCTCGCCGATTGCACATAAGCGCCGAGCCCGTACACGGTATCGTTGGCGATTGTTACTGCGTCGTCGACGTCCGTGTAGCCGATGATGGCGAGAACAGGTCCGAAAATTTCCTCACGCGCGATGGCCATGGTGTTTTCAACGTCCGCAAACACCGTGGGCTTGACGTAGTATCCGACCTTCATATTTTCCGGGCGCCCCATACCGCCTGTAACGAGCGTGGCGCCCTCATCGATCCCCGTCTTGATCAACCGCTGGATTCGATCCCACTGGCGTTCGGAAACGACGGGACCCATGTACACGTCCGTTTTTGGGTCGCCATAAGTGATCGACGCCACGACCTGTTTTGCAATTTGCTTGGCTCCTTCCATCTGGTTCTGGGGAACCAGCATCCGGGTCGGCGCATGACACGTCTGCCCCGAGTTGAGCATCAGTCGATAAATGTTCTCTGTGATCGCGGTTACGAAATTGGCGTCATCCAAGATGATGTTGGGCGACTTGCCGCCCAACTCCTGATGCACACGCTTCACGGTGTCAGCCGCGCGTTTCGCAACATCAATCCCCGCCGCAGTCGATCCAGTGAAAGAAACCATGTCGACACCGGGATGCGCGGATATGGCGGCTCCGACGGTCGCCCCATCACCGTCGACCAGATTATAGACGCCCTTCGGAACGCCGGCTTCGTGGAAGATCTCCGCGAGGACATGAGCAGTGAACGGGGCAACCTCGGAAGGCTTATGCACGGCGGTGCACCCAGTGGCCAGGGCCGGGATGACATTGACCATGATTTGGTTGATCGGCCAGTTCCAAGGCGTGATCATTCCGACCACCCCAATAGGCTCACGGCGCACCACTGTGCGCGGTCCCTGCGGATGCTCGAACTCGTAATTCTTCAGGGCATTGATTGCGGTCTGGAGATGCGCAAGGCCAACGCCGGCCTGCAATTCCATCGCGAACTTCGTGGGTGCGCCGAGTTCTTCGGTAAGAGCGGCGCCGAGATCGGCATGGCGCTTCGCGTACACGTTCAAAATGCTGGAAAGGATATCGATCCGCTCCTGGCGGCTGCTGCGGGAGAAGCTGGCAAATGCCGTTCGCGCGGCCTTCACAGCGCGATCGACGTCCGCAGCGGTTCCTAGAGTGATTAGTCCTGCCGGCTGCTCGTTGGCGGGATTGATCACGTGGATCGCGTTGCCACCGAGTGGTTCCACCCAGTCACCGTCGATGTAGAATCGGGGTATAGTTACGCATTGAAGACCTTCCCTGATTGACATTTTCGCGTATCGAACCGCCTGCCTCTTGCAGGCAGTCCGAGCGCTATCTGCCGACGAGCTAACCGCGGCACGGGCGTTGCCGCCCTTCTTTCATTTGCCCTTTGTCTGCGGTCCCACAGATTGCATGAAATCGCGATCCGCTGCCGGCAGATTGGCTGTCCACGCCGGTTCATCGCCGGCCTCTGGCAGTACGTGACCAAATTCGATCATCTGCCGCGCTGGAAGCTCGCCGACATATACCCATACGCTGCGGTGATCCGCGGCAGAGGCGGCAACCGCGACGGCTTCTGCCATCAATTTGATCATTCGTGTCTTGTCGATCGCAGCGCGCCCGCCTCGGATGTGACCGTAGACAAACACCTGGTCATGCGTCAGTGGCGCGCCGCCCATAAAGTAGTTCTCAGCTTTCACGTCTTCGAAAATGACTTGCGCGAAGTAGGTCGGCGCTCCCGTCACCTCCGCATGGATCCGCGTGATCTCAGCCGCAATCGCACTCTTCTGCCTGCCCGAAAGGCGTCCCTCGATGCTGGAGCAATAATAGGTTGGCATTGACATCACTCCTTTTTGTAGGTGGCCTCTCCCATCAGGAGAAACCCTCTGGTTATCGCACCAGTTGGACTCGTGGGTCGGGCTCCGCACGTCGCGGCGCGTGGGCGAGGAGGACTCGTCCCCGCCCTTGATGGCCACCGCGGCTCCGGTTTCAGCGAGCCAGTCTGCTTTGGGTTGCTTGTCCATAGGCCGCGTAGATGAAGGCGCCCATTATCGCCACCAACCATTGGCCAGCGAGGGCCAGGCGGAAGATGTGGCCCTCCCTCACCCACTGTGCGTCAAATCCGGACGCGCCCATAACGGGCAGTAGAAAGTAGAAGGTGGGCGTAGCCGCGATGCAGGCGAGGACGAATACGCCCCATTCCTTGACCCAGGCCACCTCTCCGCGGCGCAAGGCGAAGGCAAGCAGAACCGCGAACAACAGAGTGGCGGCTCCTCCAATCATGTGCATCGAACCGCCTGCAAGGGTAGCGAAGCTCGGCATACCCATCCGCAGGCCCCAGTACATCAATACAATTCCCGCGACGGCGCCGGAGAACGCCAACGCCCAGGACGACGCAACCAGAACACCGTTCGGTTGCCGTCGGACGAAGGCGATCCACAGCAGATGCGCTCCGCTCAACAAACCAACTAACGTCGCCAGAGCAAACGTCGCGCGGCTTACGACATCGCTTGCAATCACGGTGTCATGAAGGTGGATGACACCCGCCGGGACCAGTTCTCGGGCGCTGAAAGCCTGCTCCAGCGCGGGGGTCACCATGTAGTATTGAACAACAATGGCGGCGGCTGCGACGAGAGCGGGGAAACTCACGAGCGCGAGGTTGCGTGCAAGATGCGCGCGCTTTTCGGAAGCCGCAGTCATGCTTGCGGACTCGGCCCGTCGAACCGGCTGCACCCAGCGGTTGATCGTAAACAGAAGGTAGCCGACCGTCAAAGAAAGGGGGATCAGCACCCCTGTGACGGCATAATTTGCTTCGGTAAAGCGGATGCCCGGATCCAGCGCGCCAAAAAGCAGCCAGCCGTAACGCTGGATGGGTGTGCTCAGCAAGAGCCCGTAGCTTATGCACATCCAGGCTTGGTGGTTAGCAATCTGCTTGCGCCACAACGCATGTACGGCCATCCAGAGGCTGAACGATATGCCCAGGGCCAGGCCCCACAGTCCCACGTAGAAAAACAGATGATCCAGCGTGTCGGCAACCGACGTGCGCACAAGATGGATCATGGCGGTGATCATCGTGCCCTGCAGTACGACGATATAGATGCCACCGGATATGCGGTGCCACTTGGGAAAGCGGCGGCGAAAAGCGGGCCAGAATTGCAGGCCGCCGAAAAGCATGCATACGCCGCCCAGCGAGGAATGGACCATGAGCATTGCGGCCTTTTCCTTGCTCATGACATTGTAGACAAGGAGATGCTCGGCGATGCTCTCCTTGCCATAAGCATAAGTGGACGAACTGACCGATCCCACCAGCGCGACCGTGCTGCCAGCGTACTCCTCGACTTTTGAGGGAGTATCCACGGCTTGGCCGGCTTCGGCGGCGTTCAGCAGCGCGATGCGCTTTGCAGCAATCTCAGGATTCCCGGCTCCTTTGTAATACGCGATCCCCGCCATAATCGCCGCGAACCCATCAAGGGACGCAGCCAGGAGAAGCGCCAGCGCGATGGCGCGGAGCAGCCAGATGCGCAACGGAATTGCTGGTAGCCGAACAAGCGGCGTCGACCGGCCCTGAGGCGAATCAGGCAGAACTGATACAGCCATACAAATCCTCCCTCTGTTACGAGCGCCAGTTCAGATGCTGGCGTCACTGCTTGAGCAGCCATAACGATGTTATTAACCGACGATAACATCGTTATAGTGCAAACGCAAGGAGTGCTGAATGTCCCTATTCGTTTCAGGGAACGGGCGTAAGGATCAACAGAGAGCGGATGCCCTCACCTGACGCATGGCATCATGGAGGTGACGGCGCGTTCCGGCGTGTCGCCGAGGCCAACCAACATATTTATTGCCATCGGGAAAAGGATCTGTTCGACGCTGTCATCAAAGCGAGCCAAGAGGCCAGCCAATTCGAGGGTAATGAACCCGTGCACGAAGCCCCACAGCTGTACCGCGATGACATTCGGATCATCGTCGCGGATCCGGCCAGCCTCGATAAGACGAGTCGCGGCTCGAACCACATGGCCAAAGGCTTCTTGAAATGCAGGGGATTCCGAGCGAGACAGCGGAGTAGGATCATACTCGATCGCCCGATAGGCTCCTCGAGTTGATAGCCCGAACATGAGATCGTAGAGGTGCGGGTTCTGCCGGGCCACGTCGCGGTAACACAACGCCAAACGGAAGACGTCTGTAACGGGATCATCGGTCTTCGGCGTCCCCTCAAAGGCAGAGGCCAGATATCGGAACCCTTGATCGGCAACTGCGCGCAATAGCTCCGGCATGCCTCCGAAATGGCTGTAAACAGCCATCGTAGAGACGCCAGCCTCATTGGCCACGGACCGAGCTTGAACGGCCGCCGGACCTTGCTCGGCCAGCAGCTTGATCGTGGTATGAATCAACTTGGTGCGGAGATCAGGAAACGCCGTGCCGGTAGCCATAATTGACATTATTACCACTATCGTTGCGCGCTACAGAAGCTCAAAAGAAAAACCTCAAAAGTGTTATTCGGCGTGCATCACAACGAACTTCTGGCAAACTTCAATCTGTCCCCTCGTATGTCGTCGGGTCCGCCTCGAACGCTTGCTTCCCCTTTGCGGCCCATAGCCGGCTGTTACTCCTTCCAGGGATCGCAATCGAACGGCTCAGAAGTTGCTACTTGCTGTTCCGCTCCGACTACATGCCGCGGAGCCAAAAAGCTCAAGGCAAGCGCGATGATAGCGGACGCTGAAGGTGACTTCGCATCAGCTCGGCGGCATCTTGATTACGTCCTGCTTCGAGCAGATTAAGCAGGCGCAAATGCTCCTCGACGTGCCGGCGCATGCCATCTCGATCGGCGAAGCTGCGATAGGCGAACAGGCGGCGGATCGAGTTCACGCGTCGCAGCGACTCGACGAAGAACGGATTGCGGGCGCCGCGCGCGATCTCCTCGTGAAACTCGCAGCCCGACTGATAGACCTCGCCGATCGTCATCTTGTCGAGCTCGCCACCGAGTACGCGCTGCTGATGCTGGCGAAGCTTCGCGATGACGTCCTGCTGAAGCCCGAAGCCGGGCTGCAGAATCGCTGCCGGCTCGATCACGGCCCGGAAGGCCGCAGCCTGGTCCTGGGCTTCTGGGCTCGACAGCGTCTCGGCGAAGCGCCAGCCATAGCCGGGCAGGCGGGCGATCCAGCCCTCGGCCGCGATGCGATCGAGCAGGCGCTGCAGCTCGGTGCGGCTCAGCTCGTAGCGGCGCATCAGCTCGGCCTCGGTGACGTCGGCCTCGATGCGCCGGTCGAGAACGTCGGCCGCGATGTCCGCATAGGCCTGCTCGGCGCGGCTCACCGCGGCGAGCGTCGGGCGTGCCGCACCGCTCGTCGGGTTCTGGGTCAGCACGAAGCCGCGATGGGGCTCGCCCCGCGCCAGCCCCGCCGCCTCCAGGGCCTTCAGCCCGAGCCGGATCGGCGCACGCGACACGTCGAGCGCATCGGCCAGCCTTTGCTCGATCAGGCGGTCCCCGGCCTTCATGCCTTCGCGGCGTGCGAACGCCAGGATCAGGCCGGCGAGCTGCTCGGCGCGGTCGGTCGTGCCCGTCCGTGCGGCGGAGGGCGATGCGTCCCAATCGGTCATGATGCCGAGGAAACCTCTTTCAGCTTGACAGATCGTCGATCAGATTGTTCTTTATATGAAAAATATACAATCGAGAAGCGAGCGACGGGGAAGCAACGCCAATGATCCGTGAGCCGGACGTCCATATCTGCGAGGTCGCGCCGCGCGACGGCCTGCAGAACCTCGACATGTTCGTGCCGACCGAAGCGAAGTGCGCGCTGATCGACGCCATCGCGGCCGCAGGGGTGCGCGAGATCGATGCCGGCTCCTTCGTGCCGCCGAAGGTCGTGCCGCAATTCGCTGATGTCGATGCGGTGATGGCCCATGCGCTGTCTCATCGAGAGACGAGGATCGGCGCGCTGGTCCCCAATTTCAAGGGCGCGGAGCGCGCCATCGCCGCAGGCGTGGACAACATCTATTTTGTGATCTCGGCCAGCGAGACCCATAACCGCGCCAATGTCCGCCGTACGGTCGCCGAGCAGGTCGAAGCCTTCCATGCCGTTCGCGCCGCGATCGATGCCCGGCCGGCCGCCGAGCGGCCGCAATTGATGGGCGCGATCTCCACCTCGTTCGGCTGCTCGCTCGAAGGCGATGTCAGCGAGGCGGCGGTCTGCGATCTGGCGCGCCGTTTCGCCGAGGCGGGGGCCGACGAGATCGGTCTTGCCGATACCGTCGGCTACGCGACGCCCACGCTCGTCAAGCAGGTCGTTGCGGCCGTCCGGCGCGAGATCGGGCCTGATATCACGCTGCGCCTGCACCTGCACGACACGCTCGGCGCCGGCCTCGCGAACGCGGTCGCCGGCCTCGAGGCCGGCATCCGCCGCTTCGATGCCGCGGTCTCCGGGCTCGGCGGCTGTCCGTTCGCGCCGGGCGCCCGCGGCAACATCGTCACCGAGGATCTCGTGTTCATGCTCGAGCGCATGGGTCTATCGACCGGGATCGATCTGGACCGGCTGATGCTCACGCGCGAGATCCTGGCCCGTCACATCGCGCCGAAGCACCTCACCGGCCATCTGCACGAGGCCGGCATCCCCAAGGTGCTGCGGAGGGCAGCGTGATGGGCGCGGCCCGAGAGCACGACGCTCCGCTTCGGCCGCTCGAGGGCGTGCGCGTCGTCGAGTTCAGCCAGATGGTGATGGGTCCGAGCTGCGGACTCATCCTCGCCGATCTCGGCGCCGACGTGATCAAGGTCGAGCCGATCAAGGGCGATCGCACCCGCTCCTTCAAGGGACCGGCGGCCGGCTTTTTCGCCACCTACTGCCGCAACAAGCGCAGCATCGCGCTCGATACGTCGACGGCGCAGGGCCAGAATGTTGCGCGCAAGCTGATCGCGCGCAGCGACGTGCTGATCGAGAATTTCCGCCCCGGGCTGATGAAGCGCATTGGGCTCGACTACGAGTCCGTGGCGGCGTTCGCCCCGCAGCTGATCTACTGTTCGCTGAAGGGCTACCTGCCGGGGCCTTACGAGAACCGCCTCGCGCTCGACGAGGTCGTGCAGATGATGGGGGGCCTCGCCTACATGACCGGCCTGCCTGATCGCCCGATGCGCGCCGGAGCCTCGGTCAACGACATCATGGGCGGCATGTTCGGGGTGATCGCGATCCAGGCCGCGCTGGCCGAGCGTCAGCGCACCGGGCGTGGCCGTTACGTGCAGAGCGCGCTGTATGAGAACAACGTGTTCCTGATGGCGCAGGCCATGATGTACGAGGTCGTCACCGGCCAGCCCTCGATCCCCTATTCGATCAAGGACAGCCCGTGGCCGGTCTACGATCTGTTCGACACAAAGGACGGCTCGAAGCTGTTCGTGACCATCGTCGGCGAGGAGCAATGGGTGGCGTTCTGCCGCGCCTTCGAGCGCACGGAATGGCTGGACGATCCGCGCTTCGCCACCGCGCAGGGCCGGGTCGATCATCGCGGCTGGCTGATCCCCGAGATCGCCGCGATCTTCAGGACGTGGGCGAGGGACGATCTCGCCGCGGTGCTGGAGCGGCTCGAGCTGCCCTACGCGCCGGTCAACAAGCCCGGCGACCTGTTCGACGATCCGCATCTCAACGCATCGGGCGGCCTGACCGAGATCCGCATGCCCGACGGCCGTCGCGCCAAGACGCCGGTGCTGCCGGTGTCGCTGGACGGGCAACGGCTGCCGAACCGCTACGATCCGCCTGATGTCGGCGAGCACACGCGCGACGTCCTGGCCGAGATCGGGCTGCTGCCCGACGAGATTGCCATGCTGGAAGCGGACGGAACGATTTCGCCTGTGAAGCCGCCAGGGTGAGCGGTCACGTCGCACATCGTCGAGAACATAAGAACTGCGGGAGGATTCCATGACGATCACACGGCGCCGCGCGCTCGCGTCCGGCGCGGCCTTCGCGGGCGCTTCGCTGCTGCCAGGACGGCTGCTGGCCGAGACGCGGCCTGCGTCGATCGCGTTCGGACCGGTGTCGCCGGTCTATGCGATTGCAATGATCGCGGAGCTGAAGGGCTACGTCAAGGACGAGGGCCTCGATCCCAAGCTCCTCACCGGCAATTCCGGCACCTTCGGCCGCCAGACGCTCGCCGCCGATCAAGCGCTGTTTGCGCATGGCGACGCCAGCCACCCGCTGCAGCTCACGGCACGCGGCAAGCCGTGCAAGATCCTGCTGGCAACCGAGATGGTCTGCTCCTACGCCAACATCGTGGTGCGACGTGATCTCTACGACAGCGGCATCACCTCGGTCGAGGCGCTCGCCGCCTCCAGGCGCGCCGACGGTGCGAAGCCGATCGTCGCCGCCACGGCGATCGGATCGGGCACCTGGGTCTACGGCACCTATGTGTTCGAGTCGCGCGGCCTGGGCGACAAGGTGAACTGGGTCGCAGGCGGCGGACCGAACACGATGTTTCCATCGCTGCAGACCAAGCAGTTCGACGCCATCATGGCGCCGCCGAGCTGGATCGTCGAGGTCGAGAAGAAGGGTTTTGGCAAGGTGATCTACGACACCTCCAAGCCCGGACTGTTCGAGAAGGATTTCGGCGGCACGGTCCCGGTGCTCGTCATCTACGCTTTGAAGGACACGATCGAGCAGGACAAGGCGCTGGTGCAGGCCTTCGTCAATGCGATCACCCGCGCCATGGCCTGGGTCAAGGCCACGCCGCTCGCCGAGGTGCAGGCACTGGTGACGCCGAAGTACTTCTCCGGCATCGATCCCGAAGCGGTCAGCGCCGAGCTCGGCTTCGACACCGCCACCTGGGCCTATGACGGCAGCATCGACCCCGCGTCCTATGCGCGCGGCGCCAAGCCCTGGTACCGCAAGGGGACGGACATTCCCGAGATCAAGTACGAGGACATCGTCGATCCCAGCTTCCTCGCGGCGGCGAAGGCGAAGACCAAATGATGCCGCCCTCCAATGCAGGCTACGCCACGGTGCGCGGCGCCGAGAGCCCTGCCGCGGAACGCACCCGGATCGCGGTGCAGGGCTTGATGAAGACCTACAGCACCGGCGGAAGCGAATTCGTCGCCGTCGACAACGTGTCCTTCGATGTGCGGGAGGGCGAATTCGTTGCCCTCCTGGGTCCGTCCGGTTGCGGCAAGAGCACGATCCTCAACATGGTCGCCGGGCTGCTGCCGCGCTCGGGCGGGCGCATCCTGATCGACGGCGACACGGTCGAGACCGGCAAGGTGAATCCAAGGGTCGGCTACGTGTTCCAGCGCGACACGCTGTTTCCGTGGCGGACGGTCGAGCAGAACATCGGCTACGGCCTGGAGATCGCCGGCGTGCCGAAGCCGGAGCGCGCGCAGCGCGTCACCGAGGCCATCGGCAAGGCCGGGCTGCAAGGCTTCGGCCGCAGCTTTCCGCGCATGCTGTCCGGCGGCATGCGGCAGCGCGTGGCGCTGATGCGCACGCTGATCCTCGCGCCGGAGATCCTGCTGATGGACGAGCCGTTCGGCGCGCTCGATACCCACACCAAGCTCGAGATGCACAAGACCCTGCTCGAGATCTGGGAGCGCGAGCGGCAGACCGTGCTGTTCGTGACCCACGATCTCGGCGAGGCGCTGACGCTCGCCAGCCGCATCATTCTCTTGTCGGCGCGGCCGGGCCGCCTGAAGGACGACTTTGAAGTGTCATTCCCGCGGCCGCGCGATCCCGTGAGCCTGCGCGAGACCGCCGAGTTCGGCCGGCTCTACTCCCACATCTGGCATTCGCTCGGCGAAGAATTCCGCCGCACCAAGGCTGACTGAGAAGGCTGACCGATCATGTCGACCCGTCGCGCCGCCATCCTGTTCTGGCAGATCGCCATCCTGGTCATTGTGCTCGTGGTCTGGCAATGGGGCTTCGAGTGGAGCAAGGCGCTGCTGCCCAAAGCCTATGTGCCGAAGATCCTCGATCCCTACTTCGTCGCAAAGCCCTCGCTGATCTGGCAGAGTTTTCTGCGCCTCGGCTGCTTCAGCGCCCCCGCCGGAGTCGTCGCCTGCATCGGAGCCACCGACAACAATCTGTGGACCGCGACCCTCGTCACGCTCAAGAACACCTGGTGGGGTTTTCTGTTCGGCGCGCTGACCGGCATCGCCGCCGGCGTGGTGCTCGGGCGGTCGGACTTTCTCGCCCGCGTGTTCGGTCCCTACATCATCGCGCTCAACTCGATCCCGCGCATCGCGCTGGTGCCGCTCGTCATCCTGATCTTCGGTCTCGGCGATCTCTCCAAGATCGCGACCGCATGGCTCGTCGTGTTCTTCGTCGTCTTCTTCAACACCTTCGAGGGCACCCGCGCGGTCGACCGCGACCAGATCGCCGCGGCCCGGCTGCTGGGCGCGAGCGAGCTGACCGTGCTGCGCACCGTCGTCGTCCCGTCCGCACTGGCCTGGGTGTTCGCCTCGCTGCTTCCAGCGGTCTCCTTCGCGCTCGTCGGCGTCATCGTCGGCGAGTTCATCGGCGCCGAGCGCGGGCTCGGCAAGCTGATCATCGAGGCCGAGGCCCGCGCCAATGCGAGCGAGATGATGGTGGCGATCTTCATCATGATGTTCGTCGGCATCCTGCTGGCGCTCGCCGTCCAGTCGCTGCAATCCTACTTGCTCCGCTGGCAGCCGCAGTTCGAGCGCGCGGCCTGACCAAGACGACTGTCCATAGCTCGTCTCGGACTGCTGATCCCGCTCAGCGCACAACCCGAAGGTCAATGAGCTCGCGGCAGAACGTAAGCGCGTAGAGGCCGAGCTTGCACAGATCGCGGCCGGTTCCGACATCGTCACCGTGCACCCGGCGGCGATCGAGCCGGCCGATCATGTCAAGATCTGAGGCCATGTGCAGCGGCCGGACGCTTACATCGGGCGTCTCTCCGCCTTCATCTTCGACGTGATCGTCTCCTCTGTTCGATACTACACGGCTGCACACGAGCGGTCGACAACATAGCATTGGTCCGGCTTCCGTCGTGATCTCGCGGTGATGACATCTGGTGGTCCATCCGAGAGTCCGTGCTCAGCCCCGCCTGCCAAGCGGGCGCACATGTCCTCGTCAGGATCGCGGGGCAACACAGACACAATAGCGCGCTCGACGTCTCAATCGAGTTGTCATCGCCGGCAAGATAGCGTGCTCTCCGCATCCGCTTCGATCCACCAAACGTCTCTCCGCCGATCAGCGGAAACTCAGCCAATCTTCTGTCGTCGCACCGTCTGCGAGACGGCGCTCGCCAGAGCGGCGAGCGCCGTCGGGTTGTTCATATTCTGCTCAGCCGCGGGCTCGTCGCTCCGTGCGTCGCAGAAACATCGCGCGGCGGATCCACCCGCATCGCCACGCCCTTGGGAATCGGGGAGGTCTTCACTACAACCATTCTCGCCCGAAATCGAACACCCCACCCTTTGCAGATTAATTACTTAGCTCGCCAAAAAAATCGCAAAATCCCGATTTTCGAGCGCGAATCCGCGAACTCGAGCTAGCTGTTCGCAGCGCAAGTTGCTCGCGATGAATCGCATAGCGAAGCTGGACGACGCTGCGAGCGCGCGCCTCTCGCCCGCTCTGCCAAATCTTCGTTGTTCATCGCCGGCCGCGGCCGCCGCCCAGGCCAGGAGGACTGCCGCCGCCCAGGCCGGGAGGACCGCCACCGCCAAGGCCGGGAGGACCGCCACCGCCAAGACCGGGAGGACCACCACCGCCAAGGCCGGGAGGACCGCCACCGCCAAGGCCGGGAGGACCGCCACCGCCAAGGCCGGGAGGACCGCCACCGCCCAGCCCGGGAGGACCGCCGCCCGGCACAGTAGCGCCACCGCCCGGGACGTCCGAGCCGCCGGGCGTCGCGCCCGGAGTTTGCTCGGATCTCGTACCTTGGATCGAGTCACCCGGAAATTTGTTGACGGATTGGATGGATTCAACCCGCAAGCCACGGGAACTGTCAAAGGTGGCGTTCACGACCACGCGGGCATTGCCTGAGGATGCGAAGCGACTATCGTCATGCGCGACATAGCCCGAGCCGAATTGCAAATAGCTGCCGATGCGGCGGACATAGCCTTCGATTGACAGACGATTCGCGCCGAAGAAATCAGAAAGGTTGTCAGCCCTTATGCGCGAGATCTGCATCACGCCTTGCGTAACGCGGCCCTCAGCCTGAACACGTTGTCCGACGAGTGCGGCATCGGCGCCGTTGAGTCGCAGCCCGCCTATTCGCAGGCCGCCGCGATCGCGTTCGAGTGGTCCGGAAACCCGCGTTGTCGCGTTAAGGCGTTGCTCGACCAGGCTTGAGACGATCACGCCGTCGATGCGGCGCACCCCGAAGACCGCGACATTGGCGCCCGGACGGCGCCAGCTTTCGTGGCCGGCCGCTATGATCCGCTGGCCCAGCACGGTCATCTCGCCGTCCCTGACGCTTTCGATCGGCCCCATCACCTCACTGACCACGTTGACGCCGCGGGTGATCAGCGAACCGTTCGCCTGCGGCAGCGCCAGCACACGGGCCAGATGTCCGATCTTGAGCGCCTTCGCCGATACCGGTTCGCCATCGATCCGCACCGGGACGTTCGGCGCATAGCTGATGCGTTGGCCGTTGACGAAAATGCTGCCGAAACGCTGAATGACGCCAACAATGCCGGTGCCGCCGATGCCCTGATCGTGGCCACGCGTGATACCGGTGCCGCCGATACCCTGATCGCTGCCGCGGCGCACCTGTGCCCAGGCGGAGGACGATCCGGCAAGCCAGAGTCCCATAAGCAACGAGCGACGCGAGATGACGGGCTGCCTGGTCATGACGAGCCGCCTTCGTCAACATCACCATTCGCCGCGTCGTCCGGACCTTCGCTGTAAATGTAGATGCCGAAATTCCAGCGGTGGTCGCCGCCCTTGTCCCTGGCGAGCGCGCGGTTTGCTTCCCGGTTGGCGATCTTCAGGGCGTCCATGGCCAGTTCGCGCGAACGCCCTTCGAGACGTTTTGCGAGCTTGGCCGAAAGGCCGTCATAGTGCACCGCGCGTTCGAGGAAACGGGGTGCTGGCCCGGATACGTTTTCGGCGGCTGCCGCGATATGATCATGCAGGTTACGGCCGAGATAGTGCCATTTGCGCTCGTCGTCGCCGCGCGGAACGAAGCCGGTGTCCACCAACACGATCTCTTCATCGCCGTTGATGGTCACGAGTTCGCGGTCCAGCCATTCATCCAGCACTGCGCGCGGGCGGACATCCTTCGTGATCGAACTGACGAGCTGCTCGAACGAGGGCGCATCGCCACTGGCCACGCGCGGCAAGGGGAGCGGATCGCCTTTCCCGTCCGTGAACTCCGGAGCGGCGAGCCAGCGTGCCATGATCGCGCTGGTCAGCGACAGAGTGGCAGGCGTTTCATTGACCGGCGCACCGGCGCCGCGCAGCCGCGCAACCTCCTTGCGGTGAATTCCGGTGAGCAGACTCACGCGGCTGTCGGTCTGCTCCTTTCCCTCCAGGGCAAAGTCGTGCTCGGCAACATTGACGAAGAGTTCTCGCAACAGCTGAGCCAGCTCAGGAAATGTCATTCCGCCGCGGATGCATAGCCGAACGAGCGGGCGCAGCAGGCGCGCCAAGGGCGCGCGCAGGCTCGCCGCCGCAATCGGCTGATGCGAAGCCGACTTCGATTTCCGGGATTTGGCGTTCATGGCGAAATTGTAGCGGCGAGCCCCGTGGGATACAATCCCACTTTTCCGTCGAGACCAATTGACGTGTGAAATTTTCCCACATATACAGAGAGCGCTCAGTCATGGAGAGTTCGGCCATGCTCGCTCCCTCTCGGCGCCTCTCGGTGCTTCACATCTTCAATGACTGCTATCCCGACCTGTTCGGCGGAGCCCCGTCGGTGATCCGCGACATATGCGCAGGACTGAAAGACGCGTTCACCGCCTGCGTGCTGGTCTGCTCCAAGTCGAACGGGCAACGGCGCATCGTCGTGAACGGCGTAACGATCGAGCGCGTGCGCTCGTTCGGCGATGTAGGTTCGCTTCCGGCCGCGCCGACTTATCCGCTGCGGTTGTGGCGCCAGGTCGCCGATCACGATCTGCTCGCGCTTCATGCACCGTTTTCGCTCGCCGATCTCATGCTCGCCCTGGGGTTGGGCCGCGATCGACCTTTGGTCGTGCACTACCATGCGGACATCGCTTCGCATGCCGGACTGAGGTGGTTTATGAAACCGCTGTTGCGCCGGACGCTGCGGCAGGCGGACGCAATCATCGTGTCCAATGCCATTCTGCTGTACAGCAGCCCGCTGCTGCAGGAATTCGCTGAGAAATGTCACGTCGTTCCGTTCGGCGTCGATGCCTCGAAGTACGATTGGCCAGAGCCGCGCGACAATGACGCTGCCGAACGCGATCGTGGACGGCTCGTGCTGGCTTGCGGGCAACTCGTCCCCTACAAGGGCTTCGATGTGCTGGTGCGAGCGGCGGTCGGCCACCGCTTTGAGGTCTGGATCATCGGCGAGGGTCCAGAACGGGCACGGCTTGAACGAATGATTCATAGCCTCGGCGTCGCGGATCGCGTCCGCCTGCTCGGCTCCGCTCCGAAGGCCAAACTCGCCAGTCTCATGTGTACAGCGGACGTCTTTGTCCTGCCGTCCCTGACCAATGCGGAAACATTTGGCATCGCTCAACTGGAAGCGATGGCGGCGGGACGGCCGATCATCAATACATGGCTTGACACGGCCGTTCCACGCGTGGCGCGCCACGGCATCGAGGCCATTACCGTTCCACCCGGCAATCATGTTCGGTTGGCGGAAGCGATCGAAACATTGCTCCGCGATCCGGAGCGGCGCTGGCGCATGGGCCATGCCGCCCGGCTTCGCGCAACGACGCAATATTCCGTCGACGCCTTCGGGAAAGGAATCGAAACTGTCTATCGCCATGCCGTGACGACCAAGGCATCAAGCCGGTCGACCCTGGCTTCACGTCCCGGAACAATCGGAACGGGTCCGGAAAATCGACATTGCTGAGACTGATTGTGCTGAAACTCGTCGCGCCGGCTCAGCTCGCGATCACGATCCGTGAATAGTCAGGAAGGAGCTACTTATGTACTCGCAAAGCATACCTCTCGTAGAGAATGCGTGGGACGGGCCTGCGCGCGATCCAAACGCCCGATTCGATCCGCGGATTGGACGGCCCATGAAACCGCCTGGCCGTTCTCCTCGCCCCTCCGGCCTCAACGACGACAATATCGCGAGCGACCGGCCGTCGATTGGCAGGCGAACACTCCATACCCTTGCCCGGTTTGTTATTGCAGTTCTCATCGGTATCGGCGCCACCCTTGCCTGGCAGTCCTACGGTGACGCAGCAAGGGACAAGGTAGTGGCCCGGGTTCCATCGCTGGGCTGGTTGTTATCCGTCTCGACGACGAAGTCGCCAGCCATTGCTTCAACTGCCCCGGACCCGATGCAGCAGCTTGAGCCCCTGGCGTTCAATCTCGATGTCGTGCGGCGCAGCGTAGAGCAACTCACCGCCAAGCAAGAGCTGATGGCCCAAAACATTGCGACACTGCAAGCTGTCGCAGACGACATCAGACAGAGAATGTCAACAACCCCGCCTTCGTCGCTGTCCCAGCAGCTAGCGGCCCCGATCTCGCAGCATAAACCCTCGCAACCCAGGGCGCAGTCATCGGCTGTGCAGTCGTCAGTGCCTCGTCCGCTGCCCTCTGCCGGACCACCCCTGCTCCCGCGCTGATGGCCCAGATTGCCGGCGGGCTTCTTATTGATGGGACGTAGACGCGCGCGGCATGACGGTGCGTAAGCTGCGCCTCAAGTCGTGTATCGTGAATTTGTCGATACCCGCTTCCCAGCTCTCGGAAAATGCATTGTGTACCAATGATGGCTTCCGGACAACACGAGGTGGCCCCCTGATTGCCAAGTGATCTTAAGGTTTCCTGGAATCGCCCTCTGTTTCAGCCTAGAGAGGATGTTGCCCCCAACGGGCCGCACCAGTCTCGCACCAGAACGATCCGAACAAACCGCAACGAACTCAATCGAAAACGAACGAGAACGCAGCAAAATCAACGAAGCCGATCGATACCTTGCCGCCCATAACGGCCCGGTCGCAGCCCTAGCGTGATAAGGTCTCACGGACGATCAACGCGTTAGCGGGATCAGTACTTACTTCAAATCCTCACGCACCAATACCGCACCAAGCTGGGCCCGGTCGCGCGACTCCCAAGTATAGAGGGCTACTGGCGCTGGCCGATCGGCCGACGTGGCTGGTCTTCACTATAGGGGATAGCCCGAGCGATTGTCGCCAATTCTGCCAGAGCACCCCAGCGAAACGAGCACCAGAGGCTCTGGTCAAGGTTTTAGAAATTCGCTGGGCTCTACGCCGAGCGCCTTGGACAGCTTACCGAGCATCGTCACAGATGCGCTGTATACCCCTGTCTCCAGCTGACTGACATAGCTCCGATCGACTTTTGCTCGGAACGCAAGCTCCTCCTGCGTCCAGCCCTTCCCCGTTCGGAGGCGACGCAAATTCCGAGCAACAGTATCCCGCAAATCGTTCATTCGTGAGCGAAAATCGATTGGCATGCCAAAGCGGTTCGCCTGCTTATCGAGGCAGTCTGTGAAGCGGCCGGCAAACCTGTTCCCGCAATCATACTGGATAATTGAGCTTCTTTTTCTTCGCTGCGGCATCCAGCTGACGCCATCGCCAAGGGGCATGGCGATCCTTCGATTCTCGGCCCGCGGTCCACGGCTCTGGATGCCGATCGGAAGCGGATCATGGCTGAATTGCAAAGCCAGCCCTCCGCTCCGCAGCCGATTGCGCTCCACCCCGTCATTCTTCGGCGATACGAAGAGCAATTGGTGCGGCTCGAAAATGCGCTCGGCAAAGGTCTGAGCGCAGGCGACGAGGAGGCTGCCGAAGCAATTCGAGATCTTGTGGAGACGGTGACGGTGTCGAGAGATGACAGGCGCCCGGGCGGGGTCTGTGTTGAAATTGCTGGCCGTCTCAACTCGCTGATTGGCGGGGAGGCATACCCAAGCAGAGTAAAGGGAGTGTGGGGAAAGGTGGTAGCGGGGGAGGGACTCGAACCCCCGACCCCAGGATTATGATTCCCGTGCTCTAACCAGCTGAGCTACCCCGCCACGATGTTCGATCAAGGCAAGACCGGTCGAAGCGGGCGCCGGGCCTTGTGAACGGGCGGCATATAAGGAGGCGTCTCCGCCCCTGTCAAGCAAAGCTCGCGGGCAGCAGCGGTTTTCACACCAGGGGATTTCCGGACGACTCTCCAAGGCCTTGCGCATGTATTCGCCGGTCGTCGAGGGCCGCAGGCCGACATGTGCGCCAAGAGCGACGGCTCGGCAATGCAGTTCACAAGAGGCTCATTTCGGCTGCACGTTCGGATTGCCGCCGGGGCTGCCGGGCGGCGGGATCACCGGCGTCGTGCCGCCCTCCGGGGTCGGCGCGTGCATCTCCGGATCGACCCCGCTCGGCGGACACAACACACCGTTGGTCTTCGCCAGCTTGTCGCCGAGCGGCTCGCCGGCACTGCCGGTGGTGATGCCGTCGGGCGTCGCCGTCGCGCGGGCATTCGGCGCACAGGCGGCATTCGCGTCGGGGGCCGGCGCCGTCGCCTGCGGAGGTGTGGCCGCCGTTGGCGGCGCCTGGGCGTGGGCCGCAGCCGCGGTCGAGACCAGTGCGAAGGAGAGGAACAAGGATTGCCTGATGCTCATGGCGGGGCAACGCAAACCCCGCGTTCGCGTTCCGCGCGGATGGCGTGGCAAAGCGCACGGCCAGAGGATCTGGCGGTCAGCCCTTGCGGTAGCGAATGAGCGAGAAGTGTCCGAGCGGTGGCATCGGCCGGCGCTCGGCCAGCGTGACGCCGCCATGCTTTGCGGCCCAGTTCACCAGTCGGGCCCAGGGGAACTCCGGCCGCCAGCCGAGCCGGCGCGCGATCGGCGCGAAGGCGAGCTCGAAGATGCGGCGCGGGCCGCTCTCGGCGCCGATATGGTTGACCAGGATCAGCTCGCCGCCCGGCTTCAGCACGCGGATGAAATCATCGAGCGTCGCTTCGGGATCCGGCACCGCGGTGATGACGTATTGCGCGACCACCGCGTCGAAGAAATTGTCGGGAAACGCGAGATGCTTGGCATCCATCACCGCGAGCGTCTCGACATTGAGGAGCTTCAGCTCGCGCACGCGGGCCTGCGCCCGCCGCAGCATCGGCTCGGAGATATCGACGCCGCAGATCTTCGTGGTCCGGGCATAGTCCGACAAGGACAGACCGGTGCCGACGCCGACGTCGAGAATGCGGCCGCCGATGCGATCGGCTTCCGCGATGGTCGATTGGCGGCCCTGATCGAAGACCTTGCCGAACACCAGATCGTAGACCGGCGCCCAGCGCTCATAGGCCTTTTCGACCCCCGCGCGGTCGATGTCCCCCATGCCCCTGCCCCGAATGATGGATGCTGATCAGCCGCGGACCGGCTCGGCCACGCGCTGCGGCCTGATCACGTTGCCGCCCGAGCTGCTGCTTTCCGCAACAGCGCTCTGGATGAAGCCGCCACCGAGCACGCGGGCGCGGCCGGACGCGGCATCGTAGAACACGCAGGCCTGGCCCGGCGAGACGCCCTCTTCGCCGGCGACCAGCTCGACCTCGTAACGGCCGTCCGCACCGCGCAGCCAAGCCGGCTGCGGCGGCCGCGTCGAGCGCACCCGCACGAACAATTCGAGGCCCTCGCGCGCGGCGGCGTCGAGCGCGCCGTCACCGATCCAGTTGACCTCGCGCAGCGTGATGCGATGCGTGCGCAGCGCCTCGCGCGGGCCGACCACGACGCGGCGGGTGGCGACGTCCAGCTTGACGACGTAGAGCGGCGCGCCGGCAGCGATGCCGAGGCCCTTGCGCTGACCGATCGTGTAGTTCGCGATGCCCTGATGCACGCCGAGAACGCGGCCATTGAGATCGACGATCTCGCCCGGCTCCATCGCGTTCGGGCGCAGCTTGCCGATGATGTCGGTGTAGCGGCCGGTCGGCACGAAGCAGATGTCCTGGCTGTCGTGCTTGTCGGCGACCTCCAGTCCGAAGCGGCGCGCGAGTTCGCGCACCTCCGGCTTGGTCATGTCGCCGAGCGGAAAGCGCAGATAATCGAGCTGCTCGCGCGTGGTCGCGAACAGGAAGTAGCTCTGGTCGCGATCGCTGTCCGCCGCGCAAGTGAGCGCGCGCGATCCGTCCGCCAGCCGCCGCGAGGCGACGTAGTGGCCGGTGGCGAGCACGGAGGCGCCGAGCTCGCGCGCGGTCTTCAGGAGATCGCCGAACTTGATGGCGCGGTTGCACTCGATGCACGGCACCGGCGTTTCGCCCGAAGCGTAGCTGGCGGCGAAATTGTCGATCACCGACTCGCGGAAGCGGTCTTCGTAGTCCAGCACGTAATGCGGGATGCCGAGGCGCTCGGCGACGTTGCGGGCATCGTGGATGTCCTGGCCGGCGCAGCACGCGCCCTTGCGGTGCGTCGCCGCGCCGTGATCGTAGAGCTGCAGGGTGATGCCGACGACGTCGTAGCCTTCCGACTTCAGCAGCGCGGCCGTCACCGAGGAGTCCACGCCGCCGGACATGGCGACGACGACCCTGGTGTCTTCAGGACGGCCTTCGAGATCGAGACTGTTGAGCATGATCCGGTCACTGCGATCGCGGCGTCAAGCAACGGGTTCCCGGCGCGGGAACGCCTCGCATGCGCCGTCTTTGCGGATGGCTTGCTTCGGGCGATCTCCGGACAGGATGTCCTGATCGGAAACAACACGAAAGCATCTGTCTCTAATATAGGCGCACTTCCTGCGAAGCAATTGCGCCGGTCGCAGATGCCGGCGGCAAATCTTGCCGGCCGGGCAGAAATGGCGAGGACGCGGCGGGGGATCCGCGCCGCGATCGATTCCATAAGAAATTGAATTTATTGACTATTTTCAGTGGCGCCGGCTTGGCCCGCTCCTTGCTGAACTGCTTGGTCGAGTTCATCGCGAGAGGGTCCAAGGTGTTCAGCGTCACGTCAGACATCCAGGCAGGCACGGTTCTCAAGACCACGGCGCCGAGACAGTCCCGTCAGGACGCTCCGCAGCCGTCCGACAGCTTCTCGGCGCTGGTCGACGCCGCGACTCCGGATCCGTCGACAGCGTCGCCGCCCACCTCCGCGTCGCCGTCACCGCGCGCCGGCAGCGCTTCCAGCCCGAGCCGCGAGCCGGCGCGGGCCGGCGACGCCGATCGCACCCAGGCCAAGTCGCAGGACAAGCCGGCGGACAAGGCCGACGGCAGCACTGCGGGCGCCGACGCCAGCGGTCCCGATACCACGGCCGACGCGACCACCGGCACGCCGACCAAGACCGATGCGGCCGGGACCGCCGACGGAAAGACCAGCGACGGCAAGACGGGCGACAAGAAGGACGGCGATCAGGCCAGCACGGATGCGAGCGCTGCGACGACCGCTATAGCCGAGCAGACCGTGGCCGTGCCGACGCCGGTCGCCGTCGTCATCCAGCCCGACATCACCCTCGCCAACCCCGCCACCGGCGATGGCACGGCGGGCGGCGACGGCAAAACCAATGCGCCCGGCGCGACCGCGCCCGTCGGAGCGGCCGGTGTTGGCCCGCAGGGCTCGGTCGATGCCGCGGCAGGTCTGCTGGCGGCCGCAGCCAAATCCACCGGGGCGGCCAAGGATGCCGACGGCGCCGGATCAACCGCGACGACGCCCGAGACGGCAGCGGCGGCCTCCGGCGACGCTGCCGCATCTGCCGATCAGACCTTCACCGCCGCGCTCGATACGGCCGTTCCCGGCAGCACCAAGACGACGGGCAAGCCGGGCACACAGATTAAGACGGGGCTCGCCGACGGCGCAGCCGGCAAGGTCACCGAACCGGGCAATGGCAACGTCCAGTCCACTCAGCAGCCGGGCCAGGGCGCGCTCGCGCAACAGCCCGCTGTTGCAGCCAAGCCGGACTCCGTCGAGGCCGGCGACGGGAAGGCGAACGGCAATTTGCAGGCACCGGCCTCACATGATCGCAACGCCGCGCCGACGACCAGCCAGACCAACGCGCCGGCGCCCGATCCGAGTGCACAGGCCACGGCCGCCGCGCAGCCCCAGCTGTCGACGCCGGCCGCATCGACCAGCCAGATCACCGCGGCCAACCTGACCGCGACGGCCGCTACGGCGGCCGCTGTGCCGCTTCATGGGCTTGCCGTCGAGATCGCAGCCTCCGCGCTCAACGGCAAGAGCCGCTTCGAGATCCGACTGGATCCGGCCGAGCTCGGCCGCATCGACGTCCGCATCGACGTCGATCGCAACGGCCAGGTGACCTCGCATCTGCGGGTCGAGAAGCCGGAGACGCTGGCGATGCTGCAGCAGACGGCGCCGCAGCTCCAGCAGGCGCTGCAGGACGCCGGCCTCAAGAGCAACAACAGCGGATTGCAGTTCTCGCTGCGCGACCAGAACTCGTCCGGCCAGAATGGCGGCGATTATCAACAGAATGGCAACCCACAACGCCTGATCGTGACCGAGGACGAAAACGTCCCGGTCCAGCTCGCCGGACGATCCTATGGACGGATGTTCGGCGCGCAAGGCGGCGTGGATATCAGGGTTTAACAGGAGGCTTCCATGGCAATCGGCGACGCAATCACGTCAAGCCCGCCAGTCTCGGGCACGACCAACACCAATTCGTCAACCGGCAACAACAGCCTCGGCTCGAGCGCAGGCTCGACGATTGCCGGCAATTTCCAGACCTTCCTGACGCTGCTGACGACGCAGCTGCAGAACCAGAATCCGCTGGATCCGCTGGACACCAATCAGTTCACCCAGCAGCTCGTGCAGTTCGCCGGCGTCGAGCAGCAGCTCAAGACCAACGATCAGCTCGCATCGCTGCTCACGATGCAGCAGACGGCACAGGCGACCCAGGCGCTGGCCTTCGTCGGCAAGACCGCGGTCGTCGCCGGCGACACCACCAGCCTGTCCAGTGGAAAGGCGAGCTGGGGCCTCACCATCCCCAAGAACTGCAATCTGACGGTCAACATCATCAACAAGGCCGGGCAGACCGTCTTCACCGGCAAATATACGGCCAACGCCGGTGACAACCAGACCTACAGCTGGAATGGTCAGGGCAATGACGGCACGCAATGGCCGGATGGACAGTACAAGATCACGACGGTGGCGACCGACGCCACCAACGGCAATCCGGTTGCGATCAAGACCCAGGTCCAGGGCGCGGTGTCCTCGGTCGACCTGACCCAGCAGCCGCCATTGCTGACGATCGGCGGCCAGACCTACACGGTCAACCAGATCCGGCAGATCGTCGGCTAGCCCCCAAGGCCCGCAACCGGCTCCTGAGACCGCGGATGCGCCTGCAGCAGAGCTTGAACATCAAGCTCTGCTGCCGCGACGACATGTCAGCGTAAGCGCCGGAAATTCTTAACCAATCATTCACCACGATTCCGCTCCCGGGGCGCAGCGCCACCGGAAGTGGCGGCGTTCGCGCGCAACGCCGGATTCGCGCCCTCGGCTTAGGCAAATTTTAAGCGAGGCGGCGTAGGGTCTTACCGTGAGTTCAGTGGTTAAGAGTTTGTGAGTACGCCATGACAGAACCCCATCGCCCGAGGGTGAAATACGTCATCGGGCCTGACGGCAGCCCACTCACCATCGCGGATTTGCCTGCGCCAGGCACCAAGAGGTGGGTCATTCGCCGGAAGGCTGAAGTCGTTGCCGCCGTTCGCGGCGGCTTGCTGTCCCTCGAGGAAGCGTGCAGCCGCTACACCCTGACCGTCGACGAATTCCTGTCGTGGCAGTTCTCGATCGACCAGCACGGTCTCGCCGGCCTGCGCACCACCCGAATTCAGCAATATCGCCAATAGATCGTTGCCGACGCGACGGGATTTCTTCGAAAATCGGCTTGGCCCTGCCAAGCCGATTTTTTGCATGTCTACACTTTGTTAGGACCCTTTAACCACCGTTAACCATATCGAAACCTTCCCATAGGCAATAATTGCCCAGTGGTTCGATTCAACCTCCGCGCCCCGTCCCGCGAATGGCGGGGCAGCGGCTGACATCGGATCGCCACCTGGAATGCGGGTGCTGGTGAAGGTTAAGGATTGAATTTCGCGATCTATGCAACCGGCCGTAAAGGCCCGCGAAGCTCAAATCACCTTTCAGCGGCCACCCGTCGAATGCCGAACTATGGGGCAGTTGCTTGCAAGGTCTCTTGGACTTCCTGAAGGGTTTGGGCGCCGCGCGGCTCACCGCCATGATCGCAGTCACCGCTGCCTTAATCGGCTTCTTCGGCTTCGTCATCATGCGCGTGACCGCGCCGCAGATGACCACCCTCTTCACCGACCTGACGATGGAAGACTCCTCCAGCATCATCAAGGATCTGGAGCGGCAGGGCATTCCCTTCGAGATGCGCAATGAAGGCAGCGTCATCCTGGTGCCCAAGGACAAGGTGACCCGGCTGCGCATGAAGCTCGCCGAGGGCGGCCTGCCCAAGGGCGGCGGCGTCGGCTACGAGATCTTCGACAAGTCGGACGCGCTGGGCACCACGAGCTTCGTCCAGAACATCAACCATCTCCGCGCGCTCGAGGGCGAGCTCGCCCGCACCATCCGCGCCATCGACCGTGTCCAGGCGGCGCGCGTCCATCTCGTCCTGCCGGAGCGGCCGCTGTTCTCGCGCGAGACCCCGGAGCCGTCCGCCTCGATCGTCGTGCGCGTGCGCGGCACCCTCGAGCCGGCGCAGATCCGCGCCATCCGCCACCTCGTCGCCTCCGCCGTCAACGGCCTGAAGCCGCAGCGGGTGTCGATCGTCGACGAGGCCGGCCAGCTGCTTGCCGACGGCACCCAGACCGACATCGACCAGCAGGTCGGCGACGAGCGCCGCAACGCCTTCGAGAAGCGGATGCGCAAGCAGGTCGAGGACATCGTCTCCTCGGTGGTCGGAGCGGGCCGCGCCCGTGTCCAGCTGTCCGCCGACTTCGACTACAACCGCATCACCCAGACCTCCGACCGCTACGATCCGGAAGGCCGCGTGCTGCGCTCGAGCCAGACCCGCGAAGAGCAGTCGGCGACCAACGAGAACAACGGCCAGGTCACGGTCAACAACGAGCTGCCGGGCAACCAGCAGAACGCGCCGCCGCAACAGCCGCGGGACCAGAGCAAGAAGACCGAAGAGACCAACAATTACGAGATCTCCCGGACCACCAAGACCGAAGTCACCGAGGCCGGACGGGTCAACCGCATCTCGGTCGCGGTTCTGGTCGACGGCGCCTACTCGAAGAACGAAAAGGGCGAGCTGGTCTATCAAGAGCGCAGCAAGGACGAGCTCGACCGCATCGCCGCACTGGTCCGCTCCGCCATCGGCTTCGACCAGAAGCGCGGCGACCAGGTCGAGGTGGTCAACCTGAAATTCGCCGACGCTCCCACCGTGCCGCAGATCAACGAGCCCACCGGCTTCCTCGGCATGCTCCACTTCACCAAGGATGACGTCATGTACGTCATCGAGCTCGCGGTGATGATGCTGCTCGGCATCGTGGTCGTGTTCATGGTGGTGCGGCCGCTGGTGAAGAAGATCATCGCCAGCGAGGAGATCGCCGCCCCGGGCGGCGGCCTGCCGGCCCTCACCGACGAAACCATCCAGGCAGCCGCTCACGCCCAGCAGACCGCCAACATGATCGACGTCGCCCAGGTCCAGGGCCAGGTCCACGCTCAGTCCGTCCACCGGGTGGGCGAGCTGGCCGACCGCAACCCGGGCGAAGCCGCCGCCATCATCCGCCAGTGGCTCGCCGAGCCGCAGAGCTGACCCGATCGACGTGAACCGCCTGAACTGAAAAGAACGTAGACGCCATGTCGCTGCCGCAGACCCAGAACGCCAACGCCAACAACAACGACATTTCCACGGTCATCGCGACCTTGGCGAGCCGCCAGGCGCAGCGCGAGAAGACCGAGCCCTTGAGCGGCCCGCGGCGCGCCGCCGTGATGATGCTCGCGCTCGGCGAGCAGTATGGCGGCAAGATCTGGCAGCAGCTCGATGACGACGAGGTGCGCGAACTGTCGCTGGCGATGTCGACGCTGGGAACCATCGAAGCCGACGTGGTCGAGGACCTGATGCTCGAATTCGTCTCGCGCATGTCGGCCTCCGGCGCGCTGATGGGCAATTTCGACGCCACCGAGCGCCTGCTGCAGCAATACCTGCCGCCGGAACGCGTCAACGGCATCATGGACGAGATCCGCGGCCCCGCCGGCCGCAACATGTGGGAGAAGCTCTCCAACGTCCAGGAAGAGGTGCTCGCCAACTACCTCAAGAACGAATATCCGCAGACCATCGCGGTCGTGCTGTCCAAGCTGAAGCCGGAGCATGCCGCCCGCGTGCTCGCGATCCTGCCCGAGGACATGGCGCTCGACGTCATCGGCCGCATGCTGCGCATGGAAGCGGTGCAGAAGGAGGTCATCGAGCGCGTCGAGCAGACCCTGCGCGTCGAGTTCATGTCGAACCTGTCGCAGACCCGCCGCCGCGACGCCCACGAGGTGATGGCCGAAATCTTCAACAATTTCGACCGCCAGACCGAGACCCGCTTCATCACGTCGCTCGAAGAAGAGAACCGCGAATCGGCCGAGCGCATCAAGGCGCTGATGTTCACCTTCGACGACCTGATCAAGCTCGATTCCGCCTCGGCGCAGACCCTGCTGCGCAATGTCGACAAGGACAAGCTCGGCGTGGCGCTCAAGAGCGCCAACGAGGAGGTCCGCAACTTCTTCTTCGGCAACATGTCGTCGCGCGCCGCCAAGATGCTGCAGGACGACATGGCCGCCATGGGGCCGGTACGGTTGCGCGACGTCGACGAGGCGCAGGCCCTGCTCGTCAATCTCGCCAAGGACCTCGCCGCCAAGGGCGAGATCATGCTCAGCAAGAACCGCGCCGACGACGAACTGGTGTATTGATGGCTCAGCCTGCGAAATTCCTGTTCGATACCGACTTCGCCGCGCCGGAGAAGACGACGCGGGAGCGTGCGGCCACGTCCGCCGAAATCGCACAGAAGGTCGCGGCCGCCGAAGCCGCCGCCTATCGCAACGGCTACGAGGCGGCGCAGCGCGAAGCCAAGGTCGAGGCCGACCGCCGCGTCGCCTCGGCGCTGGAGCAGATCAACATCCAATTGCAGGGCATCTCCGCCCGCTTCGAAGGCATCGAGCAGCGGATGGAAACCGAGGCCGTCGATGTCGCGGTCGCCGTCGCCCGCAAGCTGTGCGCGGCGCTGGTCGAGGCGGAGCCGCTCGGCGAGATCGTCGGACTCGTGCACGACTGCTTCGCGCATCTGGTCGCCACGCCGCACCTCGTGCTGCGCATCAACGAGACGCTGTACGAGCTCGCCCGCGAGAAGATCGAGAAGCTCGCCAAGCAGAGCGGCTTCGAGGGGCGCCTCGTGATCCTCGCCGAGCCGGAGATCGCGACCGGCGACTGCCGTATCGAATGGGCCGATGGCGGCGTCGTGCTGGAGCGCGCTGCGATCGACGCCAAGATCAACGAGCTGGTCGGACGCTACATGGCGTCCAAGAAGAACTAGGCCGCTGTGGTGGCCGAGGGAGTTTAAGTCATGAGCGACAACGAGATCCCGCTTCCCGACCTCAATGCGGCGGACGCGCCTCCGCTGGGCGGGGACGTCGGCTACAATGAAGAAGAGCATGCCGCGCGCATCGCGGCCGACCTCGAGGCGGTGTTCGACGTCCCGGTCCAGGTCTCGGCCGTGCTCGGCCGCTCCAAGATGGATGTCGGCGAGCTCCTGAAGCTCGGGCCCGGCACCGTGCTCGAGCTCGACCGCAAGGTCGGCGAGGCGATCGACATCTACGTCAACAACCGGCTCGTGGCACGCGGCGAGGTGGTTCTGGTCGAAGACAAGCTCGGCGTGACGATGACCGAAATCATCAAGTCCGACCGCAACTGACAGACATGACCTGCGTGCCGATCGAGAGCGGCACGACCGAATAGGAGACCAACATGCGGCTTCTCATCGTCGGAACGCTGAAGGGCCAGCTGACGACGGCCACCAAGATCGCCATGGAGAACGGCGCCACCGTCACCCATGCCGAGGACAACGAGCAGGCGATGCGGGTGCTGCGCGGCGGCAAGGGCGCCGACCTGCTCCTCGTCGACGTCGCGCTCGACATCCGCGACCTGGTGATGCGGCTCGATGCAGAGCACATCCACGTGCCGATCGTCGCCTGCGGCATCACCAGCGATGCCCGCGCCGCGGTCGCCGCCATCCATGCCGGCGCCAAGGAATACATTCCGCTGCCGCCGGATCCCGAGCTGATCGCCGCCGTGCTCGCCGCCGTCGCCAATGACAGCCGCGACCTCGTCTATCGCGACGAGGCGATGGCGAAGGTGATCAAGCTCGCCCAGCAGATCGCCGGCTCCGACGCTTCGGTGATGATCACCGGCGAGTCCGGCACCGGCAAGGAGGTGCTGGCGCGCTACGTCCACACCCGCTCGGCCCGCGCCAAGCGTCCCTTCATCTCGATCAACTGCGCCGCAATCCCTGAGCACCTCCTGGAGTCCGAGCTGTTCGGCCATGAGAAGGGCGCCTTCACCGGGGCCGTCGCCCGCCGCATCGGCAAGTTCGAGGAGGCCAATGGCGGCACGCTCCTGCTGGACGAAATCTCGGAAATGGACGTGCGGCTGCAGTCGAAGCTGTTGCGCGCCATCCAGGAGCGCGTGATCGACCGCGTCGGCGGCACCCGCCCCGTCCCCGTCGACATCCGCATCATCGCGACCTCCAACCGCAACCTGGCCGACGCCGTACGCGAGGGCACGTTCCGCGAGGACCTCTTGTTCCGGCTCAACGTCGTCAACCTGAAGATCCCTCCCCTGCGCGAGCGCCCCGCCGACATTCTCGAGCTGGCGCAGCATTTCGCGCGCAAATATTCCGAGGCCAACGCCGTACCGCTGCGGCCGATCTCGGCGGAGGCCAAGCGCATCCTCACCACCAACCGCTGGCCGGGCAACGTGCGCGAGCTGGAGAACACGATGCATCGCGCGGTGCTGATGGCGCAGGGCGACGAGATCGGGCCGGATGCCATCCTCACGCCTGACGGCACCCGCCTCGACATCGGCAAGACCCAACCCGCCGTAGCGCATGCTACGATGGCGGCGGAACAGGTCACGCGCGCCTTGGTCGGCCGCACGGTCGCCGATGTCGAACGTGACCTGATCCTGGAGACCCTGAAGCACTGCCTGGGCAATCGGACACATGCGGCCAATATCTTGGGCATCTCGATCCGCACGTTGCGCAACAAGCTCAACGAATATGCCGACGGCGGCTTACCGATCCCGCCGCCGGGCTCCGGCGATACGCCGCGCATGCCGAGCCCCGTATAATCTGACCATCCGGTTCGTTCTCGGCGGCGCGCTGGCCCTCGGCGCGCCGCTTGCCGTTTCCCCGGCTGATGCCGCAACGCGCGGCGTGCTGTCAGGCTGCTGGGAGCAGACGTCGCACGCGCCGCTCGTCAATCCGTCGTCGGGTCAGGAATGGGGCGCCCGGAGCTGGTGCTTCGCAGGCAAGGGCAAGCTGATCTCGCGAACGGTTGCCTGTGGCAGGGAGGGCTGCGACGGCTGGGACAATGAACGCAGCTATCGCTGGCGGCCGCCCACCCTGTCGCTATCCGATGTCGAGACGTCGCCGGATGGCGGACACATCAAAGTGTGGCGCCGCTGCCGCGTGCAGTTTCTGACCGACGATTGGATGCAGCTACAGGACTGTGAACAGTCCCCTGATCCGTGGGTTCGCGAGAATACGCCGGCGCGTCGTCGCCGGGCACAGCCTCACGAATAGTTCGGCGCCTCGGGATTGCGGAAGATGTGAATGGGATCGCCGGGCGTGAACTCGCGTTGCGTCAGCACGGCATAGGCATAGAGCGCGAGATACAGGATCGCGGCCGTGCCGATCACATAGAGCGCCCAGGTTCCGATCCGTTTCATCAGCTCCGCCGCAAACACCGCCTCAAGGCCGCGGTGCTTTTACGGCGTCCAGCTTCGGGACGCCACCCTGCGGCCAACCGCCGCTCACCGCCTAGGGCTCGTCCTGCGGATCGGGGCCGCCGAGGGGGGCGAGCCGGGCCACGTCCTCGTCGCGGTCGACGTGCACATAGCCGCCATGCCAATATGCCAGGGCTGCCGATTGCGGCGCCACCTCGACATGCACCACGCGGCCGATCACGATGCCATGAGAGTGCCGCTCGATGATCTCCTCGACCTCGCAGTCCAGCGCGGCCAGCGCCCCGACCAGGAGCGGCACGCCGGTCACGTGCTTGCGCCACTCAGCGCCGGCGAACCGCTCGGCGCCTCTGAGACCACCTTTACCCGAGAACCGCTCGGCCACGCCGATCTGGTCCGCGGCGAGCAGATTGGCGCCGAAAACACGCTCCCGCTGCAGGATCGGCCAAGACGAGGCGTTCCGATTGAGGCTCACGATCACGGACGCCGGCTCGATGGAGAGCGATGACAGCGAACTCACCGTCATGCCGGTGACCTCATCGCCGCGCCCGACGGTGATCACGCTCACGCCCCCGACCAGCTGGCGCATCGCGGAGCGGAAATCGGGCTGAAGCGCGGTGGCGTCGGGCATGAGGCGGACGATGGAGTTCATTGCGATATTCTCTCCTAACCCGCCGCGCCCGGTCCAAGCAACTGGCCCAGGATCGAGCCTTCCTGCGCCGCAAGCTCCGCAGAGCCACGCTGGCGCGGGCGCGGCAGATCGACCATGATATCCTCGGCGATCCGGCCATTCTCGATGACCAGAACCCGGTCGGCCAGGGCCACGGCTTCCGCCACGTCATGGGTGACCAGGATTGCGGTGAAGGTTTGATCGGCCCAGACCCGCTCCAGCAGCCGCTGCATCGCGATCCGCGTCAGCGCATCGAGGGCGCCGAGCGGCTCGTCGAACGCCAGCAGGCGCGGACCGCTGACGAGCGCGCGCGCCAGCGCGACGCGCTGCTTCTGGCCGCCGGACAGCACCGCCGGCCATTGGTCGCGCTTGTCGGCGAGACCCACTTCCTCCAGCGCCTGCCGCGCGCGCTCATGCGCGCCGGCGGCCTTGCGCTCGCGGCCGAGGCCGACCTCGACGTTGCCGAGCACCCGCGCCCACGGCAGCAGCCGCGGTTCCTGGAACATGACGCGGACGTCCTCGGGCCGCGCCGCGGCTTCACCGAAGCTGATGCTGCCCGACGTCGGCTTGTCCAGACCTGCGATCAGGCGGAGCAGCGTGCTCTTGCCGCAGCCACTCTGACCGACGATCGCCACGAACTGACCGGCCGGAATCTCGAGATCGATGCCGCGCAGCACCTCGTTGTCGCCGAACGCCTTGCGAAGGTCGCGGATCACCAGCGGCAGGCCGCGCGTCGCGGGTTTGGCCGGGGTCACGCCGGGCTTCCGCGCGTGGCGGAAGGCCGCGGCATGCCTGATCACGTCAGTGCCGTCGACCGCCTCGGCGCCGGACACGGGAATTCGGAGCGCTTGCTGCATTTACGAACCTCAATGTTTGCTGAAGGCCGGATGCCAGGACAGCGTCATCCGTTCCAGCACCCGCGAAGCGCTGTCGGCGACCTTGCCCAGCAGGGCGTAGATCAGGATGGAAAGCACGACGACGTCGATCTGCATGAACTCGCGCGCCTGCATTGCCATGTAGCCGAGGCCCGAAGAAGCCGCGATCGTCTCGGCGACGATCAGGGTGAGCCACATGATGCCGAGCGCGAAGCGCAGACCGACGAAGATCGACGGCAACGCACCGGGGAAGATCACGCGGCGAAACAGTTCGCCGTCGGTCATGCCGTAGACGCGGCCCATTTCAATGAGTTGCGGATCGACGGTGCGAATCCCGTGCAGCGTGTTGAGGTAGACGGGGAAGAACACGCCGAGGGCCACCAGGAACAGTTTTGCGCTCTCGTCGATGCCGAACCACAGGATGACCAGCGGGATCAGCGCCAGATGTGGCACGTTGCGCACCATCTGCAGCGTGGTGTCCGTCAGTTTCGCCGACAGCTGCGACAGGCCATTGGCGAGCCCGAAGGCGAAGCCGATGCCACCACCGATCAAGAAGCCGATGGACGCGCGCCAGAAGCTGACCCAGATGTTGCGGCCGAGTTCGCCTGATAGCAGCAGCTTCCCTCCGGCGCGTGCGACGTCGGTCGGCGCCGGCAGTACCCGCGGCGACACCAGGCCGGCGACCGAGGCCGCCTGCCAGATCAGGATGATCGCGAGCGGCACCAGCCAGGGGATCAGCGCATCCGCGCGCGGTACCGCGAGCTTGCGGACCTTGGGAAGACTTTCGATCAGGCTCATGACTGCGAGGCTCTCTGCAACGGACGATGCTCGTTGGCGATGGTCTCACCGAATGGGCCGGTGTTGGTGCGCAGTTTGGTCACGTTGCCGGCCTGCTCGGACACGTTCAGCCCAAGCTTGGGAAACACCAGCTCGGCGAAGCGGTAGGCTTCTTCGAGATGCGGGTAGCCGGACAGGATGAAGGTGTCGATGCCGAGCTCCTGGTACTCGCGGATGCGCGCCGCGACCGTGTCGGGATCGCCGACCAGCGCGGTGCCGGCGCCGCCGCGGACGAGGCCCACGCCGGCCCACAGATTCGGGCTGATCTCGAGCTTGTCGCGCCGGCCGCCGTGCAGCTGCGACATGCGCTGCTGGCCGACCGAATCCATCCGCGCAAAAATCTTCTGTGCCGAGGCGATGGTGTCGTCGGTGACGTGCTTGATGAGGTCGTCGGCGGCGACCCACGCCTCCGCGTTGGTCTCGCGCACGATCACATGCAGGCGGATGCCGAACGACAGCCTGCGGCCACGGCTGTCGGCGACTGCTCTCACATTGGCGATCTTCGCCGCGACATCTGCCGGCGGCTCGCCCCAGGTAAGATACTTCTCGACCGTATCGACGGCGACGTCGATGCCGGCATCCGACGAGCCTCCAAAGAACAGCGGCGGGCGTGGCGACTGCACCGGTGGGAACAGCAGCCGGCCATCCTCGACCTTGATGTGCTTGCCGGCGAAGTTGACGGATTCGCCTTCGAGCAGCGCGTTGTAGACGGTGAGAAACTCGCGGGTGACCTCGTAGCGCTCCTCATGCGACAGGAAGATGCCGTCGCCCTTGTTCTCGACCGGATCGCCGCCGGTGACGACGTTGACCAGCAGGCGACCGTTGGTGACGCGGTCGAGCGTCGCGGTCATGCGCGCGGCCACGGCCGGCGATTGCAGACCCGGACGCACCGCGACGAGATACCGCAGCTTCTCGGTGAATGGCGCCACGGCCGACGCCACGATCCAGGAATCCTCGCAGCTGCGTCCCGTCGGGATCAGCACGCCGTAATAGCCGAGCTGATCGGCGGCCTGCGCCACCTGGCGCAGATAGTTGAAGTTGACCTCGCGGCCGCCTTGCGAGGTGCCGAGATAGCGGCCGTCGCCATGGGTCGGCAGGAACCAAAGCACATTGGGCTTCGACGAAGCGTTGCTCATGTCGTTCTCTTTCGGATTTGAGTGGCGGGACAGCCGTCAGGTGGACGGCGTCCATTTCCAGACGATGTCGGCGACGTTGACGGCTTTGGGAATGAGGCCGACACGGGCGAAGCGGTCGGCGACGGCCTGCTGGCTCTTGATCACTTCGTCGTCGATCGGCACGACGCTATAGACCGAGCGGTCGACGAAGCGCTTGACCGCCTCAAGATCGACGCCGGTGGCCTCGGCCTGCGCCTTGGCGACCTCCTCGTGATGGCTGTTGGCCCACACGCCTTCGGCGGCGAAAGCCGCGTTCAGCCTGGCGACGACGGCCGGATACTTTTCGACGAAGTCGGAGCCGACGATGTAGAATGAGTTCGGCTTGTGGACATCCTTGTCCCACACGATCACGCGCGCATTCTCCTTGAGCTCGGCAAGCGCGAGATACGGATCCCAGATCGACCAGGCATCGACCGAGCCTTTGACGAAGGCGGCGGTGGCATCGGCGGGCGCGAGCGGCGCCGGCGTGATGTCGGTCCAGGACAGGCCCGCCTTCTCCAGCGCGGCGACCAGGAGATTGTGCGCGCTCGAGCCCTTGCCGAAGGCGACGCGCTTGCCTTTGAGATCGGCGAGCGACTTGATCGGCGAGTCCTTGGGCACGATGATCGCCTGGCTGCTGCCGTTCTGCTTGACGGCCGCCGCGTAGCGGATCTTGGCACCGGCGGCCTGCGCGAAGATCGGCGGCGCGTCGCCGACATAGCCGAAATCGACGCTGCCGACATTGATGGCCTCCAGCAGCGGCGGGCCGAACTGGAAGTCGACCCAGACGATGTCGATGCCGACGGGCTTGAACGTATCCTCGATGGTGCGGCGCGCCTTCACCGCCGGGAAGAAGCCGCCCTTCTGGGTGCCGATGCGGATCTCCTTCGGCTTGTCCTCGGCGCGCAGCGGCGCCGCTGAGGCCATCACCGCAGCCGATGCCAACGACAATTTCAGAAAATCACGACGCTTCATTGCCCTCTCCGACCAAGACTGCATCCGCATTGATGCGATGCACGGAATGATGGTGGCAGGCGCAACGCGTGTCGAGCGTCCCGGAAAAATAGCGATGCGGGTCCTATCGGCTTACGGCCGGAGGGGATGTTCGTATCGAGACCGCGGCGCAGAGCAGCGAGAATTTCTCGCAAGCAAAGCTGCGATCACGCGTCTTCACAGCCCGTCAACCAAGAGCTCAGTGGGGACCGGCGCGACTCCGCTCTGGCGGTGCGCCGGTGTGCGCGGGGTTCCGCCCGCTTGATCCAGGTCAACGCCGGTTTCCGGAGCCTTCTTAAACATAAGATCAGGCGCGGCCCGGATGCCGCAATCCCTCCTGAACTGAACCTCCCCTAGCAGAGAATTCTCTCATGTCGCTCGTTGGCGGCGATGCGAACGCGCGTGCGCGTCGCAGACGCATGGAAATTGTTGCCTTCCTGTTTCTCACCGCTGTGCTGATGCCCGCGCTCGCGGTCGCCACCGTCGGCTCCTACGGGCTCACGGTCTGGGTTTACCAGATGATGGCCGGGCCACCCGGGCCGCCCGCGGCGCACTGATCGGAAGGACCCCGCCATGCTCTCACACCGCACCTCCCTCGACCGCCGTGCTCTGATCACCGGCCGAGTCCTCACCGCCGATCCCGTCGTCGCACTGGCCAAGGGCGAGATCGCCAGCATCATCGTGCAGACCCGGCCCGAGCAGCTCGACCGCGTCGAAGCCGACATCCTCGCGCTGTCCGGCTGCGAGATTCACGGCCGCGACGCACGCGGCAAGCTGATCGTCGTCGTCGATGCGCCCGATGCCGGCGCGCTCGGCGCCACCATGAACCGGATCGGCCTGCTGCCGCACGTGCACTCCGCCTGCCTCGTCTTCCACGCCATCGACGCCGGCTAATCACACGAGACACCAATGACCGACATGAAGATCGATCGTCGCCAGATGCTGAAGCTGGAAGCCGCCGCGATTGCCGCGGCCGCCGCCGGCATGCCCGGCAGCTCGCTTGCGGCGAACCTCGTCACCGAGCGCGAAGCCAGCGAGCTGAAATGGGACAAGGCCGCCTGCCGCTTCTGCGGCACCGGCTGCAGCGTGATGGTCGCGACCAAGGACAACCGCGTCGTCGCCACCCATGGCGACATCAAGGCCGAGGTCAATCGCGGCCTCAACTGCGTCAAGGGCTACTTCCTCTCGAAGATCATGTACGGCCATGACCGCCTGACGCATCCGATGCTGCGCAAGACGAACGGCAAGTACGACAAGAACGGCGAGTTCACCCCCGTCTCCTGGGACGAAGCGTTCGACGTCATGGCCGCGAAGTACAAAGACGCGCTGAAGAAGCGCGGTCCCTCCGGCGTCGGCATGTTCGGCTCGGGACAGTGGACGATCTGGGAAGGCTACGCTGCGTCAAAGCTGTTCAAGGCCGGCTTCCGCTCCAACAACATCGATCCGAATGCGCGGCACTGCATGGCCTCGGCCGTCGCCGGCATGATGCGCACCTTCGGCATCGACGAGCCGGCCGGCTGCTATGACGACATCGAGGCGACGGATGCGTTCGTGCTGTGGGGCTCCAACATGGCGGAGATGCATCCGATCCTGTGGAGCCGCGTCACCGACCGGCGCCTGTCGGCGCCGCATGTCAAGGTCGCTGTGCTCTCGACCTTCGAGCATCGCTCGTTCGACCTCGCCGACATCGGCATGGTGTTCAAGCCGCAGACCGATCTCTATCTCCTCAACGCGATCGCCAACCACATCATCAAGACCGGCCGCGTCAACAAGGAGTTCGTCCAGGCGCATACGGTGTTCAAGAAGGGCCAGACCGACATCGGCTACGGCCTGCGCCCGGAGCATCCGCTGCAGAAGAAGGCCACCGGCGCAGCCAAGGCCAACGACGCCACCGACATCTCGTTCGACGAGTATGCCAAGTTCGTCTCCGACTATACGCTGGAGAAGGCCGCCGAGATGTCCGGCGTGCCGCTGAATCGGCTCGAGGCGCTGGCCGAGCTCTATGCCGATCCGAAGACCAAGGTGGTCTCGTTCTGGACCATGGGCTTCAACCAGCACACCCGCGGTGTCTGGTGCAACAACCTCGTCTACAACATCCATCTCCTGACCGGGAAGATCGCAGAGCCCGGCAACAGCCCGTTCTCGCTGACCGGCCAGCCCTCGGCCTGCGGCACCGCGCGCGAGGTCGGCACCTTCTCGCACCGCCTGCCCGCCGACATGGTCGTCACCAACAAGGAGCACCGAACCAAGGCCGAGCACATCTGGCAGTTGCCGGAAGGCACGATCCCCGACAAGCCGGGCTATCACGCCGTGCTGCAGAGCCGGATGCTGAAGGACGGCCTGCTGAACGCCTATTGGGTGCAGGTCAACAACAACCTGCAGGCCGGCCCCAACGCGAACGAAGAGACCTATCCGGGCTTCCGCAATCCGGACAATTTCATCGTCGTCTCCGACGCCTATCCGTCGGTCACCGCGCTCGCCGCCGATCTCATTTTGCCGACGGCAATGTGGGTGGAAAAGGAAGGCGCCTATGGCAATGCCGAGCGCCGCACCCAGTTCTGGCACCAGCTCGTGTCGGCACCGGGCGAGGCACGCTCGGATCTCTGGCAGTTGATGGAGTTCTCCAAGCGCTTCAAGATCGAGGAGGTCTGGCCCGAGGAGCTGATCGCCAAGAAGCCCGACGTGCGCGGCAAGACGCTGTTCGACGTGCTCTACAGGAACGGCCAGGTCGACAAGTTTCCGCTCGACCAGATCGAGCCGGGCTATGCCAACGACGAGTCCAAGGCGTTCGGCTTCTACGTCCACAAGGGCCTGTTCGAGGAATACGCCTCGTTCGGCCGCGGCCATGGCCATGACCTGGCGCCGTTCGAGGCCTATCACCGGGAGCGCGGCCTGCGCTGGCCGGTGGTCGACGGCAAGGAGACGCGCTGGCGGTTTCGCGAGGGCTCTGATCCTTACGTCAAGGCCGGCACCGGCGTGCAGTTCTACGGCTTCCCCGACGGCAAGGCGCGCATCTTCGCTTTGCCCTACGAGCCGCCGGCGGAATCGCCCGACAAGGACTATCCGTTCTGGCTGTCGACGGGACGCGTGGTCGAGCATTGGCATTCCGGCACGATGACGCGCCGCGTGCCCGAGCTCTACAAGGCGTTCCCCGAAGCCGTCTGCTTCATGCATCCGGACGATGCCGAGGCCGCGAACTTGAGGCGCGGTGACGAGGTCAAGGTCGCCTCGCGCCGCGGCTTCATCCGCGCCCGCGTCGAGACCCGCGGCCGCGACAAGCCGCCGCGCGGCCTCGTCTTCGTGCCGTGGTTCGACGAGTCGAAGCTGATCAACAAGGTGACGCTCGACGCCACCGATCCGATCTCGCTGCAGACCGACTACAAGAAATGCGCCGTGCGCATCGAGCGGGTGTGACCATCATGATGAGAAAAATCGCTGTCATGCTGATCGCGGCCAGCGTTGCGGCCGGATCGAGCGCCCTGCTCGCCCAGAGCGTCTCGTCCTCGCTGCGCGGTCCTGCGCCGCTCAACGACGAGGGTCCTGCGCCGCCGATGCAGCCGATGAAGAACACCGCCGAGAAGGAGGTGCGCAACTATCCGGAGCAGCCACCGGTGATTCCGCATGCCATCGACGGCTATCAGGTCGACATGCAGGGCAACAAATGCCTGTCCTGCCACGCCCGGGCGCGCACGGCGGAGTCGAAGGCGCCGATGCTGTCGATCACCCATTTCATGGATCGCGACGGCCAGTTCCTGGCGTCGGTGTCGCCGCGGCGCTACTTCTGCACCCAGTGCCACGTGCCGCAGAGCGTCGCCAATCCGCCGGTCAGCAACGACTTCGTCGACATCGACACGCTGCTGGCGCACGACAGGCCGGGGGGCAAGCGATGAGCAGCGCCGACATCCCGGAGGGCGCCAAAGCGCCCGTCCCCGAAAAGCGGCTCGGCCTTGCCGGCCGCGCCTGGCAGTTCATTCTCGACCTCATCGACGTGCTGCTGAAGCCGAGCTCCGTGTTCGGGCTCGGCGTGCTGGTGCTCGCCGGCTTCCTCGCCGGCGTCATCTTCTGGGGCGGCTTCAACACCGCGCTGGAGATCACCAACACCGAGAAGTTCTGTACCGGCTGTCACGAGATGCGCGACAACGTGTTCGCCGAGCTGAAGACGACCGTCCACTTCTCCAACCGCTCCGGTGTGCGCGCCAGCTGCCCGGACTGCCATGTGCCGCACAACTGGACCGACAAGATCGCGCGCAAGATGCAGGCCTCCAAGGAGGTCTGGGGCCATCTGTTCGGCTCGATCGACACCCGCGAGAAGTTCACCGACCGAAGGCTGGAACTGGCGTTGCACGAATGGGCGCGCTTCAAGGCGAACGACTCGCTCGAATGCCGCAACTGCCACAGCGCGCAGTCGATGGACATCACCAAGCAGTCGCCGCGCGCCGTCGAAGCCCACCAGCGCTTCCTCTTCACCGGCGAGAAGACCTGCATCGACTGCCACAAGGGCATCGCGCATCACCTGCCGGACATGCGCGGCGTCCCGGGCTGGCAGTAGGCCTCCTCTGGAGGGGAACGAGCGATCGCCGCAGGCACGCTGTGCCCCCTCCCCCGCTTGCGGGGGAGGGCTAGGGGTGGGGGGCGCCACACGGGCAGTCCCGCCGGAGCGTTCCCCCACCCGCATCGCATCTTCCGATGCGATGCGACCTCCCCCGCAAGCGGGGGAGGCGTGGACCCATTCACATCGAGCGCTTGATCTCTCCCCGTCAGCCCTTAGGTTCACGGAATGTCCCCGAGTCGCCGCGCGGCTCCATTTCGTTGAGCCATGACCACCTTCTCCCCGCATCAGGATTCCGCCCTCAAGGCCGTCGGCGACTGGCTGAAAGCCAAGCCAGGCAAGAACGGCACGCCGCAGGTGTTCCGGCTGTTCGGCTATGCCGGAACCGGCAAGACCACGCTGGCCCGCCACATCGCCGAAGACGTCGACGGCGAGGTCAAGTTCGCGGCCTTCACCGGCAAGGCGGCGCTCGTGATGCGCAGCAAGGGCTGCGACAATGCCTCCACCATCCACTCGCTGATCTATCGCGCGCAGGAGAGCGGCGAGGAGCAGCCGAACTTCGAATTGTGGGACGACGCGCCGGCGTCCAAGGCCAAGCTGATCATCATCGACGAATGCTCGATGGTCGACGCCGATCTTGGCCGTGATCTCCTGTCCTTCGACTGCCCGTTGCTGGTGCTCGGCGATCCCGCGCAGCTGCCGCCGGTCAAGGGCGGCGGCTTCTTCACCGAGAGCGAGCCCGACGTGATGCTCACCGAGGTGCATCGCCAGGCCAAGGACGATCCGATCGTGCGGATGTCGATGGACGTGCGCGAAGGCAACACGCTCGACATCGGCCGCTACGGCGAGAGCGAGGTGGTGGAGCGCCGCGAGCTCGATCCGTCGCGCGTGATGGAGGCCGACCAGGTGCTGGTCGGCCGCAACGCCACCCGCCGCGCCTACAACAACCGCTTTCGACAGCGCCTCGACATCGAGGACGCCCTCCCCGTCGCCGGCGACAAGCTGGTCTGCCTGCGCAACAACCGCAAGAAGGGCCTGTTCAATGGCGGGCTATGGCGGGTGAAGTCGCGCGCGACCTCGAAATCCAAGATCGTGACGATGCGGGTCGCGCCCGACGAGGATCTCGGACGCAAGGTGACGAAAGTCTCGGTGCGCGGCGAATGCTTCGGCGGCGGCATCGAGGACATCCCGTGGGAGCAGCGCAAGCCTTACGACGAGTTCGACTACGGCTACGTGCTGACCGTGCACAAGTCGCAGGGCTCGCAATGGGACGACGTGGTGCTGTTCGACGAGAGCTTTGCCTTCCAGGAGAGCCGCGCCCGCTGGCTCTACACCGGAATCACACGGGCCGCGAAGCGGCTGTCGATCGTGGTGTAACGCCGGCTTTACCGCGCGAGACGATTTCGCTCGCCTCGCTGGTACCCACCTGCGGCCGGTTGATCCACGTCAACCTGACGCAGGGTCCTTGGCGGATAAAAATCGATTCACATCTCTGTTAAACCAACAGCAGGCAGCGGAATCGCATGGCAAAGTCCAAGACCACGAAAGCCAAGGCCTCCAATGGCCGACGCATGAAGCGCGCAGCCGCCACCATGCGCGCCCCGCGCCGGCAATCGGCTGCGGGGCTCGATCCGATCGCCCAGTCGCTGGTCGACGAACAGATGCAGGCTGCGCAGATCACCGGGCTGTCGGCGTTCGAGACCGTGCTGAACGGACCGCCGGCGCTCGACGCCGACAGCGCACCGATCAGGGCCATGCTGGACGGCGCAGCACCCGACGATGCCAAGCTGATGAAGGCGCTGATCGAAGGCAAACAAGCCAAGCGCGACAGGCGCCACACCTCCGACGAGCTCGCCGACAATTGGCGCCAGGGCGGCTACCCCTACAAATACCGGATGTATCGCAAGGACTACGAGGAGCAGAAATTCATCCTGCAGACCGAGCTGCTCAAGCTGCAGAACTGGATGAAGGATGCGCGGCAACGCCTGGTGCTGCTGTTCGAGGGCCGCGATGCCGCCGGCAAGGGCGGCACCATCAAGCGCTTCATGGAGCATCTCAATCCGCGCGGCGCCCGCGTCGTCGCGCTGGACAAGCCGAGCGACGTCGAGCGCGGCCAATGGTACTTCCAGCGCTATGTCGAGCACCTGCCGACCGCCGGCGAGATCGTGCTGTTCGACCGCTCCTGGTACAACCGCGCCGGCGTCGAGCGCGTGATGGGCTTCTGCTCGCAGGCCGAATATGACGAGTTCCTGCGCCAGGTGCCGGAGTTCGAACGCAACCTCGTACGCAGCGGCATGCACCTGATCAAGTTCTGGTTCTCGGTCAGCCGCGAGGAGCAGCGCCGCCGCTTCAAGGAGCGCGAGGCGCATCCGCTGAAGCAATGGAAGCTGTCGCCGATCGACACCGCCTCGCTCGACAAATGGGACGACTACACCCGCGCCAAGGAGGCGATGTTCTTCTCCACCGACACCGCCGACTGCCCGTGGACCGTGATCAAGTCCGACGACAAGAAGCGGGCGCGGCTGAACGCGATGCGCTGCGTGCTGCATTCGCTGCCCTATGCGGGCAAGGACGTCTCACGCATCGGCCAGGTCGACGATCTCATCGTCGGCCGCGCCAGCGTCATCCACGAGCGCGAGGAGCACGCCAACTGAGGCGACGCGCTCAGCGCCGATGACGCCGATGCGGCCCCACGCGATCGGCCGGAGGCATCGCTGCATTTGCATTCGGAAAGGCCGACGTGCCACGGCGTGCCAGTTCCGCCTGCGCCGCCGGCGTCAGCGCGCCGCCATTGAGCACGTCGCGTTCGGGATGCATGGCCGCATAGGCCGCCGGCTCGGAGAATTGGGCCGATGCCGCGGTGGCCGCCAGCGTCGACATCAGCAGAGCTGCCGCCAGGCTCCTGAATGCGATCATGATTGGTCTTCCCTGTTGCGCACCAATTCGCGCAGGCGATGATGTAGGCAGGCGAAAGCGGCATCCCAATCACGACCGCGCGAGCCGACGGCCGTTCGTGATCGCGCCCATCGCTCAGACGTAGCGCGGCAGCCGCTGTCCGGGCAGCAGATCATAGGGGCGCCTTCCGGGCGACGCGTCATCGCCGCTGCGGCAGCCGATCATACGGGCGAAGATGAGCCGGCGGCGGAAACACGAGCACCGCGCCGGAGGCGCGCACCAGGCCCATTCGTCCCGCCGGCGTCAGTGCGCCGCCGTTGAGCACGTCGCGATCGGGATACATCGCCTGAAACGCCCCCGGCTCCTGCTCGCCGTAGAACCAACCCTGCGCCGATGCAGGCGCGGCAGTCGCCGTCGACAGCAGCACGGCTGCCGCCTTCGATTTCCACATTGTCATGATTGTTCTCCAGGTTCTCAAGGGGCGGAGAGCGCGCACTCGATTGATCGATGCCCTGGTCAGGGCCCTGCCGGTCGAGGCGCGACCGCCTCTGTATTGACCATCGGATGGAGGAAATATTCGCGGCGTCCCGCCGCGCCGGCATCACGACCGCGACAATGGAATGACATCATGGTTCGAGGATCGGCGAAGCGTGATGGGATCGTGACCTGGCGGGTTGGACGTCGCGCGTCGCGCCGTCGACGATATCGCCCTTGGTCGCGAACTTGGTAGCTACCCGCCAAGGCATGGATGACGGCACCTTCCTCGCATTCGGCAGCACCGCTCAAATCGGCCAACGACGACACAAGTCGTCAAGGCGCGATGGTCTACGGACGAACGGCATGGTGCGGACGGCGAAGGCGTGTGGTCCTGGCCTCCGACGCTGAGGCCAAATCGGCTGTGATTATTCGCCGGCGATTCGGGCAAGACAGCCGGTCCCCGGGGAGAGGACGTATAGGGGTTAAAACCATCGTGCAGGGAGAGTTCGACGATAAAAGCCGAATGAAAACAACGTGAGAGGCACTTTTCTAGCCGCCGCCCGCTCACGATCCGCTGAGCCATCAATAGCTGTGTAAAACGCGGCCGCCCCACTTTCTTCCGATTTTCACACACCAAGTTTCTCGAGGCTTTTCGTCGTATTGTGGACTGTAGAAGCCAACCGCATTGCGCTTGTTTTCTTTCCGGTACAATCTCCTCGCGAGTGCGGGAAGGGGGATATTATGCGATTGGTCAGATTTCAGGTCACCAATTTTCGATCCGTTGTCGATAGTGGCTGGATCGACGCAGAGCGAGTTACAGCGCTCATCGGCGTCAATGAGTCGGGCAAAACCAATCTGTTGCTTCCGCTGTGGAAATTGAACCCGGCCCGTGAGGGTGAGATTAAGCCAACCTCGGATTATCCAAAGGGCAACTACGCTGCCGTGCGGGCGGCTCCAGGTTCATTTCCGTTCATACGTGCGGAATTCGCACCGAGTGACGCGATCAAGACGAAGCTGATCGAGCTTACGGGATTGGATGAGGCCTCGGTCGACCTTGTTTGCGTCCATCGATTTTTCGATGGGAGATACGCGGTTACGTTTCCGAAATTCAAGAAGGTGAATACGCTCAGCAGCGCGGACTTAGTTGCAATCCTAACGACCGCCGAAACTGAGATCACCGCAATGAACCAGCTCAACAAGGAGGGGAGCTTAAAGGCCGACATTCAAGCAGCCTTGGCGTCTACAAAACAGAGCGACGGACCAGTCTCGTCTTATAACACCAAAGCGCTACACGAGTTAATTGAACCATTCTTGGCGCTCATTCCTGATGTACCAGCGCCAACAAGCTCGATCGTGCCGCGCTTAAAACTACTGATTCAAGACCTGCAGGCCGCCGAGCAAAAATTATCGACTCCTGCGCCGAATGAAATCGATGCAGTGAAGCAACTAATCATCGAGAGCCTACCGCGATTCGTATATTACTCGAACTACGGAAACCTCGATTCCGAAATCTACTTGCCACACGTCGTTCAAAACCTGGCACGTGAAGACCTTGGCGCAAAAGAGGCGGCAAAGGCTAGGACACTTCGGGTCCTATTCAATTTTGTCCAACTGCAGCCACAGCAGATCTTGGAGCTCGGACGCGACTTCAAAGATCCAAACCGCCAACCGAATGAGCAGGAGATTGCAGAAATCGCGACTAAGAAGCGTGAACGCACGATCTTGTTGAACTCAGCCGGAACGGATTTGACAAAGAAGTTCCGCGAATGGTGGAAGCAAGGAAATTATACATTCGAATTTCAAGCGGACGGCGACCATTTTCGGATTTGGGTGAGCGATTCAAGGCGACCTGAAAAGATCGAACTTGAAGATCGCAGCAGTGGACTACAATGGTTTCTGAGCTTCTACCTTATTTTCCTGGTGGAAAGCAGCGGTGTTCATGCCGATGCGATCTTGCTCCTGGACGAGCCAGGACTCTCCCTCCATCCGCTGGCTCAACGCGATTTGTCGACCTTCTTCGAGAGCCTTGCGTCAACTAATCAAATTTTTTACACGACACATTCACCCTTCCTCGTCGATGCTGACATGCTCGACCGCGTTCGGAAGGTCTTCGTCTCGGAGGACGGCTCAACTAAATGCTCCCCGGATTTACGGCTGGGCACCGATGATCCTCGACGAGCGGGGGCTACGTATGCGATTTACTCGGCACTCAACATGAGCCTCGCCGAAAGCATCCTATACGGCTGTCATCCGGTGATCGTGGAGGGCCCGTCGGACCAGCATTACCTAGCTCTTATAAAAACTGTCCTGATCGCGAACAAGAAGATAAGCCCAAAGCGAGAGATGGTCTTCCCGCCCTCGCACGGCGCGAACAACGCCAAGGTGATTGCGAGCATCCTTGGCGGTAAAGATGAGGTCTTGCCAAATGTATTTCTTGATGGGGACGACGCCGGCAAAAGGATGGCCCGAGATCTGCAAAATGGCTTGTATCAAAGCGCAAAAGGCAAGGTAAAAACGACGGAGAAGTATGTCATCTTCGCTAATTCAGAGATCGAAGACCTTTTCCCACAGGGCTTCCTTGTCGGAGCCATTGATCGCTGGGGACGCAAAGCAGATGTGCCATTTGCCGACGTAGTGAAGCCGGGAGAGCCTATTGTTCCGCAGATCGAGGCATGGGCGAAGGTACAAGGCGTTGCGCTTCACGATGGATGGAAGGTGGACGTGGCTCGCGAGGCCAAGAGGCGAGCCTTGGAGTCGACCAAACCTCTTTTCGATGAAGCCACCTTGGATACCTGGAAAAAGCTTTTTGAGGATCTGCAGAGCGAGAGCTAATATTCAGCTCGCGTGCTCGGCGTTTTCTCGTTCGCCCGCCCCCTTGCGCGACCTTAGAGCTAGGATGCACCCAAATGACCGAATCCAAGGAGAAGCGAAAAGTATATCTTGCCCGTCGCGCCGAGATGCTGGCAGCGATGGTGGTTACACGCGCTCAACTCAACAAGAAGAAGAATCGGAAGGCCGCGGGTCACGAAAGACATCCCGAGGCCGACCCCGACTTGGTCGACGTTTGGGATGACGTTATCGACACCTCGCGACCGGCCACCGGCGATGAAGCGGAGGCGATCAAAAAGATCAACAAGGGATGGGTTTCGAATGCCTGGGGCCGGCTGCAGGGCAGCCCAACGCAGGGTGGCCTGCCATCGCTCGGAAAACGTCGATAATCCAGTTGAAAATCCAATGTCCTCCCTATTTTGGAACTTGTTCAAATACAGAGACGGAGAAATGAGATCTCCTCGCGAGGATTATCTCACAGAGTGCTTTGCCAATGTCTTCAATCGATTGCCACCGTCTGCGCAGCGATACCTAGTTTCGGAACTACTTATCCCGGAATCTTTGAAGCAGGCGTTCGATCAGATACTAGAAACAGCCGCACCGCTGAAGATGGAGACTCAGCATTACATCGAGGGCGGGCGGATTGACCTGGTACTTTACGCAGGCGGTCATCCGTTGGTTGCGATCGAAAACAAGATCAATGCGCCCGTTTTAGACCAACAACTCGTACGATACGGACAATGGATCCGAAGCGAAGCGGCCGGTCCGATAGCGGTAGTTTGCTTTCTTACCCATCTTACCCAACCGCCGAGTGGCTTTCTTTCCGGCAGAGCATCAAGTGGCCATGCCGTTCCTCACATCACCACGTGGGCCGGAGTCGCTGACTTGCTCATGCGTCTTTTAAGGAACAAAGAGCTGGACGCAGCAGCGATGCTGCTATGCAACGAACTAAGATATTTCTTGGAGGAGAACGATATGAGCACCGAGTACGCAGGGCGCGACGAATTTGCTGCCGCTCTCCTTTATCTCCGGGCTGGCTCCTTAATGGACCGCACATTTAGTGACATCTACTCACATATCAAATCGCTCGACGGTCATTTCAGAAGGAACGAGTCATCGAGAGAGTATAGCTTGCAATTTAGGACTGAGCTGAAGCTGATTTGGGGCTGGGCCTATTTGACGCACCCGAACTTCAACGAGTTGTTCTTTGGCTACGGCATCGCACTAGAGCCGCAGACGGTCTTCAAGGGCGGAACTATTCCCTCCTCAGATTCCGTTTTCATCTGCTTAGGCGCAGACGACAGGCGAGGCACTAGCGCGTTGCGCGCAGCAAGAGACATACCGGAGAAGCCCTGGACGTGGGCGGACATCACCGATTGGTTTGCTCTCGTCTGCTTCAAGCCTCTCCACGAATTCCTTCGGAATCCAACCGAATTCGCGCCCAAGATGATTTCGTGGATCGACGATGAGCAAGCGGACGTAGATAAGTTCGTGACCAATCTGAAATAGCGATGCGGTCCGTCTGTCCCGCCTGAACGTGGCCAGTTGTCCCGCCGGGCAAATCACCCTGTTTCGACAAAAGCTGTCAAGGTCTTCTGAAAAACATAAATCATTTCGCGCCGTGCCCAAATCAGGCTTATGATGTCTGCGTTTCGTTGCACGGCAGGGGACGTATCGCGATCGTCACGGACGTTGGCAGCGAAATGCGATGGATGCGGCATGTTGCAGCGGGCGAAGCGCCTGCCGACGAACGGCATGGCGCGGACGGCGAAAGCGTGTGGTCCTGGCCTCCCGACGCTGAGGCCAAGCTGGCGGTGATGATCCGCCGGCGACGGGGGCAAGACAGCCGGTCCCCGGGGAGAGCACGTATAAGCGTTAAAACCATCGCGCAGGGAGGGCCGGATCTGTCCGGCTGAACCTGTGGTACCTGCCGCCTGCATTTTTTCCGCAGGCGGGCCACGGGCCTCAGTCGAGGTCCGGCCTTCCCTGCGCCCTCCGCTTTCGGAGGGCCAATGAACCGGCATCCCTCGGGCAATTCGGGCCGCGAGAACAGATCACCATGCCTGGAACGCTCTCGCCACAACTCCCAGCGCCGTCCCGGCACCCATTGGGCGATAGCGCACGCCTCGCGCCACCCGCCTGTTCACGCAGTCGTGTCACGTCCCCCGTAACGCCGGCCGGGCACCGACGTATCTTGCAGCAGAGGCCGGACCGGGCCAGTGTTTCCGGCCGGCGAGACGAGACAAGCCCCCCTCACGAGGATCCGAAGATGCGCCTCACCCGCTCCCTTTTCGTCAAGACAGCCGTGCTCGGTGCGATGGCGGCCGGCATCCTGGCCTGGCAGCCGCTGCACGCCGCCGAGCAGGCCGTTGTGATCCCGCCGCCGGCCCAGGACCAGCCGGCCTCCGACGCGCTGGAAACCGCTGTCGTCGCCGGCGGCTGCTTCTGGGGCGTCCAGGGCGTCTACCAGCACACGGCCGGCGTGGTCAGCGCGGTGTCCGGCTATGCCGGCGGCACCAAGGCCACGGCCGATTACCGCACGGTCTCGAGCGGCACGACGGGCCACGCGGAATCGGTCCAGATCAAGTACGACCCGAAGAAGATCTCCTATGGCAAGATTCTGCAGATCTTCTTTTCGGTCGTGCACGATCCGACCCAGTTGAACCGACAGGGCCCGGACTCGGGACCGCAATATCGCTCGGCGATCTTCACCACCTCGGAGGCGCAGAGGAAGGTCGCGGAGGCCTATGTCGCCCAGCTCGACAAGGCCAAGGTGTTCGGCAAGCCGATCGTCACCAAGATCGGCAAGCTCGACGCGTTCTATCCGGCCGAGGCCTATCATCAGGACTACCTGACGCTGCACCCGAGCCAGCCCTATATTGCCTATAACGACCTGCCGAAGATCGAGAATCTGAAGAAGATCTTCGCGGAGAACTATGTCGAGAAGCCGACGCTGGTCGGCGAGGCCAAGGCAACGAACTGAGGCGACGAACTAACTGGGTAACGAACTGAGGCGACGACCTGCGGCCGCGACCGAGGCCGATCAGCGCAATGACAGGGAGCGGACCAGTTCGGTCCGCCCGGAGGACAACGGGATGAGCGACACCAAGACGAGCGACAAGGTCATCAAGAGCGAGGCGGAATGGCGCGAGGAGCTGACGCCGATGCAGTACGCCGTGCTGCGCGAGAAGGCGACCGAGCGCCCGTTCTCGGGCGAATACGAGCATGAGCATCGCGCCGGGACCTACGTGTGCGCCGGCTGCGGCCAGACCCTGTTCGAGTCCGACGCCAAATTCGACTCCGGCTGCGGCTGGCCGAGCTTCACCCAGCCGGCGACGGAGAGCCACATCGACGAGGAGACCGACCATACCCACGGCATGGTCCGCACCGAGGTGCTGTGCTCGAAATGCTCCGGCCATCTCGGCCATGTCTTTCCCGACGGCCCGGGGCCGACCGGCCTGCGCTATTGCATCAACTCGGCGGCCCTGAAGCTGAAGCCGCGGTGACGTCTCCATCGGCCTCGGTTCCGTCACGGACGGTAATCGGGGCCGCTGGGCTGGCGGCCGGCGCGGCGCCGGGGGCCAAAACCGGCCACCAGGGGCGAGATTTTAGCCGTGCAGATCGGGCTCTCCTGCATTCACAAGTTGTGGATCGATTAAACCATTGAAAAAATAGGATATTTCAGTAGGCCCCGAACCAGGCCGGATTTACGATGTGAGCGTGCAGGATTCGCATTTCTGCCAAATCGGCCTATATTAGAGGCCGTAACTGACTATGCAGGGCCGGGCCGCCTGGAGCGGCAAATCCCGCCCTCCACCCCCGCAATCGCTGGCGTCATTGCCAAGCTGAATGTTTTGAAAGCTCGCGTCAGCGCTTCCAGCCGACAAGAAGAGGTCTCAGACCATGCGTCCACTGCGTCCGTTCAACTTCAACACCTCTGCCGAACTGTTTCCCGCCGCCATCCGCAAGAAGAAGCGGGCGGGCTTCGCCTACCGGCGGTTCGGCACCGCGGCTGAAGCCGTGCGCTTCGCCATGGAGGAGTTGCCTGCGGATTCGCTGAATGGCGCCTACCTGCAGGTCGAGGAAGCCCGCTTCGACCAGAACGGCATCCGCACCTTGTATGAGAGCGAGGCGTTTCCGTTGCCGCGCCGGGGGGTCGACAAGGCGCAGGACGCCGATGCGGCCTGACGGCTGCCAGACCAGTCTTCAACACCCTGCCCCGCCTCGCGCGGGGCAGTTTTTTTATGGGGGTCGGTTTGCGAGGTTTTGGCCCGGTCTCGCAGCGCCTCAACGCGACTGGGTATCCAGCCACCGCCGCAGGATCTTGGCGTTGCGCATGTTGGCGCGGAACAGCACGTCGAAGGCGTCGCCCGCGACGGGGACCATGCCGATCACCCCCTCGACCGCGACATTGCCCAGCATCCGCGTAATGACGTGCCAGGGCGCGCCCAGCGCACGGGCCTCGCGCACCAGCCACAGCGACAGCGCGGTCGCGATGAGGTCGCCGACCACCGGGATCAGGCCGATGATGCCGTCGATGCCATAACGGATGTTGGTGCCGGGCAGGACGAAGGCGACGTCGAGCAGCTTCGCCACGGCCTCCAGCCGCGCGATGCGCTGCTCACGGGTCAGATTGCCGAAGGGATTGGCGGTGTTGAAATCGAAGCGCACACCGTCCGGACCGACGAAGGCGCCGTTGAACGAGGACCGGAAGGAGCCCTGCGGGATCTCACGTCCGTCCTGGTCGATGATCGGTCCGCGCGCCTCATTGGCGTCGAAGTGCGCCTGCGAGGCGCGTCCGCGGCGGGGCGAGGGAGCCATGTGGTCTTGCATACCCATGAGATGGCAACGCGCGGGGCTCGGCACAAGTTGCGTCGAACCGTCGCCTTGTCTCGCCTAGCGGCCCCGGGCGCCGGTCGGCGTCAGCCCGAAGCGGCGCCGGAAGCAGCGGTTGAAATAGGACAGGTCGTTGAAGCCGCAGGCAAACGCGATGTCGCTGATGCGGCGTCCGCCGCCGGCCAGCAGGTCCATGGCCTTGCGCAGGCGCAGCTCGTTCAGCCGGGCCGAGAAGCCGGCGCCGGCCTCATGCAGCAGGTCATTGACGTAGCGCTCGGACAGCCCGGCCGCGACGGCGAGCTTCTGCGCCGAAAAATCCGGCTCGGTGAAGCGGCTGTTCAGAATCGTCAGCAGCCCCGCCAGCCGAACACTGCGCAGGCCGCCGCGGCCGGCCTTGCGCATCGCGTCGCCGCGCACACCGAGCCCGAGCGCCACCAGATCGAGCAGATGCTGCGCGATCGCCGGGCCGGCCTCGTCGGCCGCGGCGGGATGGGCGAGCAGCAGCTCGCTGTAATCCATCGCCAGCGACAGCGCGCCGCCCGGCGCCAATTCGCGTCCGACCAGATCATCGACACCGGAGACCATCGAGCGCAGCGTCATCATCGGCAGATGCACGTTGACGAAGCGCTTGTGGCTGGCGCCGTCGGCGCTGAAGAAAGGCTCATCGAGCTTGAGCAGCACCATTGCGCCGGGGCGCAGAACGAACTCGCGTCCGCGATGGACGACCATCGCCTCGCGGCTGCCGGCGTTGCGCGCCAGGCAATAGCGGTCGTCATTGGTCGCGAGCACTTGGCGCCGTTCGCGCCTGACACGGGTGAAGGTGCCGTCGCAGCGCCCGAGCAGGGTGGTCCCGATGTGGATCGCGTTCATTGCGGCGCGAAACGGCACGTCCTCGGCCGGATCGAGCTCACCCGTGTTGGAGAAGTGCTCGAACAATTCCGCAAAGCACAAGAAGCGCTGCCTGTCGTCGAGCCCTTTCGGCAGCATGTCGGTCGACAGCATTTTCCTGACGATGGTCATCGAAATCGGACCCGAGGCAAAGGAATTTCCGAAGCAACGCGATCAATGTGGCAGCGGCGGGATGAACGGCCGCTGAAGTCGGCAGAGCTCATCGAGACGGGATCGGGAGCGCCGATCAGTCCAAGTCGCGCGACCGTTCATGCCGATGAGTCCAAGACAGCGGCAACGGGTTCAACTAGCGATGCCGATGGACGCACGCGGACATGCGTTGCGGCCTGCACCCTTCAAGTCGAACAGCCATGAGTACGAGGAGAGATTGAAATGACCATGTCTTCCGCGGCCCGCAAGCTCTGCCTCGGCGCCGCCCTCGCGGGTTGCATCGGGATCGGCTACGCGCTCGGCGCGCAGCCGCACATGACCGCGACTATCACCATGCTGCAATCGGCGCGGGCCGAGCTGGCTCAGGCGACACCGAACAAGGGCGGCCATCGCGAGCGCGCGCTGGGGCTGATCGATCAGGCCATCACCGAGGTGCGTGCCGGCATCGCCTTCGCTGCCGGCGGCTGACCCTTTCGCAAGTCACACCAGGGAGACCATCGATGCGAACCATCCTCACCAGCGCGCTCCTGTTGGAAGTTCTCACCGTCGGCGCATCTGCGATGCCGCTGGCTCCGATCGACGCCGGATCCAAGCCTGAGGTGATCCAGGTCGCCGGCGGCTGCGGCCCGGGCTGGCACCGCGGTCCCTATGGCGGATGCCTGCGCAACTACGCCAATCCGGCGGCGCACGCCTGCCCGCGCGGCTTTCACATCGGCCCCGGCGGCCGCTGCCGCGGCAACGGCAGGTAGGGCTGATCGGCTCGTGCGATCGGCTTACGCAGTCGGCGGCTCAGTAGCGACCGCCGGCTGCGGCTCCTCAACGAATCTGTGCACCAGCCACGATGACACCGTCGCCGGGATGAAGCCGACCAGCCCGTACAGGATCCACTGCACGATGCCGTATTCGGAGCCATGCGAGGCGTAGTTGAAGGCCGCGAGCAGGAAGGCGATGCCGCCCACCAGCAGCATCCGCAACGTCGGCCCGATGCGCCTGACGTGGAACAGGATGTCGTCGATCGCGCACATCATCAGCGCCGGCAAGAAGCCGAACAGGTAGCTGTATTGCAGCGAGGTGACGAAGACCTTGAACAGCTTGGCCACTTCGCCCGGATTGGTGTTGGTCCAATAACCGGACATGTAGGTCGTGACCAGGAGCAGCGCGAAGCCGCCCAGCGCCGGGCCTACGGCAACGAAGATGAGATATCGCTTCATGCCCAATCTCCTGCCTCGCCGATCCGCCGAACGCGCGAGGCGCGTGCGGCCTGCTCAGTCACCCCACAGCGCGAAGGCGTCGTTGAACGCACGCTCGCCCGGCGCGCCCTTCTCGATCGCGATGATGGCCCGGCGCTGATTGGTGTAGACCAGGGGAACGTCGAACCAGGAGCGCTCCTTCAGGAGCTGCACGTTGCGGGTCCGGTCGGCGTCGACATTGGACAGGCCGACCAGGAAGAAGCCGTCGGTGACCTTCACCGCAAGGCCCGCCAGCGGCGTTCCGCGCGACTGTTCGTTGGACTTCATCAGGATGCCCGGCACGTTGCCGACGCCGCCGCCTGAGAAGTCCTGCGGCAGGATGAAGGTGAGTTCGGCGGTGTGGCTCGCCGGCAGCGACGTGTCGGTGTTGCGGCGGAACGACATCGTCATCTTGAACTTGCGATCGGGAATCTCGATGTCGGCGCGCACCGCGATATCGGCCTTCTGCGTGCCCGTCGCCTTGATCTGCTCGGTACGCCAGACCACCGAGCCGATGTACTGCTTGCCCTTCGGATCGGCGGGATCCTCGTCATACAGCACGACGCGCTGTGCGACCGGCGCGATCTGGTCCGAGGACGGCGACTGGCCGACGCGGTCGGTGATCTTCGGCTTGCTCAGCGGCGCGCCGGTGTCCTTGGGCGCCTCGACCGTCGAGGACGATTTGAACAGGCCGTTGACCATCCCGACCAGCGGCCGGCCCCACAGAATTCCGGCGCCGATCAGGATCAGCACGATCCCGGCGGCGATGGCGGCCTTGAACGGAAAGGTCGAGCCGCTGCGCTCCGGCTTCTTCTTGCCCTCGCGATCCGGAGCGGCGCCACGCTGGCGGGTCGAGGTGGCCGGCAGCGCGTAGCGCTCGGCCTCCTGGACCGACTCGTCATAGGAGTACGGCGCCTCGGGCAGCGGCGGCCGGTCATCGTCGTCGCCCTCGAGCCGATCGAGATCGGTGGCCGGAACGTTGGCGTAGGTCTTGCGCGCCGCGCGGTTGGCCTGGGCGGTGGCCTTGCCGAGATCGTCGACATCAGCGGTGATGTCGCGGAAGCCGCGCATGGCGGGCGGCGTTGCCGGACTGCCGTTGTCCTGAGCACCGCGGCGGGCGGCAGCCGGACGTTCGCGCACGGGAGGCGCCGCCCCATCCTGTGGAGGCGTTTGAGGCGGCTGGGGCCGCGGTGGCACAGTTGGTGCGCCAGCGGCAGCCGGCGGCGCTTCCGGTCGCGGATTGCGCGCCGGACGCAGCTCGGCCGTCTCGGCGCCGAGCGGCGGCCGCTCGGCCCGGGCAGCGGCCGATGCCGCCGGTCGTGGCCGGGGGGCGGCAGTGGCGGCCTGGTCTGGAGTCGGAGTGGGCTGAGCCGAGGGGGCTGCCGGAGCATCCGAATTGCGCGCACCGGCCCGCCGGAGCGCATCACCTGGGCGGGCAACGCCACTGGACGCCCGCTGCGCCTCGCGGGCACGCTGGGCTGCTTCCGCCTCGACCTTGCGAACGGCCTCCTCGAGCGACAGCCGCTCGCGCGTGATCTCGGACTCGCTGAGCGGCGGCTGGACGCTGCGCAACTGTGCGATCAACGCCGCCCGGGCCCGCTCGTAAAGCGCACGCCGGCTTTCCCCGGGAGCGTTGGGGTCCAATCCGGCAATGGCACGGGCTATCAGCGGGTAGTAGTCGGCCATATCAACTCAATTCGCGCGCTCAGCTGTCGGGTCCCGTCACGCCTCGAAGGGATTCTGGACCAGAATAGTATCCTCGCGTTCGGGGCTGGTGGAAAGCAGCGCGATCGGGCAACCCACCAGTTCCTCGATGCGCCGGACGTATTTGATGGCCTGTGCCGGCAGATCGGCCCAGGAGCGCGCGTTCGCCGTCGGCTGTTTCCAGCCTTCGATCGTCTCGTAGATCGGTTCGACCCTGGACTGCGCGCCCTCACCTGCCGGGAAATGATCGATCTCCTTGCCGTCCAGCCTGTAGCCGGTGCAGACATCGATGGTGTCGAAACCATCGAGAATGTCCAGCTTGGTCAGCGCAAGACCGTTAATGCCGCAGGTCCGGACCGCCTGACGGACCAGGACCGCATCGAACCAGCCGCAACGACGCGGCCGGCCGGTATTCGTTCCGAATTCGCGGCCACGCTCGCCGATCTTGCGGCCGGTCTCGTTGTCCTGCTCGGTCGGAAACGGCCCCTGCCCGACCCGGGTCGTGTAGGCCTTGCACAGGCCGAGCACGTAGCCGATCGCGCCCGGCCCGAGGCCGGCGCCCGTGGCCGCCTGCGCCGCCACCGTGTTGGACGAGGTCACGTAGGGATAGGTGCCGTGGTCCACGTCGAGCAGCGCACCCTGCGCGCCCTCGAACAGCATGCGCTTGCCTTCGCGGCGCTTGATGTCGAGCAGCCGCCAGACCGTCTCCGCATAGGGCAGCAGCTTCGGCGCGAAGGCGGTCAGCTCGCGCAGGATCTGCTGGCCGTCGATCGGTTCGAGGCCGAGGCCGCGGCGGAGCGCATTATGGTGCGCGAGCAGGCGGTCGATCTTGTGCGGCAGCGTATCGAGATCGGCGAGGTCCATCAGCCGGATCGCGCGCCGGCCGACCTTGTCCTCATAGGCCGGGCCGATGCCGCGGCGGGTGGTGCCGATCGCGGTCGCCGCGCTCGCGGATTCCCGCAGCGCGTCGAGTTCACGGTGCAGCGGCAGGATCAGCGTGACGTTCTCGGCAACGCGCAGATTGTCCGGGCTGATGGCGACGCCCTGCGACTGGAGCTTGCCGACCTCGTCCAGGAAGGCCTGCGGATCGAACACGACGCCATTGCCGATCACCGACAGCTTGCCGGTGCGCAGCACGCCCGACGGCAGCAGCGCCAGCTTGTACGTCGCGCCGTTGATGACAAGCGTATGACCGGCGTTGTGGCCGCCCTGGAAGCGAACGACGATGTCGGCCTGCTCCGACAGCCAGTCGACGATCTTGCCCTTCCCCTCGTCACCCCATTGGGCGCCGACGACGACGACGTTAGCCATTCGCAGCTCTTTCCTCTGCCAAGATCCAAAACAGCACGATCGGTTCGGACGAAGTCGCTTCCGATGAGGGGCCAGCCTGGCCAACCATGCGCCCAGCCCAAATCGCGGCCAGGACCGCTCGCTTGCGAGGCGACCCACCGGATAAAGGAAGCCGCCGGGCTAGGCAAGCGAGAACGGGCCTTCGGAGCACACAAGAGCGCCACCAAGCCTTTGATAAGCCCCAAAATTTCAAGCCGCCCCGGCTGCGGATCGGGCGACCCGGCCGTGCGCTTCTGGCGGCGCATCGACCCGGGCAGTTCCATTGAGCCCTCGAACGGCGGCGAATCTACGATCGAAGCGGCCCGCCCTCAGCTCTGGATGCGGCCGTCGACAACCTCGATGATGCGATCGCAGCGCCGGGCCAGATCAAGGTTGTGGGTGACGAGCAGGAAGCTCGTGCCGACCTCCCGATTGACGTCGCGCATCAGGCCAAAGACCGCCTCGGCAGACTTGGTGTCGAGGTTGCCGGTCGGCTCGTCCGCCAGGACCAGATCGGGGTTCATCGCCAGCGCCCGCGCCACCGCGACGCGCTGCTGCTGGCCGCCCGACATGTTGCTCGCGAGATGGTCGGCGAATTTCGCCAGCCCAACCTGGTCGAGCAGCTTCGCCGCCTGCGCCTCGATCTCGGGGCCCGGGAAGCCGCGATCGACCAGCAGCGGCATCATCACGTTCTCCTTGGCCGTGAAGGCAGAGATCAGGAGATGAGACTGAAAGATGAAACCGATGGTATGGCCGCGCAGATGGGTGAGCTCGGTATCACTGAGCGATGCAGTATCCTGGCCCTTGATCGTCAACCGGCCGGAGGTCGGCCGGTCCAAGAGACCGACGATGTTCAGCAGAGTGCTCTTGCCGGAGCCGGACGGACCGATCAGCGCGACGAACTCGCCGCGGTCCACCTCGATGTCGATGTCGTGCAGCACCTCGGTCTCGGTCGGCAGCCCGACATTGTAGGCCTTGCAGACCTTCTCCAGTCGCAGCAGGACCTCAGCCACGGATCGCCACCACCGGATCGAGCTTGGCCGCGCGCAGCGCCGGCGCGGTCGCGGCGAGCAGGCCCGTCACCGTCGCGAGCAGGGCCGTGATGAGAAACAATCGGCGTTCGAGGATCAACGGAAACAACTCCGAGCCATCGGCCTGGCGCTGCACCGCATGCCAATAGATCAGCGCACCCGCGCCCATGGCCGCGCCGAACAGCGAGCCGACGAAGCCGAGCAGCCCGCCCTGCAGCAGGAACACGCGCAAGATCTGTCCGCGCGAGGTACCCATCGCACGCAGGATCCCGATCTCCTTGGAGCGCTGGATCACCGAGACGATCAGCACGGCCGCGATGCCGAACGCGACCGAGAGCGCGACGAAGACGCGGATCAGCGTGTTGGATGTCGCCTGCGCGCGCACCGCCGTGAAGAACTGCGCGTTGGTCTTGATCCAACTGTCGGCCTTGACGCGATTGGCGGCCTGGATGCGCTGCGCAATGTCCTCAGCGGCATAGATGTCCCGCACGGTGATGTCGATCGTGGTGACGCCGCCGACCATGCCGAGCAGCGACTGCGCCGTGCGCAGCGCGACATAGGCGGAGCGCTGATTGGCGCCCTTGCTGCCGAGATCGACGAGACCAGTCACGATCAGCACGCGGTTGGCGCCGGATGCCGCCTGAACATTGAGCTTGTCGCCGACGATGGCGCCGAGATCCCTGGCGAGCTCGGTACCGATGATGATGTCCTCGCTGGTCAGCCGCGGCTCGCCGGCGACGATGTAGTCCGGCACGCGCACGATTGTGAAGTAGCTCTCCGGCTCGATGCCGGACAGCGTCACGGCGCGGCTGGCGTCGCCGCGAATGGCGAGGGCGGAGCCGGAGATGGTCGGCGACACCGCGGTGATCTCCGGCATCGCCAGCATCTGATTGCGGATCTTCGGCCATTGATCGATCGAGATCACGCGCTGGCTCGGACGCTGCACGATGGCATCCTCGATCACGCCATTGTCGTTGCGCAGGGGACGCGCAACCTGATCCGGCGTCAGCAGTTGGATCTGCGGCTGCGAGGTCAGCACCCGCTTGATGAAATTGGCCTCGAGGCCAGCCAGCATCGCCGACATGAACACGATGACGCCGACGCCGATCGCGATGCCGCCGATGATGAACAAGGTCTGCAGCCGGCCCTCGCGCAGGAAACGCACCGCCGCGATCCACTCGAAGGGCAGCCAGCGGTTCACGGCAGCACCGGGCGGAAGCGCTGGCCGGTCAGGATGCCGGAACTCTGGGGCACGGCGATGTCACCGGCGTTCAAGCCGTCGACGATCTCGACATGGCTGTTGCCGCGGATGCCGACGCGCACCGGCTGCTTGGCGGCGCGGCCGTCCTTCACCCCGAGCACCCAGGGCTGGCCCGAGGTGATATCGTGAACCGAGCGCACCGGCAGCTCCAGCGTATCCTTGCGGGAGGCGACCTCGATGTCGACAGACACCGTCATGTCCTGGCGCAGATAGTCGGGCGGGTCCTTGACGATCAGCTTGACCTGGACGGACGCGCGGGAAATATCGATGCCGGGGTTGATGTAGCTGACCACAGCGGGGAAGCGCCTGTCGGGGTAGGCATCGGCCGACGCGAGCGCCGTCTGGCCGAGCGCCAGCTTGCCGAGATTGCGCTCGTCGATCTGCAGGACGAGCTGGAGATCGCCGGCAGGCGCCAGGACGAGCAGCGTCTTGCCGGGCTGCGCCACGGTGCCGCGCTCGACACTGCGCGTGATCAGCACGCCGTCGCGCGGCGCCGAGATCGTCGCATAGCCGAGACGAGACTGCGCCGTGTCGAGATTGGCGCGCGCCTGGTTCAGCTGCGTCTCGGCCATGACATAGTCGCTGCCGCCGGGGCTCGCCGTGAAGACCTGGAATTCGGCGGCACGCTTCTGGGCCAGCGCAACGTCGAGCGTCTTCTGGGCCTCGTCGAGCGCCGCGCGCGTGGCATAGCCGTTGCCGGTCAGCTGCGACGTCCGGTCATAGGTCTGCTGAGCATTGAGCAAGGTCGCCTGCACCTGGCGCAAAGCCTCCTTCGCCGACGGCAAGGTCAGCTCGGCGAGCTGGCGCATCCGCGCCTCGGCCTGCGCCACCTGCCCTTGTGCCTGCACCACCGCAGCCTTCAGCTCGCGCGACTCCAGCGAGATCAGCGGCTGGCCCTTGGTGACGTGCTGGCCTTCCAGCACCAGCACCTCCTCGACGGTGCCGGTGATCTGGCTGCCGATCTCGACGCGGAACGGCGTCTCGACGTGACCGCTGGCAACGACCGCCTCGACGAGGTCGCCGCGCCGGACCTGATCGACCACGATGGCAGGCCCAAGCATGACCCGGACGCTTTGCCAGCCGCCAAGGCCGAGCAGCACGATGATGGCGAGAGCGAACCAGCGATGCGCCCAGACCGCCGCTAGGACGGTCGGACCAACGGCGGCTTTCGTAGGGGACGGGAGAGCTGCGGCATGATCGGCCATGATCGTCAACACAAACTCGTCAATGCGGATGATGCCCAGTGACGCGCCATCCATTCCTTGAGTGCGGCCGTCAGCCCGCGGCGCATTGCACACAAAGCTAGGGGATCGCGACAGCAGGATGTTGCGCTAGGTCAACCGGCGGACGATCGTTCATGCAAATCAGGCATGATGACCATTACCAATCATCCACGAACATGAACGGACGCATGTGAGCACTGATACGACCCCCGGTCTGCACCGGTTCTGGCGCCTGTCGCCTGCGCAGGCAGGCGCAGCGCTGGCCTGCGACCTGGACGGCCTCGGCAGAGCCGACGCCGAGCAGCGGCTGCAACGCTACGGCCGGAATGCCGACTCCCCATCGCATGTCGTGGGGCCGATGCGCGCCGTGCTCCGCCGCCTGCTCGAGCCGCTATCGCTGATCCTGCTGGTGGCCGGCATCATCTCGATGGTGACGGGCGACGTGATCGGCGGCGCCATCATCGTCCTCATCCTCACGCTGTCGATCGGACTCGATACGGTTCAGGAGGGGCATGCCGTCAAGGCGGCCGAGGAGCTCCGCCGCTCCGTGGCCCTGAAGGCCGAGGTCAAGCGGGACGGCGCCTATCGCGAGATCGACGTCGACGCCGTCGTTCCCGGAGACATCCTGCGCGTCCGCGCGGGCGACATCGTTCCTGCCGATGCGCTGATCATCGAAAGCAAGGCCTTCACTGCCGGCGAGGCGGCGCTGACGGGAGAGCCCTATCCCGTGACGAAACAGGCCGGTATTCCCAGCGATGAGAACGACACGTCGAATGCGCTGTTTCGCGGCTCCGTGGCTCAGACCGGAGAGGCCGTCGCGCTCGTCGTCAACACCGGGCCGAACACGATGTTCGGCGCTGCCGCCTCGGCGCTGGCCGAAGCGCAGGCCCGCACGCCGTTCGAGCGCGACCTGCACGAGTTCGGCCTCGTCATCGCGCGGCTGACGCTGGCGCTGGTCGTGATCGTGCTCGCGGTGCGCGTCGTGTTCGGCCGTGATGTGCTCGACTCGCTGTTGTTCTCGGTGGCGCTGGCCGTCGGACTGACGCCCGAGCTGCTGCCGATGATCACCACCGTGACCCTGTCGCGCGGCGCGCTTCGCATGGCCAACCGCAAGGTGATCGTGAAGCGGCTCGCGGCGATCCATGATCTCGGCGCGATGTCGGTGCTGTGCACCGACAAGACGGGAACATTGACCTCAGCAGAGATCACGCTCGCCCGAAGCATCGCGCCCGACGGCAGCGACGACCCGCGAGCCGCGGAGCTCGGCGCGATCGCTGCCGCGCTCGGCGGCGATCGGGGCTCGCTCGACACCGCGCTCATCGCCGGCGCGGACCGTGCGGCAGCAGGATGGACCCTGGGCGGACAGCAGACCTTCGACTTCTCGCGCCGGCTCGGCTCGGTGCTGGCGATCCGCGGGGCAGATCAGATCCTGATCGTGAAGGGCGCGCCAGAGGCGGTGATCGAGCTCTGCACGCAGCAACGGCAGGGCAGCGCGACTACGCCGATCGACGCCAGCGGCCGCAACGAGATGTGCGCGCGCGTTCACGCGCTGGCGCGCGAGGGCCTGCGCACGGTCGCAATCGCGTCACGGCCCTGGACCGGCGCGCCGCGCGAGATCGAGACCGATGACGAGCAGGAACTGATCTTCGAGGGTCTGTGCGCGTTCGCCGATCCGCCCAAGCCGACCGCAGCCGCGGCCATCGCACAGCTTGCGCGCGCCGGCATCGCGCTGAATATCCTTTCCGGCGACGATCCGGTCGTGGTCAAGCGACTGGCCGGGCTGGTCGGACTGAGGGCGGATCGCGTGCTGTCCGGCAGCGACATCGCCGAACTCAGCGATGACGCGCTCGCGGTGCAGGTGCGCTCGGCCGACGCGTTTGGCCGGCTCGCCCCCGATCAGAAATCGCGCATCGTCAAGGCGCTGCAGGCCTCGGGCCACGTCGTCGGCTTCCTGGGTGACGGCATCAACGACGCGCCGGCGCTGAAGGTGGCCGACATCGGCCTGTCGGTCGACGGCGCCACCGCCGTGGCGCAATCCGCCGCCGACATCATCCTGCTCGCCTCCGATCTCGAGGTTGTCGCCGACGGTGTGGAGGAAGGGCGGCGCACCTTCGCCAACATCCTGAAATACGTGCGAATGGGCGCGAGCTCGAATTTCGGCAACATGCTGTCCATGGCGGTCGCTTCGATCATACTGCCCTTCCTGCCGATGCTGCCGACGCAGATCCTGCTCAACAACCTGCTCTATGATCTCTCCGAACTCGGCATCCCGTTCGATCGTGTGAGTCCGCAGGCCACCGCGCGGCCGCAGCGCTGGGACATGAAGCGGCTGCTGCGCTTTGCCGCGATCATGGGCCCGCTGTCGTCGCTGTTCGATTTTCTCACTTTCGGCGCCCTGCTCTATTTGTTCCATGCGACGCCCGACGAGTTCCGGACCGCCTGGTTCCTCGAATCGATGGCGACCCAGATCCTCGTCATCTTCATCATCCGGACCAACGGACGGCCATGGAGCAACCGCGCCGATCCGATGCTGACTGCGTCGTCACTGACCGCGCTCGCCGTCGCGCTCGTCGTGCCCTTCACCCCGGCCGGCGCCTGGTTCGGCTTCGTGGTGCCGCCGATCGCCGTGCTGGCCACCATCGCGGCTCTCGTTATCGCCTATCTGGTCTGCGCCGAAGGTCTCAAATCGGTCGCCGTACAGTCCACGACCTTGCGAACTCACCGGCGGCATCACCACCGCGGTTCATGACCAGCGCCGCTGCATAGTCGCGATGCATCTGCCCTCTTGATAGGCAGCTGCAATTGGTGTCTGTCGACGAGGCCGGGGAGGACCAGCGGCCGGGATGACCGGGCCGGATGCCGCGGCGCACGAACCGGGGCCAACACCGCCGCATGTCTGCCGCCGATCCCACCGCGTCCGCCGCGCCCGCGCGCGCCTGGATCGCCAACCAACCCTATGTGCTGCTCAGCATCACCGCGCTGTGCTGGGCCGGCAACGCGATCGTCGGCCGGCTGGCCGCCGGGCACATTCCGCCGGTGACCTTGTCGTTCCTGCGCTGGTCGCTGGCGTTCCTGATCATTCTGCCGCTGGCCTGGAAGCAGCTCCGCCAGGACTGGCCGGCGATCCGCTCCAAGCTCGGCGTCATGATCGCGCTGTCGGTGACCGGCATCGGCGCCTTCAACACGCTGCAGTACTGGTCGCTCGAATACACCCAGGCGCTCAACACGCTGCTGCTGCAATCCGGCGGTCCGCTGATCGTGGCGCTCTGGTCGATGCTGCTGCTGCGCGTGCACCTCACTTTGGCGCAGGCGATCGGCATCGTGCTGTCGATGATCGGCGTGCTGCTGATCCTCACGCGCGGCCATCCGGCGGCGCTCGCCGACATCAGCTTCAACAAGGGCGACCTGATCTTCCTGGTCGCGATGGCGGTGTTCGGCTTCTACTCGGTGCTGACGATCAAGCGACCGCAAATCCATGGCCTGTCGATGGTCGCCTTCACCTTCGGCTGCGGAGCCGCGAGCCTGATTCCGCTGTTGATCTGGGAGCTCAACACGCGCCCGGTGATGGCGCTCGACACCCAGAACCTACTGTCACTGCTCTACGTCGCGATCTTTCCCTCGACCATCGCCTATCTGTGCTTCAACCGCGGCGTTCTTCTGATCGGTGCCAACCGCGCAGCGCCGTTCTTCCACGTGGTGCCGGTGTTCGGCTCGATCATGGCGTTCGTCTTCCTCGGCGAGCGGCCGCAGATCTTCCACGTGATCGGCTTCGCCCTGGTGCTGAGCGGCGTCTACGCGGCCTCGCGCAAGCAGGCGACATGAGGCGAACGGTTCATCCGAGCGCCTTGAGCGTCATGCAGACGGCCATCAGCGACACGAAGCCCACCAGCAGGACGCGCAACCGTTCCGGCGGAACGCGGTTCGCGAGACGCGCGCCGACATCGGTGCCGACCGCGAGGCCGACGATCACCGCGACGAGGGTGGGCCAGGCCGGCATGGCGCCGTGCCGCCAGTAGATCCAGGCGGATGGAAGCGTCGTGGGCACCAGCGTCAGCGCCAGGCTGATCATCTGGGCGCGGTGCTGTGCCATGCCCAGCACCGCGCTCAAGCCAACCACCGTCGCGAGCCCGCCGCCGATCCCAAGAAAGCCTGAGGACACGCCGGCCGCGCAGCCAACTGCAAGGAGCGCTGCTCGATGTGGATCCGGCGCAGCGCCGGTTGCTTCGGCGGACTCCTTCGCCCGTCGCCTGCGCAGCAGCAGAGCATCGAGCAAGAATAGGTAGATCACATAGGCCCATTGCAGGACCGCCGCCGTCGTCCAGTTCGCGATCAGTGCGCCGACGATGCCGCCGACCAGGAATCCCAGGCCGAGCCAGAGCAACACCGCAGCCGTCACCCGATTGCCGCTATCCCAATAGCGCCTGATGCCGGCCGCGCTGGTCGGCGGGATCTGCGCGACCAGCGAGAGCCCTTGCGCGGTGTGCTGCTCGGCGCCGAGCAGCATGACCGCGAACACGACGAGCCCACCACCGGGAGTGACGCCGAGCAGCCCCGAAGTGAAGCCGCCGACCAGCCCGGTGCCAAGACCGCCAATGAGATCAGGAACGCTCGTCATTGAGACCCGCCCGGTACGGTTGGAGAGGCACTCGCTTCAGGTCATCGCCGCGCCGTGAGTCCCGTCAGCAGCGTCTCGAATGCGGCCATCGCTTCGGATGACGAGAACGGCTCGCCCCACAATCGCTGCAGCACGAACCCCTGGAACATCGCGACGATCGTGCGGGCCATGCTGCGTGGATGAACGGAGCGGTCGATGACGCCGAGCCGCTGGCCCCGCTGCAGCAGCTCGGTGATCAAGACGGCCGGCTTGCGCACACCGTCCGTCACCTGCGCGCGGATATCATCGTCCCGCAGCGCCTCGGCCCAGAGCTGCAGCGCGATGCGCCGGTGGCGCAGGCCCTCTTCCTTTTGCATGTCTGCCAACGAGGCGCGCGCAATGGCGCGCAACGCTTCCAACGGATCAGAAATCTCACGCGCCGTGGCCAACAGGGCGGCATCACGGGCATGGCGATGCTCGCCTATCGCCTGAATGAGCTCTTCCTTGCTGGCGAAATGGCCGTAGATGCAGCCCGCGCTCAAACCAGATTGCGCAATGACATCGGCGATCGTGGTCTGATGGAATCCCTGCCGGGCGAAGCAGGCCTCGGCGGCCTGCAGGATCTCGTCCCGGCGCGCGGCCATCGTCTCGGGCTTGAGTTTCGGCATGCGCAGCTCCTGCCGAGCGGTCGCAGGGTGCGGCTGTCGGCTCGATGGCGTTCCCGTCTGCGATGAGCATACAAAACGAATATTCGTTTTGTAAAGGAGGCCCATTGGTATTTCGACATGGCGGCCTTCCGCCCGGCGCTCTTGTCCCGCCCGCCATTTCGGGCACAAGCTCCGGTCAACAAGGGAAGCCGATTCCTTGCCCACCGCATCGCATCCGACCTCGCCGCTGGCCTGGCTCAACAACCAGCCCTATCTGCTGCTGACGCTGGCCTCGCTGTTCTGGGCCGGCAACATCGTGCTGGCGCGCTATGTCGCCGGGCACGTGCCGCCGCTGACCCTGTCCTGCATCCGCTGGATCGGAACTTTCCTGATGCTGTGGCCGTTCGCGCGGACGCATCTCGTACGCGACTGGCGTACCTTGCTGGCCAGCTGGCCGCTGCTGCTGGTGCTGGCGCTGACCGGCTTCGCCATCAACAATGCGCTGTCCTACTGGGCGATGCAGTACACCCAGGCGCTCAACGGGCTGCTGATCCAATCCTCGGCCCCCCTGTTCGTAGCGCTATGGTCGCTCGTGCTGTTCGGGGTCAGGCTGACGGCGGCGCAGTTCGCCGGCATCGCGATATCCTTGACCGGCGTGCTGGTCATTTTGCTGCGCGGAGACCTCGGCGCATTGGCCGCCATTCAGTTCAACCGCGGTGACTTGATGTTCGCCGGGGCGCTGCTGGTGTTCGGGATCTACTCGGCGGTCATGACGCGGCGGCCGGCCGTGCACCAGCTGTCGCTGATATCGTGCTGCACGGCCTTGGGCGCCCTGCTGCTGCTGCCGCTGGCCGCGTGGGAATACGCGTCCGGCTTCGTGCTGCAGCTCGATCTGCTATCGCTCCTGACCCTCGGCTACGTCGTGGTGTTCGCCTCGACGCTCGCCTATCTGTTCTTCAATCGCGGCATCGGCCTGATCGGGCCGAACCGCGCCGCGCCGTTTCTGCATCTGGTGCCGCTGTTCGGCTCTGTGCTGGCGATCCTGCTGCTCGGCGAGGAGCTGAAGCCGTTTCATCTGATCGGCTACGCGCTGGTCATCGCCGGCGTGATCATCGCCTCCCGCACCGGCCGCACCAAGGTCGCGTGAGCGCCTGCAAGCTCACGCCGTGCTTTCAAGGCCAGGCCCGGTCCATCACCGCTGCGACTAGGCCGTGCGCACCTTCGCCATGAAGCCATCGACGGCCTGCTGCAGCAGGCTCGACTGGCTGTCGAGCTCACGTGCGCTCGACAGCACTTCGGCGGCAGCCATGCCTGTCGCTTCCGCCGCCTTGGTCACGCCGCCGATGTGCGCGCTGATCTCGTTCGAGCCGGCGGCGACCGACTGGATGTTGCGCGCGATCTCGCGCGTCGCGTCGCCCTGCTGGGCGATCGAGGTCGAGATCGAATTGGTGATCTCGCTCATCTGCGCGATGGTCTGGGTGATGCCGCTGATGGCGGTGACCGCATCCTGGGTCGAGGTCTGCATCGCCGCGACCTGCGCCGAAATCTCCTCGGTCGCCTTCGCCGTCTGGTTGGCGAGTGCCTTCACCTCCGAGGCGACGACGGCAAAGCCCTTCCCGGACTCGCCGGCGCGCGCGGCTTCGATGGTGGCGTTCAGCGCCAGCAGGTTGGTCTGCGCCGCGATCGAGTGGATCAGCTTGACGACCTCGCCGATCTTCTCGGCGCCGGTCGACAGCACCTGAACGGTGGCATTGGTGCGCTCCGCGTCGCCCACGGCTTTGCTCGCAATCTCGCTGGAACGGGCGACCTGGCGCGAAATCTCATTGACCGAGCTCGACAGCTCTTCGGCCGCGGCCGCGACCGTGCCGACATTGTCATTGGCGCTCTGGGTGGCGGCGCTGACCGTCGAGGCGCGCGAGCTGGCATCGCTCGCGGTCGAGGTCATCGATTGCGCGGTGTGCTGCATGCCCTCGGCCGCCGACGCCACCGAGCGGACGATGCCGTTGACGCTGCGCTCGAAGTCGGCGGCCAAATTCTGCATGGCCGCGGTCCGCTCGGCGGCCGCACGCTGCTGGGTGGCGGCCTCGGCCTGCTCGAGCTCGCGCATCCGCAGCGCGTTGTCCTTGAAGATCTGGACAGTGGAGGCCATCCCGCCGATCTCGTCGCCGCGGCCGACACCGGGAATCTCGCCCTCGAGCCGGCCATCGGCGATCTCGCGCATGCGGACGCCGAGACGATCGAGCGGCACGCTGATGCTGCGGCTGATCAGCCAGGCGATCCCGCCGGCGACGACCGCGATGCCTGCGCAGGCCATCCAGATCAGCCATTTCAGCGGCTTCATCTTCGCGTCGAGATCGTCGACATAGACGCCGGTGCCCACGAACGTATTCCAACCGGGAATCATCACGGCATAGGAGATCTTGCGGGTCGGCTGCTCCTGGCCGGGGCGCAGGTATTCGTAGTGCAAGGTGACTTCGCCATCCTTGGCAACGCCGTCGCGCAGCTCGACGACGAGCTTGCGGCCGTTGAGCTCGAAATCGATCACGTTCGAGCCGCGCTGCTTCGGATCCTGGGAAAGCACCACATTGCCGTCCATCGTATAGGCGAACAGATAGCCCGTGCCCTTGTCGAAGGTCATCGTTCTCCCGCGATTGACGAACTCGTCGAGCGCAGCCTCCTTCGTCAATTTGCCGGCTTCGACATCCTTGATGAGGCCGAGGGCCATGTTACGCGCGGTCTCGACGATCGCCCGGCACTGTTCGATGCGGGCATTGACCATCTCCTTTTGCATCAGAGTGCCGGCAAACGTACCGGCCGCGGCAAGGCCCAGCATCGCCACGCCGACGACGATGGCGAGCTTGGGGGCAATCTTCAGGTTGTTCAGCAGCACGCAACGAACTCCGCCCGGTCCCCGATCGACGACCTCGATCTGTCAAGGTGAGCCGCTGGTTAACTGATCAGGCGATGGTTAGAGTTCGGTTGCGAACGCCCTCCGTAGAATCCCGGATCAGCTCGGGGCAACGGCATCCCGGACCGGGACCGCAGCGGAGGCCGGCCGCAACGGCGCGAACTCATCGGCGGTCAGCGTCTCCTTGGCAATCAGGAGCGCGACGCCGCGCTCGAGGTCCGGGCGATGGCTTTCGAGAATCGCCCTGGCACGGGCATCGCCGTCTGCAATCAGATCCCGTACGGCGAGGTCGATCTCGCGCCCGGTCTCCTCCGCCGCCGACACGATCTGATCCTGTGGCTGCAGGAACGACACCTGTGGACGCGGCGCGTAGGTGCGCTGCCCGACGGTCGCATCCATCCCGTATTTGGTGACCATCTCGATCGCGATCTCGGTCGCGCGCTGCAGATCGTCGGCGGCGCCGGTCGAGACATCGCCATCGAAGATCAGCTGCTCGGAAGCCCGCCCGCCCATCAGCACGGCGATGCGGTTCTTCAACTCGCTGACCGCGAGCAGGAAGCGATCCTCGGTCGGGCGCTGCATCGTGTAGCCGAGCGCGCCGACGCCGCGCGGAATGATCGAGACCTTCTGCACCGGATCAACGCCGACGAGATTGGCCGCGACCAGCGCGTGACCCATCTCGTGATAGGCGACACGGCGGCGCTCGGCGGGACTGAGCACGCGGCTCTTCTTCTCGATGCCGGCGACGATGCGCTCGATCGCCATCGTGAAATCGTCGAACGTCACCTCGTGGCCCTTGCGGCGGGTCGCCGCGATCGCGGCCTCGTTGATCAGGTTGGCGAGGTCGGCGCCGGTGAAGCCGGTCGTCAGTGCCGCGACCTTGTCGAGATCGACGCTGTCGGCGACCGTAATCTTGCGGACATGCACCTTGAGGATTGCGAGCCGCCCGCCCCTGTCAGGACGGTCGACCAGCACCTGACGATCGAAGCGGCCGGCGCGCATGAGCGCGGGATCGAGGATCTCCGGCCGGTTTGTCGCGGCGAGCAGGATGACGCCGGAGCTTGGGTCGAAGCCGTCGAGCTCCGCCAGCAATTGATTGAGCGTCTGCTCCTTCTCGTCGTAGCCGCCAAACTGGCCGCCGACGCTTCGGCTGCGGCCAAGCGCGTCGAGCTCATCGATGAAGATGATGCAAGGCGCGGCCTTGCGGGCCTGCTCGAACAAATCGCGCACGCGGGCAGCGCCGACGCCGACGAACATCTCCACGAACTCGGAGCCGGAGATGGAGAAGAACGCCACGCCCGCTTCGCCCGCTACGGCGCGGGCGAGCAGGGTCTTGCCGGTGCCGGGCGGGCCAACCAGCAGGATGCCCTTGGGCACGTGCGCGCCGAGCCGGCCATAGCTCTTCGGATCCTTCAGGAACTGCACGACCTCCTGCAGCTCGAACTTCGCCTCGTCGACACCGGCGACGTCGGCGAAGGTGACCTTGGTGTCGGTCTCGACATAGACCTTGGCGCGCGACTTGCCGATCGACATCAGACCGCCGAAGCCCTGGCGATCCATCACCTTGCGGCCGAGGAACACCCAGATGAGATAGAACATCAGCGCCGGCACGACCCAGGACAGCAGCGCCTGAATCAGCCCGCCCGAGGGCACGCCGGTCACCGTCACGCCCTTCGCGGCAAGCTTCGCGGCCAGCGGCGGATCGACGCGCGCGGTGATGAACGACGTCTTGCCGTCGGACTGCTTGTCCTTGAACTTGCCCTGGATGGTGTCCTGGCTGACCGACACCTCGGAGATCTTGCCCTGCTCGATCAGCTGCTCGAACTGGCTATAGGGAATCGTCTCGACCGTGTTGTAGGTCGTCAGAAGCCATTGCAGCAGCAGCATGCCGACGCCGGCGAGGAAGATGTAGCCGACGGCGACGGCCTGCTTGCGGGTGTTCGGGTCGGATTCCATGTCGGCGCTCTCGGTCGAGATCGATCACGGCCGGACAGGACGTGATCGAACGGGGTCCCACTCGCGCATAACAGGGCCGGGACCGGGCGGCTTGTCATGGATCAAACGGCGCCGATCCCACGCCGGGCAATCAGCCCGACGGCTGCAACACGATCGACTTGTCCTTAGGCCAGCGCACACGCCAGGCGAAGGCGATATCCTTGGCCTCGCCGGGTCTGGCGTCGATCACCCATTCGACGACACCACGCCGGTCGCGGACGTTGGTCGAGGCCGGCGGCGTGGTCGCAGGAAGCATCTCAACCGTGATCTCCTCGTTCTCGCTGACCGGCAGTTGATCCTGGATCGCGACCTTGATCGGGAATTCATGCGCGTTGCGGACCGTGGTTTTGAAGGCGCGCTCGTCGATCTTCGCCGTCGTCACGATCAGACCGGCCGAACCTTCGTTCCGTTTGACGACACTGCGCTCGACTTTGACCTTGTCGTCGGCCCCGAAGCCGACATGAACGACCTCGTCCTTGCCGGCCGACGCCAATCTGCTGGTGCCGACGAACATGCCGTCGCGATAGATCGAGACCTTGCCCGGCAGCAGCGGCGCCTCCTCGCTCTGCGGGAAGCTCGCTTCGAGATAGGCGGTGGGATCGATGAGGGGCGCCGAACGGATCGTCAGTTCGGGCGTGATCGTCGCGGTGGAAATACGCAGGCTCTTCGCGCCATCATTGGCACCGACGCTGACGCGTCCGGGGAGGTGGAAGACGGTCTGAAAGGCGCTGATCTCCGCGACCGTCTGCTGCTCGACGGCCTTGTCCGCGACATCTCCGAACGTCGTCCCTCCGCCAAAGCGAAACTCCTGCCGGCTCTCCATGAGTCCTCGTGCCGCGCTGACGGCCGCCGGCTTCGGCGCTGGCTGTGGCGGCGGCGGATATTGCGCGATGATCGTCCTGAGCTCGGGCGCGCTGCCGCCGCGTCCGGTGCGCACCGTCGAAACCGTGAGCGCGACCTCGGACCAGTCCTCCCCGGTGGCCTGCTGGATCTCGGCGCGTCGCACCAGTTCGAGAGCCGGTTTGCGGTCCTTCGCCGTCGTGTCGAGACGCGCGTCGTAGAGCGGCACCCAGCGGGCATTGCGCACCGCGTAGGTCACGCGCAAGGTCGCCTTGGTCGCTGCCGCAGCCGACAATTCGATCCGCACCTCCAGCTTGCTCGGGGGCTTCGTCGTGAGATTGTCCTGCAGGCGCGCGATCTCGCGATCGATCTCGCGCTGCTTGCGTTCGGCATCACGGATCGCCGCGTCGGCCTGTCCAACCTCGTCCGCAACGGCGGCGAACGCGGCACGCCATTCCGTGATCGGACGCGCCTCGCCCTTTTCGCCGAGCCCGGCCGGCGATGCCTCGGCAAAACGCTCGGCAAATTTCTTGCGCGCCAGGGCCGCGGCGATCGTGCCATCGAGATTGGCGCGCTCGTCCTTCAGCGCTTCGATGCGCTTGTCGATGTCGGGCAGGTTGACGGGCGGCGCCGCACGCGGTGGCTTGGCGTCGACGGTGCCGATCACGAGCTTGGCGCCGGCCTCGCCTTCCACACGAAGCGAGGACGCATCGAGTCCGAGCGGGAAGTCCTTTGCGATCGCCGTCGTGTCACCGGTGGGAAGGTCGAGCGAGATGACCCGGGTCACGGTCGCGCCGTCGGGATACACGGTGACGGCATCGACGGTGGACGTCGCGTCGAGGTTTGCCGCACGACCCGGCGCCGCCGCCAGCGAGGCACCGAGAACGAGAGTTGTCGTAACCAGCCACGTCGTTCGCATTGCCATCGATCTCTCCGTATCCCAGCGCCCCTGAGAACCGGATGAGCCGGTCCCTTGCGGGGCGTTAGACGCCACGAGAGGTCCGCGGGTTCAAATCGTGCGACCGCAAAGCTTGCCGTTGAAATTCCGCCGAGCACAGAAAGGGGCAGCACGGCCACGGTGCCGTGCTGCCCCTTTCCGGTCGACCAATTTGGCCCAGCGCGTGAAGAGTCGAGGTCTGGTTGCGAACCGCGAAGGATGTGCGCTCCCTCTCCCAGTTGGGGGGAGGGCTGGGGTGGGGGTGCCTCCTCGATTGAGGCTGCCCGAGTGGAGGGAACCCCCACCCGGCGCTTCGCGCCGACCTCCCCCGCTCTGGCGAAGCGAAGCTTCGCTTGACGGGAGAGGTGAACCGAGCCAGCGGCGAAGTCGATTCAACCAAGAAGCACCGCGCGCTCTAGCGCGTCATCAGAACGCCAGCGCCTTGGCCTGCTTGACCTGCGGCAATGCCTGGATCTTGGCGAGCAGATCGGCCGGCACCGCGCCGTCGACCTCGACCAGCGCGATCGCGTCGCTTCCCGGCGCGACGCGGCCGAGATGGAAGGTCGCGATGTTGATCTTCGCGTCGCCGAGGAGGCTTGCGAACTTGCCGATGAAGCCCGGCTTGTCCTCGTTGGTGACGTAGATCATCGACTTGCCGAACTCGGCGTCGACACGGATCCCCTTGATGTCGACGAGGCGCGGCTTGCCGTCGGCGTAGACCGTGCCCGACACCGCGCGCTCCTGATGCTCGGTGGTGACCGCGACCGTGATCAGGCTCTCATAGTCGCTCTCGCCGGCGCGCAGCACCTCGTCGACGATCATGCCGCGCTCCTTGGCGATCACCGGCGCCGATACGACGTTGACCTCGCCCAGCATCGGCCGCAGCAGCCCGGCCAGCACCGCCGAGGTCAGCGCCCGGGTCTTCATCTCGGCGACGTGGCCTTCATAGGTGATCTGGATCTTGGTGATGCTGCTTTCGGTGAGCTGGCCCGCGAACGAGCCGAGTTTCTCGGCGAGTGCGATGAACGGCTTCAGCTTGGGCGCTTCTTCCGCGGTGATCGACGGGAAGTTGATCGCGTTCGAGATCGCGCCGGTGAGCAGGTAGTCCGACATCTGCTCGGCGATCTGCAGCGCGACGTTCTCCTGCGCTTCCGTGGTCGAGGCGCCGAGATGCGGCGTGCAGATCACGTTGGCATGACCGAACAGCGGATTGCTGGTCGCCGGCTCCTCGGCGAACACGTCGAGGGCCGCGCCCGCGACATGCTTGGAGTTGAGCGCCTCCAGCAGCGCCTGCTCGTCGATCAGGCCGCCGCGCGCGCAATTGATGATGCGCACGCCCTGCTTCATCTTGGCGATCGCCGCGGCATCGATGATGTTGCGGGTCTTGTCGGTGAGCGGCGTATGCAACGTGATGAAGTCGGCGCGCTTCAGCAGCTCCTCGAGCTCGACCTTCTCGACGCCGAGATCGAGGGCGCGCTCCTCGGTGAGGAACGGATCGAAGCCGATCACCTTCATGCGCAGGCCCTGCGCGCGATCGCAGACGATCGAGCCGATATTGCCGCAGCCGATCACGCCCAGCGTCTTGCCGGTGATCTCGACGCCCATGAAGCGGTTCTTCTCCCACTTGCCGGCCTGGGTCGAGGCGTCCGCCTGCGGAATCTCGCGCGCCAGCGACAGCATCATCGTGATCGCGTGCTCGGCGGTCGTGATCGAATTGCCGAACGGCGTATTCATCACGATGATGCCCTTGGCGGTCGCCGCGGGGATTTCGACATTGTCGACCCCGATGCCGGCGCGGCCGATCACCTTGAGCCGCTTGGCACGCTCGATGATCTTGGCCGTGGCCTTGGTCGCGGAGCGGATCGCAAGGCCGTCATAGTCGCCGATGATGTCGGCGAGCTTGTCCTTGTCCTTGCCGAGATTGGGCTGGAAGTCGACCTCGATGCCGCGATCCTTGAAGATCTGCACGGCGGCCGGGGAAAGTGCGTCGGAAATGAGAACTTTGGGTTTGGACATGACGATGTTCCTTCACGCCTCTCGCGAGAGAGGGACAGCGCATCGGCGCCGGAATGGGTGGAAGCAATCGAATCGTAGGGTGGGCCAAGCGCAGCGTGCCCACCGTCTTTCGCGTCGGTTGACGTTGATGGTGGGCACGGCGCTTCGCGCCTTTGCCCACCCTACGCGTCTTGAATTTCGTCATTGCGAGGAGCGGAGCGACGAAGCAATCCAGACTTTCTTCGTGGCCCTGGATTGCTTCGCTGCGCTCGCAATGACGGCACGAAGAGCGTGCGTCACGCCGCCTTCGGCAGCGCGGCCTTGGCTTCGGCGAACGCCCAGTCGATCCACTGCGTCAGCAGCGCGACGTCGTTGGCTTCCACCGTCGCGCCGCACCAGATGCGCAGCCCCGCCGGTGCATCACGATAGTGCGCGAAGTCGAAGCCGGCGTTCTCCTTCTCGACCAGCGACACCAGCTTCTTGGCGAACTCCGCCTGGGCATCGGCCGACAGCGATGTGATCGCGGGATCGACGACCTTGAGGCACACCGAGGTGTTGGAGCGGATGGCGGGATCCTGGGCGAGAAAGTCGATCCACGGCGTCCGCGCCTTCCAGTCGGCGAGGACCTTGGTGTTGGCGTCGGCGCGGGCGATCAGCGCCTTGAGGCCGCCGATCGACTTGCCCCAGTTCAGCGCGTCCAGATAGTCCTCGACGCACAGCATCGAGGGCGTGTTGATGGTCTCGCCCTCGAAAATGCCGGCGTTGAGCTTGCCGCCCTTGGTGAGGCGGAAGATCTTCGGCAGCGGCCAGGCTGGCTTGTAGGTCTCGAGACGCGCCACCGCGCGCGGCGAGAGGATGAGCATGCCATGCGCGGCCTCGCCGCCGAGCGCCTTCTGCCAGGAGAACGTGACGACGTCGAGCTTCGGCCAATCGAGGGCTTGCGCGAATGCGGCCGAGGTGGCGTCGCAGATCGTCAGGCCTTCCCGGCTCGCGCTGATCCAGTCGGCATTCGGCACGCGCACGCCCGACGTGGTGCCGTTCCAGGTGAAGACGACGTCACTGGCCGGATCGACCTTGGACAGATCCGGGATCTCGCCATAGCCGGCGTGCAGCTTGGTGACATCCTTGAGCTTCAGCTCCTTGACGATGTCGCTGACCCAACCCTCACCGAAGGATTCCCAGGCGATCGTGGTGACAGGCCGCGCACCGAGCAGCGACCACAGCGCCATCTCGACCGCGCCGGTGTCGGACGCGGGCACGATGCCGATCTTGTAGTCGGCGGGCACTTCGAGGACGTCGCGCGTCAGCTCGATGGCCTGCTTGAGCTTCGCCTTGCCAATCTTCGCGCGATGCGAGCGGCCGAGGGGAGCGTCTTTGAGATTTTCGGAGGTCCATCCGGGGCGCTTGGCGCAGGGGCCGGAGGAGAAGTGCGGCACGGCAGGCCGCTGCGAGGGTTTCGCTGCAGTCATCGTCTATCCTTCCAGATAGTAAGCCTCCCGTTGGGGGGAGGTGTCCCGCCGGCGTGAATACGGTAAGGGTCGTTCCGCGTCAAGGAACTTCGCGCGCCTTCTGTCTGCGTTCACGCGGTCGTGCTGGCATGCAAGCGAATGCAATTCATTCCGGCGCGGCGCCGACCGGTGCCTGACCAGCCGGCGGACGATGCAGGGTCATCGAGCCGTAGGCGCCGATCCAGGAGCCGACCGCCGCGAATGCGACGTAGATCCAGTTCTCCGTGTAGCTGATCACCGCGAATGACGACAGCATGTACCAGATCGAGCTCCAGGTCGCCGCTGACAACCGTCGCTTGGCAACGACCGCCGACGTGAACATGACGTAGACCGCGTCGGTGGCAGCCGTCGCCAGCACGACACCGAAGGCCGTCAGTGGATTGATCGCCGACATCGTCCTCTCCTCTTCGTTGTACTGCACCATGCGACGTCATTGTTTCGTCGAACGCATCCGTGCACAATGACGCGATCTGCACGCGCCGAACAACAAGGATAGAAGAATGGAACGCGTCCGTCTCGGGAGGAGCCCGCTCGACATCACCCGACTCGGCCTCGGGACGGCGCCGCTCGGCGGTCTTTTCGAGCCGGTCAGCGACGGCGATGCCGAAGCCACGATCGCCGCGGCGTGGGCGCGCGGCGTGCGCTTCTACGACACCGCGCCGCTCTACGGCTTCGGCCTCGCCGAGCAGAGGCTCGGTGCATTTCTGCGCCGGCAGCCGCGCGACAGCTATGTGATCTCGACCAAGGTCGGCCGGCTGCTGCGGCCGGACCCGACCGCCTCGGGCGAAGATCCGCACTACAAGGGCACGCCGCCGCTGCGGCCGCGGTTCGATTACTCCTATGACGGCGTAATGCGTTCGGTCGAGGAGAGCCTGGTCCGGCTCGGCCTCGATCGCATCGACATCCTGCTCGTGCATGATCCCGACGATCACTATGACGAGGCTGTGGCCGGCGCCTTTCGCGCGCTGCAGCGGCTGCGCGACGACGGCAGCATCCAGGCGATCGGCGCCGGCATGAACCAGTCGGAGATGCTGACGCGCTTTGCGCAGGCCGTTCCGGTCGACTGCTTTCTCCTGGCGGGCCGTTACACGCTGCTCGACCAGGGCGCGCTGACGACGCTCTTTCCAATCTGCCGCGAGAACAACATCGCCATCATTCTCGGCGGCATCTACAACAGCGGCATTCTCGCCAACCCTCACGGGCCGGCGAAGTTCAACTACGAAGATGCCGATGCCGCGCTGGTGGCGCGGGCGCGCCAGCTCGATGCGCTGTGCAGACAGCACGGCACCGAGCTCAAGGCTGCCGCGATCCAGTTCTGCCTGGCCCATCCCGCCGTGACCGTCGGCCTGCAGGGCGCCCGCAATGCGCAGGAGGCGGCCGACAACATCGCGATGGCGCAAGCTCCGATCCCCGCCGCGTTCTGGCGCGACCTGCGGGCCAGCAATCTCGTCGATGCCCGGGCGCCGCTGCCGGGAGACGCGCCATGAGCCGTGCCATCGATGCGCATCAGCACTTCTGGGATCCCGGTCGCCCCGACTATCCGTGGATGGCCGGCGACGCGCTGGCGCCGATCCGCCGTCCGTTCGGTCCCGCCGACCTTGCCCCGCTGCTGGCCGAGAACGCTCTCGACGCCAGCATCCTGGTGCAGACCCGCTCGTCGCTCGACGAGACCGAGGAGTTCCTGCGCATCGCCCATGCGACGCCATTCGTCGGCGGGGTCGTCGGCTGGGTCGACCTGACCGATCCGTCGGTAGGGTCGACGATCGACCGGCTGCGCGGCCTGCCCGGCGGCGACAGGCTGGTCGGCATCCGCCACCAGGTCCATGACGAGGCCGATCCGGCATGGATCTTTCGCGGCGACGTCAGGCGCGGCCTCGACAGCGTGTTCGCGCACGACTTGACGTACGATCTGCTGGTGCGCACGCGAGAGCTGCCAGCGGCGATTGCGACGGTGCGCGCCTTTCCAAGAGCGCGCTTCGTGCTGGACCACGCCGCCAAGCCGCCGATCGCAACCGGCTTCGATCAGGACTGGGCCGATCGCATCGCCGAGCTCGCGGCTTGCGGCAATGTCTGGTGCAAGGTGTCGGGGCTCGCCACGGAAGCCGTCTGGACCGACTGGGACGCGGAGCGGCTGCAGCCCTACGTGACACATGTGGCGCGCTGCTTCGGCGCCGACAGGCTGATCTTCGGCTCGGACTGGCCGGTCTGCCTGCTCGCCGGCAGCTACCGTGAAATCAAGCAGGCGCTCGAGCGCTGCCTGAGACAGCTCGGCTCGGACATCCGCGACAAGGCGTTCGGCCTGAACGCCGTCGCGGCCTACCGCCTGCCGCGCTGATCAGAACCGCATCACCATGCCGAAATGGCTCTTGGCGAAGCCGAGCCGCCCGTAGAAGCGTTGCGCGTCGGTGCGGCTTTGATGCGTCATCAGCTCGACCAGATTGCAGCGCTGCTTGCGCGCCTCGGCGATCGCCCATTGCAGCAGCTGCTCGCCGATGCCGCGGCTGCGACGGTCGGCGGCGACCCGAACATCCTCGACCAGCGCGCGCGACGCGCCTTCCGAGCTGAGCCCGGGCAGGATGCAGAGTTGCAGGCAGCCGACCACCCGGCCCGCCTCCTCGGCAACGATCAGGGTAATGTTCCCATCCCGCGCGATCGTCTCGAACGCGTCGTAGTAGGACTGCGGCAACGGCTGCTCGAGGCGCTCGCGCGCCCGGCCGAGATGATCGTCGGCGAGCATGGCGACAATGGCAGCGACGTCGTCGCGCTGCGCAGGACGGATGCTGACGGACATCGGCATACAGGACAGGCTTGCAATCAGCTCAGAACTTGTAGCCGAGGCCCGCGCGCACCGTATTGATGCTGGTGTCGACCGTCGAGGTGAAGCGAACGTATTCGTATTCGGCCCGCGCAAACAGGCCCCCGACCAGATTGACGTCGACGCCGAGACCGGCGCTGTAGCCGTAGATCAAGTGATTGTGCTGAAGGTTGTTGGCGCTGAGCGGCGCAAGCGGCGTGTAGGTGCCGAGAAATGTCGTGCTGACCCGGTCCTGAACCGTCACGGACTGGCCGATATCTGCGTTGCCGAGTGCAAGGCCGAAAAATGCGTAGGGCAGGAAGCAACCCATCGCATAGCCGGCACGACCGCGGATCGTCGCCATGTCGGTGATCGAGATCTGCGAGGACTGCGTCGACGTCACGGCGTGGAAGTTGCCGTCGGTCAGTGCGGCCGTGCTGACGAGCGTGCGGCTCGAAGAGGCCATGCCGCCGTATTTGCCGTGCAGATAGCTCGCCTCGACGCCGAGCACGACGTCGTCCCACTGACTGTTGTAGCCGACGAAGGCGCCGAAGCCCGATGCGCGCGAGGATTGCTTGCCGAGATTCGGGTTCCAGGACGATACCTGCATCTGGCTCTCGATCAGCGTGTTGGCCAACACCGCCGCCGTCATGTTCTTGGTCGAGCCGTTGAAATTCTCATCGGACGAGCCGTAGCCGCCCTGGACGCCCACATAGTAACCGTCCCAGTTGACCCGCGAATTGTTCAGGCCCTCGGTCAGGCCACCGCGCAGGATCGGAAGGTCGGACAAGTCCGCGGCCTGGGCCGCGGAGACCATGCCGCACACCGAAACCGCCACCACCAGGCTACGCATCGCAACGCTCCAATCAGCACTTGACTCTCTGTTCCGATCATCGCGCGTTAACCTTAATCATTCGTTGTCGCAGCGCTCTGCACGGAAATTCTTTCAGCGAAAGCGCGCGGTTCGCTCGATCAGAAACGCGAAACGGCGCGGGAGGCCCGCGCCGTTCGTTCGATTTGCAGTGAGGGCGAGCGCTCGATTCAGCCCTTGCGGATCAGCGCCGGCATCGGCGGCGGCGGAGGATTGTCGAAATTCCAGCGCACGCCGAGCTTCAGGTCGTGCGAGGTGATGTCCTTGAACTTGAAGACGTTGCCGGTGGTGTTGCCGACGTAGTCGGATAGTACACCGGTCTGCCCGTGACCGAGATCGACGTAGCTGTAGGCCAGCTCCAGCACCAGGTTCGGATTGACGTTGTAAGCCAGACCGGCATGGGCCGCCCATGCGAAATTCCATTTCGAGGAGGTCGGCGCCGTCGCGAAGCTCGTGGTCGTGAACGGCAGGTTGTTGATGCCCGTGTCGGTGAAATTCGAAATCGTCACCCGCGCACCACCGACACCCGCGCCGATGAACGGCGTCACGCACCACCAGGTGCCGAGATCGACATAGGCGTTGGCGAGCACCAGCCATTCGGACTTGCTGCCGCTGTAATTGTCGATGCCGCTGTAGGGCACGCCGCCCGCCGTTGCATTGAAGCGGTCGGTGGCCTTGAAGTTCGCATTGCCGCGATACTGGCCGGTGACGTCGGCGCGGAACCAGCTGTTGAAGCGATAGCCGACGCCAACGCCGTAGATGCCCGCGGTATCGAACGCCGAGGTCTGGTTGAAGGACGTCATCGGCGTGTAGGCGGATTCGCGCGAGTAATGGATGTCCTTGACCTTCTGATTGCTGAAACCGATGTCGCCGCGCAGATACCAGCCACCGAAATCGGCCGCCGGCGGCGGCGCGTAGACCGGAGGGGGCATGATGGGCATGTCGGCAGCGAAGACCGAAGTGGAAAACAGAGTGGCCGCTCCGGCGGCGATCAGAAACTTAACGCTACGCATTTTTTCGTCCCTTTGGCCGGTGAAGCAATCGGAGAATTGCTTCCACATCACGCTGATGCCACACTATCACGCCAAATGCTTAAGCAGCGCTTAACCCTAATAATTAAGGTTGATTTTTCATGAGCGCGCGGAGTCGTTAACGGCCAAGCAACCCCTCCTAACAATTCGTTAGCGACAATTTTGACCGCAGGATGAAGAACAACTAATTAGTTGAGTCCCATCTCAATCGGTCGCAGCCAAGGCGCTGGCGCGCAGTCGATCGCGTCCGGCAGTCCGACGCGCCCTGCTCGCTCAGGCACATCCGCTCCCATCAGCTTGCGAGCAGAGAAGGGACCAACAAAAAGGCCTGCCATCCGACGTCGATGGCAGGCCGCAGAGATTGATATATTCCCGTCCGCGATCAAGCAGCAGCCGCAGCGTTGCCGACGGCAGCGACGATCTCGTCGACGACCTCTTCGACCAGATCGCGGTCGTCACCCTCGCCCATCACGCGGATCACCGGCTCGGTTCCGGAGGAGCGTACGAGCAGTCGGCCATGGCCGTTGAGGCGCTTCTGTCCGGTGTCGATCGCCGACTTCACCTCGTCCGCGTCGAGCGGCTTGCCGCTGCGATAGCGGACGTTCTTGAGAATCTGCGGCAGCGGGTCGAAGCGATGGCAGACCTCGGAGACCGGACGGCGCAGCCTCTGCACCGTCGCCAGCACCTGCAGCGCCGCGACGAAGCCGTCGCCCGTCGTCGCGTAATCCGAGAGAATGATATGGCCCGACTGCTCACCGCCGAGATTGTAGCCGTCGGCCAGCATGCGCTCGAGCACATAGCGGTCGCCGACCGGCGTACGCACCAGCTCGAGCCCCTGCCCCTGCAGGAAGCGCTCGAGGCCGAGATTGGACATCACCGTCGCGACGATACCGGCGCGCGCCAAGCGGCCGTCTTCCTTCCAGCTCTGCGCGATGACCGCGAGCAGCTGATCGCCATCGACGATGTGGCCGCGCTCGTCGACCAGGATCACGCGATCCGCGTCGCCGTCGAGCGCGATGCCGATGTCGGCGCGCATTTCCCGTACCTTCCGGCACAGTGCCTCCGGCGAGGTCGAGCCGCATTCCTTGTTGATGTTGAAGCCGTCCGGCTCCACGCCGATCGAGATCACGTCGGCGCCGAGCTCCCACAGCGCCTCGGGCACGACCTTGTAGGCCGCGCCGTTGGCGCAATCGACCACGACGCGAAGACCGTCGAGCGAGAGATCGCGCGGCAGGGTGCGCTTGGCGAATTCGATGTAGCGATCGTGCACGCCGTCGATGCGGCGGGCCCGGCCGAGGCTCGCGCTCTGCGCCAGCTTCTTGTCGAGCGATTCATCGAGCAGTTGCTCGATCTGCCTCTCGACATCGTCGGACAGCTTGAAACCCTGCGGCCCGAACAGCTTGATGCCGTTGTCCTCGAACAGATTGTGTGAGGCCGAGATCATGACGCCGAGATCGGCGCGCATCGACTTGGTGAGCATGGCGACCGCGGGCGTCGGCATCGGGCCGACCAGCAGCACGTCCATGCCGACCGAGGTGAAGCCGGCCACCATGGCGTATTCGATCATGTACCCGGAAAGGCGTGTATCCTTGCCGATCACCACCCGGTGGCGATGCTCGCCGCGCTGGAACAGAAGACCTGCGGCCTGCCCGACCTTGAGCGCGAGTTCCGGCGTGATCAGGCCGTTGGCGCGGCCACGAATCCCATCGGTCCCGAAATAGTTACGGCTCATATGACCCCCAGCAACGGCTTCTGGATTTCGTTACCGGCGAGCGCGAATCACAGGACCCGCCCTGCCGGTCAGCCCGCGGGTTATAGTCGCCTTAAGGCTAAGATGGCTTCAAAAAATGTGATGAATCATTACCACGAAACCGCCATGACCTCTGTAAGCCGTTGTTAAGACTAATTTTTCATTCGACCTGACGGCTCTGGAGGGCTCACCCGTCGGAGCCCCGCCGCAGCAGGAAGGTGCTCGCTCCGGCAGCCCTGACGTCATGTTGTTGCGGGACGCTCGCAGTTCGCCCTGCTTTGCCCAGACGCCGTGGCGGTTCCCAAGTTGGATTTGGCAGCCGCCGCAAAGATGCTAGATGACTGCCCCAGCCCTAAGAAACGAGACGCCGGTGGGGAGCCGAAGACCGCGATGAAACACGTCACCTGCATTGAAGACCTGCGCCTGCTGCACAAGCGCCGCGTGCCCAAAGCCTTCTTCGACTACGCCGATCGTGGCTCCTATGCCGAGGAGACGCTGCGCGCCAATCGCGAGGATCTGCAGAAGATCAAGTTCCGCCAGCGCATCCTGGTCGACGTCTCCAAGCGCGATCTGTCGACGACGATCCTCGGCGAGCCCTCGTCGATGCCGCTGATCCTGGCGCCGGTCGGCCTCCTGGGCATGCAGCACGGCGACGGCGAGATTCACGCCTGCCGCGCGGCGCAGGCCGCCGGCATCCCGTTCACGCAGAGCACGATGTCGATCTGCTCGATCGAGGACATCGCGGGCAGCGTCGAGAAGCCGTTCTGGTTCCAGCTCTACGTCATGAAGGACCGCGGCTTCATCAAGGCCCTGGTCGAGCGCGCGATCGCTGCGAAGTGCAGCGCACTATGCCTGACCGTCGACCTGCAGGTGATCGGCCAGCGCCACCAGGACATCAAGAACGGCATGAGCGTGCCGCCGGAATGGACGCTGTCGAAGCTGTTCGACTTCGCGATCAGGCCGGCCTGGGTGCAGGGCGTGCTGCAGGGCAAGCGCCGCACCTTCGGCAACATCGCCGGCCACGTGAAGAACACCGAGGATCTCACCAAGCTCTCGGCCTGGACCGCCGCGCAGTTCGACACCTCGCTGAACTGGAAGGACGTCGACTGGATCCGCTCGATCTGGCCGGGCAAGCTGATCATCAAGGGCATCCACGACATCGAGGACGCCAAGCTCGCGGCCGCGACCGGCGCGCAGGCAATGGTCGTGTCCAACCACGGCGGCCGCCAGCTCGACGGCGCGCCGTCCTCGATCCACGTGCTGCCCGGCATCGCGGAGGCGGTCGGCGACAAGATCGAGATCATGTTCGATGGCGGCATCCGCTCCGGCCAGGACGTGATGCGCGCGCTCGCGCTCGGTGCCAAATCCTGCATGCTCGGCCGCGCCTATGCCTACGGCCTCGGCGCCGGCGGCCAGGCCGGCGTCGCCAAGGCCATCGACATCATCCGCAACGAGCTCTTGACGACGATGGGCCTGTGCGGCGTCAACACGGTGGCCGAGATCGACCGGAAGGTGCTGGCGGATTAGCTCGAGAATCGGCGAGCAAGGTGCTCGGACTAATCAGCTTACGCGCCCCCGACTTCCACCATGCAAAAGCTGTCGTCCCGGACAAGCCGTGACGCGCGTCAGCGCGGCGCGGCGCTGATCCGGGACCCATACTCCGCGGCCGTCGTGTTGGGCAAAAGCCCAATTGCCACTGCGCCCTAAACTCCTCCCTGGGGGTATGGGTCCCTGCGTTCGCAGGGACGACACCGGCAACGGAGACGCAGTTGAGCACACAGAGAAAGGCAGGTCACATCGGCGGCGTCAGCCCATCGCGGCCGACGCTGACGCGGCTGGTCTCGAGCGAACCGTCAGGCAATTGCTTGACGGTGGCGATCACCTTGGCGCCGGCTTTCAGCTCGGACTCGTCGCCGGGCACGAAGGTGACGATCGGCGTGTCCGGCGTAATGTCGACGCGCTTTTCGCCCCCCTTGTACTTGACGAGCAGCGAGTGACCGTCGGTCGAGACCGAGCTTTCGGACACGGTGGCGTTGGTCATGCTCGAGTTCGGCTTCAGGTCCCACGACCGCGAGCCTTCGCCCGTTCCGCGCATGTCCTCGGGAAAAATGTGGATCTCGACCGCCTTCGGCGCGCCATCCGGGCCGGGCACCGTGGTGGCGCCGATGAACGAGCCCAGCTTGATGTCGGAAAGCTGCGCCTTGACGACACCCGAGACGCGCAGATCACCGGCCATGCGCAGCTTGAAGATCTCGCCGCTGCGGGCTTTCACCGTCATCGTATTGGCGTCGACGCTTTCGATGGCGCCGCGCACGCGCGTCGGCACCGGCGCCTGCTGGGCGATGGCGAGCGCGGATACAGTCGCAACCATGGCGAGTGAAGCGACGGAACGGAACAGGATGAGACGAGCGGACATGCATGGCTCCGAGGGCGAGAGAAGATCATCCGCGTCCAATGCGGGGCTACGCGGACGCTCGATCAATGAGACGCCGACCATCTGCGCTTATTCCGCGCTCAAGCCCTTGTGAGATCGGCCTCGACCAGCGCGCGCAACTCGGGCGTGACCTGCGGACGGCGGCCGAACCACAATTCGAAGCCACGCACGGCCTGGTGCAGCAGCATGCCGAGTCCATCGGCAGTGCGCAGCCCCCTCGCCCGCGCCGCCGCGAGCAACTGCGTCTCCAGCGGCACGTAGACGATGTCGGCGACGACGGCCTGCTGCGGCAACAGCTCGACGTCGAGCTCGAGCGGCGGCTGACCGTGCATGCCGAGCGAGGTGGTGTTCACGAACAGGCCCGCGCGCGGCAGCAGCGCGCCGACGCGGTCCCAGCCTTCGGCAACGACATGGCTGCCGAACTGATCAGCCAGGGCTTGTGCGCGCGCCGCGGTGCGGTTGATGATGTGGACGCGGCCGATGCCGCGCTCGAGCAGGCCGAACACGACGGCCCGCGCCGAGCCGCCGGAGCCGAGCACCAGCGCCTCGTCGGTGCGGTCCCAGCCTGGGGCAGCGGCGTCCAGATTGCCGATGAAGCCTTCGACGTCGGTGTTGGTGGCCCGCAGGATGCGGTCCTCGTACCAGAGCGTGTTGGCCGCGCCGACGGCGCGGGCACGCGCGTCCGGCTCGCTCAGCTCCAGCACGCGCTCCTTGTGCGGGATCGTGACGTTGGCGCCGACGAAGCCGCGACGGTCGAGATGCATGACGAAGTCCGCCAGCTCTTCCGGCGGCACCGCCTCGATGGTGTAGCCGCCGGCAATGCCGAGCTCGTGCAGCCAATGATGATGGATCAAGGGCGAGCGTGAATGCGCGGCAGGCCAGCCGATCAGGCACGCAGCGCGGGGTTTGGCGGCAAGGGTCATGGCCGTGACATCGGACAAGCTCCGGCTGGAGTCAATGCTGGGGCTCGGCAGTCGCCCCCAGGCGCCATGGCCCAAACGGCGACGCGGCGTTGAGGTCGCGTGTCAGCTCGCGGCGAGCCCATCGGCGACGTCCGCCGGTGCCGTCTCCTTGCCCTTGATGTCGGCCACCGCGCGCTCGATGGTCTCGCGGTAGCGCACCAGCGGCGGCCGCACGCCATGGGTCAGCAGCGCCCGACGCACGGTCGGCGACGCCCCGGTGATGAACAGGCGGATGCCCTGGCGCTTGGCCTTGGCGGCAACGCGGCTCATGGCGTTGGCGGCCGTCGAATCCAGGAACGGCACCGCTGCGAAATCGACCACGAAGGCCTTGCGGCGGTCGGCGATCGAGTCGAGCACGGTGCCGACGGTCGAGGCGGCGCCGAAGAAGAACGCACCGGTGATGCGATAGACCAGCACGTCCTTGTCGGCGCTGAGCTTCGGATTGTACGGCACCCGCGCCTCATCCTCGAAGTCGGCGCGGTCCTTTGCGACCAGAGGCGACCCGTCCTCGACGCCGGTCATCTGCGCCATCCGGTTGATGAACAGCACGGCGCCGAGCGCAAAGCCGACCAGGATGCCCTCGGTGAGATCGCGGAAGACCGTCAGCCCGAAGGTCGCGAGCAGCACCGTGGCATCGCCCCAGGACGATCGGATCAGGGTGGCGAACTCGTGCTTCTCGGCCATGTTCCAGGCGACAACGACGAGCACCGCGGCGAGCGCCGACAGCGGGATGTAGCTCGCCAGCGGCGCCGCGATCAGCATGAACACCAAAAGAAACAGCGAATGCAGCATGCCCGACACCGGTCCGCGGGCGCCGGCGCGAACATTGGTGGCGGTGCGCGCGATGGTGCCGGTGACGCAGATGCCGCCGAACAAGGCCGAGCCGACATTGGCAAAGCCCTGCGCCACCAGCTCGCAGTTGGAGCGATGGCGACGGCCGGTCATGCCGTCGGCGACGACGGCCGACAGCAGCGATTCGATGGCTCCGAGCAGTGCGAAGGCGATCGCGTCGGGGAACACCGCCTGGACCTTGGCGAGCGAGAACGCCGGCAACGCCGGCGCCGGCAGCTCGCGCGGGATACCGCCGAATTTCGTCCCAATGGTCTCGACCGGAAGCTGCAGCGCGAAGGTGATGATGGCCGCGACCACCACCGCGATCAGGATGCCGGGCCAGGTCGGCCGCAGATGCTTGAGGCCGATGATGATCGCGATCGACAGCGCGGCCGTCACGACCGCAGACATGCTCGCGGTCGGCGCGCCATGCGCGAGCGCCGTGAGCTTCGGAAGCAGCTCGCCCGGCTCCTTGCCCGCAAGCGTGATACCGAACAGATCCTTCAGCTGGCTGGCAAAGATGATGACGGCGATGCCCGCGGTGAAGCCGACTGTGACCGGATAGGGAATGAACTTGATGTAGGTGCCGAGCCGCAGATATCCGGCGATCACCAGCATCACGCCGGACATCATCGTCGCGATCAGCAGGCCATCGAGACCCTGGCGATCGACCGTCGCAGCGACCAGCACGATGAAGGCACCCGCGGGACCGCCGATCTGAAAGCGGCTGCCGCCGAGCAGCGAGACCAGGAAGCCGCCGATCACGGCGGTGTAGAGACCACGCCCCGGCGAGACACCGGAGGCGATCGCGATCGCCATCGACAGCGGCAGCGCCACGATCGCCACCGTCAGGCCCGCCAGCGCGTCGGCGCGAAAGTCGCTGAGGCCGTAGCCCTCGCGCAAGACCGTCAGGAGTTTGGGGGAATAAAGCTCGGCGAAGGTCGGCTCATGATGTCCGACCCGCCCGTGCGAACGGTGTTCGTTTGCGATGCTCATGCCCATCACGCTCCCGTCGCCTCATCGGGCCGCGGCGCAGCCGACGATGCGTCCCACACGAAGCGCCCAGGGGCCCCGTGCCCGCGCGATGAGCCTAGCTTGCGTCATCGCGCGCGATGTCAGTTTGACGGCCCATGCGGCGGGGCGGCCCCGGGTCCTTCAGGCGAACACCACGCCCGCCGTTCTCGCTGCGGGAATGCTCACCGATCAGATCCACGCCCGCGCGATTGAGCGCATCGACGACCTTGGTCAGCGAGTCCACCACGCCGCGGACGTTGCCCGTGGAGGCTTCCATCCGCTGGATCGTCGGCAGCGACACGCCGGCCAGCTCGGCCAAGGTTCTCTGATCTATCCCGAGCAGCGCTCGCGCTGCCCGCATCTGGAACGACGTGATCACGCTGGCCTCACGTGGCAGACACCATAAATGATGTCTGAGACAAAGACAATGATGTAAAATACATCACAAACTGATCTCGGACGCAAGCTGGAACCCGGCCCTCGCCGTTTGTTCCCTGCGCGCGCGAGCAAAGGTCCCGACGCGATCCGGCCCGCCATCCCGAGAGAGGATGACGGGCCGGCGCTGTTCGGCGCGGAGCGTTCGGCTCAGGCGGCGTCGCGATGGGAGGCGATGATGTGGTCGGCGGCGCGGCCGGTCACCTCGGCCATGTGGTCGAATTGGCGGGTGAAGCTGCCGGCGCCGGCCGTCGCCGAACGCAATTCGACGATCAACTCGCCGATCTCCGCCTCCGGCATCATCGCCCGGACGCAGTCCCAGCCCGGCCAGCCGTCACGGGTATCGAAGGACAGGATCTGGCCGCGCCGCGCCGAGAGGATCGCATTGATCCTGGCGGTCGCCTCCGTCGGGCAGACGATCTCGACGGTGTGAATCGGCTCCAGCAGCACCGGCTGGCATTGCGGCAGCCCCTCGCCGACGCCGACCCGCGCCGCGGTGCGGAACGCGAGGTCGGACGAATCCACGCTGTGATAGGAGCCGTCGGTGAGCGTCACCTCGACGTCGATCACCGGAAAGCCCAGGGGGCCGCGGGCCATTGCGTCGACGACGCCCTCCTCCACCGCCGGGATGTAGTTGCGCGGCACCGCGCCGCCGACCACCTTCTCGGCAAAGCGGAAGCCTTCGCCGCGCGGCAGCGGCCTGATGTCGAGCACCACGTCGCCGAACTGGCCGTGCCCGCCGGACTGCTTCTTGTGGCGGCCGCGCTGCGTGATCGGCTTGCGGATGGTCTCCTGGTAGCCGATCGCGGGCTGGTGCGATTTGACGTTGACGCCGAAACGGTCGCGCAGCCGCTCCAGCGCGACGCGCAGATGCATCTCGCCCTGCCCCCACAGCACCGTGTCGTGGGTGCGCGGGTTCTGCACCATGGTCAGCGACGGATCCTCCTCGTGGAGCCGCTGCAAGGCCTGGCCGAGCTTGACGTCGTCCTTGCGGTCCACGGCGGCGATCGAGAGCGCCAGCACCGGCGGGCACGCCTCCACCTTTGCCAGCGGCGGTGGTGCCGTCTTGCCGGTCGCAACCGTATCGCCGGTCTTGACCGCATCGAGCTTGCCGAGCGCCACCGTGTCCCCGGCCTGGGCGCCCGCGCGCTTGCTGTCATAGGCGCCGGTGGCAGCCAGGATGCCGGATACGCGCGCCGCCTCGCCCGAGGCGGCATGCAGCGTCGCGCCGTCGTCGAGATGGCCGGACAGCACCCTCGTCAATGACAGCTTGCCACCATGCTGCAGATGCAGCGTCTTGAAGACATAGCCGAGCGCCTCCTTGGTGTCCTTCACACCGAGCCGCTGCGCGGTCTCGGCGATTCCGGGCGCCTCGTGGCGCAGCGCCTTCATCAGCCGCAGCACGCCGTTCTCGCGCAACGCCGATCCGAGCAGCACCGGGCAGATCAATCCCTCGCGCAATTCGCGCGCCAGATCGTCGAACACGGCGTCGCGCGGCGGCGGGATGTCCTCCAGCAGCTGCTCCATCAGCGAATCGTCGTGATCGGCGAGCTTCTCCAGCATCGAGAAGCGCGCCTCCTTCTCGCGGTCGAGATCGCCGCCTTCGAGCGCGATGACTTCCGACGCCTTGTGCTCGCGATAGATGAAGGCGCGCTCCAGCGCGAGGTCGACGAACCCTTCGATCAATTCGCCGTTCCAGATCGGGATCTGGCGCAGCACCAGGGGCACGCGCGAGGCCGGCTGCAATGTGGCAAGCGTCTCCCTGATCCGCGCATTGGCGCGGTCGATCTTGTTGAGAAACAGGAAGCGCGGAATGCGCAGCTCCTCGAGCTCGCGCAGGATGATCTGCAATTGCGGCAGCTTCTTCTCGTCGGCCTCGCAGACCACGATGGCGGCATCGACCGCCGGCAGCGCGGCGCGCATGTCGTGGATGAACTCGATCGAGCCAGGACAGTCGAGGAAGGTGTAGCTGTCGCCCATGAAGGTCGTGGTCGCCGCCGTCATGGCGACGCTCATCTTGTGCTGACGCGCCTCCGGGCTGGCATCGCCGACGGAGGTGCCGGCGTCGACGCTGCCCGCGCGCGGGATCGCGCCGGTCCGCGCCAGGATCGCCTCCAAGAGAGTGGTTTTACCGCTTTGGAAAGGGCCCACCAGCGCGATGCACCGTGGACCTCGGGGACTTCTCAGGTCTTGTCCCATTCGCCGCCTCCTCGTTGTGGAGCTCGGCCCTTGATTGGGTCGGCAAAGCCGAATGCTCTGCCTCGGCTGCCGCTTTGGCAAGCAGGCGGCCTGCGAAAAACGTTGCTGCAGTGCGGGGGATCGCGCCGTCTTCCCGCTCGATGGCGGGAAGAGCGCTGTTCACGGCAAAGGGAAGATCACCGCCCCGGGCGCAATTCGAGGCTTTGCAACCCAGCCGAGACGCTGAGGCCGACCTGGCCCTGGACGCTGAGCGGCTGCAGCGCGATCGAGTTGGCGGAGCCGCCGACCAGCACGTTGCCGCCGACACCGACGCCGACCGCGGCCGAGCCCTGGGCGCCGGCATAGTCGCCGGAGAGATCGCCCGGCCCGAGCCGCGCGACCGGTGCATAGACCACCCAGGCCAGCAGCGATTCCTGGGTGATGCCGAGATCGAGGCCGACCTTGCGGATGGTCGCGACGTAGCGGTCCTCGGGCAGGCCGTCGGCGCGCAGCACGCAGCCGAGATGGGTCACCGAGCCGACGATGAAGCCGACACTGGCGCCGCCGCGGCATTCGAGGACACCGACCCGCACGCGATCTTGCGCCTGGGCAGCGCCGGTGCCGGTGCAGAGGACGACCGCAGCGGCGAGCCCGGCGAGGATGGTCGAGCGCATGAATAGAACTCCGGCTGAAATGAACGTGTGATGCAGACCCGTCGATCGGACGCACGATCACAGGGCACCACATCTATGCCACAAGCCTTACAGTCGCACCAGATTCGCCGCGCCGTCGGCACGAGCCGGCGCGCCGACGCAGGCAGCGATTGCGACGCGTTCGCCTGGACGTGTCCGAGTCTCTCCGATCGAGCGCCTCAGCGATAGAAGCGCGAGAAGTAGGACGATGAACGGCTCGGGCTCGGGTGGATCGGCAGCAGCGGCACCAGCTCGACCTCGGTGATTCCGGCAGCGAGGTTCAAGCCGGTCTGCCCCTGCAGGCTGATCGGCTGCAGCGCCGCGGCGCGATCGGTGTCGCGCACCAGGAAGCTGCCGCCGAAGCCGACCAGAGCCGCGGCATTGGCGGACAATCCGCCATAGCGCCCGCGCAGCTCGCTGCGGCCGAAATCGTTGACCGGTGCGCTGACCGCCCACGCCATCCTGGTCACATCCGTCAGGCCGAGATCGAGGCCGTAACGCCGGACCCTGGCGACATAGCGCTCCGGCTGGCGGCCCTGACTGCGAAACACGCAGCGCAGGCGGGACTGGGACATCACGAGCTTGCCGGAGGTCTTTCGTCCCTCGCATTCGAGCACGCCGGCGCGCATCGGCCGCCCCTGATGGGCCTGCGCGAGCGGCACGATCATCACCATCAACGCGATCGACAGCAGAAGCAGCCGCATCGAACTCCAACCCTACGCCACCAGACTTGTCGGCCGACAAAAGAAAGGCGCCATGTTCAAAACATGGCGCCTTTCGGCCTGGAAATTGGCTTCTGGTGTTTCGAGAGGGATGTTGCCCGATTACCTCAGATTGCCGCAGAAGCGCTGGATGCGCTTGCAGGCGTCCTCGAGGTCGGAGGTCTTGGTCGCGTAGGAGATGCGGAAGGCCGGGCCGAGGCCGAAGGCCGAGCCCTGCACCACGGCGACGCCCTCGGTCTCCAGCAGCTCGGTGACGAAGGCCTCGTCATTGTCGATCACCTTGCCCGACGGCGCGGTCTTGCCGATCGTCCCGGCGCAGGACGGATAGACGTAGAACGCGCCTTCCGGCCGCGGGCATTCGATGCCATTCGCCTGGTTCAGCATCGACACCACGAGGTCGCGGCGCTCCTTGAACACCTTGTTGTTGGCCGGGATGAAGTCCTGCGGACCGTTCAAGGCCTCCACCGCCGCCCATTGCGCGATCGAGCACGGGTTCGAGGTCGACTGCGACTGGATCGTCGCCATCGCCTTGATCAGGTGCGCCGGGCCGCCGGCATAGCCGATGCGCCAGCCGGTCATGCAATAGGCCTTGGAGACGCCGTTCACGGTCAGCGTGCGGTCGAACAGCGAGGGCTCGACCTGCGCCGGCGTGGTGAACACGAAGTCGTCATAGACGAGGTGCTCGTACATGTCGTCGGTCATGATCCAGACATGCGGATGCTTGACCAGCACCTCGGTGAGCGCCTTCAGCTCGGCCTTGGTGTAGGCCGCGCCGGTCGGGTTCGACGGCGAGCACAGGATCAGCCACTTGGTCTTCGGCGTGATCGCCTTCTCCAGCGCCTCCGGCTGCAGCTTGAAGCCGTGGGCGGCGGTGCAGACCACCGGCACCGGCTCGCCGCCGGCGAGCGCCACCATCTCGGGATAGCTGACCCAGTACGGCGCCGGGATGATCACCTGGTCGCCGGGATTGATGGTCGCCATCAGCGCATTGTACAGCACCTGCTTGCCGCCGACGCCGACGATCACCTGGTTCGGCTTATAGGTGAGGCCGTTCTCGCGCTGGAACTTGCCGATGATGGCTTCCTTCAGCTCGGGAATGCCGTCCACCGCGGTATACTTGGTCTTGCCGTCCTGGATCGCCTTGATCGCGGCCTGCTTGATGTTGTCCGGCGTGTCGAAATCCGGCTCGCCAGCGCCGAGGCCGATGACATTGCGGCCCGCCGCTTTGAGGACGCGCGCTTTATCCGTGACCGCGATGGTCGCGGACGGCTTCACACGGTCGAGCGCAGCGGCGAGAAAGGACATCATCAGCTCCTATGCAGGCGTCGTGGATCACCCCCTCGGGGCCACGACCAGTCATGTCAGGGAAACGCCCATTTGTAGGGCCCCCAGCGCTGCATCGCAAGAAGCTTGGGCACATGGCTCCCAAGACTTTAGAGAACGTTAAAGCCGCCCCGCTAGCGTGGACCGACGATTGTCCAGAGTCTCAGGCCGAAATGACCACTATCGGGTACGCCCTGCGATCCGGCGACTGGCTGACGGCCACGCGGATCAAGTCCTACAGCTGGATGCTGCTCGCGGTCACGATCGCGGCAATCGCCGGCTGGATCGCGCTGTCCGATGGCCTGGTCGACCGCAACGGCAAGCCGATCGGCACCGACTTCTCCAACGTCTATGCGGCAGGCGTGCTGACCCTTCAGGGCAAGGCGGCCGATGCCTATGATCCGCCGCTGCAGCATGCGACGGAAAAGGCCGTGTTCGACGGCCGCGACGTGCCGTTCTTCGGCTGGCACTACCCGCCCTTCTTCTTCGCGATCGCCGCCATCACCGCCCTGCTGCCCTATGCCGGAGGGCTCGCGCTCTGGGTCGTGTCGAGCCTGCTCGCATACCTCGCGGTCATGCGCGCGATCCTGCCGCGTTCCGAGACGCTGCTGGTCGCGATCGCCTTTCCCGCCGTCTTCGTCAACATCGGTCACGGCCAGAACGCGTTCTTCACCGCGGCGCTGCTCGGCGGCGCGCTGTTGCTGATGGAGCGCGGCCGGCCGTGGGCGGCCGGCGTCCTGATCGGCCTGCTCGCCTACAAGCCGCAATTCGGCGTGCTCATTCCCGTGGCGCTGCTCGCAGGCACGCGCTGGCCGACGATTGCTGCGGCAGCCGCCACGGTGGCCGCGCTGGTCGCGATCAGCTTCGTCGCGCTCGGCAGCGACGTCTGGCACGCCTTCTTCCAGTCGATGACCTTCACACAGAGCGTCGTGCTCGAGCAAGGCGGCACCGGCTGGGAGAAGATCCAGTCGGTGTTCTCGGCCGCGCGTCATTGGGGCGCCGATATCAGGTCCGCCTATGCGCTGCAGAGCCTGCTGGCGCTGTCGCTCGCGGCCGGACTTGCATGGCTGTGGCAGAGCGAGGCCGCGTTCGATCTCAAGGCTTCGGCACTGGCGAGCGCGAGCCTGCTGGCGACGCCCTATGTGCTCGACTACGACCTCGTCGTCGTCGCGGTCGCGATCATCTTCTTCGTCCGGCACGGCCTCGCGAACGGCTTTCGCGACTACGAGCTCAGCGTGCTCGCGGCCGCCTGGATCGTGCCGCTGCTCTCGCGCAGCGTCGCCGGGCTGACGACGATACCGCTGGGCCTCATCGTTCTGATGGCCCTGTTCGCGCTGACCCTGCGCCGCGCACTCACCGATCGCGCCGTCGAGATCGGTGGACACGCGCGCATCGCGCAGGCGTGATCTCGATTGTTTGAATCTATTGGAAAGTTGTTATTCGAGAGTGCAGTGCAGTAGCGCATTTCGACTTTTTCCATCCGCCGGCTCTTGCAGCCTGCGCCCATCGGCATCATTGTCTGGCCGCATTGCGGGACGATCTGGCGTCTGGATGTGCGATGCGTCCAACCTTTGATTCCTCGAACTCGAAATCGGCCGGATGTACAAGCTCTATTCGATGCAGCGGTCAGGCAACAGCTACAAGGTCCGCCTTGCGCTCGCGCTTCTGAACGCGCCCTATCAGGCGATCGAGATCGACATCCTGCGCGGCGAGAGCCGCACGCCGGATTTTCTCGCCAAGAATCCCAGCGGCCAGGTGCCGCTGCTGGAGGTCGGCGAGGACCGCTTCATCGCCGAATCGAACGCGATCCTCTGGTATGTCGCCGGCGGCACGCCGCTGGTGCCGGAGCAGCGCATCGAGCGCGCCGAAGCGCTGCAGTGGATGTTCTTCGAGCAGCATGCGCTGGAGCCGAACATCGGCGCCGCCTATTTCTGGCTGCTGCTGGTCAAGGGCGGGCGCGACCTGCAGACACATGCGCTCGAGGACTGGATGGAGCGCGGCTACGCCGCGCTCCAGGTGATGGAGAATCATCTCAAGAGCAACGACTACTTTGCCGCGAAGCAGCTGACGGTCGCCGACATCGCGCTCTACGGCTACACCCACGTCGCCGATCGCTGCGACTTCGACCTGTCGACCTTCCCGAAGATCCGCAACTGGCTGCGCCGCGTCGAACAGACACCCGGTTTCGTCGCGATGGATTGGCAGCCGGCGCTGATCGATTCGGCCGGCATCGCCGCCGACTACGGGTGAGGCATTCACCGTAAGACTACGGACCGTCCGTAGAACAGCGGGGAAAATACACGCTTCGGCGGGAACAAACACCGCCAGCGCCATGTTCCTGCCTTTTTTTCCGATTTGCCGCCGCAATCCTGCCCAGCGCGACCTTAGAATTTACCTCTGCGAGTGATTCGCTCGCGGATGTATGGGTAAGGGATTTCGACTTCATGTCCGGGTGGCGTCTTGCTTCCGTTCCGAGGTTCAGTTGGGTCCGCGGCCATGCGTCGCCGCAGCAGTCGGACCATTGTCGAGGGCTCCTCACGCCGATCAGCGGCTTTCACGACGACGCGACGCTCACCCTTTCGCCCAGCCTGACCACCGCCGTGGTCGCAACGATCGCGGCCAGCACGCTCTCATTGGGTGTCTGCGTCACCATCGCGGTGGTGTCGATCCGCGCCGTCTTGTCGATGCCCGCTTAACAGGAAGCCATTTTGACAACCCTTCGCGGTTTTCGCGACAACAGGCGATGATTGTCTCGCGCACAAAATGGCGATGAAATCAACGGTCGTAATCGTTGCCGTGACCCTGGCACTCGCGATCCTGCTGGCGGCGTCACTGCTGATCCTGATCGAGCGGCGGGGCGAGCTCTCGCTCTCGCCGCTGACCGAGGAAGATCGGTCTGTCTATGTCGAGCTGGTACGGCCGCCCGCTGCCGAACCGGTGCAGCCCGTCCCGGATTGATCGCCAACGCGGCTGCGCGTATCGAAGGTCCGTCGAGATTCAAACGGACGGCGAAGCCTTCATGCACGAAGCACTCACTGTGCGCGCCATCGCGCGCGACGACCATGATCGCTGGCTGCCGCTCTGGGACGGCTACAATGCCTTCTACGGCCGTTCGGGGCCGACGGCGCTGCCGGCCGAGGTGACCGCGATGACATGGTCGCGCTTCTTCGATGCCGACGAGCCGGTCCATGCCCTGGTCGCCGAGAGCGGTGGCGAGTTGATCGGCCTGGCGCACTACCTGTTTCATCGCGCCACCACCACGATCGGGCCGCTCTGCTATCTCAACGACCTGTTCACGAGCGAGGCCGCCCGCGGCAAGGGCGTCGGACGGGCGCTGATCGAGGCGGTCTACCGCGAAGCGCGTCAGGCCGGTGCGCCGCGGGTCTATTGGCAGACGCACGAGACCAACACCACGGCACAGGTGCTCTACGACAAGATCGCCGAGCGCTCGGGCTTCATCGTCTACCGCAAGGCGCTGTGAACGGGCGGTGTCACGCCGCCGTCACGGGGCAGGCCTACGCTCCATCGAGCGCCTGATCATCCCCCGTCACCGGTCACGCGTTTCAGCGGTCCCCGTCAGTCGCCGTCTCTGACCGGGGCCGCATTTTTTTGTCTGGCCTTGGTCGTTGGACGTGGCGCGTCTCACGCTACGTTGGTCGTCGTGTTCTGCTGCTTCAATGGGACCTGCTGAGAAGCCTTCGCCTGCGCGACTTCGACGCACATTCTGACAGCCTCACCCATGCTCGCCGCGACCAGATCGGCCTTGGTGGCTTCCTGCAGCACCTTCGCGGCCTCCTGATCGACGTCGGCCGCGCAGCAGACCAACATCACTCTTGCCTTGGGGAGTCGTCGCTTCAAGCGACGAACGGAGTAGCGCATATGTGCAACGCCGGAATTGCCGATATAGATCAGGCAGGCAATCGCAACACCTGCGGGCTCGAGCTTGATGACGTTCGCCGTCGAGAGCGCCTCCGCTCCTGAGACCTTCGCGCCCAACCCGTGCACCGACGACAGTTGCGCGAGAATCACCGCCGCCGCTTCGTCGATCGGGGTTCGCCCGGCCACGCACAGGACCGGCTGCTCGCTCCGCCATCCTTCGGCGAGATTGTCCTTGCTGAGGATGGGTATCGTGTCGATTGCCCCACTGCTGGCCGAGCTGTCGACGGCCGATGCAGCTTCCGGATCGCTGGTGGTCTCGCGTTTCGCCAGCGGACCATCATTTTGATCGGAAAGATCGGCGGTCAACTCGGCGACGGCGTCACGGATCGTTGCAAGGCGATCATAGGCGAGCGCCCCTCGGTCGGCGTCGGCTTGGGCCAATTGCAGTCCCTTCACCGCGACCTCGTCGCAATAGGCAATCAACGAGCGCTCCTTCAAGAACTCCTCTGCCTTCTCGGCCGCTTCCGTCGGATCGTTCGCAAGCATGCGCTGGTAGAAGATCTCGGGAGGAGACAGCGCTGGACGATCACCGAACATGACGTCGAGGAACTCCAGGCGCTCCACATGTCGTCCGATGACGACCAGGCAGACCGTCAGCGGCGTCGCGAGCACCAACCCGATTGGGCCCCACAGCGCGGTCCAGAACGCGGCTGAAACGACCACCGCCACGGGGGACAGGCCCGTGCTGCGCCCATAGACCATCGGTTCGATGACGTGGCCGAGCAACGGCTCGACCACGAGAAACAGGGCCAAGGTCCAAATCAGCATCGACCAGCCAGGGTCGACCGCTGCCGCCAGAGCAAGCGGAAACGCCGCGGCGATGACGGCGCCGATATAGGGCACGAACCGAAGCGCTGCGGCGAGGATCCCCCAAAGGAGGGCGCTGGGGATGCCGATGAACCACAAGCCGACGCCGATCACGACGCCGAATCCGCCGTTCAGGGCGAGCTGGGTGAGGAACAGCCGGCTGAGCCTGTAAGCCGCATCATCGAGCGCCGCCGTGGTGCGCTGCAGGTCGGATGAGCCCGCAAGGCGAATGAGCCGATTCCGCAGGTCCTCGCGTTGAAGCAATATGAAGATCACGAAGATGATGATGATGCCGGTCGTCGCCAGCGGATGAATGAGCGGCGAAATCAGCGTGCGGAGACTGTCTAGCGCTCCGGGATCGGGCTGCCGGACCTCCACCGGGATCGGGGTCACAGGGACTGAGGAATTCGTTCGCAGTCCGCTCGGCGGCCGAGCCGCTTCCGGCTCATTCGGTTTGTCGAGTTCCTTGCCCAGATCCTTGAGCATGTCCGATGCACGCTCGAGCGTCCCTCTGCCGGCTTTGGTGTCGCGGAACGACTGGATCTTGTTGCTCATCGTCGATTGATAGTTCGGCAGCTCACTGGCAAGCTGGGTGAGCTGGGTGGCGAGCAGGCTGCCCAGTGTAAAGATCACGACGAATGCGAGAACGACCACGCTGACGACGGCCAGTCCGCGCGGGGCACGAAGCCGCTGCAGTTGCGCGACCAATGGCGCCAATACGAAGCTGAGCAGGATGGCCAGGGCCACGGGGACCAGGATATCGCGACCGAAATACAGCAGCGCGATGATGATGACCGCAAAAATGGCGACGGCCAGCGCGCTGATCAGCCCGAGAACTTCCTCTGGGGTGCGGACCTTGAGCGGCTGTCTGATGATCATCGAATCTCTCTCCGAACGAGGAAGGGCGGCGCGCGTCGCTCAAGCGGTCAGGCTGTCAACGTCGACGAAGGTGGCGCGTTGCAACGGAGGGAAGCTTCTGACGATGTCGCCGGCGCCGGTGGTCATATGCCGGAAGGTTCGTCCTCGATCCGAGCAACCATCCGGGCCTTCGCTAGAACAGAACGACCGAGGGCGCTGGCTGGCGCTGCCCGCCCTGCCGGACATTCGGCTTCCTGTTTCAGACACGCGATAACAGCCTCGTGAGGCTCCAGTTCCCGAGAGCGCCTGAGTTCGCATGCGCGTCTGCCGACGGCGACGACTGGTCAGCGTCGGCACACCGTCGCATCTCCGCGACTCAGCCGGAGCTTCACTGGGGCGTCGTCCTTGTTGATGTCAGCAGGTTCGGCGGTACGGCTTGCCCGGCGAGGCCCGGCGCGAGCAGCTTCCGAGGGCGCACGACCGGCGACCGTCCGGGTCCTGTCGGCCGCCGTGTCGTTCAGCGCAAATCAAGCGTCCGCTCGGCCGTGCTCAGCCAAGACGGGCCGCGGAGACGGATCTCGTCTGAATGGTGGACTCTGTCCTTGTCCTACGTCTTGCTGCCCACCGTTTGGCGGACCTCGAACCCCTCGAACTGCGGCGGGCCGAGATAGTGCACCTTGGTGTCGCCGGCCCGGTGGTGCGCGGCGCGGAAGGCTTCGGACCTGGTCCAGTCCTCGAACGCAGCTTTCGACGCCCAGATCGTGTGCGAGGCATACAGCGTATGGTCCTCCGCTTCCGGTCCCTTCAACAAGTGAAACTCGACGAAGCCCGGTACCTTGTCGAGATGGCTGTCGCGCGACAGCCAGACCTGCTCGAAGGCGGCCTCCGAGCCCTTGGCGACGCGAAAACGATTCATGGCGATGAACATGCTGATCTCCTGAGGGGTGAATGCCGCAGGTCGAGGAGTAGCAGACTTCGCGGTGCAATGCGCCAGCGGCGGTGGCCGCTGATGCCGCGATGTGGAATGCTTCAGAGCCCCGATCAGGACAGGGCGCAAGCGAGCCCTAGGCCACGAGCCCCTTGATCGGCTTCACGGCCGCGCTGTCCGGAAACACCGCGCCGCCGAGCGCGTGCTCGCCGATGCCGAGATGATCGGCGAGTACGCCCTTGAACACCGCGCGCAGATCCGTCGTCGGCGCAAGATCGCGTCCCTGGTAGAGGCTCGCCATCTTCAGCGTCGGCCAGTCGGCGATCACCCGCCCGCCCTTCACCGCGCCGCCGGCGAGCAGCGCAATCGTCCCGGTGCCATGATCGGTCCCCTGGGTGCCGTTGATCTTCGCCGTGCGCCCGAACTCGGTTGCGACCACCACGACCGTATCCCGCCAGCGCGGGCCAAGACCGCTCTCGAACTCGGCGAGCGCGCCGTCGAGGCCCGACAGGAGCTGCGCCAGCCGGCCGATTGCGCCGCCTTCATTGGCATGCGTATCCCAGCCGTCGAAGGCCAGCGCCGCGATGCGCGGACCATCATCCGCCGCGATCAGCTTCGCCGCGCCGCGCGCGACCTGGCGCATCGCCGCGATCTGGTTGCCGCCCGGCTTGGGCTTCATGTCGTCACCGAACGCGACCTTCTCGAGCTTCAGCCCTTGCGACAGCGCAGCCGCCAATGCGGGATCGCGATGCGCATAGAGGTCGACCAGCCGCGTCGCGGTGTCGTCATCGGCCTGCGGCAAGGTTACCGGCGCCCAGCCGACGGTGGGCGCTGCGCCGCGCAGCACCAGCGGTGCCGTCGGACCGACCGCGAGCGCGCCCGTGACGCGGGGGCCGCGCGGCAGCGCCTCGACTGCGCGGTTCAGCCAGCCCGATTGCACGCGGCCGGGACCGGCGAAGCCGCTTTCGAGCACGTCCTGGCCATCGAAATGCGAGCGCTCGCGATATGGTGTCGCGACCGCGTGAACCACGGCAGCCTGCTTGTCACGATACATGCGCGCGAATTCCGGCATCGACGGATGCAGCGCAAAGAACGAGTCGAGCGGCAGCGCCGGAGTTGGTCCCGTCGTCGTCAGCGCGATCGCGCCATGCAGTCCGGCGTAGTCGGGATCGCCGACCGGCGCGACGGTGGCGAGACCATCGAGCGCGCCGCGCAGGATTACGACGATCAGCCGCGGATCGCGCTGGTCGGCGGCGCGGGCGAATTTCGGCAAATAGCCCCACGCGGCGAATGACGCGCCTGCCAGCAGCAAGTGGCGTCGCGAGGTCGACAGCGAGGTCGCGATCCGGTCCATCGTCATCTCCTCTGGAATTCCGGCGACATCAGCAGCAGCGCCAGCGCCTGCTGGCGCGACTCCGCGCGCTCGATGGTGCGGCGTGTCTCAGTCGACGCAGCATCGCCGGCGACGAGCTCGAGCAGCTCGCGCGGATCGAGATTGTTGCCGAGTCGGCCGCCGAGCTGCGACGAGATGTCCAGCCGCAGCTTCATGCCCTCCGGCGCGGCCCACACCGCATTGGTATCAGCGAATCCGTTTGGTCCCGCGGGCGTCCACAACGGCTGGCCCAGCGTGTTCAGGGAAGTGAGATAGAAGCCGGGATCCTCCGGCACGCGCGCCAGCAGCCGGCCGCCGGCGACCAGGAACTCATAGGGCGAGCGGATCTTGGTGAGCGGCGCCGACCAGGCATCGTCGGAGTCCACCAGCGCCAAGGTCAGCGCCTTGAGGTCGCCATCGCTCCTCCTGAACACGGCTTCGAGTCGCGCGACGAGCGCGGGCGGCGGATCGTCGGCAATGAAATGGCGTGCGAGCTTGGCGGCGATGAACTTCGCGGTCGACGGATGCCGCGCGATGTCCGCCAGCGCAGCTTCGCCCTGGGCGAGGCCATCATCCGCATAGACCTTGCCGAGCAACGTCTGCGGCCCCGGCTGATGCGCATTGGCATTGAACACGAAGCTGCCGGGCGCCGCGTTGCGGGCGTTGCGGCCGGCGAAGCTCCAGCCGGTGATGATGCGCGCCAGCGAGGTCACGTCCTCCTGGCTGTAGCCGCCGCCGACACCCAGCGTGTGCAGCTCCATGATCTCGCGCGCGAGATTCTCGTTGAGGCCGCGCTTGCGGTTCTGGCCGGCACGTGAGTCCGGTCCGAGCGATTCCTGGTTGTCGAGAAAGAACAGCATCGCCGGATGCTGCTCGACCGCCTTCAGCATGTCGACGAAGCGCCCGAGCACGTGCGGCCGGATCGCCTCGCGCTCGAACGCACCGGCCCACATCCGCGCCAACTCGCCCTTGCCGGCGGAGATGCAGAAATGATTCGACCAGAACGCCACCAGCCGCTCGGTGAAGCCGCAGTCGGCGAGCACCGCGCGCTGCAGCCGCGCCAGCGCTTCGGCACGGAACGTCTTCTGGACGACGTTGGGCGGCTGCTGGGCTTGCGCGGGCTTTGCCGGCGCTCCCTGCATCGCGGGTGCGGGGTCGGCACCGGCCGCTGGGGCCGCCGAGGGCGTTGCGGCCATGGCTTTGTCCGCGCCGTTCGTGGACAGGCCGCGCGTGGGGCTGGACTGCTCCTGCGGCGCAGCCTCCGACTTCGCGGCCTCGCGGGCCCGCTTGACCTCGTCCTGATAGGCGAAGACGGCAGCGGCGAGTGCTGCCGTCGGCTGCAGACCCGGGGCCTCCAGCAGCGCTCCATCGGGACGGCCGAGCTCGGCCTTGACGAAGCCGCGCGGGTCCGACGCCGCATTGACGAGATCGCCCGAGGCACCGCCACGCGCGCCGAAGCCGAAGCGATTCAATGCGACAAGAGCCGCTCGAGCATCACGCGCCATGCCACATCCTCGAGCCCGTCATCGCGGGAGCTCCCGAAACGCTGTGTTGCCGCGACCGCAGACTGCGATGGCGCGGCAGATTGTCACGCACTATACTTGCCCCTGCAGATGAACCGGACATGAAAAGGGGCTGGTCGGACGTGGTTCCGAAGGTGACAAATCGTTTAGCGGACATGACCGCGCGGCAGCTCATCTGCGAGTCGTGCGGCACGGCGTTCAGCTGCGATCCGGGCGGCTCCTGCTGGTGCTTCGACGAGACCGTGCGCCTGCCGCTGCCCAAGACCGGACAAAGCAATTTCAAGGACTGCCTGTGCGCCAACTGCCTCAAGAGACTGGCCGGCAAACCGGAGCCGGGCTCGTGACGCGCTGGCACGTCGAAGCCGTCCTGCTCGACATGGATGGCACGCTGCTCGACACCGAGAAGGTCTATCTCGAAGCTGCGATCGCGGCACTGAATGCGCTCGGCTACAGCGACGGCGTCGTCGAGCTCTGCCATGCGATGATCGGCATTCCCGGACCCGACAACGAGCAGACCCTGCGCGACCATTTCGGCGACGATTTTCCGCTGGCCGAAGTCAACCGCCTGTTCGCGGCCAAGACGGTCGAGATCCTGCAGGCGGGCATGCCGCTGAAGCCCGGCGTCATCGCGCTGCTCGATGCGATCGACGCGGTCGGCCTGCCCAAGGCGGTCGTCACCTCGTCCTCGCGCCGCACGGCCGCGGAGCATCTCCGCCTCGCCCGCATCGATCACCGCTTCGATGCGGTCCTGACACGCGACGACGTGGCCCGCGCCAAACCGCATCCGGACCTCTATCTGCTCGCCGCGGAACGGCTGCGGACGCACGCGCCGGCCTGCGTCGCGATCGAGGATTCCAATCCCGGCGTCGCCTCGGCGCACGCCGCCGGCGCGATCACCCTGATGGTGCCGGACATCGTGCCGCCGAACGATCATTCGCGGGCGAATGCGGCGGCCGTGCTGCCGGATCTCGATGCCGCCATCGCGCTGCTCGCGCGCCGTTCGGTGTTGCCCGTCAGGACGTGACGTCACCTCGGCAGGCCGTGAATCGCCGTGCAGCCTTCTCATGAGCCATTTTCTTCAAACGCGGCCGAACACGGTCACGATCGGTTCACGTCGTTGCGCGCCGTCCGCAGTCCTATCGGATGCATTAACCCGCACGCACTACTTTGCTGGGCGTTGGCGGATGGGCTCATTTCATGTTGCGATTCATTGGCGCCGCGGGTGCGGCATTTTTGGCTGCGTTCGCAGGTGTGAGTTGGGCGGTCAGGGGATTTCCGCTTCCGGATGGACCGTGGCGGGGCATGATGCGGACAGCTTCGATTGAAACGGTCTCAAACCTTGCTGCGCCGGCGCCGGGGGGCGTGGCTGTCGTGGCTCCCCTATCCCCGACGGTCGACATGACCTTCGGCGGCCCCGAGGCAAAGGAGTTCGACCGCAAGGCGTGGCTCGCGCAGCACACCTCGCAGAGCGACAAGAATCCCAAGCTCGACGCGTTGCGCATGGACGCGTTGCAGGCCGCGACGGCCTACAAGCTGTCGCCGTGCGACAAGACCATGAAGCAGAACCTGGTGGACGCACTGACGGCCTACACCCGCGCCTATGTTGCCAAGCTGGATTGCAAGCGGCAGTTCTGGGGCGCAAAGATCTGCACCGACAAATCGCTCCAGGAGGCGGCCGACAGCGTCGGCACGCCGCTCGATCAGCGCGTGAAGGAGGCGTTGTTCGAAGCCTTCGAGGAGAAGGGGATCACCAAGGCGGACTTTCCGGCCGATGTGCGCGAGGAGGTCCCGCAATTCGCCGGACCCGCTTTCTGGTCCGACGAGTCGGCGGTGTGCCGGACGCGGCAGGCGCAACGGGACCGGCGATAGCAAACGAGCGCTGCCATGAACCGGCTGATCTTCATCATTGCGGCCATCGTCGTCTGGCAGGTTGGCGGACGCCTGTTCCTGACCGAAGCGCCGACCGCGGCGGCGTTTCCGCCCGTCACCGGCGCGGAGTTTCAGGACCACGAGAAATACACCGAGGACGCCCGGCGTTCGCAGCGCGAAGACGCGCTGAAGTCGCTCGACCTCGCCTGGAGCGACCGCTGCGGCGCCAAACGCGACAGCTTCATCAGCGGCCTCAACCACTACTACTATCACCGGCAGAACCAGAACGAGCGCTATCCCGAGACCTATGGTCCGGCCGGCGCCGCCTATATCGCCGGCGTATGGACCACCGCCGAGGATCGAAGGATCGAACGGCTCACCCAGGAAGCCTACGCCGCCGGCTACATCAAGCCATCCGATTTCGACGGCATGGCGAGCCGGATGGTCGCGACGATCATTCGCGGCGAGCAGGTCAGGGGACGCGGCTGCGCCGGCTGACAGTGCTGCGGGGAGCGTATCGCCTTCCCTTTGGCAGCGCCGCCGCGACCAGCGTTCGCGCCGCGGCGCCCGCGGTTTCCATGTAGCTGGCGTCCCGATGCAGCAGCACGACCGCGAACGCGCCGTCGAGCAGCAGCAGCATCTGCCGCGCGAGTTCGCCGGCTTCGGCAATTCCCTGCTCCTCGAAGATCGCCTGCAGCCAGGCCTCGAACTTCTTCTTGTGGGCGGCGCCGATCCTGATCGCGGGATGGCCGGGCAGATTGGCGAGTTCCGCGGTGGTGCGCAGGAAGCCGCAGCCGCGCCATTTCGGATGTCGCGCAGCGCGCGCGAGCCGGTTGAAGATCCCGGCGATCTTGTCGGGCAGCCCGCCCTCGGTCTCGTCGAACCAGCGCTTGAACAGCGTCAGGTTCGGCTGGTCGCGCGCGGCGAGATAGGCCGCGACCAGATCGTCCTTGCTGCGGAAATGATAGTACAGCGTCTTCTTGGTGACCCCGGCCTTCTCCGCCACCGCGTCGACGCTGACGGCGCGGATGCCCTCGGCATAGAACAGCCTGCTCGCGGCGGCGATGATGCGGGCGGGCGTGGGATCGGAGGAACGGGGCATGGCGGCGCTCGGTCAATGTATACTGACCAGTGAATATACCTCGGCTGCCGCGGCGCCTAGTCTTCACCTGCTCCAACCGCCAGCCTGCGAGACACCATGACCGACCTCATCCTGCTCGACATCTCCGACCGCATCGCCGTGATCACGCTGAACCGGCCGCAGCGGCTGAACGCGCTCAGCTACGCGCTGATCGATCGATTGATGGCCGCGCTCGACCGCATCGAGACCGATGCCGGCGTCAGGGCCGTGGTCCTCACCGGTGCGGGACAACGCGCCTTCTCGGCCGGCGCCGACATCGACGAATTCACCGCAAGCGTCCGCCAGGGGCGCGCTGCCGCGCTGCGCGACTTCGTTCGGCGCGGCCAGGCGATGACGGCGCGGCTGGAGGCGTTCCGCAAGCCGGTCATCGCCGCCGTCAACGGGCTCGCCTTCGGCGGCGGCTGCGAGATCACCGAGGCCGTGCATCTTGCGGTCGCGAGCGAGCGCGCCAGCTTCGCCAAGCCCGAGATCAGGCTCGGCATGCCGCCGACCTTCGGCGGCACGCAGCGGCTGCCGCGGCTGGTCGGCCGCAAGCGCGGACTCGAACTGCTGCTGACCGGCGATTCTTTCCCGGCGCCGCGCGCGCTGGAGATCGGCCTCGTCAACGCCGTCGTGCCGCATGACGAGCTCTTGCCGGCGGCGCGCGCGCTGGCCCAGCGCATCATCCGCCACGGGCCGGACACCGTCGCCGGCATCATCACCGCCGCGACGCGCGGGCTCAACATGGCGATCGGCGAAGGGCTCCAGGTCGAGAGCGAACAGTTCGCGAGCCTCGTCGGCAGCCGCGATCTCGCGGACGGGCTGGCGGCCTGGCGCGAGCGCCGGCCGCCGCGTTGCTAGACCGGGTGGCCCGGCGACTTGCGCGCCAGCCCATCGAACGCATCGAGCAGCCGCTCGCGCCAGGCATGGACGCTGTCGCTCTCCTCCAGCAGCCGGAACGGGCTCACCACGCGCGCCCATTGGAAGCCGCCGAACACGATGTAGTCGGCATAGTCAGGCGCATCGCCGCCGATGAAGGCCTGCGTCTTCAGGGTCTGGCGCAGCGGCTCCAGCGATCTGCGGAAGCCGATGACCGCCTGGTCGCGCGAGGCCATGACCTCTTCGAGGCTCTTGCCGAACCGCGCCTCGCGCGACTTGCGGAAATAGTCGGCATCCTCGGCGGCGAGGTTCTTCGGAATGTCGGCGATGATCAGCGGAAAGATGCCGCCGACGATGGCGATATCGCCCCAGGCATTGAGGAAGCGCCCCATGGCGCGGCCGCCGGCGCCGCCGAACAGCGAGGGCCGGTCCGGATAGGTGTCCTCGAGGTAGTTGGCGATCGCCCAGGAATCGGCGACCGCGCGGTCGCCGTCGAGCATGACCGGCACCTTCTCCGATCCATGCGGCGCGATCGCGCTCTTCTCGGTGAAGCGCCACGGAATCGTATCAGCGCTCAGCCCCTTGTGCGCCAGCGCCATCCGCGTGCGCCAGCAATAGGGACTGAACGGTCGGCTCGCATCGGTCCCGACGAGTTCATACAGTTTCACGGCCATTCCCGGTCCTTCCTCCAAGTCCGGACCGTTCTAGCGCACGACGCGGCCGTTGTCGCGCAGCAGCCGCGCGCCGGCATCGGTGACGATGATGAAGAGGCCGGCGCCCGCGATCGCCTCGCGCGTGACATAGCCCAGATCGGCGGCATCCTCCCACACCGTCAGCCGCGGGCAGCTCGTTCGCCACGTCGCCACCACCTCGGCATGGCTGCGCGGCGCGCGCGCGATCCATTCGACGAAGTCGAGCACCAGGGGGTCTGCCGATCCGGCCATGCTCGCCTCACTCCGCCGCCGCCGAGCTCTGCGCGGCCAGCAGCAGCCAGCCGCCATAGAGGATGTAGTAGCTCGCCACCGCCGTGATGATGCGGTTGGCCCAGGTGCGGAACTGCTGCTCGCTCATCGCCTCCAGCAGCCGCCGCGCCAGGCTCGTGCCGAGCATCGACGCGCCGACGGCAACGAGCGCGAGCACCGGATCGAGGCCCGCGGCCTGGTCGATGATGCCGCCGAAATAGATCAGCTTGGTGAGGTGGCTCGCGACCTGACACGTCGCCTTGGTGGCGACGATCGAGCGGCGGTCGAACCGCGCGCCGAGAAAGAACGTGTCGAGCAGCGGCCCCGACACGCCGGTCATCAGCATCAGCCCCATGCAGATCGTGCCGTAGATCGCGCCCTGCCAGACGCTGTCCGGATCGGGCCTGAGGCCGGCCGGCATCAGCCGCGCCATGAACGGGGTGACGCCGAGCAGCAGGAGCGCAGCCGGCTTGTCGGGCACGTAGCGCACCAGCGCCCACAGGCCGAGCGCCAGCGCGCAGCCGACGAGATACACCGCGACCGGCCGCCAGCGGATGTGCCGGCGCCACAGCACCGCGCGCCAGCCATTGGACGCCATCTGCGTCGCCGCGTGCAGCACCATCGCCGCCGGCAGCGGCATGATCGCCAGCAGCACGCCGATCAGGATCAGCCCGCCCGCCATGCCGAACAGGCCCGACAGGAACGCCGTCGCCACCATCAGCAATCCGAGCGCTGCAATCAGGGCGGGTGTCATGGCTGATCTCCTCGCCATGCAATTTGTCGCACTGGCGATATCAGTACAAACCGAGTTATCTTGCCCTCCATCAGTTTTCCTGAGGGCGCGATGAGACGGCTGCTGTTCCTCAACGGCATCAAGGCGTTCGAGGCGGCGGCGCGCACCGGCAGCTTCGCCGCGGCAGGCAGCGAGCTCAACGTCTCCGCGGCCGCGATCAGCCGCATGGTCAACCTGCTCGAGCAGCGGCTGGGCGTCGTGCTGTTCGAGCGCAAGGCCAACCGCCTGGCGCTCACCGCCGCCGGCCGCGCCTATCAGAGCGGGCTGACGCCGATCTTCGATGCGCTGTCGAGCCTGACCGCGCAGATCATGGCGCCGTCATCGATGCGGGTGCTGACGCTCGGCGTCGGGCCGACGTTCGCGATGAAATGGCTGATCCCGCGTCTGGCCGATTTCAGCACCGAGCAGCCGGACATCGAGGTCCGCATCACCACCGGCGGGGCGGCGGTGCCGTTCGGTGACGACTGGAGCTGCGGCATCAAGCTCGGCCACGGCGCCTGGCCGGGCCTCGTCGCCGAGCCGCTGTTCGCCGCGGATCTCGTGCCGGTGTGCACGCCGCGGCTCGCCGCGACCTTGAAGAAGCCTGCCGATCTCAAGGGCTCGAGCCTGCTGCGGGTGTCGCATGCCGCCGAGGATTGGGCGTTGTGGCTGAAGGCCGCGGGCATCACGCGCGTCAGCGCGCGCGGCACCGAGTTCCAGTACTATGGACATGCGCTGCAGGCCGCGATCGACGGGCTCGGCGTCGCCATGGGCATCCGTCCCTATATCGACGACGACCTCGCGGCGGGACGCCTGGTTGCACCGTTTGCATTGACCGTCCCAAAAGGCGAGCGCTGGTATCTTGTCTACCGCCATTTCCAGGCCGGCCAACGTGATTTCGCCGCGTTCCGGCGCTGGATCATGCGCGCGGCGTCACAGCCCGCGACCCGGAATTCTCAGCGCAGGGACGCCATCAAAAAAGACGCTGACGTGTGAACCCGTTCACAAATGCTCGGACCAATTCATGCTGTCGTTGCCGTTCGGGACATCAGGACTGCGCAATGACGTATTTGTACGAGGACTTCGCCATCGAGCCGTTCGAAGCAGGACGCGGCTTGTGGCACGCGCGGATCCGCCGCGCGGACATGACCCCGGTGGTGATCAATGGCGTTTCGTTCCCCTCGCTCGAAGTCGGCTTCGCCTGGTCCGATGCGGACATGGCGATTGCCGACGCGAAAAGCCATATCGACCGCTTTCGCAAGCGGTGGCGCTGACAGCTGCAGACCGAACCGCAGCACTTTGAAGCACGCGACGGAGGATATCGACCGACCCCCGGGAAAAGACGGATAGCGCGACGTGGAACAATCTCCGAGAGTGAAGTCCCCGAGAGTCCCCCCGCGCGGCCAGACGGTTCCAAGCCAACATCAAACGCCAATTCGAAATGCCGAGTGTATTCGTAATGCGGACTGCAATTCATGGCTGAGCCTGCCGTCAAACACCTCGCTTTTTCGGTGCGTACGCGATGCCCGGACTGCGATGCGGAGCTGAGCGTCCTGAGCGTCATCAACGGCCGCGGCGGTTCCGAGTACTGGGCCCTGCAATGCGTCGCCTGCCACGGCGTGCATCTCGACATCGTCGAGCAGCCGACGCGGCATTGAACGGCAGCGTGGCGTCGCGGCAACGCGATCGCGCGCGCCATGGCTCGCGAGTCGCCCGCTGATCTCGTGTGGCCTTTCGGGAGCACGTGCGTCTCGATGCCTGCTGCTGCCACCATGCTGTCAGCAAGGCTGGTGCGCGGCGCCCGATCACTCTTTCAAGTCGGCGCCATCCGTCCCATATTCGGGCCATGGCGAAGACCCCCGACACTCCCAAGAAGCCAGGCCGAACCCCGAAATCGAAAGCGCACCGGCCCGACGTGCAGCCGATCGCGCCCGCGCTCGCCGAGCTGCTCAATCCCGCCATCAACCGGGGCGAGAGCGGCATCGGTTCCTCAACGGGACTGAAGCCGCCGCCGGACAATTCCTGGGACCGCCGCAGCGGCGGCGAGGCCGCCGCGCACCGCGCGCGGGCGTCGACCAAGGGCAGGAGTGCCGAGGTTGCGGCCCGCGACACGTCCGATCGCCCGATCCCGCTGCGGCCAAATCCGCAGCCGGTGGGTGGACGTTCATCGTCAAACAACGATCCGTCGCATGGCCCGCCCCCACCCAACCCTCCCCCGCACGCGGGGGAGGGCTCCAGGCGGCAGGCGCCGCGTGCCGGCGCCAGCGATGATGCCGAGACTGCGCCGCTAGCGTCCCCTCCCCCGCGTGCGGGGGAGGGCCAGGGTGGGGGCCTCCCTCCGCAGCATCACCCCCTCGGGGCGGATGACGCCGCCTCAGCCTCCGGACTCGCCGAAGCGCCGCAAGCCAATTACGGCACCGCCGCCACCATCCCGACGCTCGATCCGGAACTGGCGCGGCAGCTCGGCCTGCCCACCGCCGAGGACGACGAGGAGGCGCTCGCCCGCCCGCCGCGCAACAAGATGGAGGCGCTCGGCGTCAAGGCCACGGCGGAAGCGCTGGAGTCGCTGATCCGCGAGGGCCGTCCCGAGTTCCGCAAGGACGACGGCTCGGTCAAGGTGTGGACGCCGCACCGGCCGCCGCGCCCCGAGAAGTCGGAAGGCGGCGTCCGCTTCGAGATCAAGTCGGCCTATGAGCCGAAGGGCGACCAGCCGCAGGCGATCAAGGAGCTGGTCGAGGGCATCGCGCGCAACGACCGCACCCAGGTGCTGCTCGGCGTCACCGGCTCCGGCAAGACCTACACCATGGCCAAGGTGATCGAGGCGACGCAGCGCCCGGCCATCATCCTCGCGCCGAACAAGACGCTCGCCGCGCAGCTCTATGGCGAGTTCAAGAGCTTCTTCCCGGACAACGCGGTCGAGTACTTCGTCTCGTACTACGACTACTACCAGCCCGAGGCCTACGTCCCGCGCACCGACACCTACATCGAGAAGGATTCCTCGATCAACGAGCAGATCGACCGGATGCGCCACGCCGCGACGCGCGCGCTGCTCGAGCGCGACGACGTCATCATCGTCGCCTCGGTGTCCTGCATCTACGGTATCGGCTCGGTCGAGACCTACACCGCGATGACCTTCGCGCTGAAGAAGGGCGAGCGCATCGACCAGCGCCAGCTCATCGCCGACCTCGTCGCTTTGCAATACAAGCGAACCCAGCACGATTTCACCCGCGGCACCTTTCGCGTGCGGGGCGACGTCATCGACATCTTCCCGGCGCACTATGAGGACCGCGCCTGGCGCGTGAACCTGTTCGGCGACACGGTGGAGAACATCGAGGAGTTCGATCCGCTCACCGGCCACAAGCAGGACGAGCTGGAGTTCATCAAGGTCTACGCCAATTCGCACTATGTGACGCCGCGCCCGACCCTGGTGCAAGCGATGAAGTCGATCAAATCCGAGTTGAAGATGCGGCTCGACCAGTTGCACGCGCAGGGCCGCCTGCTCGAGGCGCAGCGGCTCGAGCAGCGCACCACCTTCGATCTGGAGATGATGGAGGCGACCGGCAGTTGCGCCGGCATCGAGAACTACTCGCGCTATCTCACCGGCCGGCTGCCCGGCGAGCCGCCGCCGACTTTGTTCGAATACGTCCCCGACAACGCGCTGGTGTTCGCCGACGAGAGCCACGTCACCGTGCCGCAGATCGGCGGCATGTTCCGCGGCGACTTCCGCCGCAAGGCGACCTTGGCCGAATACGGCTTCCGCCTGCCCTCCTGCATGGACAACCGTCCGCTGCGCTTCGAGGAGTGGGACATGATGCGGCCGCAGACGGTGGCGGTGTCGGCGACCCCCGGCGGCTGGGAGCTGAACGAGGCCGGCGGCGTGTTCGTCGAGCAGGTCATCCGCCCGACCGGGCTGATCGATCCCCCCGTCGACATCCGCCCCGCGCGCACCCAGGTCGACGATCTGCTCGGCGAGGTCCGCGCCACCGCGCAGGCCGGCTACCGCTCGCTGATCACGGTGCTGACCAAGCGCATGGCCGAGGACCTCACCGAATATCTGCACGAGCAGGGCATCCGCGTCCGCTACATGCACAGCGACATCGACACGATCGAGCGCATCGAGATCATCCGGGACCTCCGGCTCGGCGCGTTCGATGCGCTGGTCGGCATCAACCTCCTGCGCGAGGGACTCGACATTCCCGAATGCGCGCTGGTCGCGATCCTCGACGCCGACAAGGAAGGTTTTCTGCGCAGCGAGACCTCGCTGATCCAGACCATCGGCCGCGCCGCCCGCAACGTCGACGGCAAGGTGATCCTCTACGCCGACCAGATGACCGGCTCGATGGAGCGCGCCATCGCCGAGACCAACCGCCGCCGCGAGAAGCAGGTCGAGTACAACACGGCCCACGGCATCACGCCGGAGAGCGTCAAGAAGTCGATCGGCGACATCCTCAACTCGGTCTATGAGCGCGACCACGTGCTGATCGAGACCGGCGGCGGCACCACCACCGACGACGTCATCTCGATCGGCCACAATTTCGAGGCCGTGCTGGCCGATCTCGAAACCCGCATGCGCGAAGCCGCCGCCGATTTGAACTTCGAGGAAGCCGCCCGCCTGCGCGACGAGGTCAAGCGCCTCCGCGCCACCGAGCTCGCGGTGGTCGACGACCCCACTGCCAAGCAGCGCACCGTGCAGAGCAAGGCGGGCAGCTACGCCGGCGCCAAGAAATACGGCGACGCCGCCAATCTCCCGACCACGGCGATGAAGGGCCGTGGCGCTGCGGCACGCGCTGGCGGCTCCTCTTCACCCTCCCCTGGAGGGGGAGGGTCGGCCGCCAAAGGCGGCCGGGGTGGGGTGAAGCCCCGCGACCCGCTCGCGCCGTCCCTCGACGACATCATCAGCGGCGGCCCAAGCACCGGCTCCAAAGTCCACAAGCCGCATCTCGACGAGATGCACGGCCCGGAATCCCTGCCCTACCGCCCCAACGCCAAGCTGCCGCCAAAGCCATTCGGCAACAGCAGCAAGATCATCCAGCCCACCAACTCCCGCGAGTCCGGCCCCGAATTCGGCCCGGCTCCGCGCTCGACCGGCGGCGCGCCGGGAAAGCGCGGCGGGTGGAAGAAGCGGTGAGGTGTACACTGCGTGGAATGGAGCGAGAAGCGTGAAGACAAAGCGTTTCGACAAGCTGGTTCATCGGCACGCGAAGGCGGACGCGAGATTCGCAGCAGCGCTTCTTCGCGAAGGTGTCGACGCAATGCTCAGCGGCGACATGGAAACCGGCAAGACGATTCTTCGCGACTGCATCAAGGCGACCGTCGGATTCGAAAAACTCGGCGAGGCGATCGATACACCACCCAAGAGCCTGATCCGCATGTTCGGCCCGCAGGGCAACCCGCAAGCCAAGAACCTCTTCAACGTGATCGGCTATCTACAGAAGCAGGCGGTATTGCAGCTTCACGTCGCCGATTAGACGATCGAGCGTGGGACAAGTCATAAGCTCCATCCGGACGAGAACGTCGTCCAAGATGGTTTCAACATAAGGTCCAGCTACCGTTTCGGAACGCTAAATATCGCTAAGCGCAGCTTCCCTTTGTTGATCGTGTCAATTAAAGACCCAACGAAAACACGCTTGGTTTGCGTGTTCACAAGACGATAAGGTCCAGCGAGCATCTTCTCGCCCCTTCGAGTTTTTACACCGTGGATCGTGACGCTGGTTGGTCGAGAGATTACAGACTTTCTCTTGTTCGATACCTTCTTCACCGCTGTGCTCCCAATACAATTTGAAGGTCTAGAGCAATCTGCTTGGTCTAATTTCTGTGCTAGCGGATGGGCTTTCCTCTAGCTATCTTGCCTCTGATTCGGCGCTGGATGTCCAGGGATAATGTTCGAAACCTACACCTATGATGATCCGACCGTATTGCCGGCCACGGCACGCGATCACTGGGAGTACATGGAGACGAACTCGGCGGCCGCAGTAATGCAAGCGGTCTGCGGTCCTGAATGGCAAGACATTGTTGATGTTCTTTCAACCTACCGACTTAGTCCAGAGTATTGGCTAAAGCCCGGAGGAAACCGGGGTGACATCGCCGATCAAATCGATACTCTTTTTTCAGCTCGTGGTTGGCGCGAAGCCCGCCTCGATCTTGAGACCACGGGCATTTTGCTCGACCGAAACAATAACCTGATAGAGACGCTCCCGCCGGTGCGCCAGGAAGGTTATCTCGTCGATAACTACAAGGGCCGCGTTGTCCTTGACGTCGAGTGGAACGCAAAGGATGGAAACCTCGATCGTGATCTGGCTTCCTATCGGTCTTGGTACGAGGCCGGAGTGATCTCGGCCGGAGTCATTATCACCAAGGATCGGCTGAGCCTATTGAACTTGGCTAGACGTATCTGGTCCGAGTATCAGGCAACACTTCCTGAGGCAAACCGGTCCACAAGGCTCCCCATCGACTTAAGCACTTCAACCGTGACCGCTTTCGACAAGGCGAAAATGCGCGTCCGCCGTGGAGTGATGGGAACGTGCCCGGTTTTGATAGTAGCGGCCAGTGAGCGAACTTGGGATGGGCAGCCGTACCGCTAGTCCGCGCTGAGCAGACCAGCCTGCGAATGATTGGAATATGTCTTCCACGTCGGCTTGTAATCCTCGGCTTGGTTTCCCCAGGTCGACCAACCCTTGCGCGGACCGCGTCCGAACAACTCAATGAACGGACCGGGTGAGCAGGCTTCGATTATATCGTACTGCTCATCAGGCTTCCGGGAGTGTTCGCGCTTGCGGGTCTCGATCATGTTCACTTGCCGACGCCCCGGCGCCAAGGTCCGAGCATTCTTGCCGCGCACACCGAAGAGGATCAACTCGGTGACATTTCGAAAGTAAAACCCGACGCCTCGCCCGTCCGAGCCACCATCCTTGCGTATCTTGTGCCAGACGATGTTGGACTTGTACGTAAAACCCCAAGCCTTCAACACAGCGAGACCATCCGGCAACAGCGCGTTGGGGCACCACATGTAGAGATGCGAAGTCGCAGCGGAAATTTGACCTAATGGCAGCTCGCAGATTTCATCGAGCTTCATTGTGCCGTAGCGCGCGAGACGCTTATGTTCCGGCGCAACTTTGCCCGTCTTGTTTGTAAACTGCCAAGGCGGGTCTGCAAGGATCGTCCCGAAGCGCCGGCCATCTGCAAAGCGAATAAGATCTTCTCCGGCCGAGAGCATTGCCGACTCCACGTGAGACATTTGATCGGTATACGGGCTATGGCAGGATTTAGATATCATGTTCGCTATATGTTCTCAAGATGTCCAGTGGATAATTTCGAGCTCGATCTGATGCAACGGCAATGCTCGCGCAGTTGTCCCTGCGTCTCGTCTAGAAAAACGAAGACAGACGCCTCTCTGTCGGGCTGCTGTCTCGCCCTAAAAGCCCAATAGCGGTCCTCGCATCGCGGGCATGTCAGCCCGCGGGCCACAACTTCGGAGAGGAGCCGCAGTCCAGAGACAGGCGCACGAGCTCCATCCGACAGCGCGTGAGACGCAGCGTTCGTTCCGAAAAATAAAAACATCTTGCGTATTTTCGGAAATCATGATTATCTCCCCGCATCCCGCCTCACCGCAGAGGGGCGTAGCGCGCGATCGTCACGACACGCGAGGCGGGGATGCGATGGCCGCGAGAGATCGCAGCATCTTCTCACGAAGGCGCGGACGAACGATCGCTTGCGGACGTGAAGTCGCAGCGTCCTGATACCCCGACGCTGGTATCAACCTGGCGCAATGCGAGCGCATTGTGCTGGGGATGGTGGCCAACAAGCCCGGCGCACCAGGGAGACTGCGTATAAGCGTGAAGACCGTCGCGCAGGGAATGC